>JBLWSY010000009.1:0-134594 GCA_048270425.1 Oceanospirillum sp.
ATCCCGGCAAGCGCCCACACGAATTATCTGACTGAATTTTTAAAGAGCTTGTTGAGCTAAAAGAGAAGAAAGAAGCGTACCGCTTCGACCCACTCGCTCAACCGAGGCTGCGTATTCTACTGAATCCAGACTCGATGTCAACACTTTGTTTTTAAAAGCTTTTCAAAAACAGTATGTTAACGGCTGTCGAGAGACTTGCTCCGTGACAACGAGGGCGAATTATACGCACAAAACCGAACGGCGCAAGCCCTGATTTGAAGAAAATGTAAAATAATTACAAATAAGACTCTTACACCACATAAATCCGCTCAAGGCCGGTAGTCTCAAAATAAAAAAGCCATTAGCACCTGAGCGCTAATGGCTTTTATAGCTCAACTTCTCTCTTAACTAACTCTACTTATTTAGCAAAGCGATACTGATAGAAGGCGAAGGCTATTTATCTGCCAGTGAGAGTACTATCAGAAGGTATCGCCCGGAATACGTACGAAGCCTTCCATGATGACACGGGCGCTACGGCTCATAACTGCTTTCTTAGCAGTCCAGTCACCATTAGCCTGCTGTTCAGCAGCCGCACCAACCCGCAGGGTACCGGATGGATGACCGAAAGTTACGGACTCACGCTCACCGCCACCGGCGGCCAGATTCACCAGCGTACCCGGTACTGCAGCTGCAGTAGCAATAGCCACTGAAGCTGTGCCCATCATCGCGTGATGCAATTTACCCATAGACAAGGCACGGACACAGATATCGATATCAGAAGCAGAGATCTCTTTACCGCTGGATGCTGTGTAGTTGGTCGCAGGGGCAACAAAAGCAACTTTAGGGGTGTGCTGACGGGCAACGGCTTCAGAGATATTCTGAATCAAGCCCATTTTCACCGCACCATAAGCCCGGATAGTTTCAAAACGGGCCAGCTCTTCGGCGTTGCCATTAATATCTTTCTGCAGCTCAGTGCCCTTATAACCAATCTCTTCCGCATTCAGGAAGATCGTTGGAATTCCGGCGTTAATCATGGTCGCTTTAAAGGTACCGACACCTGGTACTTCCAGATCATCAACCAGATTACCCGTTGGGAACATAGAACCTTCGCCATCAGCCGGATCCATAAACTCAACCACCACTTCAGCAGCCGGGAAGGTTACGCCATCCAGTTCGAAGTCACCGGTCTCCTGTACTTCACCATTGGTGATCGGCACATGAGCGATAATAGTTTTCTGAATATTCTTCTGCCAGATACGAACCGTACAGATGCCGTTATCCGGGATACGATCCGCATCCACCAGACCACCTGCGATGGCAAAAGCGCCTACGGCTGCGGTCAAGTTACCGCAGTTACCGGACCAGTCGACAAAGGCTTTGTCGATAGCAACCTGACCAAACAGGTAATCCACATCGTGATCCGGCTGAGTGCTTTTATCCAGAATAACAGTTTTGGACGTACTGGACGTTGCACCGCCCATACCATCAATCTGCTGACCGTAGGGATCAGGGCTGCCGATCACACGCTGCAGAATTTTATCACGCGCCTCACCCGGCTCCTGAGCTGCCGCGGGCAGATCCTGACGACGGAAGAAAACACCTTTACTGGTGCCGCCACGGATATAGGTCGCTGGAATTTTAATCTGAGGAACACTTGCCATCTTTTGCCCCACTCTAATCTGATAAGGGTTTTCGCCCTGAATACTGTTAAGTGGCCGCAATCACTGCAACCACCGGAACCTTTTATTGCGGATAAACGATAAACGCCCACCGAAGTGGGCGCTTAGCAGAGTCAACCGCTTAAGCTGTCTCAGACTCCAGGAAGTCTTTAGCAAACTTCTGAAGAACACCGCCAGCTTTGTAGACCGTCACTTCAGCAGCGGTATCCAATCGACAGATCACAGGTACATTAACCTGTTCTCCATTTTGACGCTTAATTTCAAGCGTCAGTTCACTGCGTGGTGCCAGATCGCCTTTAATGGAATAGGTTTCAGTACCATCCAGCTCCAGTGTCAGGCGGGTTGTGCCTTCATGGAACTGTACCGGCAGAACGCCCATACCGATCAGGTTAGTACGGTGAATACGCTCGAAGCCTTCCGCTACGATCACTTCAACACCGGCCAGACGAACACCTTTAGCCGCCCAGTCACGGGAAGAACCCTGACCGTAATCTGCACCCGCCACCACAATCAGATTCTGCTTGCGGTTCATGTAGGTTTCGATCGCTTCCCACATACGCATCTGCTGACCTTCCGGCTCAACACGAGCCAGAGATCCCTGAATCACTTCGCCATTTTCATCACGGCACATTTCGTTCATCAGTTTCGGGTTAGCAAGCGTTGCGCGCTGTGCTGTCAGGTGGTCACCACGGTGTGTTGCGTAAGAGTTGAAGTCCTCTTCCGGCAGACCCATTTTGTGCAGATATTCACCAGCCGCACTGTCCATCAGAATCGCATTAGAAGGTGACAGGTGATCTGTAGTGATGTTGTCCGGCAGAATCGCCAGCGGACGCATATCGGTCAGAGTACGCTCGCCCGCCAAAGCACCTTCCCAGTAGGGAGGGCGACGGATATAGGTAGACATTTCACGCCAGTCGTACAGCGGGCTTTCCGCCTGCTCTTTAGCACCCAGATCAAACATTGGGATGTAGATCTGTTTGAACTGCTCAGGCTTAACTGCAGAAGCTACGATCGCATCGATCTCTTCATCAGATGGCCACAGATCTTTCAGCGTGATCTCTTTGCCATCAACCACAGCCAGCACGTCTTTTTCGATATCAAAACGTACAGTACCGGCAATCGCGTAGGCCACTACCAGAGGCGGAGACGCCAGGAATGCCTGCTTAGCATATGGGTGAATACGGCCATCAAAGTTGCGGTTACCGGACAGTACTGCAGTTGCGTACAGATCACGGTCAATAATTTCCTGCTGAATCTTAGGATCAAGAGCGCCGGACATACCGTTACAGGTGGTACAGGCGTATGCCACGATACCAAAGCCCAGTTTTTCCAGTTCAGGCAGAAGACCCGACTCTTCCAGATACAGTCTTGCTACTTTGGAGCCCGGGGCAAAAGAAGACTTAACCCAAGGCTTACGTACCAGACCCAGCTCGTTGGCTTTTTTAGCCAACAGACCAGCAGCCACTACGTTGCGCGGGTTAGAGGTGTTAGTACAGGAGGTGATCGCAGCGATAATGACGGCGCCATCCGGCATCAGACCATCAGCCTCCTGCTGCTTGGCTTCAGCCAGCTTAGACCCATCAGCAATGCCACGCTCAGCCAGAGCTGAAGTCGGCAGACGACGATGCGGGTTAGAAGGACCCGCCATGTTGCGAACAACGGTCGACAGATCAAATTCGAGTACACGCTCGTATTCCGCAGTTTCAAGCGCGGTAGACCACAGACCGGTTTCTTTGGCGTACTGTTCTACCAGAGCCACCTGCTCCGGCTCACGTCCAGTCAGCTTCAGATAATCAATTGTCTGGCCGTCGATGTAGAACATCGCAGCTGTTGCACCAAATTCAGGTGTCATATTAGAGATCGTAGCCCGATCACCAATGGTCAGACTATCGGCGCCTTCACCGAAGAACTCCAGATAGGCACCAACAACCCGCTCTGCGCGCAGGAACTCAGTCAGCGCCAGTACGATATCAGTAGCGGTGATGCCCGGCTGACGTTTACCGGTCAGTTTTACACCAACGATATCCGGCAGACGCATCATGGATGGGTGGCCCAGCATAACGGTTTCCGCTTCCAGACCACCAACACCGACAGAGATAACACCCAGTGCATCAACGTGCGGAGTGTGGGAATCGGTACCAACACAGGTATCCGGGAAGGCAACACCGTCGCGAGCCTGAACCACCGGAGACATCTTCTCCAGGTTGATCTGGTGCATGATGCCATTACCGGCAGGGATGACATCAACGTTTTCGAATGCGGTTTTAGTCCACTCGATAAAGTGGAAACGATCTTCGTTACGACGATCTTCAATGGCACGGTTTTTCTCGAACGCATCCGGGTCAAACCCCGGCGCTTCTACCGCCAGAGAGTGGTCAACGATCAACTGAGTCGGAACAACCGGATTTACTTTAGCCGGATCACCGCCTTTTTCAGCGATCGCATCACGCAGACCTGCCAGATCAACCAGAGCCGTCTGGCCCAGAATGTCATGACACACCACGCGCGCAGGGTACCAGGGAAAGTCCAGATCACGCTTGCGCTCGATCAGCTGCTTCAGGGAATCAGTTAGTACTTCAGGCTCGCAGCGACGTACCAGCTGCTCCGCCAGAATGCGTGAAGTGTAAGGCAGTGTTGCGTAAGCACCTGGCTTAATCGCATCTACCGCTTCACGGGTATCAAAGTAGTCCAGCGAGGTGCCGGCAAGAGATTTACGGTATTGAGTATTCATGTCAGGAATCCACTCGAAATAAGGTCGTAGAGGGACTTACAAAGGAGGAGACAAGGCGTCACCAGCCTTCTCGATCTGAACAGTGGCTATCGGGCGAACCCGATAGCCGGAACAAAAAAGGCAGGGGCAAGGGCATTAGAGGCAAGTATCGTCCAGCCCCGCCAAATTCTGATTCACAACCGGTTAAGCACGGTCTTTAATATCTACCCATTCAGCAGATTCAGGACCGGTGTAATCCGCACTTGGACGGATGATACGGTTGTTAGCACGCTGCTCCATAACGTGGGCGGTCCAACCGGACGCACGGGAACATACGAAGATTGGGGTGAACAGCTTAGTCGGGATACCCATGAAGTGGTAAGCCGATGCATGGAAGAAGTCAGCATTACAGAACAGCTTCTTCTCGCGCCACATAACCGCCTCAACACGCTCAGAAACAGCATACAGATGAGTATCACCTACCTGCTCGGACAGCTTCTTGGACCACTCTTTGATGATGGCATTACGCGGATCAGATTCACGGTAGATCGCGTGACCGAAGCCCATGATCTTATCTTTACGCGCCAGCATACCCATGATCGCTTCTTCAGCTTCGTCCGCAGACTTCCACTGCTCAATCATATCCATAGCAGCTTCGTTAGCACCGCCATGCAACGGACCACGCAGAGAGCCGATAGCCGCGGTTACACAGCTGTGAATATCAGACAGCGTAGATGCACAAACACGTGCGGTGAAGGTAGACGCATTAAATTCGTGCTCTGCGTACAGAATCAGAGAAGCGTGCATCACTTTAACGTGCAGTGGCTCTGGCTTCTTATCGTGCAGCGTCCACAGGAACTGTTCAGCGATAGAATCCGCATCGGTTTCAACATTGATACGCTTGCCGTTGTGGCTGAAGTTGTACCAGTAATTGATCATGCCAGGGAATACCGCCAACATACGCTCAATGTGGTCAGTCTGCTCAGAGAAATCCTGTTCGGTTTCCAGGTTACCCAGCATAGAGATACCCGTGCGCATCACATCCATTGGATGTGCATCGGCCGGGATCTGCTCCAGAACAACTTTCAGCGGCTCAGGCAGACCACGCAGAGTCTTCAGCTTCGCCATGTAGGCATCAAGTTCAGCCTGATTTGGCAGCTTGCCGTATGCCAGCAGGTAAGACACTTCTTCAAACAGTGCCTTGTCTGCCAGCTCTTTAATGTCGTAACCGCGATAGGTCAGGCCTGCACCTGATTTACCTACTGTACACAGTGCGGTTTCACCTGCCGACTGACCACGCAGGCCAGCGCCACCTAATTTCTTGTCTACCATTCTATGCTCCTTTGCAATCGCTCAGAGAGTCCGATTTTTTTATTCTAAGTCGTTGGAAGTCTTTACCCGTGAAGGCCGCCAGATGGCAGCCAACACGTTCAGAAATCTGAATTACTTATTTTTGCCTTCGGCAAACAGTGCATCCAGCTTCTGCTCGAAATCGTGGTAGTTCAGAAAATCATACAGCTCCATACGGGTCTGCATGGTATCTACCACAGCTTTCTGGTCGCCATCACGCAGCAACGCTTCATAAACATTCAGCGCGGCTTTGTTTGCTGCACGGAAAGCTGACAATGGATACAACACCATTGACGCGCCGTTTTCAGCCAGTTCTTTAGTATTAAACAGTGGTGTCGCACCGAATTCAGTGATGTTCGCCAGCAGGTGAGCACCATTAATGCCGTCAGAGAAAGCTTTATAGTCTTCCAGCGTGTGAACCGCTTCAGCAAAGATACCGTCAGCACCCGCTTCCAGACACGCCTGAGCACGCTCAACCGCTGCATTAAGGCCTTCCATCTGGAACGCATCAGTACGCGCCATTACGAAGAAGTCGTCGTCAGTTTTCGCGTCTACCGCTGCTTTAACACGATCAACCATCTCTTCCAGAGAAACGATCTCTTTGTTCGGACGGTGACCACAACGCTTCTGAGCAACCTGGTCTTCGATATGAACGGCCGCAGCACCCGCTTTGATCATCTCTTTAACGGTACGGGAGATATTGAAAGCGCCACCCCAACCGGTGTCGATATCCACCATCAGAGGCGTGTCAACTGCGCTGGTGATGCGGTTAACATCAGCCAGAACATCATTCATAGATGTCATACCCAGATCAGGCAGACCGTAAGAGTGGTTAGCAACACCACCACCGGACAGGTAGATCGCTTTGTGGCCAACACGCTCAGCCATCATGGCGTGGTACGCGTTAGTAGTACCTACAATCTGAAGTGGATTCGCTTCAGCCAGCGCTTTACGGAAACGGGCACCCGCAGTCAACTTAGTCATGGCTTTTTCCTTTCTTCTTAGGGTTGTTCTGCCTGAGATTCACGCAGACGTTGTTCTACATTTTTACGCGACGCACTGATATGGCGTCGCATCAGCATTTCAGCCAGCTCTTCATCACGTTGTTCGATCGCGTCCACGATTCTGTGGTGCTCTTCAAAAGCACGCTTAGGTCGGGAGCTGGAAGCGCTGAACTGATAGCGGTACATCCGGACTAGGTGATACAACTCACCGCACAAGAGTTCGGTCAGCTTCTCATTCTTACTTCCCAGCACAATTCGGAAGTGGAAGTCCAGATCACCTTCTTTCTGGTAATACGCCACACCTTCTTGTAGTTCTGAGGTTTCTTCGTGGCGAGCCAGTAGTGCTCTTAAGCTTTCAATCTCTTCAGTGGTCATATTGCGGGCAGCAAGGCGACACGCCATGCCTTCCATCGCTTCACGCACATCATAGATATCGAGCAATTCTTCAAAAGAGAGCGAAACCACTCGCGCACCCACATGGGGAATACGCTTAATCAGGCGACGCCCTTCTAACCGACGGATCGCTTCGCGCAGCGGTCCACGGCTGATACCGTACTCTTTAGCCAAGCCCGGCTCTGTAATCTTGCTACCCGGCGGAATATCGCCTTTAACAATCGCTGTTTGAATCTGCTCAAACACCCGATCAGCCAGGGTGCGGGTCTCACCCTCTTCGTATGCATACTGAACGTCTGACATGGCCAAGTGTTCTTCTGTTATTTAATTGTCGACAATTTAACGTTGAGAGGAATGTAGACAATTGCTTGATAAGCGTCAACATCAACAAAAGTCGCATTTGTCTACAATCTACAATCACTACCAACTCAAAGAGCAATTTTCTTCTTTAAAAACAACAAGCTATAAAAACAAAAAGGGCGCAACCCAACGGTCACGCCCAATTGATTGTCTACGATAAAGTTACCGGTGAAACTTTAAACTGAAGAAGTGTCGGCAATCACCGCAACGCCTTGCCTCTGTTACTGCAGTCCGTCGCTATAAGCACAGACCCGAATAGCCCGCTTAAAGCAGCGTTCGCTGAATAATTTCCGCAATTTTGGAAGGTTTCTGAAAAGGCAGAGAGTGGTCGGTGCCACCGATCTCATGATAACTCCAGTCAGCGCGGCTCTCAGCAACCTCCTGATGACAGGCCTTCATGGAATCCAGACTTTTACCACCCACAAAACTGTCGACATTCTCCTGAGCGGACAAAATAGAAACCCGATCCAGTCGTTGTACCGCATCAGTGACCGCATCAAGGGCATAAGATAAACCCACTACACGATTCTTAAGGCGATGCACGGTGGCATGCTCAACCCGAACCGATTTGGAGCGCTTAGGTGAGATCAGATCGAGAAAATGCGTGATGCCCAACTCCACCGGCTCCTCTTCCCGCATCATACGCGCTGCAACAGAGTAGTTACCCCGCACCTCACGCATTTCGGCCAGATCCGGTCGCTCCAGCAACGCGGGTTCCAGCAGATAGGTCTTTTTAAAGGCTGCTGGTCGCTGCTGTTTCAGCAACATCGCCACCAGACCACCGAAGGAGTATCCCGCCAGATCCGATTCAAACCAGCCAAGATAGTCTAAAAGCGCTGAAACATCGCCAACGACCTCTTCTACCGTAAACGCTGTTTCATCACGCCCTTCAGGCAAGGGCACGGACTGCCCCATACCTCTCAGATCCGGTACTAATAAGGTTCCCCAATGGCTCAAATGCCTCAGCATGGGCTCCCAGGTAAAGCCCCCATCAACACCAGCTCCGTGCAGCATGAGTATCTTTCGTCCATCGGGATTATGCAGATTGCGGTAGATGCGATAGAAGATGCGGTAATCCGGACGATCCAGAGTTGCCGTTTCACACTGATAATGTTCTGACATGACGTACCTTAAGAAGATGGACCCTGAACAAACAAAAAAAGCGGCGGCTTACGGTGCGCGCACAAATCCACGCCAACACCCGTAAAACCAGAAAAAGCGCCTGCAAAATAGGCTGGGCACTAAAAAGCCGTTAGAATATCGCGTTTTTCCGAAGGCTGCTGTGCTATTTGTTTAGCATAGGGTCTGCGATTGTGTGTTCCGGGTTTTGAGTAACCAAGGTCGGGCCGCTTGTTTATCCGGCATCTCAATAGCCTCAGGCCCTACCAAACCAGGACACAAAACAAGTCTCAACATAAGACAAGACACAACACTCACTTATGACTCAGCTCTGTACCCGTTCTCTGCCCTATTTACCCGGTGTCGATTATTTTGAGCGCATCCGTCACCTGGACGCCCCCGTGCTACTGGACAGTAACAAGCCGGATAGCCCATCAGGTCGCTACGACATTGTTACTGCCGCCCCTGTCGAGAAAATTGCGACGTCAAACAACAGCCTTGAGCAGCTGCAGCAGCTTCTGGAGCAACACAGCACCAGCCATCAGGTAACCGCCCCAGATAAAAGCCTTTATCACCTGCCTTTTATAGGCGGCTTTATTGGCGGGTTGAGTTACGATCTGGGACGGGAGCTGGAACAACTGCCGGAAACAGCTCAGGATGACTCCAACTTTCCTTCTCTTTTAGGCGGCATCTATCTCTGGGCTGTGGTGGTTGATCACGAGCTGGAGATGGCTGAACTGGTCGCCCCTGCCAGCCAGATTGATGAACTTGAAGAACTACTGAATCAGCCAGCGCAAAACCAAGCTGAATCCTGCAAGACAAGCTTCTCAGTAACCTCACCCTTTACCGCCAATCTCAGCTGGCCTGAGTATAAAAGCCGGTTTGAGAAGATCATGGCGTACATACGTTCCGGCGACTGTTATCAGATCAACTTTGCGCAACGTTTTCAGGCAACCGCTAAAGGAGACAGCTGGCAGGCTTATCGCAGGATGCGGGCAGCCACTCCGGCTCCCTTCAGCGCCTACCTGGACTTTGATCCGTTTAAAATTCTAAGCGTCTCACCAGAGCGCTTTATGCAGCTGAATGCCGGTCATGTTGAAACCAAACCGATCAAAGGCACAGCACCTCGCTCCGGTGATGCCCGGGAAGACCGGCACATTGCCGAGAGTCTGCAGAACAGCATCAAGGACAGAGCCGAGAATCTGATGATTGTGGACCTGTTACGCAATGACCTGAGCCGGGTCTGCGAGCCTCGCTCGGTCAAAGTACCTGCGCTTTTTGCTCTGGAGAGCTACGCCAACGTGCATCATCTGGTCAGTACGGTCGAAGGCGAACTGCCGGCGGATAAAAACGCGGTGGATCTGCTGGCGGCAAGTTTCCCCGGCGGGTCTATTACCGGCGCGCCCAAGATTCGCGCCATGGAGATTATCGACGAGCTGGAACCTCAGCGTCGCGCTATCTACTGCGGCTCAGTGGCCTATATCAGCTTCAATGGCAGAATGGACAGCAGCATCACCATCCGCACGCTGCTGGAATCTGTTTCAACCAATACGGATACCCAGGAACGTGAAAGCCGTCTGGATTGCTGGGGCGGTGGTGGAATTGTCTACGATTCGGTTGCAGAGAGTGAGTATCAGGAAACACTGCATAAAGTGGGTAAGATTCTGCAATCCCTGCAGCCGGACTTCAAAACGAAGGCACAGTTTCAGTCTGACGAGTAAGCACTTTCAAAGCCTCATCTGAATGCCTGTCCCCTGAACGCAAAAAGGCTTTCCGCGATAACGGAAAGCCTTTTTTGTATTGCCAAACCGGTGACCCGATTGGCATATCCTCAGAGCAACTTACTTGCTAATAATACAGCGTAGCTTATTTGCTCAGATTGCGGTTACTCGCCTTCAGGAACTCATCCTTCAGATCTTCATAAGTGTGAACCGCAGGGAACTGAGGGAACTCAGCAATCACGTTGTCCGGCGCGTGGAATAGAATACCCTGCTCCGCCTGCGCCAGCATAGTGGTGTCGTTGTAGGAATCACCAGCCGCGATAACACGGTAGTTCAGCAGCTGGAAGGCACGAACCGACTGACGCTTAGGATCACGCTGACGCAGAGTGTAATCGGTAATACGCCCTTCTTCATCAACTTCCAGTTTGTGACACAGCAGTGTTGGGAAGCCCAGCTGCTTCATCAGAGGCGCAGCAAACTCATAGAAGGTATCCGACAGGATTACCAGCTGGAAACGCTCACGCAGCCAATCAACAAACTCTTTAGCGCCTTCCAGAGGCTCAAGTTCTGCGATCACTGCCTGAATGTCCGGCAGTTTCAGACCGTTTTCATCCAGAATACGCAGACGCTGCTTCATCAGCACGTCATAATCCGGGATATCCCGTGTGGTTGCTTTCAGCTCTTCGATACCGGTTTTTTCAGCAAAAGCGATCCAGATTTCAGGGATCAGTACACCTTCAAGGTCAAGACATGCCAGTTCCACGGAATAATCCTTCTATTTATATAGGTAATAGGGTCATTGCTTTATCAGTTTCGCCTCATAAAAGGCTGCCTAAGCGGGTAACAGCCGGAGGACAAACGGCGAAAGACTACCACAGAAAGCCGATTAAGTCAGACGCGACCAAGGCATAAACACCGGCTGAATCTTTGACCTATCCCATAAAAAAACCTCTTGTCGAACCTTTAGGGCATATTCATAGAAGCACTTTTTATTTATTTTTCTTCTAAGTAACTGATATTTTATAGCCAAAATCATGATCGTAGAATCAGACAGCTTGATGAGCACTGGTCAAAAACCAGTTGCCACACCATAACAGGACAAGGCATGAGCACGTTTAACACTAACCAGTTCGCACTGGAATTTGATACTGAGTCACCTAAAAAGATTATCGAAAAAGCTCTGGAAGAGTTCGGCAATATCGCCATCTCCTTCAGCGGTGCTGAAGATGTGGTTCTGGTCGAAATCGCCAGCAAAGTGATTAAAGACAAGAGCCAGCTGCAGGTTTTTTCACTGGATACCGGTCGTCTGCATCCTGAGACCTACCAGTTTATTGAGACCGTTCGTAAACACTACGGCATTCAGATCGATATCGTTTCTCCGGAGCATCAGGCGCTGGAAGCCTTTGTTAAAGAGAAAGGTCTGTTCAGCTTCTTTGAAGATGGCCATCAGGAATGCTGTGGCGTGCGTAAGGTTGCACCTCTGCGCCGCAAACTGAGCACACTGGATGCCTGGATTACCGGTCAGCGTAAAGATCAGAGCCCGGGTACCCGTAATAATGTACCGGTTGCAGAGATGGACACAGCATTCGGCACTGAAGATAGCCCTCTGGTGAAATTCAATCCATTGGCCAACTGGAGCTCACAGCAAGTTTGGGAATATATCCGCATGTTTGATGTGCCCTACAACCCTCTGCACGAACGCGGCTTTACCAGTATCGGTTGTGAGCCTTGCACGCGCCCTGTCCTGCCAAACCAGCATGAACGCGAAGGTCGCTGGTGGTGGGAAGAAGCGACTCATAAAGAGTGCGGTCTGCATGCGGGTAACTTAGAGAAATAAGAGCTTCAGAAATAAACTGCATCTCCTGACAAGCAAAAAGGGCATCCAATCGGATGCCCTTTTTGTTTTTGGCTAACACAGCACTTTTGAGCGCGGCTTCAACGCTGTCTTTTTTATCAGTGAACCGGCAGTTCGATATGATCAAACAAGGCTTCCAGATCCGCTTTTGAACTGCAGGCCAGCGCCTCATCGATCAGATCGCGATCAAGGTGCGGTGCAAAGCGGGTGACAAAGTCATACATGTAGCCGCGCATAAAAGTGCCACGACGGATACCAATTTTGGTGGTACTGGATTCAAACAGATGACTGGCATCCAGCGCTACCATATCCGTATCCACCTGCTCGTCGTAAGCCATTCGGGCTACAATGCCAACACCCATCCCCATGCGTACATAGGTTTTGATGACATCTGAATCCGCAGCGGTGAAAACAACCTTGGGCTTCAAACCCTGCTCACTGAAAGCCTCGTCAAGCTTGGATCGCCCGGTGAAACCAAATACGTAAGTCACGATGGGATGCTCTGCGACATCCTCAAGGGTCAGCGGCTGCTTAACTTTGGTCAGCGGGTGATCTTTTGGCACCAACACGCAGCGGTTCCAGCGGTAGCATGGCAGCATAATCAGATCACTGAACAGCTCCATCGCCTCGGTGGCGATAGCAAAGTCTGCAGAACCTTCGGAAACCATCTCAGCGATCTGAATCGGCGTTCCCTGCTTCATGTGCAGCGAAACATCAGGATATTTAGAGATGAAATCCTTGATTACACCCGGCAGTGCATAACGGGCCTGAGTATGGGTTGTCGCAAGGCTAAGACTGCCTTTCTTGTCATCACTGAATTCCTGAGCGACCTGTTTAATGTTGTCTACAGTTCTCAGGATCTGGCCCGCCAGATCAATCACCTCCTGACCGGCCGGCGTGACTCGTGTCAGGTGCTTACCGCTACGGGCAAAAATTTCGATGCCTAATTCATCCTCCAGCAAACGGATCTGCTTACTGATACCAGGCTGGGAGGTATACAAACTTTGTGCGGTGGCCGACACATTAAGATCGTGGTGGGCAACTTCCCAGATATATCGCAGCTGCTGTAATTTCATTCCACCTTCCTCATTCATGGGATCGCAGGGGCTGTTACGCCTCAATAACGCGCGATCATCTCGGGTCATCGTTTTTTAAGAATATTATGCCATAAAAATATAAGCAAACATTACTTTTAAGAATATAGCAGACAGGATAAATTAGGCCGCAGTGTCACCCAAATGCGATTAGAAAGCCCAGTACTAACAGTCTGTTAAAGAACTTACAGCCTGTTGCTGATTGTTTCCGCTCTGGTTGCCGAGCAAATCTCTTGAATGCATAAGCTGAGCCTATATGGATTTACTACTCTACATTTTATCCGGCGCTGCTGTGGGTCTTGCAGTTGGCCTGACCGGCGTTGGCGGTGGATCACTCATGACCCCACTGTTACTGCTATTTGGCTTCCCGCCTCATATCGCAATTGGTACCGATCTGCTCTATGCCTCCATCACTAAAGCTGGCGGCGTACTTGCTCACCACAAGCAAAAAACTGTTGACTGGAAAATAATGGGCTCTTTAGCCTTGGGTAGCCTACCAGTATCGGCCGTCACAGTTTGGCTGCTGGCGAATTACTTCCCATCACCGGAGAGCTACGCAAGCCTGCTGACTCACAGCCTGGGTGTCATGCTGATGCTGACAGCCGGAGTATTGCTTCTGAAAAGCCGTATTAACAAAATGCACAACACCCAAGAAGGACCCTTTCGTCGTTTTCTGGAGCTACACAAATACCGGTTCACAGTTCTGATGGGCGTCCTGCTGGGATTCTGTGTAACCCTGTCATCTGTAGGTGCCGGGGCTTTTGGAGCGGCTATTCTGCTGATTCTTTTCCCGGCTTTAAGCGCTATTCGTATTATAGGTACAGACCTGGCTCATGCCGTGCCTCTGACTCTGATTGCCGGTGTAGGTCATATGTTCCTGGGCAATGTGGATTATCAGCTTCTGGCAGCCCTGTTAGTGGGTTCTCTGCCCGCTATTCATCTTGGTACACGCCTGAGTACTCGTCTGCCAAACAGAGTACTGCAGCCGATACTATCCAGCATGCTACTGGGACTGGGTATTAAATACGCCTTTTTCTGAGTCAGAATTCGAAAGGCATCCGGCATCCACTGTTATTGTAAGCATACCGTCTTGCTGACGAAAAAAACCTCCTGAAGATCTCTCAACAGGAGGTTTTTTGTATCCAAACCCGATGCTTATTTCTCAAGACTGAAACGGTCCGCATCCTCAAAAGCCGGAAACGACTCCCGGAAACCCTTCAGGTCGCTCAAAGACACCGTATAGGTTTCAACAAAAGCCTCACCATTATCGTGATCTCCCAAGCTGTGGCCTTTAAAATCAATCAAGGCAGAACGACCACTGTAACGATGGCCGTTACCATCTGTTCCAACCCGGTTTACACCAGCAACATAGCAGAGGTTTTCAATGGCTCGGGCCTGAAGCAATATCTGCCAGGGATGCTCGCGAACCTCTGGCCAGTTCGCCACATAGATCGCCAGATCATACTCATTATGGTTGCGGCTCCACACCGGGAAACGCAGGTCATAACAGATCTGCGGAAAAATTCGCCAACCTTTATAGTGAATCACATCACGACTCTGGCCGGCCTGATAATGCTCGTGTTCACCCGCCATGCGGAACAGATGATGCTTATCGTAAGCCTGCCATTGCCCATCGGGCTGAACCCAGTAAAAACGGTTATAACAGCCGCCATCATCTTTGACCGCGACACTGCCGCAGACAACGGCGGAAAGCGAAGCGGCCTGATGCAACATCCAGGACAGTGTTACCTGATCCGCAGGCTCAGCAATAGCTTCAGGTTCCATCGAAAAACCGGTAGTGAACATTTCAGGCAGCACAACAAGGTCTGTTTTTCCGGCTAAAGGGGACAGTTTGTCAGCAAACATTGCACGATTTTTCTCAGCTTCGTGCCAGAAAAGCTCCGACTGAACCAAGGTCACTCTGAGTTCATTTTGTGTTTTCTGATCCTTGTTAACTAGAGACGACATAACAACTCTCCTGCCTTTTTCAGCGTGTCTTCATTTTTGGCAAAACAGAAACGTATCAGCTTCATCTCAGCCGACGGCTTTTCACAGAACACAGAAACCGGAATCGCCGCAACACCGGCTTCAGTGGTAAGCCAGCGGGCAAAACTCACATCGTCAAGATCACTGATACGACTGTAATCAGCAAGCTGGAAATAGGTCCCTTGGGAAGGGCTGAAATCGAATCGACTGTCCTGAATTTCCCGACAGAAGATATCCCGCTTTGCCTGATAAAAAGCAGGCAACTCATTCTCATATTCCGGATGAGCCATCATGTAGTCTGCAATCGCCAGCTGCATAGGTGTTGGCGTACAAAAGGCAATGTACTGGTGCACTTTACGTAACTCAGCGGTTAGCGCCTTAGGAGCAACACAGTAGCCAATTTTCCAACCGGTAATGTGATACGTCTTACCAAAAGAAGAGATGACAAAACTGCGTCTGGCTAATTCGTCATGAGTCAGAAGACTATTGTGAGACTGATTGTCAAAAACGATATGCTCATAAACCTCATCACCGAGCAGGAGAATATGAGTATCCCGAATCAGCTCAGCGAGCTTATCCAACTCATCCCGACTAAGACTGACGCCACTGGGATTATGGGGAGCATTAACAATAATCATACGGGTACGGGGCGTAATCGCATCAGCCAGAAACTGCCAGTTAATTTTGAATTCCGGCAGATCCAGACCAACATGCCGGCAAACCCCACCATTAAGCTCAATAGCAGGTTCATAGCAGTCATAGCAGGGATCAAACACGATGACTTCATCCCCCTGCCGAACGGTTGCACTGATGGCAGAAAAAATAGCTTCTGAAGCACCGGAGGTAACGGTTACCTCCGCATCCGCATCAACCTTTGCACCATAAAGGCGGGCCACCTTATCCGCAATGGCCTCACGCAACGACGGCACTCCGACAAAAGGTGCATACTGATTGGCACCGGATTGCATATAGTGAGTCACACGATCGCGGATCATTTGAGGTCCGTCGAAATCAGGAAACCCCTGCGAAAGATTGACCGCTTTATGCTCAGCAGCCAGTTGAGACATAACACTGAAAATAGTGGTACCCACTTTTGGAAGCTTGGTTTCCGGGTAGTGCATTAAAAGGACTCCAGATGGGTCTGTTTTTAACCTGAAACAGTTATGACAAAAATTGCCCTGATGGTATGCACAATATACAGGCATCACAAGCAGCGAAGAAAGATGATCTGCTGCAAAAAGAGTCATAAAAAATCATCTTACTGTTTGATTTTTATCGGCTGATAACCTAAGCCTTAAACTATTGATCTTTTTAACAAGAATCCAATCGAACGTGACACAAGGGAATGCCATGTCAGGTTGCGCAGAAGCATCTCAGAACGCCTTGCAAACCTCTCTGAAGCTGTTGATTCAGCTAGAGCAGTGTATTCCCCTGCCCGAGGTATTAAACAGAGCACTCGAAGCGCTAATCCAGCAGTCCGGTAGTCGGTTCGCTTTTCTGCTTCATAATCATTCCGGCACGCTGATCTCAGAGTTTTCAGGCTACAATCCCGAAAACCCAATCGACAAACAGCACTTGCAGAAGCATTCTGCCGATATGCTTTCCTGTCTTATTCCTCAAATGCGGCGAGTCGCGCCCTTAATCGCGAACAGTTCCACTGCGGTGAAAACAGAACTCAGTAACACCATGGCCTGGCGGCTCTTTCAACGCCTGATTCTGATTCCTCTTAATAATGCACTGGGGGATAAAAAAGGTATTCTGGTCCTCTTTGGAAGGGCAGATAACTATTCTCAGGAGCAAATTTTAGGGCTGGAACCTCTGATATCTCTGTGTATCAATCTGCTAATGCTTGATGAGCAAAAACCGGAAGATGAACGGGAGCTGGTCGGCAGCCCTACGAAGACACCACCCTCAGATATTCTGACCGAATATGACTACCCCTTTATTAACAGTAAAGATCCCCGTTTTATCACCACCGCTGAAGGTATTATTGTTCAACATAATGCTGCTGCAGAAAGTCTGTTGGCCTTTCCATCTGAGAAACTGACCGGGCAGCCTCTGACCCGGCTTATCCCCAAGCTCCAACTTAGCCTGCATCAGAAAGATCCCGACCACTTCCAGGAGCTGAAAGCCTTTAGCAAAACAGGAAAGCTGATCAATGTAAGGATATCCTGCAGCCCTTTTATCCAACACTCTGAGTTACTGTTTTCGGTTCAGGTTCAGGATATTCGCGCTGAAATAGAAACTAAAACAGAGCGTCACGAAAGGGCTTTTCGTATCCAGAAACAGCAGCGAGCGACATTAGAGGTCGCCCGCATAGCGACTCAGGAGGAAGCCCCTTTTGAATATCTGATACGGGATATCTGCCAGCTGGCTTCAGCAACCCTAAAAACCCCCAGGGTTGGTATCTGGCTGTCGGAGGAAGGCACGCCTGTTTTCAGAAATGTGGTTCAGATCGACCAGAACCAGGCAGATTATTGTGAAAGCGCCCCTCTTATTCTGAACAGCAACGCAACCTTTGTCCGCCAACTTGAGCAGGTTCGGGTATTGTCGCTGGCCAATCTTAATGGCCCCAAACCAAACAACAGTTTTTTATCTCATGAGTATATTCAACGGAATCAAACAGCCACCCTGATCTGTGCTGCATTTATTAAAAACAGCAATTTGATCGGCTTTCTGATGGTTGAGAACTCAGAACGAACACTCTGGCATGAAGATCAGTACAACTTTGTTCGTGAGGTGGCTAACTATCTGCATATTTTGGTTCTCAACGAGCACCGTCAGAAGATCCAGAGCGACCTGATTCAGCAGGAACAGCAGTTCCGACTTCTCTTCTTTGACAGTCCAATGGCAATGATGGCCTTTGATCGTGAAAGCTTCCAATTCATCGCGGTTAACCACACAGCGACAGAAGTTTTCGGTTACTCGCTGAACGAAATGCTCAGTAAAGGCATCTACGACCTGATCCCGATTCAGCAAGTAATGGATATCCATGCACTTGTCTCTATCAACAACGAGAGCGGTAACTATCACGTGCTCGAAAGCCGCATGCAAAAGCACTCCGGAGATGTTGTCGACGTTGAGATCCACTCACACTCTATCAACCTGTCCTCTCGCCCGTCGATTCTGATGGTCGTACACGACATTACAGAGAAAAAACGCATCGAAACCAGTTTGCGCCGGACGCAAAAAATGGAAGCCGTGGGCCAGCTGGTCGGTGGGATTGCTCACGACTTCAATAACATCACCAATATTATCAGGGGGCATGCTGAACTACTGGAAATGAAACTGGCAGATAACGAGAAAGCCACCAAACACATCAACGCCATCACCAAAGCAGCAACACGAACCACCAGCCTTACCCATAAATTGATGCAATTCTCCCGACAACAGCAGATCAACAGTGAGGTCTGCCATATCGGCGATATTCTGGGAGACCTGATCGAGCTGATGACTAAGTCTCTGACCAGGAATATCCAGGTTGTTCTCGAGATAGCCCCGGATCTCTGGCCTGTTCTTATTGACCGTGGCGATTTTGAAGATGTGATGATCAATCTGGCTATTAATGCCAGAGACGCCATGAATGGGCACGGTACGCTAACCATTGGCGCGTCTAACATCTGCCTTGATACAGACAATCCACTGATTGTTCGGGACCGCCAACCAGGAAACTACACTTGTATTTATGTTCAGGATACGGGGACAGGTATTCCCAAAGAACTGCAGGAAAAGATCTTTGACCCTTTCTTTACCACCAAAGAAAAAGGCAAAGGGACAGGACTGGGCCTGAGTATGGTTTACGGTTTTGCCAAACGCAGTGGCGGTTTCCTTGAGTTAGAGTCGCGTGAAGGAGTGGGAACGACCTTCTATCTCTGGTTACCCAGAACCGAAACCCGCTCTACCGACGGTGCACCACTTAAACGGTTGGCACCGGATATCAACATATCCCCCGGACATACTGCTCTGGTTGTCGATGATGAAGAAGATATTCGCTCCTCACTCGGGGAGATGCTTGAAGCGATCGGTTTTGACGTTAAGCAAGCTGAAACAGCAGCTCACGCCCGCCAGGTTATTGAGCAAGCACCAAAAAAATTCTCTCTGGTGCTCTCTGATATTGTGATGCCCGGTGAAGAAAACGGCGTCAATCTGGCTCAGTGGGTTAAAGAGTACTCACCGGATACGCATGTGATACTGGCATCCGGCTATGCAGAAAATATCAGCCTTGCTGAAGCCCGAAGGGTTTCCTGTGAGCTATTGAAAAAGCCATTTGGTCGCCAGGACATTTTACATATCCTGAGCCAGTGGCAATGGAACTGAACACACATGCAGGCTGGCAATCAGGGTTGATGAAGGCTACGGAGATTCTATGAATAACATTTCAGCGCCGGTGAAAAAACATTTGCTGGTTATTGATGACGAACAGGACATTTGCGAACTGGTCAGTGATGTAGCCGATATGCTGGGTTTTTCCACTGAACAATGCAGCGAACTGAGTGATCTGCAGGATCTGAAGCTCAGCCCAATGCCCGATGTGCTTGCCCTGGATCTCTCTATGCCAGATGTGGATGGTATTGAGATCATCAATTACCTCGGCGCTTTGAGCGTTAAACCGCAACTGATACTGATGACGGGCTTTGAACGGTCCGTGCTGGACGGAGCCCATAAATTAGCAGACCGCCTGAATGTACCGGTTTTAGGTCAACTGAATAAACCCTTCAGCATACAGATGTTAAAAGATTTGCTGGAGCAACCCCTCGTTCAAACTCAACCAACAGCCAGCAAAGCCGCTGGCAAAGTTCGCGAACAAAAGTTTGTTTCAGATGACATCGCCAAGGGAATTGCCAATGGCGAGTTTGTTGCCTATTTCCAACCACAGATTGACCTGAAAACCGGAGATCTGCACGGCGTTGAGGCCCTGGTTCGGTGGCACCACCCTAACGGGCTAATAATGCCCGATGACTTTCTGCCCGACATCGAAAGCAACCAGCAGATTCTGCCGCTGACTGAAAGTGTTATCGAGCAAACCATGCAGCAGATGATCCGCTGGCAAGCATCTGGGTTGCCGCCAATGCAGACCTCTATCAATTTGTCGGCTGCTTACCTTGGCGAGCTCGATCTGCCCAGCCTGATGCTTCGGCTTTTAAAAGACCACGCAATCCCAGCCGAGCTGATCACCTTTGAGATAACAGAGCGAATCGGGCTAAGCAGCAATAATCAGACCGTACTGGATACCCTCACACGATTGCGACTGAAGGGTTTTTACCTCTCAATTGATGACTTTGGAACCGGCTACTCATCACTTTCTCAGCTGAACCAGCTGCCGTTTAACGAAATTAAGATCGACAAAAGCTTTGTCTTTCATCTGTTAAACAGCCCTATCTCCCGGGCGATTGTTGAGTCATCGATATTATTAGCCAGACAGCTGAATGTCCGCTGCGTAGCAGAAGGAATTGAAACAGAAGAGATCAGAGATGCACTCAAAAAGATGGGGTGCGATATCGGCCAAGGCTACCTTTACAGCAAAGCGCTACCGCCGGATGACTTTATTCAATGGGCTCTGATTTACATCAACAAAGGCTCGAAACCGGACAACGAATGAAAGCCCCTGTTGACAAAATTATCATCAGAACATTTTAACCGAACTCAATAAAAACAAGCTGCCCCCACCAGCTCACGACTGAGGAATATCAAACATGAATGAGCTAACACTTCTGATCGTTGACGACGATGAGATGCATTGTGAGATGGTCAGTGACATGCTCGAAGATGCATACAATCTTTTCACAGCCACGACCAGTGATGATGCTGAAACACTGTTTAAAGAGCATAAGCCCGATATCATTCTGCTGGATATTAATATGCCCGGCAAAAGCGGTATCGAACTGTGCCGCGAATTAAAGGAATCCGATCAGGAGTTTTCAGTGATCTTCGTTTCAGGTCACAACTCTCTGGAAGAACGCCTGAAAGCCTATGATGCAGGGGGCGATGACTTCGTACCCAAGCCTTTCGAAATGAAGGAGCTGTTTGCAAAAGTTCATGCGGTTGGCCAATACCAGCTGGGCAAACGCAGCCTCAAAGATCAGGAAGCCTTCTCGCGCACCATGGCATTCCAATCCATGGCAGAAGCCTCTCAATACGGCTATGTGCTCCAGTTTTTCAAAAACAGCATGCAAGCCAGCTCACTTGAAGAGGTGGCCAAACATTTCTTTCAGATGATGGGCAACCTGAATCTGATCACCAGCCTGCAGTTCCATGGTAATGAGATTCACTCTTTTGATCAGATTAATGGCGAGTGCAGTCCGATTGAACTGAATATCTTCGAACTGTTAAGGGGCGTTGGCCGCCTTTATGACTTCGATAACCGTACCATTCTGAACGACAACCACGTTTCGTTTCTGATTAAAAACATGCCTGTTGATGATGAAGTCAATTATGGACGTCTTCGCGATGTTACCGCAGTGATTATTGAAGGGCTTGAAGCAAAATATCTGGATCTGGAACGGGAGAAGGCTCTGAAAGGCATTCTCAGTAAGGTACAAACAATCATCGACCAACTGGGCAGCGAGATCAGCAGCCATGAGAGCAAGATGGCTACTCAGATCAACAATATAGTTCTGGAAATCAGGGCCAGCTTCCATGAGTTGGATCTGACATTGGATCAGGAAGACTATTTTTCTAAAGTGATTGAAAAGAGCCTGCACGAAATGGATACCGCTCAGGACGGTCTGAGTGATGCCAGCCAGGCTTTGAAGGAACTGGCTCAGCAGATTATCAATGTTATTGAGTAATCCTGACTGAACGTCTTAACAATCCCCGGTAGTACTAAAACCCCCGCTTCCTTTACCGAAGGTCAGGAAAGAAAGCGGGGTCTAATGTCTTTACCGGGTTTTAAGACAACCGCTTTATCGCAAGTCGTTAAGCATCAGTCCGCTTGTTTCTTTTCTTCCGCCAGGCGTTGCGCTTTAGCCGCCAGCTTTTTCAGAATGCGGGATACCGCCACAAAAGCAAAAGTCCCCGTTACCACTGTGACCGCACCAAAACCACTACGGCAATCCAGTCGGGTTGACTCGCCATTATCCGGTTTCTGATGACACACTTCCCCATCATCGGACGGGTAAACCAGCTGCTCGGTTGAGTAAACCGCTTCCACCGAGAAACGTCGTTTCAGATTGGTTGGAAAACCGTACTGACGACGTAACTGATTGCGGGTTTTGGCCAGCAGCGGGTCCTGCTCGGTTTTGCTCAGATCTGCAATCTGAATCTGCAGCGGGTCTGTCTGACCGCCAGCACCACCGATAGTGATCAACGGGATTTTGTTACGACGGCAATAGGCGATCATAGCGCACTTATGTTTTACGGAATCGATCGCATCCAGCACATAATCGAACTCTTTCAGCATCAGTTCCGCGACATTCTTTTCCGTGACAAAAGCAGAGATCGCATTCACCTCACAAGTCGGGTTAATTGCTTTAATTCGCTCTGCCATAGACTCAACTTTTGGCCGCCCCACCTGTCCGTCCATCGCATGAATCTGACGGTTAATATTAGAGGTGCAGATATCATCCAGATCGATCAGGGTAATTTTACCAATACCGCTTCGGGCCAGCGCTTCAGCACCCCATGATCCCACGCCGCCAATACCGACAACGGCAACATGAGCCTTAGCAAAAGCATCTGCCGCGACTGCACCGTAAAGACGGGAGATACCACCAAAACGAAAACCGTAATCATCATTCATCTGCGTAACTCTGCTGGAAAATACTGACTATCCAAGACCGTAAGCATCAGGCTATGGATAAACCCAAAGCTTGCTTACAGGCTAAATTAACTTAACTGATCGACCCAGTCCTGCCAGCCAAGGCGGGACATAATACTCTGCATAGAAGCTTCAAGGGGCGCTTTAACCGTTAACCGCTCACCGGAAACCGGATGGGCAAACGAGATAGTTGTCGCAGCTAACAGTAAACGATCACTATCAAGGTGCTCTTTGAAGTAACGGTTGTAGCGACCTCTGCCGTGTTTGGCATCACCGATAATCGGGTGATTGATATGCTTCAGATGCCGGCGGATCTGATGGCGACGGCCGGTTTCCGGTTTCACCTCCACCAGAGAAAAACGGCTCTGGGGATAACGCTCAATACAGGCATCCAGCTCCGCCGTTGCCAGACAGCAGTACCGGCTGAACGCAGGCTGAGGCTCACTTTTCTCTTTTGAGCCTTTAATGCGCTTATCCGGCTCTTCCACCAGAGCGTGATCAATCTCACCGGACTCAGGAGCATAACCCCGGACAACGGCAACATACGTTTTATCAACCTCGTGAGCCATCATCTGCTCACCCAGCTTGCGGGCCACCTCAGAACTCAGGGCAAAGACCAGAGCACCAGATGTTGGCTTATCCAGACGATGCACCGGAAACACTTTCTGGCCGATCTGGTTGCGTACCATCTGCAGGGCAAAACGGGTCTCATGGCGATCAATCGGGCTACGGTGCACCAACAAACCGGAAGGTTTGTTGATCACCACCAGATGTTCATCCTGATACAAAACGGGCAGGATCTCCTCCTGCCCGTTTTCTAAGCCGGAGACCTGCTCCGGCTGTGCAGTCAAATCCGCCGACATTACGCCAGCTTGTCCGTCGCAACGTGATATTTAGGATCTTCGATCACGTTAACTTCAACCAGATCACCGGCTTTCTGTAGCAGATCACGGCATTCACCACTCAGGTGGCGCAGGTGCAGGGTTTTACCTGCCGCGATATATTTGTCCGCCAGTGCATCGATCGCTTCCAGTGCAGAGTGATCACTCACACGGGAGTTACGGAAATCCAGAACCACATCCTGAGGATCGTTCTTCGGATCGAACTGCTCACGGAAGTTATTGATCGACGCAAAGAACAACGGACCAGTCAGTTCATAAACACGGTGGTTGTCGTCTTCTTCGATAATACGCACCTGAATGTGCTTGGCATTCTGCCAGGCAAAAATCAGCGCCGATACAATCACACCCACAATAACCGCAATCGCCAGATCCGTTACCACAGTCACACCGGATACCAGCACGATCACAAAAGCATCGGACTTAGGAATCTTACCCATCATGCGCAGACTGGCCCACTCGAAGGTACCAATCACCACCATAAACATCACACCGATCAGCGCGGCAACCGGGATCATCTCAATCAGAGAGGAGGTAAACAGGATAAACAACAGCAGAAAGACCGCCGCCGTAATACCGGACAAACGACCACGACCACCGGAATTAATATTGATCATACTCTGACCAATCATGGCGCAACCGCCCATACCACCGAAGAAACCGGTCAGAATGTTCGCAGTACCCTGACCCACGCACTCTTTGTTGCCACGGCCACGGGTTTCGGTCATTTCGTCAATCAGGCTCAGGGTCAGCAGGGATTCAATCAGACCGACAGCTGCCAGAATCAGGGAGTAAGGCAGGATAATCCAAAGTGTCTCCAACGACATCGGCACCATTGGAATATGGAATTCAGGGAAACCACCGGCGATAGACGCCAGAGGATCATTGGTCATATCTGCCAGTACGTTCTGTACCGTACGGGCATCCAGATCCATAAAAATCACCAGCAGTGTCACGGTCACAATTGCCGCCAGTGAAGAAGGGATCGCTTTGGTCAGTTTCGGCAGGAAGAAGATAATCGCCATGGTCAACGCGATCAGAGCCAGCATAATCATCATAGGCTCGCCGCTCATCCAGACCATTTCACCGGATTCATTTTTCCATTTAAACTGCCCCAATTGTGCCAAAAAGATCACAATAGCCAGACCGTTCACAAAGCCCAGCATCACCGGGTGCGGCACCATGCGGATAAACTTACCCAAGCGGAACACCCCTGCCATGATCTGGAAGAAGCCCATCAGCACAACGGCAGCAAACAAATACTCAACCCCATGCTCTGCCACCAGAGATACCATCACCACCGCAAGTGCCCCGGTAGCACCGGAGATCATACCCGGACGTCCACCAATACAGGCAGTAACCAGCCCAACCATAAAGGCGGCATAAAGACCCACTAAGGGTTCAACACCGGCAACAAAAGCAAATGCGACCGCTTCCGGCACCAATGCCAGAGCAACCGTCAGGCCGGATAAAACATCATTCTTCATTTGAGCAGGCGTCAAATAACGGGTGGAGTCCATGAGTACCTCAGACTGAATTGCAGTGATGGTATGCCGGTAGGCGGAAAAGGGGCGAAATTTTACAGCAAGGGGCCAAGCAGTGCAAAACAGGCCCTAGATCCTGCCGCGGAATCAAGGCGCATAATATCCCTATACAAAGTGTTACTTTATGATCGGAAAAACTACACCATAATGCAGGCAGTTTTCAGTACATTGCGCATTCACAGGCTGGCTGGTAGCCCAAAGCAAATGGAATGCATACCGATTATAAGGATTGACCAATGAGAAATCTGGGCCTCTTTGGCAAGATGGCGGTACCTATTCTTGCTTTAATAGCTATTATCATGCTGATTTTGGTGCTTTTTATCCCCAAACAGATGAGCGAAACCCTGATTGAGAATGTTATCGAGAACTCTCAGTCCACCGTCGATCAGTTCAAGACTCTGCGTAAATATTACACGCAAAACGTCGTTGGTAAGGTACTGGCTTCCGGCGCGCTTAAGCCGGACAGCGATCATAAACAGCATGCGGACAAGATCCCGCTTCCGGCTACGATGATCCATGACCTGAGTGATCTGATGAAAGACGAAGGCCTGATTCTTAAGCTTTATAGTGAATACCCTTTTCCGAACCGGGCTAATCGCCGCCTGGATGAGTTTGAACAGAGCGCATGGAAGCAACTGATCAGTAACCCGGAAAGCACAGTCGTTAAACAATTTGAAGAGAATGGCCGTACTCTGGTTCGCGTTGCAATATCCGATAAGATGTCTGCCGAAGCCTGCGTCGCCTGTCACAACAGCCACCCCCAAACGCCAAAGAATGACTGGAAAATGGGCGATGTTCGCGGCGTGCTGGAAGTCACTACCGACATTACCGACCAACTGGCTGCAGGCCGTGCTACCAGCTTAAAAATTACCGGCTTGGTCGTCTCTCTGCTGATGGTCATGCTGATGGCTCTGTGGCTCATCTATCGCAATGTGATTCAGCAACGTATGGATCATCTTAACGATGCCATGGATGAGATCGCACACGGCGATGGTGATCTGACCGCCCAACTGGACGAATCCGGCAATGATGAAATTACCCACCTGTCACGGGCCTTTAACCGCTTTACCGGTCACATCCGCGAGATGGTCCAGCAGATGGCAGATACCAGTCAGAGCCTGAATGACACTTCCGAAGCGATGAATCAGATCGCCCTGGACAACAGTCATCGCCTGGAACGGCAGGCTCAGGAGACCAATCAGGCCGCAACCGCCATTAACGAGATGGCCGCCACGGTGGCCGATGTTGCCAAAAATGCCGCAGAAGCAGCTCAGGCTGCTCAAACCGCAAGCCAGGTGTCCCTGGATGGACATAAGGTTGTCGACGCCACACGCAGAGATATTGATGGTTTATCCGGCAACATCAACAACGCAATGGATGCCATTCACAAACTCGAAGAGCAATCAGAAAACATTACCGGCATGATTAATGTGATTCAGGCTATTGCAGAACAAACCAACCTGCTGGCCCTGAACGCTGCTATTGAAGCGGCTCGCGCCGGTGAACAAGGCAGAGGGTTCGCCGTTGTCGCTGATGAGGTTCGTAATCTGGCTGGTCGCACTCAGGAAGCAACAGAAGAGATTCAGCAGGTCATTTCAGCACTGCAAAGCGGTACTAACAACGCTGTAAGCCTGATGCAACAAAGTTGCACACAGGCAGAACAAACCGTTGAGCAGGCACAGGCGGCTAATGATGCCCTGAATGCCATCTCAAGCGCAGTAGGACAGATCACGTCCATGAATGATCAGATTGCCAGTGCCAGTGAAGAGCAAAGCGCCGTAGCCATGGAGATTGAACAAAATATTATGGCGATCAACGCGATGTCAGACGAGTCAGCGCATACTTCGGAACAAACAGCAGAAAACAGTAACCGTCTGAACACCCTGGCGCACGAGTTAAAATCCCTTGTAGGCCGCTTTAAATATTAGGTCGTTTGAAATATTAGGTCATTTGAAATATTAGCACCTGCAAATACTGACTTTTAAAAGAACTAACTCCGGTCAAATTCGAAAGCCGGCCGAAAACAAAAGGGCTCGCTTGCCAGTGAGCCCTTTTTCGTTCATTGGCTGTGTATGAATCGTCCACTATCTGAGCGGACGGTTCATACGAATCAGATCCAGCCTCTGATCGCCAAAGGCCAGTGCACGAGGCTCACGTCCATTTTCTCTGAAACCAGTCTGCTGATAGAGCGTAATAGCCGCGAGTGACTCTTCACTTACTTCAAGCACCAGAGATTCCAGCTGTGGATTCCGCTTTGCCTGCTCAATCACATGCTCAATTAATGTCAGACCGATCTGCTGTCCCCTGTATTCAGGCAAAACACACAGCCCGGTAACGATGCCGCGATGACGGCGAACAGGACCAGCCATAGATTCAAGGCCGATCATCCCAACGAGATAATCGCCGCAAAAGCCACCCCAAAGAGCTGAATTCTCGGCACGATAAAACCGATCCAAAAGATTTTTAACCTGAGAGGAGGTCAGGGATTTCTCCTCCTCTAACAAAACACTGAAGCTGGTAGGATCACTTTCTATACAACGAACCCTCAGATAATGAAAAACATCACCATCTTTTGGAGTCAGCTCACGAATGACTAAAGGGTATTGCTGAACATAACCAACGCCATTAGGTTCAGGCGAAGCTGGATCAATAACGATTTCAGGTAGGGCTTTCATCGCAGGACTCACTTCTTTTTATTTTTGTTTCCTCTGTTCAGTCTAAGCCAAAGGCACTGAAAAGGTGCAGAGACAAATCAGGATTTCGGCCAGGACAGATCTTCCGGCTCCTCCCAGTCAGCTCTGAGAGCAGAAAACTCATCGGAAAGATAATGCTCTCCCTGAGAGGGCCAAAACCGATAACGCCTAAGCTCACCCTGCCAGTGAAAACTCAGGCCATACGCATGAAGATAAGTTCGCTGCTCTTCAGAGGCTTTACCGGCATCGTCATATAGTAAATCGCCACAAATTGGCGCCCCGATACTTTTCAGGGCAACTCTTAACTGGTGGGTTTTTCCGGTACTGGGCTTCAGCAGAAAAGCCCGAAAGCCAGCCTGCAAGGGCTTTGAAAAAAACTGCGTCACTGCCGGATTTGTCTTCCCCGAGGTCAGCTTCCAACTGCCCCGCCGGGATCGCTCCATATCGCCAATAATCCAGCCCTGCTTTTTTTTCGGTTTTTTTGCAGAAACCGCCAGGTAGAACTTACTCACTTTACGGGCTTTAAAAAGGGCTGCCAGCTGAGCACAACTATCAGCATTTTTTGCCAATACCATGAGCCCGGAAGTCACCTTATCAAGACGGTGCACCAGATAAA
The DNA here is from genome assembly GCA_048270425.1 of Oceanospirillum sp. Lineage (GTDB taxonomy): Bacteria > Pseudomonadota > Gammaproteobacteria > Pseudomonadales > Halomonadaceae > Oceanospirillum. The sequence continues at coordinate 28,759 of JBLWSY010000009.1, forward strand.
GTTTTTCAAGCCCCAGAGCCACAGACACTTTTTCTGAAATACCCGCTTCATCACCGTCCCGGTGGACATCAACGCCTGGCGCTTTGGCGATAATGACATAATCCTCGTTGTGCTCGACCAAAACAAAATCAGAAGATTCAAAAGTTGACGCCGTCTGTTTACTCAAAAGAGATCTCCGTCTGATGGCTAAGTTCACATCACCTCAGAATATACCTTCCGAGTCCGGTATTTCTCTTGAACCGGAGGCATAAAAATTATGATAATTAATCAATAATAGGTGGGCGCTGAATTGCCTTATGCTCTATTTTCTCAAAACCGGTAAGTCCATGTCTTTTAAAACTCAAATGAAATCTACTATGAAAACAACAGCTCTGTTTTTTGCCATTTTACTGCCTTTCCTTTTACCGGTATCAGCACAGGCTAATTGCACACTGAAGCAATCCGCCTGCGAAGCCAGCTGTAAGGTACGCTTCTTTGATGATGCATTGGGGAAAATGGGCTGCATGTCAAAATGTGTTGCGCAGCGAGCTGCCTGCTCCGCCAAAGAGGGCGTCTCCGAAGCAGCAGAAAAAGGTAAAGATTTTATTAAAGACTAACGCGCTCCCCTTGTGCCCTGTTACATCTCACCTCAATGGGATGTAACAGGGCGAATATATCACCGGCAGCTCCCTCCGACACCAGTCATTTATGATTCGCAGCAAGCAAACTGTTTGATATCCCTAAAGAAATCTGGCCGCTTTCAGGGTTATCCGTTAACCTCTTTTCTGTTTGCATCTGTGTGCGGTCTATCTTTAAAAAACAGCCTTTAAACAACACCACCTTTGCTGGCATCGGGAGATTCCTATGGAGCAATTCAGAAAACAGCTTTATATGGCTGCGGGCTTTTTAGCGCTTTTTCTTGGCGCTATTGGTGTCGTGCTCCCGCTGCTGCCAACAACTCCCTTCGTGATTCTCGCGGCCTTTTTCTTTTCTAAAGGTTCGGTAAAAGTCCACCGCTGGTTACTCCGGCAAAAGACATTTGGCCCTATGATTCAGGCATGGGAAGCAGATCGTGTTATCCCCTTTAAAGCCAAGCTGCTATCAACCAGCATGATGTTAATCATGGTCAGTTACCCCTTGATCTTCCGCCCCTTCGCCCTTTGGCTGAAAGTGTTAGTCGTATTCACTATTTTTTACGCCATGTGGTATGTCTGGCGTCACCGGTCGGAACCTCTCGATGTCAGTATTGAAAAAAGCTGGTGTGAGCTTTCAATTGCAAGCCAAGGCTCACATTTGACCTCATCCAAAGAATCACTATCTCCGGTATCTCACAACGAGAAAACAGCCTTGCAGATCAAACCAAACTTTTTTCCGGGCAGAAAAAAGCCGGTTCCCTTAGGCTGGGAACCGGCTCATGTTGTGATGATTCAGGCGGCAGACCACGCCACCTGAAGCGTTATCAAAAGCTATCAATCAGAGCTTAAAGCGCTTCACCTGACCGTGCAGACTTTCAGCCAAAGCATTCAGTTCTGTCGCACGGGCACGGGACTGGTCGGATTCATCCGAAAGCTGACTGGCAATCTCGCGAATACGTAATGTATTTTCAGAAATACTGTGATTTACCTGAGTCTGCTCTTCCGTGGCGGCGGCTGTCTGAGTCGACATATCACTGATTCCCGTGATCGCATCGGTAATACTCAATAGCTTTTCGTAGGCGTTATTGGCTTCTTCGACGCTGTCCTCTGCCTGCTGACGGCTGCTGGACATCAGTTTCACCGCCTCATCCGAAGCTTTTTGCAGGCTGTCGATCATCTGCTGAATCTCTTCAGTAGACTGGTGGGTACGTTGAGAAAGCACTCGAACCTCATCCGCAACCACAGCAAAGCCACGCCCTTGTTCACCCGCACGAGCTGCCTCAATAGCAGCATTCAGCGCCAGCAGGTTGGTCTGTTCTGCAATATCCTGAATAGTCGACAGGATAGAGTTAATCTCCTGCGAGTGCTCGCTCAGGCGGTCAATAACACCGGCCGCATTCTGAATCTGACCTGAAAGGCCCCGAATCGCTTCACGGGTGTTGGATACCACCAGCTGACCACCACGGCTGTTATCAGCACACTCCTGAGCTGCTGCTGCGGTATTTTCAGCATTACTAGCAATTTCCTGAGTTGCTGTAGCCATCTCTTCGACTGCGGCGGCAACCATAGAAACTTCCGACATCTGACTTTGCACATCGTCGCTGGTGCGCTTGGCAACGTGAGCGCTCTCTTCTGCCGTATGACGCAGGTCTTTAGACAGAATGGAGATATCCTGAATGATCTTGTGCATGGAATCGACAAAGTGATTGAAATGTCCGGCAAGCGCACCAATTTCATCATGGGCCTCAACCGTCAGTCGCTTGGTCAGATCGCCTTCACCTTCGGCAATCTCCTCAAGAGCATCACCAATGGCATTCAGTGGTTTCATCACCCGGCCGACCATCCACATACTAACCACTGCGGCCGCAATAATCAGAACCAGTGAAACCAGACTATTAATCATCAAAAGACGTGATAAAGGAGCCATAACATCGCTGGTCTCAAGAGCGATGCCCACGTAGAAACGAGAATCACCTACCCGCTTAAAGCGCATCATATGGTCACGCCCGTCAATCGGCAGGGTATCCATATCACCACTGGCAGCAAGACGCTCTACCATGCTTATATTCAGCTCTGGCCCAACGTCGTTGAGGGGTTTCATACGCAGTGATTCATTTGGATGGGCAATAACAGTGCCGCTCTCATCCACCAGCATCACAAAGCCCTGCCCACCTACATCAATTGACTCAATGGTATGCAAAACCTCATCAAGACTCAGGTCCGCACCGACAACACCCCGGAACTGACCGTTAATATTAGCCGGTGTAGCAACGGAGATAATCAGGCGGCCGGAACTGGCATCGATATACGGAGCGGTAAAAACTGTTTTACCCGCACTTTTTGCCCCCTTATACCAGGGACGTACGGTGGGATCGAAACCCTTGTCATCAAGAATTTTCTGAATTTCAGGATCAGAAAAAATGGCACGACCTGTCGTTGCACCAAAATAAAAGACATCATAGTTACCTGATTTTTCCCCTTGTCGCAGGAAAGGTAAAATGTCAGCCTGATCAGCAGAGCGCGTTGCAAAAGCCTCTGCAACATCCGCTTTATGCTTCATCCAACCCTGAATGGTAATACTGGCGTCATTAACTACCCGATGCGTATCCGTGCTAACTGACTTAAGCAGTTCCTTCTTTAAATCTGTGTAGCTGATAAACGTCAGTGTCAACGTAATTAAAAGCACCGGCAGCAACACTACTGCGAGCACTTTATTCTTCAGCGTCATTGTGAATCCTCCGGAAGGATATTCTTATCGTTATTAAAATCTAGCAGCTAAAACCTAACTGCATTGAATATGTTTTTTCTTACACCCTGAAAGCGATATGCTTACGCCTAAAGTCTAAACCATAAGGTGAGAACAATATAGATCAAACGGCCACCAAAAATATAAATTGAAGTTGCATACCCATACATAACGCCAAAAAATAGTCCAAATATCTATTCAAGAGAAATATTCAGCAATAATTACCTATTACAATAGCAGTAAATTCCAAACCAGCGCTGCCTCAGGTTTTGCGGTAACATACAGAAACATTTCAGTTCAGAGCCCCGGAACGAATCTCAGCTACTTTTGACGGACCAACCTATGTCGCTTTCCGACCTACTGCATAAATTAAAAGCTCCCGTTCAACTCAGCGCGACAGCAATGTCTTCCCCCCATAAAGGCTTTAAGCTGTTTTTCTCGGTCTGCGACCCGAAACAAAGAGCTTTTGTCATCACCGCTGAAGGAACAACAATTGCGCAAGCCTGGGAGTCAGGTGCAAAAAAAACCCGCCAGAAAGTTTCCCGGGAAAAACTAAAGCCGCAGTGGCTGAAAGTAGACTGGGTGGAAGAGGTAAAACCTTATACCTGGCTAAGCCTTCGTGAAGAGCTTCGCCGTCATAAACGTAACTATTATCGTTTTGGCCTGGCTCTTGATGAGGCGCTGGAGTTTAGTTTTCTCGAGCAGGAGCTGAACAGCAATGCGACCCTTTATTTGGGCGGCAAGACAGCCCACGCAGATCTCAATGAGAAAAACTTCAGCCGATTTGCCGAACAGCGATACGGTAAAAAAGTCCCGCTGAATTTTGATGACCACACCCCTGTTTACCGGCTTCGTCATCAGGGCATTTTTTGCGCGACCGATGAAGAGCCACATCTGCTTTATGGTGTCAGCAGGAATGCAGGTCGTCGAATTGTTGAGACCTTAGATCAAAACCATGTCATACGGATGATAGAGACCAGCAGTGATTATCTGGCCGGTCAGGTAAAAAAAAGCGGACGTTTTAACTATGGTTGGTTCCCCTGCTTTGACCGCGCCATCAACACCTACAACACCCTGCGCCATGCCAGTAGTACCTACGCGATGCTTGAGGGCTGGGAAGTCACACAGGATGAAAAGCTTAAGTCCGCAATCCAACGCGCTCTCAATCATCTGAACGATAAACTGATTAAGACTTACACACTGCCTGACGGTGACGAAGCCGCCTTTCTGACTGACCTGAATGACGAGATCAAGCTGGGTGGCAACGCGGTCTGCATTCTGGCTTTCAGCAAGTACACAGAGCTGATGCAGGATGAGCAGTTCCTGCCGTTGATAGAAAAACTGGCTCTGGGCATCCGTTATATGCAGAACCCGGAAAACGGCAGTTTTGTTCACGTACTCAACAGTACCGACCTGTCGACTAAAGAAGATTTCCGCACTATCTATTATGAAGGTGAAGCCGCTTTTGGACTGATGCGCCTGTACGGCATCACGAAAGATCCTCGCTGGCTGGCTGTGGTAGAGAAAGCCTTTGATCACTTTATCGCTGACAACTACTGGGAAGCCCACGACCACTGGCTGAGTTACTGCGTAAATGAGTTGACTTTGTATAAACCAGAAGCCCGCTACTTTCAGTTTGGTATTCAGAACGTGGCTGACCATCTCCAGTTTGTTCAGGAACGTATCACGACATTCCCTACATTGCTGGAACTCATGATGGCTGCTCACAAAATGATCGGCCGCCTGAAAACACTGGATGAGCACAAACATCTGCTGGATCAGTTAGATCTGGAGAAATTCGACCAGGCTTTGCAGCATCGCGCTCAGTACCTGATGAATGGCTATTTCTGGCCGGAGTACGCCATGTACTTTAAAAATCCGAAGAAGATTGTTGGCAGCTGTTATATTCGCCATCACGCTTTTCGGGTACGAATCGATGATGTGGAGCATTACCTGTCCGGCTATGTGGCGTATCTGCACTATTATCTGAAAAAGAACACCCAGCCTGATCCGACAGAAATACCTGACGAACACGTCGCGACCATTCAGAACGAAACTGATCGCACGAAAATCAGCGTTACGAATGATAAGTCTGCAACTGACAATCCTACAACCACAATAGCCAAAGAGCTTCCCGGCACATGCGATCTGCCGCAGGATAAACGCCGCTATCAATCAGGCCCAAACTGGAGCTCTGCCCGCTTAATTCAGGCAACCCGTGGACAATGGCTGACGGCACCCCATCCTCAATGGAGAGCCACTGGCTTATCGATTCATGCACCAACCTTTCAGGCGGGCCAGATAGTTATTCTGCGGCCTGAAGGCGATAAGCGATTTTTATCCGCAGAACAAATTCTGAGACTGCCTTTCCAGCCCCAGGCCGTCATCTGCCAGGACACTCCGAAGGAGGGACTGTTCGGTAACATCCCCCTACTGAAAGTAGAGAGCATTGATCGCTCAATTTTAGATATCGGCCGCTTCAGCCGAACTCAGATGCTGGGCAAGGTGATCGCAATTACAGGCAGCAGTGGCAAAACAACCTGTGTTTCTTTGTTGAGTCACCTGCTATCCATCTACGGCAAAACAGGGCAGACCCGCCATAACGCTAACCTGCCACGTGGGATCGCCTGGAACCTGGCTTCTGAAGCCTGGGATGCTGAATATGCGGTGCTGGAACTGGCCATCGGAAGCATGCAACAAAACGCCCAGATGACCCGCCCCGATATCGCAGTATTTACCAATGTAGCCCCGGCGCACCTGGAATATCACAAAGACACCACAACTATCGCTGAGCGTAAAAGTCTGATTTTTTCTGGCATGTCCGAAGGCGGTATCGCCGTTATCAATCGCGATATGGACGAGTGGCCAATTGTTGAAGCTGCAGCCCGAAAGCAACAACTGAATATCATATCTGTGGGAGAACATACCGAAAGCGATCTTCGCTTAATCAGCTTCTGCCCCGAGACCGGTCAATTAAGTGCAAAATTCAAAAGCCAGCCTGCTTTCACTCTGACATTAGAGCAAAAAAGCCTGCATATGGCGCTCAACCTGCTCTACTGCCTTGGCGTAATATCCGCATTACACCTGAATATTCTTCCCGCTGCTGCAGTTGCTAACACGTTCAGACCTGTCGAGGGACGCGGAAAAGAATCCATTATGCCCAGAGATGGAGGGCATGCCATGCTGATCGACGATGCCTATAACGCCAATCCCTTATCAATGAAGGCAGCACTGAATAGCTTCAGCCACCAAAAGGTGAAGGGGAAAAAATGGCTGGTTCTGGGTGACATGAAAGAACTCAGTCACAAAAGCCTAGAACACCATCGTCAGCTTTTGCCGGATATCCTTCAGGCGAATGCCGACCAGACATGCCTGATTGGAGATGATATGAGCGCTTTGCTCCCGGAACTTACCGCAGAAAATATAAATGCGCAGGCTTTTGGCAATAACTCCGATTTGGAAAAACATCTGGCCGATAATATACAGGCTGGAGACTTAGTACTTTTTAAAGCATCACACAGCGTCGGGCTTCAGGGCGTTATCAACCGCCTGATCCAAAAAGGTAACGTCTCGGCTTAGGCCGAAGGCTATCATCTTTAGTAAAGCCCGGAGCAGCGAGGCCTGCAATCGAAACCCAAGGCACAAAAAAGGCGACCCTAAGGCCGCCTTTTTCAGTTCTGTATCTGTTTGCTGGGGTCTGACGTTTAACCCGCCAGATCCAGCAGCAGACGGTTCAGACGCTGCACATAAGAGGCGGCATCCTTCAGCTGACGGCCTTCAGCCAGCATCGCCTGATCCAGAATGATACGGGCCAGCTCGCCGAAGCGCTCTTCGTCCTGCTCCTGATCCAGTTTCAGAATCAGAGGGTGCGTCGGGTTCAGCTCCAGAATCGGCTTGGCTTCAGGAATCTCCTGACCTGCAGCCTTCATGATCTGGCGCATCTGCTCGCCCATCTCGCCATCGTTCAGCACCACACAGGCCGGAGAATCGGTCAGACGGTGGGTCACACGTACATCTTCAACCTGCTCTTTCAGCAGCTCTTTGGTACGCTCAACCATGCCTTCCACTTTCTCAGCGGCTTCTTCCTGAGCTTTCTTGTCTTCTTCAGACTCAGTATCACCCAGATCCAGCTCACCTTTGGCTACATCCTGGAACTGCTTGCCGTCGAACTCGTTCAGGTGGCTCATCAGCCACTCGTCGATACGGTCGGTCATCAGCAGCACTTCGATACCCTTCTTACGGAAGATCTCCAGGTGCGGGCTGTTTTTAGCGGTGTTGTAGCTTTCGGCAGTCAGGTAGTAGATCTTGTCCTGACCTTCTTTCATGCGCTCGATGTAATCGGTCAGAGACACATTCTGAGTATCGTCGGAACCGTTCGTGGAGGCAAAACGCAGCAGCTTGGCGATCTTCTCTTTATTGGAGAAATCTTCGCCCGGGCCTTCTTTCAGTACGCTGCCGAACTCGTTCCAGAAGCTCTGGTACTTTTCAGCATCGTTTTTGGCCAGCTTGCTCAGCATGTCCAGCACACGTTTGGTCAGCGCGCTCTTCATAGAGGTGATGTTCGGATCCTGCTGCAGAATCTCACGGGATACGTTCAGGGACAGATCGTTGGAATCCACCACCCCTTTAATAAAGCGCAGGTACAGCGGCAGGAACTGCTCAGCGTCATCCATGATAAACACACGCTGAACGTACAGTTTCAGACCACGGGAAGCTTCACGGTGGTACAGGTCAAACGGCGCTTTGCCCGGTACATACAGCAGACTGGTGTATTCCAGCTTACCTTCAACCTTGTTATGGGACCACGCCAGCGGATCGGCAAAGTCGTGTGAAACGTGCTTGTAGAATTCCTGATACTCTTCGTCCTTCACGTCAGTACGGGAGCGGGTCCACAGCGCCTGAGCTTCGTTAACCGCTTCAAACTCTGGGGTTTCCGGCTTCTCTTCGTCACCAAAGTGCTGTTTTTCCATCAGTACAGGAACCGCAATATGGTCGGAGTACTTACGGATCAGGTTACGCAGGCGGAAATCTTCAGAGAACTCTTTCTCGTCGGCTTTCAGCTTCAGGGTGATCGCCGTACCGCGCTCAGCCTTCTCAACGGTTTCGATGGTGAATTCGCCATCACCTTTGGATACCCAGCGAACACCTTCGCCCACAGGGCTGCCGGCTTTACGGGTCACAACTTCTACTTCTTCTGCAACGATGAAGGACGAGTAGAAGCCCACACCGAACTGGCCGATCAGCTGAGAATCTTTTTTCTGGTCGCCGGTCAGCTGGCTCAGGAATTCCGCTGTACCGGACTTAGCGATGGTACCCAGATGCTCGATCACATCCTGACGGTTCATACCGATACCGGAATCAGAGATGGTTACCGTGTTGTTTTCCGGATCAGCGGTGATTTTAACCTGCAGCTCGGACTGACCTTCGTACAGGGCATCATCTTCCAGCGCTTTATAACGCAACTTGTCACAGGCATCGGACGCGTTGGAAATCAGTTCACGCAGGAAAATCTCTTTGTTGGAGTACAAAGAGTGAATCATCAGGTGCAGAAGCTGTTTTACTTCTGTCTGAAAGCCAAGAGTTTCTTTCTGTGCTTCAGCGGACATTGAGTCAGATCTCCATAGTTGAACGGTTAAGAACAACATCACTTAGTTCACAGCAGGCCGGATGTAGATACCATCCGGCCTGCAAAAATTGTCTGGAATTGAATATGGGACCCGGACATATTTTTTCAAGACTTAGAGAGATAAAATTAACAGATTGTTTTAACTTGTTTTTTTTCAGGCACGCAGAATGGCAAACCTTTAATCCGGAAGGGAATCATTATGATTAACTACTTTGGAACCTGTCGCATACGAACCCCACTGACAATGTTGCACAGCGGTAATGTAATCCGGCTTCAAAATCGATGGTGGGGCCATTTGCACAGCACAAAAGATATGCTGCAGGTATTGGATTACTACGAGAAAATAACAGAGATCCCTGATCAGGCCGAAAAGCTCAAACTGATGAATCTGAGTCTGCTTACCCTACCAACCTGGAAGAAACTGAATCCTCACCAGCTTCCCTTTGATCAGGTTGAGACTTTTTTTATCGAGCTTTCATCAATGAAAGCCTACGAGTTAAGCATACCGGAATTGGATAAACCCGAAAGCCTGGTTATTGATCGCCTACCGGCCTATTTTTCAGCATTAAGCAAAGATGCGGCAGCCTGGATAAAGCAGCTGAGAACCGGCGACCCAGACCGGTCATTGCGAACGGGAGACAAGCTTGCTGATCAGCTGATTCAGCATCTGACACTCAGGATCATGCCTGCAGCTGAAATCGAAGCCGATCTGCTGACGATTACCCAACGCCTGAAAGCGCTAGGAATCCAGCGAATCTGCTTTATCAACACATTCAATGTGCCCTTTAATGGCAAAAAACTTCCGGGCCGGGAAGAACTGTCATCTATTACTCTCAACTTTGCTAATCGCATCAGAGAAACAGAAGAGATACTCCCGGCGGATAAGATCCATTACTTCGACCCTTCAGGCTTTATCGAAGAGAACCAGCAGCATGCTCTGACAGATGCTCACCACTATCACCCTAACTTTTTGCCTCTGGTGGCCTACTGGCTGAACAATCATTATCAGTCGACACTGACTTAAGCATCGTTATCAGCCTTCATCCTCCAGTAGAAAATGCGCCCGGGCAGTGGCAATTGGGGTCTCCCGATTCTTCTGCCAGGCACTGACCTGAACGTTGGCTACCCGACGGCCCTGACGGTTAAGCACGCAGGTGGCGTAAGTAGGTTTAAGCTTGCCGGAACGCAGGTAATCAACGGTCAGATCCACCACCTTAGGTACTGTGTGAACTTCCAGACGCATCATCAGATTGAGTGTTGCAGCGGTTTCCATAAAGCCTGCAATCACACCGCCGTGAAGCGCAGGTAACAGAGGATTGCCGGTATTGCTTTCCAGAGGCTCCATGCGAAACAGAATTTCATCTCCCATGGATTGCGCGGTCAGACCAATAAATCCGGCATAGGGGATCTGTTTCAGCATCGCTTCCCATCGACCGGAACTTTGAGTTGTCGTAATCAACTGAATCAGATCATCAGAGGCTTTCATCAGTGCGCCTCCTCATTTGCGGATACCGAACCTGCTTCAGCAAACAGTGCCTCATCCATTTCGACTGGAGTTTTGTCAGCACCCAATCGCATAAAATTGGCTACGGCCCTTGAGACAGGCTCGTCTTCATCCTGATAGACAACACCCTCGGTAAAGATAATCTGAGGCGTGACTTTGACGATACTGGCTTTGCAGTAAAGCGTCTTACCGGCAACCGCCGGACGCAAATGATCGATTCTGAGATCTAAAGTGGGACACATTTCAAAGCGCGGTAAAGCACACACTGCAACGGAACCGCAGGCCGTATCCAAAAGCGTCGAAATCACACCACCATGTATCAGCTGCTTTCGCGAATTGCCGATCAGATGTTCAGCAAAAGGGACAGAAAAAAGCACATGCTGGTCATCAGCAGATTCGGCCTGCATATTAAGGGCCTGACATTGAGGTAATACGCCAATAAAACGCTTCATTCCTTCCAGATAGCGTTCCGGGGAGAAACGCATTCCCGTATTCAGAGCGGAACTGTTTGGCATAAAAACTCCTTTCTATTCTATTTATTATCAGGTGCAGCGTTATCACTTTTTTAGCGCAAAGGTTTATTAACCAACCGGCTAATTATGGCGTTTTAAACAAAAGTTATTGTGCAAAACGCAAAAAGGACGGCGAACCGTCCTTTTTAATCTGAGTAATGCTCTTTTACTGAGCCGGTGTCACCGCTGTCGAGGGTGTCGATTGGCCAGCTTTAATCAAGGCGTTCACTTCAAGCTGAAGGTTATTTACATCGGTATTCAACCGAGTAACGTTACTGGTCAGCTGGCGGCGGGAGGCATCAATGGCATCCAGTCGCTCATCGTAAACGGACAGTGTTTTTTCTATATTCTGAATCGCTTTGCTGTCGATTTTAGCCAGTTTCTTCTTAACATCAGCCAAATCAGCACTTAGCTGAGCCTGTTTCTCTGCCAATTTAGCCAGGTCAGAAGATGCCGTTGTCAGACGCTGGCTGAATACCTGTTGTTCCGTCTGAAGGGCTTTATCCATATTTTCACGGGTAGCCATTTCATCCGTCAGCGCCGATTGCTGCTCTTTCTGGTTCGCTTCCAGCGCTTTAATATCTTTTGCAAGTTGCTTTAAGGCTGCCTCGTTACTGGCAATATCAACCTTATTGCGTTTATTACTCAGGTCCCACAGTTTACGGATCTCGTGTTCAGAGGCTTCAAGTCGTTTTTCCAGTGTGCTGCCTGACTTGGAAAGATCACGACCTGTCGCTGTCAATTCATCTTCCAATAGCTGAATACGTTGTGCAGCCTGGTTCAGGCTCGCCTGCTGCTGCTCCAACTTACCGGCCAGCTGATTATTCTGGAAATAAACGGCAACGACACCCGCAATCAACAAAGCAACTGCAAACCAAACCAAGCCGTTGCCTCCCGAGCGGCCTGAACTACCGGATCGAATTGGTGCGGGATCATCACGTTCGGGAACAATTTTCATATTATCAGGTGACATGTTTAGAATCCGGGTCAGTTTTCTTTTGATTAAGCATCATCGCCAAGTGTGGCCAATACAATTGTAACTGCCATAACAAAAATCAGCTTTCGGTGCCTGTAGACTTCAGTCAGGCTAACAACCGTAAGACTATTACATTGTGTATCGTAAATAAATGAGCTAATGGCTAATGTAGACTGGCTTTTCAGAACTTTTGATCAATAAATAATATCCAAGCGTTCTACTCAGAAATAGAAACCCTGCAAATGAAGTGCTATTATTCACGCACTTTAAACACAGATAGGTCTCTGGCTGTTCTAACAAGGGGCTGCGAAATCTGGATAATTAATGGCCGAAGTGTCGTTTAGATAACTTCAAATTTTTTACGTGAGTTGATGGAGAAAACAACCATGGCATTTGAATTACCTGCACTGCCTTATGATAAATCAGCACTTGAGCCACACATCTCTGCTGAGACTCTGGAATTCCACCACGGTAAACACCACAACACTTACGTGGACAAGCTGAACGGTCTGGTTCCTGGTACAGAGTTTGAGGGCAAAACTCTGGAAGAGATCATCAAAGCAGCTCCGGCAGGTCCTGTTTTTAACAACGCTGCTCAGATCTGGAACCACACCTTCTACTGGAACAGCCTGTCGCCAAACGGTGGCGGTGAACCAACTGGCGCTCTGGCAGACGCGATCAACGCTAAGTGGGGTTCTTTCGAAGCATTCCAGAACGAATTCAACGACAAAGCAGTAAACAACTTCGGTTCCAGCTGGACCTGGCTGGTTAAGAACGCTGACGGTTCTCTGGAAATCGTCAACACCAGTAACGCTGGCACGCCAATGACTGCCGGTCAGACTGCTCTGATCACTGTTGATCTGTGGGAACACGCGTACTACATCGACTATCGCAACGCCCGCCCTAACTACCTGAAAGGTTTCTGGGCTCTGGCGAACTGGGAATTTGCAGCGGCTAACTTCGCAGCATAATTTCCGGGTATTCTTAAGAATACGTAAACCGGCTTCTGCTTCAGCAGTTGCCGGTTTTTTTACATCTGCAAAAGGCACTTGAATGCATCACATTTGCCTGACATCGGAAAACTTCTGCTTTAATAAGATGACGGCATGACCCGTAAGTCGTTATCATAAAGAAATATTTAATAAGAACTTTATAGCTTTCACATTCCTCAACGGGAGCCTCACTATGCTTGCAACGCCGGTACAGGTTTCAGCTTCTCAGCAAGGGCGCTCAATCCTGCTTCAAATTGCTTTAGCGACCTGCCTTCTATTCGTAACCATCACGGCCTGGGCTCAAAGGCCTATTCTGACAATTCAGGGGCTGGATCAGCCTGTCGTTTTAACGCTATCAGATCTTCAGGCTATGCCGGACAACACGGTGAGTACGGAAACAATCTGGACCGATAAGCGTCATACCTTCTCGTCAGTGCGGTTTAAAGATCTGTTTGAAGAGCTGAAGGTTGATACTTCCGGCAAAAAAATAACGATGATCGCTCTGAACGATTACTCTATTGAAGTGGATGTCGATACTCTGGTTAAGCACAATGCCTTTATTGCCTATGCTATGGATGGGAAAACAATGCGTATCCGCGACAAAGGTCCATTATGGGTGCTTTACCCCTTTTCCGATCAGCCTGAAATCAATATTCCACCGTTTCAGGCTCATTCGATCTGGCAACTAAAAACCATCGTATTGCATTAACAACGGAATCAACTCCAGGGAGTCTGCCAAACGGTGTTTTCAAAACGTTCGGGTCTGATCAAGCCAGTTGTACTGGCGCTAAGTCTGATCGTATTGGTCTTTTTTATCGCCAGTTCTCTTTTCAGACTGGAAAAAGAGATCGATGAATTCTCTATGCTCACTAAAGACGAGCGGTACTGGAACAGCACCCGAATTGAGGTGGAATTGCTACGCCTGGTGAATGAGCTCAACCGCTACGCCACCCAAGCGGACATAGCCCAACGGGAAGAAGTTGTTTTCAGAATGGAGATCCTCTGGAGCCGTATTAATGTCGTCAGCAAAGGCGCAACCCGAAAACTGATTGAGCAACTGGATAAAGATATTCTGGCAGAAGTTGCCCGCCTCCAGACGATTCTGACGGAGCTTGAAGACCAACTGGATACCCTGACAACGGATCAGGCAAATCAGTATGTCGAGCGCATGCAAAGCTTTATTCCCCGCTTTATGCACTCATCCAGAACCATCGCTTCTGCCATATCAGAAACCGAAAGCCGCTTTGCTCTCAAGGTGCAGGAGAATTATCGCTGGGTTGTTTTCCTACTGATCAGTATTTTGATCGTGGCGGCTATCTTTACCCTGATCAACTATCTGGAACTGCGCCGCAATCAGCAACTGGCGCTTAAAGCCGAAGCGGCTAATCGCAGTAAAAGTGACTTTTTATCCAACATGAGTCATGAGATTCGAACACCGCTTAACGGTATTCTGGGTTCAGTTGAACTGCTCAGACTGGAGGAAGAACTTCAGAAATCCTCCACCACCGCCTCTCTGCTGGACGACATTACAGCATCTGGTAATGCACTTCTGAATCTGATTAACAATATTCTGGATCTGTCACGATTACAGCAGAAAAAGATGCCAATCGAGCATAAATCGCTGGACCTGATGGCTTGCGCCCAAAGTGCCCGATCGGTGATCAATGCCTCCCTGATCCGTAAACAGCTGCACTTTAATCTGGAGATTGATCCCAAACTGCCCAATGAGGTTCTATCTGACCCCTTGCGCCTGCAACAGGTCATGATCAACCTCTTAGGCAATGCCGTAAAATTTACGGAAACAGGTGGCATCTCTCTGAGAATATGTGCAGAAACCAACGAAGATACACCTCAGCAAGATGCATCGGGTCTTATCTCACAGCATATATTGGTTGAAATAGAAGACAGCGGCATCGGTATCCCGCTTGATGTTCAGAAAAACCTCTTTGACCCTTTTACCCAGGCCGACAGCTCCACCACCCGTAATTACGGCGGTAGTGGTCTTGGGCTCTCACTGTGCCGGGAAATTGTCGAAGCGATGCAGGGAGAGATCGGCGTCAGAAGTCTCCCAGGAAAAGGTTCGGTTTTCTGGTTTCGTATTCCGGTCAAAGTGGATCCTGAACAGCTCATACAAATATCGAACAAACCACAGCCGACTGAAACCCAAATGGAGAATGACAATCCGCTGATTCTTGTCGTTGAAGACAATCCGGTTAATGCCAAACTGGCAATCGCCATTCTGAAAAAGCTTGGCTACAAAACCGCTCATGCCGAAAATGGCCAAATCGCTTTGGATATGTGCCGTCATCATCAATATGGCCTGATCATCATGGATTGTCAGATGCCTGTTATGGACGGGATAACCTGCTGTAAACGACTGCGGCAGGAAAATTCACCAAACAAGACAACCCCTGTTATCGCTCTCACGGCAAATGTGATGGAAGTAGACCGTCAGAGCTGTCTGCAAGCAGGCATGCAGGAGTTTTTGGCAAAACCATTAGATACCCAGCTGCTGAAGAAAGCACTGGAGCATTGGTATCGCCGCCGTATCTGACCACTTAACACTATTCAACTTCGGATGAATCCGGCAGAGCCTGTTCTGCGTACTTCTTCTCAAATGAGAGGAGTATCCCCAATGAGCAATATTCGATCACTATTAAAACCCGATGCCATCGCTTCCCTCCCTTTACTGGCCGGACTAACCCTGCTTGCATCCCTACTATTCAGCCCTCTGAGTGACGCAAAAGAAGCCAAAGCCATTTTTGCCGGTGGCTGCTTCTGGTGTATGGAACCCCCTTTTGATGAACTGGATGGCGTCATCAGCACCACATCAGGCTATACCGGTGGTCATAAGAAAAATCCGACCTATCGCGAGGTCTCAGCCGGAGGAACCGGCCATACCGAAGCCGTTGAGGTCGTCTACGACCCGGATATTGTCAGCTACCAAACATTGCTGGACGTGTTCTGGGTCAACATTGATCCCTTTGCCCTCAACTACCAGTTTTGCGACACCGGCTCTCAATATCGCGCCGGTATTTATCCCCTGAACGAAGCACAAGCCCGTTTAGCGAAAGCCAGCAAAGAGAAGGTTCAGCAGAATTTTGACCAACGTATCCAGACCGAAATAGAAACGGCAACAACCTTTTACCCCGCAGAAGACTACCATCAGGATTACTACATGAAGAATCCAATCCGCTACACCTTTTATCGCAATAGCTGCGGGCGGGATAAGCGGTTGAAGGAGATCTGGGGTGACCGGTTTAAAAAGAACTAATTTCAAATAGCGCTAAATTTAACTTTACTAATATATAAAAAAGTTACTAAGATAGATCGCAGGCTTATAACAGAATAACAATCCACTCCCCCAAGGAGGCCTGCGATGGCTCATGTAGTAGTGCTCGGTGCCGGAACCGGCGGCATGGCAGCGGCGTACGAGTTACGCCACAAGCTCGATAAATCCCACGAAATTACCGTCATCAACGAACGGGACTACTTTCAGTTTGTCCCCTCCAACCCCTGGGTTGCTGTCGGCTGGCGGGACTCCGAAGAGATCAGCTTCAAAATCGCCCCGCATCTGCAAAAGCACAACATCAACTTTATTCCACAGGCGGTGGATGCCATCAGCCCGGAAAGCAACAGTCTGACACTGGCGGATGGTGAGACCATTAGCTACGACCACCTGCTGATTATGACAGGGCCAAAGCTCGCCTTTGACGAAGTGGAAGGCGCGGGGCCCCATGGCGGTCATACTCAGTCCGTCTGCTCTCTGCCTCATGCTCTGGATTCCTTCGAAAACTTTAAAGCCCTTTGTGAAGACCCAGGCCCGGTTGTCGTCGGTGCTATGGCTGGTGCCAGCTGCTTTGGCCCCGCCTACGAATATGCCTTTATTCTGAACAAAGAGCTTCAGAACCGGAAAATCCGCGATAAAGTCCCCATGACCTTTGTCACCAGCGAACCCTATATCGGCCATCTGGGCTTAGGCGGCGTTGGTGATTCCAAATCCATGCTCGAATCCGACCTGCGCATGCATCACATCAAGTGGATCTGCAACGCCAAGGTGTCCAAAGTGGAAGCAGGCATGATGTATGTCGATGAGCACAACGACAGCGGTGAAGTGATCAAACAGCACGAGCTGCCGTTCAAGCACTCCATGATGTTACCGGCGTTTAAAGGTGTCGATTGTGTTGCCAACGTACCGGATCTTTGTAATCCGCGCGGTTTTGTCATCGTTGATGATCATCAGCGCAGCCCAAAATACGACAATATCTGGTCAGCAGGGGTCTGTATCGCCATCGCCCCGACTGAAGCCACGCCTGTGCCCACCGGCGTGCCTAAAACCGGCTATATGATTGAGTCTATGGTGACCGCTATCGTTGAGAATCTGGATGCTGTACTGAAAGGTGAAGCGCCAACAGCAAACGCGACCTGGAACGCCATCTGTCTGGCGGATATGGGCGATACCGGTGCCGCCTTCGTGGCGCTGCCGCAGATTCCACCGCGCAACGTCAACTGGTTCAAGAAGGGTAAATGGGTGCATCTGGCGAAGGTCGCCTTTGAGAAGTACTTCATCCGTAAGATGAAAACCGGAAACCCGGAGCCGTTCTACGAGAAACAGATTCTCAAAATGATCGGTGTGGAGCGTCTGAAAGAACGCTAACCGAAGATTTACTCAGGTCTGTAAATTAAAAAACGGGAGTCATTGGCTCCCGTTTTATGTTTTGCGGCTATTTGACACACGACTTGTTACTTGCCGCGTCCCTTATCATTTTCAAAAACCAGGTCGTCTTAACCAGAACCACCAGATCACCAATCCGATCAGGGCGACGCCGCCCAGATTGACTAATAGTGTCATTATCAATTCCTCCACCAAGGTTTCACGGACAATTTGTTATGCATCTGCCGACAGCTTCTTCAGGCGCAGACGGTTCGCGTTACTCACCACCGTTACCGATGACATCGCCATAGCGGCCCCGGCAAAGGCAGGGTTCAGCAACCAACCAAAGAACGGGAACAACACACCCGCCGCCAGCGGAATACCGATGCTGTTATAAACAAAGGCACCAAACAGGTTCTGTTTGATATTGCTGACCGTCAGCTTGGAGATCTCCATGGCATCGGCGATACCCTGCAGAGAACCACGCATCAGGGTCAGATCGGCACTTTCAATGGCGATATCCGTTCCTGTACCGATCGCCATACCGACATCGGCCTGAGCCAGAGCCGGTGCATCGTTGATACCATCTCCCACCATGGCAACTTTGAGCCCTTGCTGCTGCAGCTTACGGATCTCATCGGCCTTATGATCCGGCATCACTTCGGCAATCACCTGATCAACCCCCACCTCGTTCGCCACCGCCTGGGCGGTAACACGGTTATCACCGGTGAGCATCATCACTTTTACGCCCTGCTTTTTCAGACGGGCGATGGCGGCTTTGGAATCTTCTTTCACCGGGTCGGCAATGGCCAGCACACCGATCACAGTCTCATCCACGGCTAACAGCACAGGGGTTTTCCCCTGTTCCGCCAAAGCCTGCATCTGTGGCTCAGCGGCGCTCAGTTCCAGCTTAAAGTGCCGCATCAGAGCGCTGTTACCCAGCAGCAGGCGTTGGCCGGCTTTGTCTGAATCAGCGTCAGCAAATTGCCCCTGAATACCCTGCCCGGCCACAGGCTGAATCTCTTTCGCTTCCTGAACGGCAATACCTTCGCTCTTAGCCCGGCTGACAATGGCCTGCGCCAGCGGGTGTTCGGAGGCGACCTCAAGGCTTACGGCAAACTTAAGCAGATCCTGCTCGGTTAAACCCTGTGCTTTACCTGCGTCCAGCAGTACCAGATCGGTCACTTCAGGGTGGCCCTGTGTCACGGTACCGGTTTTATCCAGCACCACCACATCCACTTCGGCAGCCTGCTGCAGGGCATCACCACGGCGGATCAGAATACCGTGCTCGGCGGCTTTACCCACGCCCACCATAATGGACATCGGCGTTGCCAGACCCAGGGCACAAGGACAGGCGATCACCAGCACTGTCATGGTAGTCACCAGCATATAGGCCGAAACTGGTTCCGGACCGAAGTTAAACCAAGCGAGAGCAGTCAGCACGGCGATAATCAGCACGGAAGGCACAAACACCGCGGCGATTTTATCCGCCAGACGACCCAGTGCCGGTTTGGCATTCTGCGCCTGACGCACCTGATCGATAATTTTTGCCAGTGCGGTATCGCCACCAACACGTAAGGTACGGATACGTATGGTGCCGCTCTGGTTCAGAGTACCGGCGGTGACTTCATCTTTTTTCTTTTTACTCACTGGCATCGGCTCACCAGTCAGCATGGACTCGTCCACCCGGGTTTCGCCTTCCATCACTTTGCCATCCACCGGGATCTTTTCACCGGGACGCACCCGGATCATATCGCCCTTCTGGATCGACTCGATGCGCATATCCACCTCTTCGCCATCTTCCTTACGGATCAGACGGGCGGTTTCCGGCTGCAGATTGAGCAGCTTACGGATCGCCTGAGAAGCCTGCCCCCGGGCGCGGCTTTCCAGCGCCTGCCCCAGATTCACTAGGCCGATAATAAACACAGCGGCTTCAAAGTAGACGTGACGGGCCTGATCCGGCACCAGATCCGGCCAGAAGGAGATCAGCATGGAGAACAACCAGGCGGTACCGGTACCCAAGGCGATCAGGGTATCCATATTGGCGTAGTGATTTTTAAACGCCGACCACGCGCCCTGATAGAAGTGACCACCGGAATAAACCATTACCGCCAGTGTCAGAAGACCCGTAACCTGCCAGAAGATCTGCCCGAAGGCGTTGTTCAGCATCGGCATACCGTCCCAGAACATCATCGCCATCAACGGGATACCCAGCGCCAGCGCAGCAGCAGTTTTCTTCAACTGCTGATGGTAATGAGCACGCTCTTCCGCCTGACGTTCGTCTTCACCGTAATTATCATCCAGCAGGGTTGCGCCAAAACCAGCACCTTCCACTGCCGCAATCACTTTGGCAGGCTCTACAGATGCGGCCACACTGGCGGAACGATCCGGCAGATTAACCTCCGCCTTATCAATACCTTCTACCTGATCCAGCGCACTCTGCACCTGCTGCACGCAACTGGCACAATGCATACCCCGCAATGCAAAACGATATTCATGTGACTGCTGGTTTTTATCCTGTTCAGACATAAAACCTCCTCAGTACTGTTATTCAGTTTTAAGCCCAATAACAGCCCTTAAAAATGACTGATCCGGCTTAAGCCGGATCAGAAGTGCAGATCATAGCGGATACATCTTTGTCCGCTCTGCCCGTAGTCTCAGCGACTCAGGCCTTTTTTTCCTCAGCATCGAAACCGGCTTCTTCCACCGCATCAATCAGATCTTCAACCTTCATGGTGCCGGTGACGTGGGCTTCGTACAGGGTCACATCCGCCTGCTCGACACCATCCACCATCATCAGGGCAGTGGTCACCGAGTTCACACAACCGTTGCAGGAAAGACCTTCCAGAGTAATAACCACTTCTTTGCTCATGTTCACTACCTTAGTTCTTAAAAGAGTTAGCTTTATCGATTTAACTAAAAGGGTTCAGCTTAACAGGTTCAGTTAATGACCTGATCTCAATAACTGCATTCTAAACCCTATAGTCAACTACAGGGTCAAGTACTACCAAAAATATTTTCCAGTACCGTTTTCTGGCATAGCTTTAGTGCTTAGGACGACTCCAGGCCTGATAGATCTCATCCGGCCAGCGGGACTGAAACCAGGCGATCACACTATCGATCTCCTCATCAGACAGCTTCTGCCCCCAGGCAGGCATATCCGAGGGCACATCCGGCCCACGACCCTGTTTGATTACGCCCCGCAGCTGATCTAGCGGATGGTGCCAGGTATGACCTGTGCCGTTCAGCGGCGGTGGCAAGTAACGACCATCTTCCGTCGGTTTACGCCAGTCCGGATTTCCCTGACCAAAACCACCATGACACTGGGCACAGTTTTCCTGATACAGGGGCTTGCCCTGATTCACCATCTCCTGAGTGTACCAGCGCTCTACTTTTACCATGGAGCCAGAATTCATAGCGCTGTGGTCGGCTATTTTGCCGTCATTACTTTCATCATTGTCACTACAGGCTGCCAGAAGACCTAAACTCAGAATCATTAAAATACGGATAAAACTGACATGGGTGATTTTCTTAATAAGATGCAACACAAGACATTCCTGCTGTTATTCGCTGCTAGTAAACACAGCTTAA
Source organism: Oceanospirillum sp. (assembly GCA_048270425.1). Classification (GTDB taxonomy): domain Bacteria; phylum Pseudomonadota; class Gammaproteobacteria; order Pseudomonadales; family Halomonadaceae; genus Oceanospirillum. The sequence continues at coordinate 49,974 of JBLWSY010000009.1, forward strand.
TCTGTTAATAGGGATTAAATTATCTTTGATCAGATGCACCAGCCATTGATGGCAGGCACATAACGACAGATGGGTTGTTATTAGACAACCAGCAGATCAAAGGCTAATTCAGCCAGCAGCAGTGCAGTTTATGCAGTCGCCTGGGAGATAGGAAAGGAGCTTGAGGTTTAAGGGTTCGGGTGATGCTGATAACAACCGCAATCAGCCCCAGCAGAAAGATCAGAGGCAGGAGCTGCAGCTCAGCCAGAGTGATCGGCTGGCTTTCATCTTCACAGCAGCTCATTGCCGGCATTTCGTTATCGGACATACCTCTAACGGACAAGTCGCTATCTGCAGCGGCTGAGCTTTCTAGAGAGGCAGAATGATCTAGAGAGGCTTGGCTATGAACAACCGCTAATTCGCCATGAAACGCATCGTTAAAGTGCAGTCCCTGTTTGTCAATCACTGAGACCGTTGACGCTGATAAGCCACCAAAACACTGCACCAACAAGGCCACTGCCGCCAGTAGAACCAGCAGAGGTTTGAAGGATTGTTTCAGCAGGAGCTTCATTTGGATCATCCAGCGTCTCAGGAAGATAATAAAGGCTAATTAAAAGTGTGTGATTCCAGGAAGATTACACCGAAAAGACCTTGAAATCAGGCCTTTGAAAACCAACATAGAGAAAAAGTTCCCTCATAGCCAAAGGCCATAAGTTAATTTTCTGGCGCTATGATATAACAGGTGAATAAGAAAAAGCTTCGCAGAAAGCTACACCATGATCCAATCTCGCCAATAGCGAGTGACACCCCAGGTTTCGGCATCAATCTGAAGATTGAGCCGAAGCCAGATATGGCACACCTGATAACGACAATTTACTGCCGGATGGCTGACACGAGTTACCTGCTTTTATCCGTTCACCGATAAAAGCTGCTTAAACACCAGCGTGATCAGTCGCCACCAAATAAACGGAATCAGCTATGGAATCCACCATGAGCACCAATCGCTATACCGAACTTCCTGCCATCGATGCATCCCTGCAGGAACAGGCAACGCAACTGAACACCTCTGCAGTATTCAGCCCATTAGCCAGCATGGGCGCGCTTCTGATCAAAGGCGATATGGCAGCCAAACTGCTGCACGGTCAGGCCAGCCAGAAAATTGAGGATCTGCCGGAAGGGGAACTGCGCCTTTCCCTGCTGACCTCACCAAAAGGCCGCCCGTACGCGACCTTCTACGTTGTGCGCCATGCCGAAGGCATGCTGCTTTTACTGCCGCGCTCCACACTGGAAACCACGCAGCAGAATCTGGCAAAGTTTGCGCCCCTGTACCGCTGCACCTTTGAGGACAAGTCCGATGAGATCGCAGTGGTTGGCTTTAACCGCAAAGACGTTGAACTAACCGATGTTGAGACCTTCAACCTGCCGGGTATCACCGAGCGCGGTATTGGCCTCTGCAGCTTTGAAACCCTGAGCGCACTTTTTGATTCCGAGCTGACACCGATAACAGAAGCCGCCTGGAACCTGACTCAGATCGAGAACGTCCAGATTCTGCTGGAGCAAAGCCACAGCGATCAGTTTATCCCTCAGATGCTGAACTATCAGGCCACAGGTGCCATCAGCTTTAAGAAAGGCTGTTACACCGGACAGGAGATTATCGCCCGCGCCCAGTACCGTGGTGGCGTTAAGAAACGTCTGCAGCGATTGGTGGGTGATGGCGAAGCCAAGGTGGGTGATCAGGTGATCTGCCTGCTGGAAGGCGACAGAACGGAAGCCGGTGAGATCCTGCTGACCGCCATCAACGCTGAAGGCAAAACTGAACTGCTGGCGGTACTGAAAGACAACACGCTGGAAGAGCCACTGTTGACCGCCGATGATCAGCCACTGACCCTGATCGACCTGCCTTACGGGCTGGAGAAACAAGAGATCTGATCGGCTAGTCTCTGGTTTTCTCTAAGAAAGCCGCCCGCAAAAAAAGGCGCGAATCGAAAGATCCGCGCCTTTTGTATATCTAAAAACTCACTATTCAGAACCAGTCTGATTGTTCTGAAAAGATCAGGCTTCCGGTTGTTCCGGCAGCTGCCAGTCCACCGGTGTTTTACCTCGGGAAGCCAGAAAATCATTAGCCTGACTGAACTGGTGATTACCAAAGAAGCCCCGATGCGCTGAAAGCGGTGACGGGTGCACCGATTTCAGCACCAGATGTTTGTTCTGATCAACAAACGCCGCCTTCTTCTGGGCATAACTGCCCCAGAGCAGAAACACCACGCCATCAAGCTGCTCGTTGATAATATGGATCACCTTATCGGTAAACTGTTCCCAGCCTTTTTTCTGATGGGAAGCGGCATTGGCCTGCTCCACCGTCAGCACCGCATTCAGCATCAGCACACCCTGCTTTGCCCAGCTGGTGAGATAGCCGTGGTTCACCGGCTGTACACCAAGGTCACTTTGCAGCTCTTTATAAATATTCACCAGCGATGGCGGTGTTTTAACTCCGGGACGCACCGAGAAGCACAAACCATGGGCCTGATCCGGACCGTGGTACGGGTCCTGACCCAGAATCACCACTTTTACCTGATCCAGCGGCGTGTATTTGAAGGCGTTAAACCAATCCGACGAATGCGGGTAGATCACCTTACCCTGAGCTTTTTCCTGTGCCAGAAAGGCTTTCAGGTTCTGCATATAGGGTTGTTCGAACTCACCGCCCAACACCGCCAACCAATCATCCGGCAGATCAATCGCCATAACTTGTTTATCCCGCTGGTTAAAAATTTCAGGGATTTTAGCAGATTAGATGAGCAAAAATACGATACTGTATAAAAAAACAGTCCTGATATTTTCATAACAGGACTGTGCATTTTCAGGTTGTGATTGCAGAGACTATCTCAGCATTATGCCGGTTCCGCTTCCCGGAGAACCTGAGCTGAGACCTTGCCGGAAGCCGCCTGTTTACGCAGGGTTCGGGCGGCAGCAACCATATTCTCCAGCGCGGGAATCACCTCCGGCCACTGACGGGTTTTCAGGCCGCAATCCGGATTCACCCACAGGCGTTCTGCCGGAATACGCTCGGCGGCTTTGGTCATCAGCTTCACCATCTGGGCTTCGGTCGGGATATTCGGCGAGTGAATATCGTACACACCGGGGCCGATCTCATTCGGGTATTCGAAAGCTTCAAACACATCCAGCAGCTCCATATCGGAACGAGAGGTCTCGATGGTAATCACGTCCGCATCCATACGGGCGATCGATTCGATAATGTCGTTAAACTCGGAATAACACATGTGGGTGTGGATCTGAGTTTCATCGGACACACCGTTAGCACTGATGCGGAAGCAGTTCACGGCCCAATCCAGATAGTGCTGCCATTCGCTGCGACGCAGGGGCAGACCTTCACGCAGGGCGGCTTCATCGATCTGAATCACGTTCACGCCTGCGGCTTCCAGATCCTGAACCTCCTGACGGATCGCCAGCGCCAGCTGCAGACAGCTCTCTTTACGGGGCTGATCGTCACGCACAAAGGACCAGTTCAGAATCGTCACCGGGCCTGTGAGCATGCCCTTCATCGGTTTGTCGGTCAGGGACTGAGCAAACTGTGTCCAAGCGACGGTCATCGGCTGCGGGCGGCTGATATCACCAAACAGAATCGGCGGCTTCACACAGCGGGAACCGTAAGACTGCACCCAGCCAAAGCGACTGAAGGCATAACCTTCCAGCTGTTCACCGAAGTATTCCACCATGTCGTTACGCTCGGCTTCACCGTGTACCAGCACATCCAGCCCCAGTTTTTCCTGCTCCAGCACCGCACGTTCGATCTCGGCTTTCATCTGCGCCTGATAATCCGCCTCGCTCAGCTCATGTTTTTTGTAAGCCAGACGGGCTTTACGGATCTCCGGTGTTTGCGGGAAAGAACCGATAGTTGTGGTCGGATAGAGCGGCAGATTCAGGATCTTCTCCTGCTTGGCCGCACGGAACGCATAAGTGCTCTGACGCTGACCAAAACCTGAGGTGATACCGCCAACACTGGCTTTCACCGCACGGTTATGTACCCGCTCCGACAGACGACGGCTGGTGATCGCGGCCTGATTCTCTGCCAGCTGTTCGGCAACCGCCTCACGGCCTTCATTGATGGCACGACCCAGCAGCTGCACTTCCGCCAGTTTCTGTTTGGCAAAGGCCAGCCAACTGATCAGCTCCGCATCCAGTGTCGCAGGCTTATCTTCTGTTGCAGCACTTTCGCTTTGCAGATCTACCGGCACATGCAGCAGAGAACAGGACGGTGCCAGCCAGAGACGATCACCCAGCTTGGCCGCAACCGGCTCCAGCCAGTCCAGTACACGGTTCAGATCCGTCTTCCAGATATTACGGCCATCCACTGCGCCGATGGAGAGCACTTTATGCCCCGGCAGCCAGTCCACCACCTTGGTGACTTCCTCGCGGCCACGCACCGCATCGATATGCAGACCTGCCACCGGCAGGTTGCAGGCCAGCTGCAGATTATCCTGCAGGGTGCCAAAATAAGTGGCGATCAGTATCTGAGGGCGGTTGGCTTTCAGGGTGTGATAGGCATGTTCATAAGCCTGCTTCCAGCAGGCATCCAGCTCGGTCACCAGTGCCGGTTCATCGATCTGAACCCATTCGGCTCCGGCATCTGCCAGTTGTTCCAGCAGAGCGCTGTAAACCGGCAACAGCTTATCCAGCAGCGCCAGCGGATCAGAGCCATCCTTGGCTTTACTCAGCCAGAGGTAGGTCACAGGGCCGATAAGCACGGGTTTAGCTTTTGCTAAGCCCAGCTGAATCTGCGCCTCTGCCAGCTGGGACAAAATGCGTTCCGGATTCAGGGCAAACTCAGTGTCTGCGGTCACTTCCGGCACGATATAGTGATAGTTAGTATCAAACCACTTGGTCATCTCACCTGCATGCACGCAGTTGCAGGCAGAATCCTGAGCCGAACGGCCACGGGCAACGCGGAAGTAGTTATCCAGTTCCGAGCCTTCCAGCCCCTGAACCCGCTCCGGCAGATTGCCCAGAGTGAAGCTCATATCCAGCACCTGATCGTAGAGAGAGAAATCCCCCACCGGCACCAGATTCAGTTCCTGCTGTTGCTGCCAGTTGATTTCACGCAGCGCTTTTGCGGTGGTCAGCAGTTGCTCCGCTGAGGACTCACCCTTCCAGAAACTTTCCTGTGCAAATTTCAGTTCGCGCTTTGCGCCGATACGGGGAAAACCCAGATTGTGTACTAAAGCCATGATGTTTCCTTACCTTATTCAATAATGCAGAAGCCTGAGCAGCTCCAAACGATGGCGATAGCCTAAACAATGCAACCCATGAAAAATAATGGTACTTTCTCATTAATTTATTAGATTTATTCATAGATTAGTTTTTGGCTTATTAAGCCAGTGAAAAGAAAGAGCAAGGAAAGCAGATGATTGAACGCAGCCACCTGAGTATTTTGCGCGCCATCGACCAACAGGGTTCGCTGACCGCCGCATCGGAAAGCCTGCACCTGACCCAATCCGCACTCAGTCACACCATCAAAAAGCTGGAAGGTCAGATCGGCAGCCCGCTCTGGCTGAAGGATGGCCGCAAGGTGCGCCTGACACAGGCGGGGGAATATCTGCTGAAAGAAGCCAAGCGCATTCTGCCTCAGCTGGAACGTATCGATGAAACCCTGAGCCGCTTTGCCCGCAACGAACAGGGCAGCCTGCATATCGGCATGGAGTGCCACCCCTGCTATCAGTGGCTGCTGAAGGTGGTCTCACCCTTTATGGAGGTCTACCCCTCGGTGGATCTGGACGTTAAACAGCGCTTTCAGTTTGGCGGTATGGCAGCGCTGTTTAATCACGATATCGATATTCTGGTAACCCCTGATCCGATCTGGCGGGAAGGCATCGTGTTTGAACCGGTTTTTCCTTACGAGCAGGTTTTGGTGGTACATCAGGATAACCCGCTGGCCAGCCAGCACTGGATCGCACCGGATCAGCTGGCCGGTGAAACCCTGTTCACCTATCCGGTGGAGATTGAACGGCTGGATATCTTCCAGCAGTTCCTGCTACCCGCCCACTGCCGACCGCAAAAGCATAAAACCCTGGAAGCGACCGAAATCATTCTGCAGATGGTCGCGGCAAACAGAGGCGTTGCGACTTTACCGGCTTGGCTGGGACGGGAATACGCCGAGCACCTGCCGATTGCACTGGTTCGGCTGGGAGAGCAAGGCATTCAGAAACAGATCTTTCTGGGAGTCCGCCAGCAGGATGAAGACAACCCGCATATCGGGCGCTTTATCCAACTGGCGAAAGAGACAGGGCTTTAAAAGCAGTTTTATGCGCCGTCGAACTCACAGATTGAATAAACCTCAATCCCCTGCTCTCTCAGCTTGGCTGAGCCGCCCAGATCTGGCAGGTCGATAATCGCTGCGGCTTCAACCACTTCAGCGCCCAGACGCTTAATCAGATTTGCTGCTGCCAGCATGGTACCGCCAGTGGCGATCAGGTCATCAATCAGCAGCACCTTGTCACCGGGTTTAAAAGAATCCGTGTGCAGCTCAACGGTGGCTGAACCATATTCCAGTTCGTAGCTTTCCTCTACGGTTTCAAAAGGCAGCTTGCCTTTCTTGCGTACCGGAATAAAGCCGGTATTCAGCTCATAAGCGATCGGTGAACCCAGAATAAAACCACGGGCATCAACACCGGCTACCGCATCAATATCGTGATCGTAGTAGCGGTGTACAAAGGTATCGATCAGCTTACGGAACGCTTTCTTGTTCTGAAACAGAGGCGTGATATCACGGAACATCACTCCTGCTTCCGGCCAGTCGGGCACAGTACGGATAACGGAACGCAGGTAGTCGGCGTTGTTCATGGTGTTTTCATCACGATCAGACATGGGTAAACCTTTTTCTAAAACGGATGCCTTCCGCATCGGTGACGCTGAACGTCCTGCCAGCGTTAAACAAATCAGACCTTCAGACATGCAAATGCCGACCCTAAGGTCGGCATTTAAACTGCTTTTCAGCAGCCTGAGTCTCGGTTAGACAACAATAAATTTAACAACGAACAGAGCCGCCAGAACCATAACACTCAGAGATACATCTTCACGACGACCAGACAGCAGCTTGATACCGGCGTAAGTGATAAAGCCGAAAGCGATACCGTTGGCGATAGAGAAGGTCAGCGGCATAGCGATCGCAGCAACAAATACCGGAGCCGCTTCCGTCAGATCTTTCCAATCCACTTCTGCCAGACCTGCCGTCATCAGAACCGCAACGTAGAACAGCGCACCTGCTGTTGCATAAGCCGGTACAGAACCCGCCAGAGGAGAGAAGAACAGAGACAGCAGGAACAGACCTGCAACCACAACCGCAGTCAGGCCAGTACGGCCACCGGCAGAGATACCGGCAGTACTTTCGATATAACTGGTGGTAGTAGAGGTACCCAGAGCAGCACCCGCCATCGTCGCCGTACTGTCCGACATCAGGGCACGACCCAGACGTGGCAGACGCTTGTCTTTATCCAGCAGACCGCCTTGCTGAGCAACCGCAACCAGCGTACCGGAAGTATCAAACAGATCCACAAACAGGAAGGCGAAGATGATGCTCAGCATACCGACTTCAAGAGCGCCGGCCAGATCCATTTCCATAAAGGTAGGTGCCAGACTTGGAGGCATGGAAACCACACCGTTCAGCTGGTTCAGAACCCCGGTTTCCGTTCCATAAATAGGCAGCATGGACAGAACGGTTACCACCAGAATACCGATCATGACGGAACCCAGAACACGACGATAAGACAGAGACACGATAATAAAGAAACCGACAATCGCCAGAATCACTTTAGGATCGGACAGATCACCCATAGTTACCAGAGTCGCAGGGCTGTCTACCACAATGCCTGCACTCTTCAGAGCGATCAGCGCCAGGAACAGACCGATACCGGCAGCAATACCCAGTCGCAGGGACAGAGGAATGCTGTTGATGATCCATTCACGAATCTTAAACAGACTCAGCACCGTGAAGATCAGACCGGAGAAGAACACCGCACCCAGTGCAGACTGCCAGCTGTAGCCCATCTCCATCACAACCGTGAAGGTGAAGAAGGCGTTCAGGCCCATGCCTGGTGCCAGTGCGATTGGGTAGTTAGCCCACAGCCCCATGATCAGGGTACCGATCGCTGCTGCCAAACAGGTGGCAACGAACACAGCGCCGTAATCCATACCTGCCAGTTTCAGAATCGATGGGTTAACAAAGATGATGTAAGCCATCGTCAGGTAGGTTGTGATACCTGCAACAACTTCGGTTTTTACGTTGGTATTGTGCTCGCTGAGCTTAAACAATTTTTCCAGCATGGGTTGTGCCCTAAACCAGTCCAAAAACAACAAAACCCGGAAAGGGTAGTTTCCAGGTTTCAACAATTAGCGATACAGCCAGAACTGCATTTGCGGCAATCTTAGCCAAAAGTAGGGCAAAAATCGAGCAAACAGAGCAGAAACTCTACCGATTTTCTTAAAAAAGTTAGCAACAGGTTTTGACGCACCGCAATGCAGCAAAAAAACACCCTCTTTCTGCTGCCTTGCACAAAATAAGCGCTGTTCAGGCTGTTTATTTAGTGGATCCGATTCCCAAAAAGGCGAGCGCGTTTCTCTGCAGAATAAAAGAGGCTTAACCCCTTTTTGGAATTAAGCCTCTTCCTGTATTTCATACTGACAGCTACGTCTGCTGCTATTTCAGATTCAGCTCAGTTTCTGGCTCGCCAACACTCGTTCAACGGTATCGACAATCGCCTGAGTCTGAGGATCGATCTCAATATTGATACGACTGCCCACGCTGCGTTGCGCAATCACCGTACGCTCAAGGGTCTCAGGAATCAGGTTCACACTGAAGTTACCCGCTTTTAATTCACCAACGGTCAGGCTGATGCCATCAATACCGATATAGCCTTTTTCAAAAACGTACTTCTCATATCCTGCAGGCAACGCAAACCAGATCTGATAGTTGTTTTCAGACTCAATGATCTCTTTGACCTCTGTGGTGCACATAATGTGCCCCGACATAGAGTGACCACCGATCTCATCACCAAAGCGTGCGGCACGCTCGATATTCACCTCATCCCCCAACGTCAGATCACCAAGGTTAGTGAGACGCAGAGTTTCCTGCATCAGGTCAAAGCTGATCCGGTTGCCATTGATCTCGGTTACTGTCAGGCAGCAGCCGTTATGGGCAACACTGGCACCTGTCTCAAGACCTGCAAGCAACTCATCGGGCAGCTCGACCACATGGGTGCGGAAGTTTTCTTTTTCGACAAGCTCAACCAGTGGCGCACGGCCCTGAACAATACCGGTAAACATAATGACTCCAGAATAAATAGGATAAAGATCAAACGGACACTTATACGGGCAATAAAAAGCCCCGGTTGACCAGACCTTGAATCAGTCGGCTAACCGGGGCCTGAAAAACGTGATCCGATCAGGCCTGCTGCAGATGGTACTTCAACTGAGGGATACGGTCACAGCCAAAGAAGACCTCATCATCCACAAAAAGGGTTGGCGCTCCAAAAGCTCCTTTATCAGCAGCGCGCTGAGTGTTTTCCATAATTGCCGCTTTACCGGTATCACTTCTGGAGTAATCCAGAGCGTCCTGTCCCAGAAGCGAGAGAATGGTGTCGTCGTTAATGATGTCCTGACCTTCTCCCCAGAACAGCTCGTACAAAGCCAGACTTTTTTCGGCACGCACTTTATTGGGCAGACTCATCAGCGCACGCATGACATAAACGGTATTACAGGGAAAGCTGGCCGGCTTGTTGTAAGGCACCTGAAGATAACGGGCCATGCGGGGCAGATCCTGCTCGAACAGATAGCTTTTCTTCTCAGGCAGTGTCTGAGGAGGCTGATTCCCGGTCAGTTTAAATAACCCCGGTAAAAAGAGAGGCTGCCAGAGCACTTCACAACCGGTCTGCTTCTCCAGTTCTTCAAGCTGCACTGCTGCCAGATAGCTGTATGGGCTAACGATGTCGTAAAAAAACTCAACCTGCTTGGTCATGTTCAGAAGCCTTTGCGTCGTTTGTTGCTTTTTTTGTATGTCTTTTATTTTGAGCAGATTAAATCATACCGTCTGTTTTCGTAGGAAAACACAGATCCTGCACCAGAATCGTGACTTAACCGTTCTCTATTTCGACTCATCCGTCTTTACTCATTCAAAATCATTACCTGAGCACATACATTTTGAATCCAAGTACGAAGTGGAATCGAAGCTTTCAGACGGGTTTAATTCACTACATTTTAAAATTATCACGGATGATTTCACTGGATTAAAAGGATTCAGGTCAATACCGGGATAGAAAGCAACCCTAAACCTGCAAAATCAGCCCAAAAAAACCGCTCCAAACCAAAAGATTATACTGTAATTAAATAGCTTCATAGAACAAATGCAATGCGTAAACCTTTTTTTACATTAAAACAAACCATGTCAGATTGACCGGCTACAGCTTCGCCTTTAGTATTACGCGCCATAGGGTCGCGCAGCATTTTCCAGTGTTTGAAGGCGCGTAATAAATTTGCAAACGGGTTTGTCCAGCGTTTGGCCACCTCCTCCATGAGGTGGCTGTTTTACTCTGAACACTTTCTGGCTGGAGACTAGGGTAGTCTCTGAAGGAAAGATCTCTTTTGAGAGACCCTCTGTTAGCTCTTGCATATATACTTCCGCCCCCACCAACTTTGGTGGGGGCTTTTTTTTGCCTGCGATTTGCTATCCGGACAATGCCTGAACAGCCAAGAGCGTGCCAATCACTCGATCTCCCCTAATCCATAACCATAAAAAAACGGCCGATTCTTCAATCAGCCGTTTTTTATTGTGCTTCGTAATGTTGTGCTATCAGGAGATGTGATATCTGAGCAAACCAAATCAGGACAACAGATCCACCACCAGACCTTTCAGGTGCGTCAGTTTCGCTGCGATCTTAAGGGTATCTTTCTGCTCGTTCAGCACCAGCAATAGCAGCTCTTCCGCTTCTTCATCGATTTTACGGATCACATGATGCTTATCGGTCAGGCTCCAGCCTGGCCCCACCCCTTCCACCTCATAGGCTCCCTGGGTAGCTTTGCCGATCAGATTACTCAGCAACGCACGGTAAATCTCCAGATTGCCGATGGTTGGGTTGCGCTCCATATTACGGGAGGCATCATCAAGGGCTTCCCTAATTCGCGTCAGCTCTTCATTAAGGCTGGGACGACTCACCTCATCAACCTGCTGAACCAGATGATCGCTGAAGCTTCGGGTTCTTCCAATGCCACCGGTTTCTTTCGCTTTCGCCTTGCGGGTGCCGTCTCCGGTTCGCAGGGATTTTAGCTTGTCGTTAATATTGATCATATTTTAATCCGTGAGAACAGGTCAGGGCTTTTGCTGAAGCAGCCATCGGGCACCTTCAAGTGCTGCATCATGGTATTCACCTTCCAGAGCGATACGCTCCAGATCCTGCTTCATTCTCTCCTGTTTTGACAACTCTTTACGAGCCTGATGAGTTGCTAAGTGAGCCCCCCGACGGGTAATCTCAGCAAAAACCTTCATCTCATCCTGCCGTTCGAACCATTGAGGAGCAATGATATCAACCAGTGTTCGTATCCGCAGACTGGCTTCCATCACATCAACCTGCCCATCCAACAGCGCCCGGCAGATCAGATGCACACTTTCCATGGTTTTAATCCAGGCTTGTTGCTCAACTTCTCTCAGAGCATTCTCGCGGGCCTGCTCACGCAGTTTTACCTCTGTCCGAAGACTGGAGGCATAAATAGCCAAACCGACCACAATAGCAGATGCTGCAAAAGCCAATATCTGGAGCGTCAACTCACTCATACTTCTGTTCTTATCCTATAATTCCGGGTTCCAGCCAGATCAGATCAGTCCGGCCCGTTTCAATCGGTATCACTTTAATCCTGAACAAAATCTGTCGTTACAGCATTATTTATCTTTTCGGCTCTTTTTTCGGCCACGCAAAGACTTAAGGCGCTGCTCTATTTTCCCATAGAGAGTGCTCCGGGCAAAATGGCCTTTTTCATTAGCTGTTCCGGCAGGCACACCGGTCATCAGTTTGATTGCCTGCTCCGCATGTTCTACGGCGTAGATGGCAAACTGCCCATTGGCACAAGCGTCGATCACCTCATCACTGAGCATCAGGTTATCGATATTCTGTACAGGAATAATCACGCCCTGATCGCCGGTCAGACCACGCTCTTTACAGGTAGCAAAGAAGCCTTCGATCTTCTCATTTACGCCACCAATCGGCTGAACTTCACCAAACTGGTTCATGGAACCGGTTACCGCCAGTGACTGTTTCACCGGAATACCGGACATAGCGGACAAAAGGCAAACCAGCTCACCCAGAGAGGCACTGTCACCATCAACCCCATTATAGGATTGCTCAAACCCCAGGCTGGCAGACAGAGGCAGAGGTTCATCCGCCCCGAACTGAGCATTCAGGAAAGAGCTGAGAATCATCACGCCTTTTGAGTGCAGAGCTCCGCCTAAATGAACGCTGCGCTCGATATCCAGTACCTCACCATTGCCATAGCGAACCGTACCTGTAATACGGCTTGGTTGGCCAAACTCGCTCTCGCCGATACGCAGAACTGTCAGGCCGTTCACCTGCCCCACTTTTTCACCCTGAGTATCGATCAGAATGGTGCCGTCATGGATATTGTTGAACATGCGTTCACGAATATGACCGGAGCGATACTCACGCCCTGCCAGCGCCTGATCAACAGACTGGGCGTCGATCTGTTCTTTCTGCTCAGAGGTTGCGCAATAGTGCGCCTCGCGCAGCAGATGCTTCAGATCAGCAGCGTTCAGCGACAAGCGATTCTGGTGCTCTGCCTGACGGGCTCCCACTTCGATCACCTTCATCAGGGCATCACGATTCAGAGGCAGAAGATTATCCTCTTTCACCATGGAGCTGATCAGGCGCGCGTAGAGGGTTTCGTTCTCCTCATTACGTGGCATATCGCTTTCAAACTCCGCGAGCACCTTAAACAGCTCGCCAAAATCGGGATCGTAACGCTGCAGCAGATAGTACTGCTCGGCATCGCCCAAAAGTGCGATGGTGACATTCAGCGTCATCGGTTCCGGCTCAAGACTGACATTACCGGACAGGGTCAGCTGCTTCTCAAGCGTATCAATACGCAGGCAACCGGTGCGAAGCGCCAGCTTGAGGCCATCCCAGGCATAGGGTTGCTGCAGCAACTTACCCGCATCCAGAATCAGGAAGCCGCCATTGGCTTTATGCAGCGCACCAGCACGAATCAGGGAGAAATCCGTGGCCACCGTACCCATATAGGTGACATTTTCCAGATGGCCAACCAGATTGTTGTGGGTCGGCATATCCTCAATCACCAAAGGCGCACCGGAATCCGGACAGTTGGTCGACATCACATTGATCTGATAACGAGCCGGAATCTTATGATCCGGGGAGGCACGGGTTACCGCATCAGTGTTCTCATCTTCTTCCAGAAAGATCTCAACATTTTCCACCAGGTCTTTCTGCAGCGCGTTAAGGTAGTCCTGTACGCGCTCATGCTCGGCATATTTATCGTGCAACTCTGACAGCCAGTGCTGGATAGCGGTCAGGGTAATATTCTCATTCAGCTTCTGCTGCTTCTCACGGATATCCTTTTCCATGTGCGCCAGATCACGCAACGCTGCACGGAGATCCTTTTCCATCAGTTCGATACTGTCTTTAAACGCCAGACGGGTGTCTTCCGGTAGCTCGTTAAACGCTTTAACGGCGTAAGCTTCACCCTCTTCATCCACCGGCATAAAGGAGTATCCGCCAGGGTTCTGCAGAATCAGCTTAAGCTTGTGCTTACCCGCTTCAGCAGCTACTTCTTTGAGCATACTTTCCTGCTGCTCGGAGAAGTCTTCACGGATCGACTCGGCTTTTTCGACAAAGCTCTCCTGCTCAAAGGCCGCCGGAATGGCATGACGCAGCTCTTTGATCAGGGCTTCCATATCCTTTTTCAGCTGGACAGCCATACCTGCTGGCAGACGGATCGCCCAGGGCTTGCGGGGAGTCTCAAAGTTATTAACGTAACACCAGTCATCCGGTGCTGACTGAGCATGGGCATGCTGCTCAAGAAAGCGCTTAAGCATGGTCCGCTTACCCAAGCCATTCTCCCCCACCGCAAACAGGTTATAACCTTTATCCGGTACAGCAATAGCAAAACGAACCGCATGCTCGGCCCTTTGCTGGCCAATAAAACGATCCAGAGGTTTGATGCGTGCTGTACTGGCGGGCAGACGTTTTTTCACGCAGCGTTTTTTGAGGCGGGATTGCGCCAAAGGCTTAGGTGCCTGCATTGAGTTCTCCCTAAAAAGCAAGCTGTATCAATACATTATGCAATACATGCCGCCCAAGCGCACCCAAGAAAATCAGACCGGTCACCACACCGGAAATTCGCAATTTTCACAAAGGTACATACGACCAAGGCTCAGTAGAAAAAAAGTCTGACAAAAATACAATTAAGGTCCCCACATACATAACGTCTAAAACAAACCAGAAACTCGGCACACAAAAAAATTTTGCTGAAAGCATTAATTACCTAAGCCAGATCAACTCCGATTCAAACCGAATCATTACAATTCAAAACCTTACAAAAAGCATGGCTAACAATAAAAATAAAATAAGAAGGGCTAAAGCCCCGTTGCAAAGGTCTGGCGTTGTTATTTTGATTAGCATTCGGAACTCAGTGGATCCTTTATGAATCAAGTATTACGTTCAATTGGCATTAAACCCCGTATGGTCCTTGTCGTGATCACCACAGTGCTGAGCATTGTAGCCCTGGTGAGCTTCTCGTTAAGCCAGACGTACAAGATGCAGATTAGTGAGAAACAGATTAAAACCCAACACCTGGTAGAAAGTGCCGTTGCCATAGTTGAGCACGAATATCAGGCCTTCAAGGCAGGGCAGCAAACGGAAGAAGAAGCAAAGCAAAGATCGATAAAAACGCTGGAAGCACTGCGTTATGGCGATAACGATTATTTCTGGATCAACGACATGCAGGCGGTTGTGGTGATGCACCCGATCAAACCTGCGCTTAACGGCAAAGACCTTTCCAGCCTGGAAGATCCGAACGGTAAACGCTTATTCCAGAGTTTTGTCGATACGGTAAAAACCAAGGGCAAAGGCAACGAAGGTTATTTATGGCCTAAGCCCGGCTTTGATGAGCCTGTGGAAAAAGTATCTTATGTGGCCGGCTTCAAGCCCTGGGGCTGGGTGATCGGAACCGGTATCTATATTGATGATGTAGAAGCCGCTTTCTGGGAGACCGCGGGATCTCAGGTCACTATTGCGGTAATTGGCCTTGCGGTGACGGTGCTGGTGCTTTTCCTGATCGCCAATAGCATTATCACACCGATGGATGATACCAACCGGGCCATGCGTAATATCAGTCAGGGTGAAGGTGATCTGACTCAGCGACTGGATGCCTCAGGCAATGATGAGATGAGCCAGCTGGCCCGCTCCTTCAACCTGTTTGTGGATCAGATCCAGTCTGTGATTAAAGAGGTCGACAGCTCTACCCAGCGCGTTGCATCGGCCGCCGAACAGCTGACTCAGGCAACCACCCAGAGCACCCAGGCGATTCACCGCCAAACCACTGAAACGGATCAGGTGGCTACCGCTATCAACGAAATGGCAACCACGATTCATCAGGTCGCACAGAGCGCGATCAGTGCGGCAGAAACAACCCGAAGCGCCGAGAAACAGACGAATATCGGTAAAGATGATATCGATGCGACAACCCGAACTATTGCCGCGCTGTCTGAAGAAGTCGGTCGGGCAACCGACGTCATCAAGCAACTGGATGATCATGCTAACAATATCGCTTCGGTTCTGGATGTTATTGGTGAAATTGCCGAGCAAACCAACCTGCTGGCTCTTAACGCCGCTATTGAGGCCGCCCGTGCCGGAGAACAAGGTCGTGGTTTTGCGGTAGTTGCCGATGAAGTGCGAACACTGGCAAGCCGTACACAGCACAGCACCCATGAAATTGAGCGCATGATCGAACAGCTGCAGGCCGGTGCCAAGCAGGCAGTAAACGTGATGGAGGCCAGTGTTGCCAGTACTCAGACTACCATGGAACGCGCAGATGAAACTCAGACTGCTCTGGAAGAGATCTCTCGTGGCATGTTGCAGGTTAACGATATGATCAGCCAAATTGCCAGCGCCGCTGAACAACAGTCTGCGGTCGCCGAGCAGATCAACGCCAGCGTGGTTAGCATTGTCGACCTGTCAGAAGACAGCTCTCACTCTGCAGACCAAACCCGTCAGGCAAGTTCAGAACTCAACGCTCTGGCCGGAGAGCTAAAACAGCTGATTCACCGCTTTAAGGTATAACAGCACAAGGGATAAGGCCCCGCTGCCCACCGGACAGATATTCGGAGGAAGCAGCGTCGGGTCAATCAGCCTCCCTTTCGGGAACAGTCCGTTTTATGCCTTCTGTTCCCTTTTTTTGCCCCTTCAGAGCATCGCTACAGCTCCCCACTTTGAGCTTTTGCCATCGCTCAGTTAATCTTTCCTAACAAAGTTACCTTGGGTTAACCCTAAACGTTAGTTCGCCTGCACCAGATTATCCCTATCTCTGATGCAGCGCCGTTAACCGCTCAGAGAGAACCAGCCCATGGACCCGGCATCGCAAAATATCGCAAACCTTTCCCCGCTTCCGGAGCAGATTCGCCTGGCTATCCTGCCCCGCGTCCTTTTTCCGCAAACCTTTATGCCGCTTAATGTACTGGAGCCCAGATACGAGCGCATGGTGAAAGAGTGCCTGTCTGACCAGGCCGGAATCGGCATTTTGTATCAGCCCGAGTATTTTCCCAGCGATGCCCCGCAACATCAGATAACCCGGTTGTGCGGCCAGATAGGAACCTATGGGCAGATCTCAGACTGGTATCCGCAACCGGACAATACCCTGTCACTGAACATTGATGGCCTAAGCCGCTTTCAGGTGAAACAAGCCACTCAGCAAAACGACGGATTAGTCATCGCTGATGTGACATGGCTGGCAGAGGATACCGAATACACGATCCGACCGGAGCACCAACCTCTGGTTAATCTTTTGTCAGACATTAGTCATCACCCACTGGCCGAAGCGTTCGATTGCCGCTTCAATCTTCGTAATGCCGTCAGTGTCAGCCTTAATCTGGCTCACCTGATGCCGATCAGCGATCCGGACAAACAAAGGCTTCTTGAATGCACATCCGCCCATGAGCGACTGACCGAGCTATCAAGATTACTTAACATCAGACCAAACTGACCTTTCCGTTCCGACAGCCCTATCACGAATGACCGTTCTGCTCCTACCTTCCGGCCCCACCCTGAGGGGCGTGCGCCATTCACAAAGCTAAACGTAAAGCTGATTGCACGCCTTAATGAATCAACTAAACTACTCCTTAAACGCTTTGCAGAGTCTGCGTTAAAAACCTAATCATCCATATCGATAATAACCCCAAGACTGATAGCGCTTTCCCCAGGAGCTATCCGGGATAAAAAATCATTTAAGGACGACCACCTTATGTTAAATTCACTCGCCAGGCTGATCGACACGATTCTTAGTGCGGTTGGAGCCAGAAGCCTGAATGCTCAGTTTTTGCTTTCCTATGCCCTGATTTTTCTACTGGCCATCGCCTCCGGTGTTTCTCTCTATCTGAGTATGGCGATTGACCCTCAGACCATCAATATCGCAGGCCGCCAGCGTATGCTGAGTCAGAAAATGGCCAAAGAGGCCCTGCTGGTAGCGGCTCAGGTGGAAAACAAATCCACTCTGCAGAAAACCATGCAACTGTTTGAAAGCTCCCACAAAGATATCATCAAGGGCAACAAAGCTCAGGGCATGAACCCGATTACTGATAAAGCAATTCTGGAACAGATGCAGAAAGTGGAGACGCTTTGGGCTGACTACAGTAAGACCCTGCTGCAATATGCCGACAATCCCAATGACGCCCTACTTGGCAAAATTCATCAGGAATCTCCCGTTATTCTGGTCGAGATGAATAAAGCTGTAGTGATGATGACTCAGGCATCCAGCTCGCAAACGAAGACCCAGCTGATGACCGCTTTTATCTGCGTGATTCTGATTGTCTTTATGGTGGTTATGGGTCGTATCTTCGGTCTGCGCCTGCTGATGGATAACATTACCCGTCTGCAGAAACGTCTCACCCATGTAGGTAGTGGCGACTTTACTCACCGCTTTACGGTAGACCACACCAACAACGAAGTCGGCAAAATGTTTGCCGCTTACAACACCATGATCGACCAGGTATCTGAGCTGGTAAACAACGCCCGAAATGCCGTAGCCCGTACCGCTGAACACAGTGAAAGTGTCACCAAAGCAACAGCGGATGCTGAAGCTGGTGTCGTGCGTCAGTACAACGATATCGACCAGGTCGCCACCGCCATGAACGAAATGAGCGCTACCGTTCACGAGGTCGCCCAGAATGCAGCACAAGCCGCAGAAGCAGCCCAAACCGCCGACAATGAAGCCCGCAGCGGCATGTCCGTTGTTCAGGCTGCTGTAGACCAGATTCACGATATGGCGAACCAACTGGACAGCACCTCAGGCGTTCTGGATCGTCTGGAAACCGAATCAGAAGAGATCGGTAAAGTTCTGGAAGTGATCACAGGTATCGCCGAACAGACCAATCTGCTGGCCCTTAACGCCGCTATTGAGGCGGCACGTGCCGGTGAACAGGGTCGTGGCTTTGCCGTAGTTGCCGATGAAGTTCGTACTCTGGCACAACGGACTCAGGAATCCACCGAAGAGATTCGCGTCATTATCGAGCGCCTGCAGAGCGAATCCCGTAACGCCGTAACCTCAATGCAGCAAAGTTCTAAACTGGCTGAAAGCAGTGTCAAACAGGCTGAGCTGGCTTCCGAAGCGCTGACCCATATCGCCGGAGCAGTGGATACCATCAGCTCCATGAACACCCTGATCGCAACTGCTGCAGAAGAACAAAGTCAGGTAGCCGATGATATCGACCAGCGTATCGTCAGCATCTCAAACGTAGCCGAACAGACCCGTTCTGACTCTCAGCTGGTCGTTAACGCGACCGAAGAGATTCAGAATGAAGTTCGTGATCTGAACCAGCTGATCAGCCGCTTTAAGACGCGCTGATCGGCTTATATAATCCAGCCTTAGTGTCAGCCCCGGCAGCCAGCTGCCGGGGCTTTTTTATTACGCCAACTGTCAATAAGGCCTGTTATGACTCTGCCCCGCCTCTACTCCTTTCGTCGATGTCTCTACGCTATGCGCGCCCGACTCGGGCTGTTATTTGCAGGATTACAGGTGGAACTGCGGGAGATCGTCCTGAAAAACAAACCCGCGCCTATGCTGGCAATCAGCCCGAAGGGAACCGTTCCTGTGCTGGAGCTACCCGATGGCCGCGTGATTGAAGAGAGCCGGGAGATTCTGGAATGGTCACTGGCGCAGAACGATCCTGCTGGGTTGCTGGATGTGGATCTTTCCTTAGCGGCAGGGCTTTTGGATCAGAACGATAGCGACTTTAAACACTGGCTGGATCGCTATAAATACGCCGACCGCCATCCCGAGATGAGCCAGCTGGAATACCGTCAACACGGCGAGGAGTTCTTGCAAATTCTTGAGGGATTACTGACTGACCGGCCTTATCTGCTGGGGGATACCATCAGCATCGCCGATATCGGCATCATGCCCTTTGTCCGCCAGTTCGCCCATGTAGATCGCCAGACCTTTTACGCACTGCCGTATCCAAAGTTGCAGCAATGGCTGCAGAACTGGTTAGAGCACCCGGTGTTTCTGCAGGCCATGACCAAGTTCGAGCCATGGCAGGAAGGAGATGAAGTGGTGGTGTTTCCGGTGGGTTGAAGATGTGTAAATTTTTAGACGGTTTGGCTGGGTGAAGATGTCAGTTAAGCTAGTTGGACAAGACGCTCCTGCATAACACTTGATACTTATTGGTGAACAATGACGGCTAAGAACTCTACAAAACCTAGCATTCTTTATCGCGGCGAAAGGAATTCATTTATCCAAGAAAACGGAAGATTAGCGTTTCCAAAAAACGGAGAAGAACTGGCCGATCTTCAACAATGGGCAATGGATAATGACTCAAGAGAGATCACTTTTGATTACGATAAAAACAACATAAATGACGATAAGGACTTTTACAGCCTCGCTTATAAGCACGCAGATTCAACAAATCCAAGAAACTCAAAAAACTATCTAGCATGCACGACCCACATTGATATCGCTAAGAAGTTCGCAACTTCTGATCTTTCAGGCTTGATGAGAGAAGCTGGGACTATTTTTAAAATTGACTGTATCCAGCTTGAGAAAAGTGCTCAATTCACTGTAAGGAAAAACCCAAACCCTAATTACGAAGATGAGCATGAATTCGGCATTCACTCTCTTCAAAATGCACCAGCAATTCCTGAGACTGCTATTTTAGAAGAGATTAAAGTCACTGCAGATGGTGAAGTCTGCGAAGTAATAAAAAAGCATAACTAGCTTATTACCTATCGCTTTATTGGCCGTGATGTCGAAATTGTAAATTACGAGGATTATCACTGATGAGCATGCACAATCCCGCCCACCCCGGTGAAATACTCAAAGAACTGGTGATTGAAACGCTGGAACTGACCATCACGGATGTTGCCGAGCATCTGGATGTCAGCCGGAAAACACTGTCGAAAGTGCTGAATGGCAAAGGGGCGATCACCCCTGAGATGGCATTACGACTGGAACTGGTATTCGGCAAGCCCTCCGCAGACCACTGGTTAAGACTGCAGAGCGCCTACGATCTCTGGCAGGTAAGGCAGCATCAGGACACCTTGCAGGTATCGCCCTACAATCTGGCGTTGGCCTGATTCCCTCTTCTCTACAATAATTGACAAAATCTTCTGCACGGCTAGTATGGGCGGTGACAGCGCCCATACCTCTGGCCTCATTGCTCTTCGGAGCATTGTCCGCCAAGTATGGGCCTTCTTGTTTGTGGGAGACGGAAAATGCAGGAAGCAAAACCGTTCAAAGAATACTCAGAGCTTATCACTCTGCTTGAAAACCGGGGCATGGATGTTGGCTCTTCTCCTGAAGGCAGATTAAGAGCCGAACGTAAAATCTCACAAATCGGCTATTACCGATTCAGCGGTTTCTCTTACCCATGCCGTGAAATTGCCAGAGATAACAATGGCAAAGCCGTCAAAGAATTCGGCAAACCCAAACGCAGTAATCGTTTTGTTTCGGGAACACGGTTCGACGATGTCCTTAAACTCTACCTGTTTGACAAAAAGCTGAGACTGCTGCTGCTCGATGCGCTAGAAAGAATTGAGGTTCAGCTCAAAACAGTGATCGCACACGAAGTCGGGCGCATCCACCCTCTGGCCTACACCGACGCCCAGTTTATCAACCCTCAGAATACTGCTGATTATGTCAGTGGAAATGCCATACGGAATGAGTGGTTTGAATGGGCAAACAGACAAAGAAGTGAGATTTCCCGCTGCAAAGAAGACAGCATTTTCAGCCACAAAAAAGCAGATAAACAGATCCCTGTTTGGGTTGCAGTTGAAGCCTGGAGCTTTGGCACACTCTCCAAATACTATGAAATACTGAAGGGCGAATATCAGAATAGAGTTGCTGCCCGCATGAAGATAAGTAACCCAAAACATCTCGTCCGCTGGCTTCAAGAGCTCAATACCCTGAGAAACAGGTGCGCCCACCATTCCAGAATATGGAATCAGTCCAGCAAAAACCCCTTACAGTTCCCCTCTGGCACAACATCAGATGGCCAGTTTTTCTCTGCTTTACAATTAACGGACGAAAGCAGAAAACGTATATTTTCATTAATTGCCCTATGCTGGTATCTGGTACACCGGATAGGTCCGCAATCGGACTGGATACAGCACATAATTGATCTGTTGGATAAATTTCCTGATGTTCCACTGAGCCGGAACGTCTCAATGGGAATACCAACCAATGTACTGAATAGCGACGGAACAATAAATATCGACTTCTTCATATAGGACAAACGTTCTGGCAGGTATCAATGAAAAGCAACAGAATTAAGAAGGATCAGGCAAGTCTGAAAACCGAGATTTTTCTGGCTGAAAAACAACTCGCCAGAGGCCTTGGCGTTAGCCATAAAAAAGCCCGAGCGATTGTGCTCGGGCGTATCAAAAAAGCCAGCAGGTAGGGCGCTACGCCTCCCCCTTAACTCCGTATCTGTTCGATATACCTCAGCCACTGGCGGGCATTCTTGCCGACATACTTGTCGGAATCCGGATCAACGCTTTGCTCCGCCAGATGGAATTTACCCTCGGCGGCTTCCACCTGTTCCTGCTGCAGCAGGACGATGCCCTGCAGCAATAACACCTCAGCGGGATCTGCCGGATACTCCGCCAGCAAGGTATTCAGGGTTTGACCTGCGGCCTGCCATTTCTTCTGTTGCATCTGCAGGCGGGCGATCTGTTTGTACAGGTCGGCACTGCGTTCTACGTTGTCTTTAACCGCAGGATGCGATGCCACCTGCTGCAGGCTCTGCTCCGCTTTGCCCCAGGATTTTGCCCGCAACCAAAGACCTGCAAGCTGTTCGGCAACCACCAGTTGCTGCTCTTCAGACAGCTCTGTAAATACCGGCTGTTGCTGGGCATCCGCCAGTACCTGAGCGGCTTTCAGCGGTTGGCCGTTGGCATTCAGCCATTGGCTGAGTAACTGATAGTCGTTGGTGCGATCAAACAACTCCTGCTGCCATGCTATTCGCATGCTGGCGACAGCCTCGGGATTAACAGCATCTTTGCGCTCATCGGTCGGCAGGCGATACTGCAGCATCGCCAGCTGACGCCAGTGACGCATCTGACGGGGTTCCTGAATCAGAATGCGCTTTTGCACATTTACCGCCTGCGGCCACTGCTCCAGTCGGGTATGCAGCCCCACCAAAAGTGCCAGCCAGGAAACCGGTGCGGACTCATGACGCTTTACCGCTTCCTCAGCATTGGGCAGGGCTTTTGACCAGCTTTCCTGCTGACTGTATGCCTGCGCCAGTGTCAGGTAGTGTCGCGCTTGTTGCTGATCTTCCGGGGTCTTAGCCAACCAGTCTTCAAACAGTACAATGCCCTGATCCAGTTCATCCTGCTGAATCATCAGCTGCGCCAGCAAGCCCTGCAGATTCAACTGATCCGCTTCCGGCAGCTGTTTCAGTTGCCAGGCGTTACGGATCGCGGTCAGCGCTTTAGCGTAGTCTGCCTCCTGCAGTTCGGCCTGTGCTAAAGCGCGCCAGAGCATCGCCTGCATCAGTTTGGATGCCTGCTTGTTCGAGTCTTCCGGTGACAGCTGAGCCTGCACCAGAGTCTTCACTTCCAGCCAGCGCGCCTCAGTCTGCAGCGCCTGAATCTCCTGCAGCTGCTTAAACTCTGCTGGTGTCAGATTCGCCGCCTGAGCACCACTAAAGGTCAGACTACTGGTGAGCATCAGCAGAAAAACCAGACCGGATCGGTACTGGCGCAGCCAATGGCATCCACTTGCCTGTCGGTTGAGAAAGTTCATCTTGCTTGCCCCCATATCCTTGTTTTTGCTCGCTGATGCTATTGAGCCAGTTTAAAGACCAGTGTCTGTCGTGCTCTGAAAGGTATCGCCTGCCCGCCCTGCTTTCTCGGCTGAAAACGCCAGCGGGACAAGGCACGCATACTGGTGCGGTCAAATACCCCTTCCGGTGTGGCGCTGATCACTTTGATGGAGTCTTCCACCACATCACCGTTGGCATCCACGGTAAACTCCAGCACCACCTCGCCTTCAAGACCGCGACGCAGCGCCTTACGCGGATAGCGGGGATTCACCCGACTGAGTGGCATGGGATTTTCAGCGATCTGAACCGCCGATTCCCCCGGCTGAAACTGAGAAAGATCCACATCCAGCTGAAAGGAGCTTTCCGCTGCGATATCCGGCAAATCAATATCCGGTGTCGGCGTCTCTGTCATACTCATACTTTGCAATGGCTGACTGATACTCGGCATCGCAGGCTTTTCAGGGGCTGGCTCCGGTGGTTCCGGACGCGCCCGTTTACGCACTTCGGTTTCGCTTTCATCCCTGAGCATAAAAAGACTGATATCGGCAGAGTTGTCTTCCGGCAGCTCACGCATCTGATCCATTTGCACCATTTCTGCCAACAGAACAAAAAACACCAGCGTCAGCAAAAGACCAACGGGAACCGCCAGCCAGGGCATCAGGCGGGCGCGCCAGCCTGATGCGGCACGATCAAAAGAAACCTCACTCGCCATCGCGGGTTGCCACCGTATAGGTCACGCCGGCAAGACGCAGCTGATCGATCAGCTTCACCAGATCACCAGTGGTGCTTTTGGTGTCTGCCTGAACCACAACACTCAGGCCGGGCTGCTCACTGCGCAGACGCTCCAGTGTCGGGCGCACCATGCGCAGATCGGTCGCTTTACGGTCCAGCCAGACTTCACCTTCCGGCGACAGGGCAACCATCACCGCGCTCTGGGTCTGACCTTCGCTGGTTTTCGCCGACGGGCGATTCACATCGATGCCCGCCTCGCGCACAAAGGAGGTGGAGACGATAAAAAAGATCAGCATGATAAACACCACATCCAGCATGGGTGTCATATCGATAGCGGCTTCATCCTGCTGCTGGCTGAGAAAACGGCTCATAACGCGTACCTGTGTCTGAATAAGAGTGTCTGAATAAGAGCTTATGAATGAGATCTTATGAAAAACAACGATTTAACCCTGCAGATCCTGCAGCAGATGACTGTTCAGCTGTTGCTGCTTGCGGTCACTCCAGCTTTTCAGATAGCTGTAAAGCAAAAGCCCGGTTACTGACACCGCCATACCTGCCAATGTCGGCAAGGTGGCACTGGCAATACCCGCAGCCATTAACCGAGGGTTACCGGTTCCGCTGACCGCCAGAACATCAAACACCTGAATCATGCCGGATACCGTGCCCAGCAAACCCAACAAGGGACAAAGGGCGATCAGGCTACGGATCATGCCCAGACGCTCATTCAGCGCCAGCCGAAGATCACACAGGAAACTGCGTAAAAGCGGGTCTTTCCGGATCATCAGCAAGCTGGGAACAGAATGATCGGCCTTGGAAAAGCGCCCCGACAGTTCAGCTTTTCGGTGCAGATAAAACTCCCGATAGCCACGAAAACAAAACCAGTAACGCTCGGCTAAAAGGCTGAACAGCAGCAGGCAAAGCAGCACAATAATCTGCATCACCCAGCCCCCAGCCTGCAGAAACTGATCTAAGGTCAGCTGGTAGGCTTCCAGATCAAAAAACTGCTGCAGATAAAACCAAACCTCGGCCATGATCGATCAACCTGTTACCAGTTCTGAAACCGGTTTGTCCTGCTGCTTTTTGACAGGCTCAACTGCAGGCTGCCAGATCATCAGCTGATTCAACTGTGCGAGACTTTTCTCCTGCAGAATCATCAGCAAAGCGCGGCTCTGACTGCTCAGAAGGCCATGACTGAACAGCATAGGAATCGCCACGACAAGGCCGAAAACGGTCGTAATCAGTGCCTGTGAGATACCGCCTGCCATCAGTTTAGGGTCACTGGTGCCAAAGAGCGTAATACTCTGAAAGGTGCCGATCATGCCGGTTACTGTACCCAAAAGACCAAGCAAAGGAGCCGCTGCCGCCAGTAGCTTCAGCATCGACTGACCGGACTCCAATGCCGGTAACTCTTTTAACAGGGCTTCATCCAGCGTGCTGTTAAGACTGTCAGACAGGGTTTCACTGGTGACAGGTTTATCTTTGATCTGTTGCAGCTTTTGCTGACAGGCCAGCAGCACACGCCCCAGCGGATTATCATCCGATGGCTGCTCCGCTTTCAGCTGGCGGGTGATTTTATGACGCACCAGATTCAGACGAACCAGCTTATAGATAGCCGTCAACAAACCCATCACACCCAGCGCCAGAATGATGTAACCCACAGAGCCGCCCTGACGGATCTGATCTAACAAACCCGGCTTTTGGCCGATCAGCTCCAGCAGCTGACCAGAGCTGATATCCACCAACAGGTGCTGGCTGCTACCCACGCCGCCCACAGCACCCTTATCGCCCGATGAAACCGCCGTAAAAAACTCAGCAGCCTGCTGCTGGTGTGATGATTCCGGCTGCCCCGCCAGTACACTCAGCTGCTGTCGCTCTGGCTGCCAGTCCAGAAACTCGCCCTTGCTGCTGATAGCATTAAAGGTACCAACCCTGACCACAGGCTGAGTCTCGATACGGCCATCGGTATCAGCAACTTCAGCATTAAAGCGGCTGATGGTGCCGGAATGGGTCATCTCGTGCTGCAGCTGAAACCAAAGAGTCTGCAGCTGTGCCATGGTGGGCACCGCTTTGTCGCTGGCGAAACTGAGAGATTGGGCACGACCGGAAAATTCAGCCCCGACAAGAGAGGCCTGCAGCTGCTGGCTCAACTCTGCAGACTGCTCTTTCACCACACCAAACACTTCTCCCAGCTGACCGGTACGCTGTTTGAGCAGCGTTTCCAGTTCAATCAACTGTTCTTCGTTACGGTCAAACTCTGCTTTAAGACGTTCCTGTTCCGCATCGGCACGCTGCAGTCGGGTTTTAGCAGCTTTCAGCAGTGCTTCCTGCTGAGCTTTATCCTGTAAAAACAGCTGCAGACGCGCCTGTTGCTCCGCTTTATCTTCAGCGACAAAACCCTGCACATCCTTAAGCAGTTGCTGCTGAGCAGTTAGTGCCTGTAATGCCGGATTTAACTCCTGAGCAACGGCAGCACTGTCAGAGGCAATGGACACCGCTGAGATTGAAAGAACCGGTAACAGGCAGGCGACGGAAAGAGATCGGATAAAACGCATATCAGGCATCACCTTCAGAGAAATCAGCAGTTGGAAGCGGTAAAGGCAGATTCAGCAGCTCAGGTACGATCTGCTGACGGGCCATGGCAATGGCATTTTTCAGTACGCGGTTATCCTCAGCATCCAACGGCTGCCAGCTTTGTTGCTGGGGCAACCAAAGCCCACCGGCCTGACCATTGGCGGACTGGTAATAAAGCGCTACACGACCCAGCCGCAGGAAAATAACCTGACGCTCGCCTTCAGCGGTCATCACCTTGCCTTCATAAGCTTCCAGGCTGCGACCGTAATCCGCCTCCACCTGATAGGCCTCCAGAATCTGACGATACTTTTCTGCCAGACTGACATCGGCCCGATCCAACAGCGTCTCCAGTCGGGCAACCCGCTGCCTGCGCTCATCCAGCAGGAAAGGCTGATCCTGTGCCACAAAGCGATCCAGCGTAGCCACCATGCGCACCAGCATCGGCAACAGCGAGCGGTCGGTTTCCTCAAGGGACTGAATCTGGTCATCGATACTGCCCAGCTCCAGCTGCTGGCTATTGATCAGCCGGCTCAGCTGACGGTTATAGGCTTCTGTGGTTTCAGCCTGGCGCAGCACCTGTTGGTATTCCTGATACAGCGCACGGCTGTCTGCAGAGAGATCATCCACTTTAAGCTGAGTCTCGGCACCGGAACGGTGGGATTGCTGAACGCTCGCAAGGCTTTTTTCCAGAGCAGAATTTGGAGTATCAGCAGCATGGGCTTTGGGCAGGGCGAGTAAAAGCCCGACAAACACAGTGCTTGCCATAAAAACCGGCGCACCAATGGCCTTAAGCAGATAGCGGGAAAGAGACATAGACAGATCCGTGTTGTGCAGTCGAAGTGTGAGAAAAAGTCACTCAATAGACATATGATATTGAGAAACACTACCTCTTGCAAATACGAATTACTATCATTTATGTAAATTTAACGTAAAGAGCGTTGACAATTCACAGCATCAAATTAAGATCCCTAACGTCGAAAAGATTCAGGCCGGTTCGGTTATTCCGGTCCTTGCAGTTTCAAATCCTTGGGACTGTAAGATTTAGTCGCCTCCCCGGCGAACCCGCGGCACTAACCTTTAATCAATTAAAGGGTGGTGCTTTGGTGAAAGATCTTCCCGGCACCATCTGTAAACTGGATGGACACGATGCAACCTCGAACTATCATCATCGCTCAGCTGCTTATCTCCTTTAAAATGGCCTTTCTGATGACGGGTATCTTTAGTTTTCTCCCTATGGGACTAACCCTTGAATGGCTTAAGGCCTGGGCGGAACATTTTATACTCGCCTGGCCGATCGCTTTTGTACTCTCACTGTTTGTTAGCCGTAGTTCCTTCAGTATCGCTATGCGTCTGACTCGGGAGAGGTCTGTCATCCAGTAATTTTTGCCCATCAATGATTTACACCACAAAAAAAACCGCCCAGCAGGCGTTTTTTTTGCGGAAGGTCAGCTATACCTTGAGAAAACACTCTTTTGTCTCCCTCCCTATTGGCATCGGCCAGCCATTCGGTAGACTGCTAGACATAACCTAGCAAACCCCTTTAAAAACAATGATAAAAACAAAAAATAGAATTTTTCTGGGCTGTGGCATGGCTCTGCTGACACTCAGCCAAATGGCCAGCGCCCTGCCAGGTATTCGCTCCGTCAATATTTCGACGATCGAATACCCATCTCTTTTCCAAAGCGAGCCTCAGTACGGACTTGGCCATGGTGCGGCCCAGGACATCACCACAGAAGCCTTCAAGGCGGCGGGGATCAGTGTTAGATATAGCTATCAGCCAATGATTCGCTCTGTAGAATCTGTGATAGAAAAGCGCTTTCCTGCAAACCTTGGCTCCATCAACTGGTTTATCAACGACGGAAAACAGAATGAAGTGCATAACGTTGATCTGCTTAATATCAACTTTAAGCTGTTCTATCTGAAAAGCCGCTTTCCAAACCGCGAAGAGCTCCCCGTCTTTGAAGCGTTGAGAGATTATCGTGTCGGCAATGTACGAGGAAGCTCAACAACCCCGGTGGTCGAGTCTTTGGGCATAGAAGCAGATTGGGTTAGTAGCTTAGAACTTAACCTACGCAAACTGGAAGCGGGACGGCTTGATTTCGCCATTGCCGGAGAAAAAGCTGGCTGGACACTGGCCAACCGGATATTTCTCCACCCCGAACAATTTGCGACCATAGACAAACCTATCCATGTTGTCCCCATCAGTCTGGTATTTCACAAAGACTCCGACCTACTGCGGAAGAAATTTGAAACAGGGTTTTGTACCCTTATTAAAGAGGGTCGGTACCTGAAGATTATGCAGCGTTATTATCCCAAAGCAGATAATCTGAAAAATGCTATCCTATCACCACTCCCTCCCGCGTTTTGTGACTAAAAACTCTTTTATTTCAGCTGGTTAGATATTAATCTGTCGCGTTAATTGACAGGATAATACCCCGGGAAAGGAATCTCTCCGCTTAGGAGTAAACCGTGAGATTCCTTTTCTTCTGTGCCAGCCTTATGCTGTCATTTTCTGCAATTGCCACCCCCAACTTTTCTGCCGCTAAAAAGACGCTGTAAAAGTCTACCAGGGTCAGGAAAAGAGCTTTTACTGTGGTTGTGACTACGCCTACCAGGGAAAGAAGCTTGTTCCAGACTGGGAAAGCTGCGGCTACCAGCCACGCAAGCAAGCAAAACGCGGCTCCCGGATTGAATGGGAGCATGTGGTACCCGCGTGGCACTTTGGTCATCAACTGCAGTGCTGGCAGAACGGTGGCCAGAAGAACTGTACCAGGAATAATCCAAAATTCTCAGTGATGGAAGCGGACCTGATGAATCTGGTGCCTGCCGTTGGTGAGCTGAATGGCGATCGCAGTAACTACAAGTTCGGCATGATCCCCGATGAACCCCGCGCCTATGGCCGCTGTGACTTTGAGGTGGACTTCAAAGGCAAAACCGCTGAACCACCAGAGAATGTCCGTGGCGATATCGCTCGTATCTATTTCTATATGTGGGATACCTACGGCCTGCAGATCAGCCGCCAACAGCGACAGCTGCTGGAAGCCTGGGATCGACAGGACCCGGAATCAGATTGGGAGCGGGAACGTAAACGCCGGATCGAGAGACTACAGGGCGTAAAAGCAGTACCAATTAAGACCTCAGCTCCGGTACCAAGCAGCAACAGCCTGAGTTGTGATTCCCTGCCCCGTACCTGCGGTAAGATGACCAGCTGCGAACAGGCACAGACCGCATTGGCCTGCGGGAATACACGGTTAGATCGGGATAAGGATGGCGTGCCGTGTGAGGCGCTTTGTCGTTAACCAAGTAAATCAGACCCGCCTTTCGGCGGGTCTATTCTTTCTGCTTACCGGATCTGTGCCATTGGGTCCTGCAGGTACGACCCGAGACCGCGCCACTTCTCCAATCCGGCGGTGATCACCTTGAGTCTGGATAGGGATTCATCCATGTGAGTCCAGCTGCAGAGCAGCACATTATCCAGCTGTTTCAGCAAGGTTTTAGCATCTCCGTGAACGTACTTGTCCAGCTCCGCCAGAATCGCCCGACCGTCTGCGAAGTAGCGGCCATGCTCCTGAAAGTAATAGCCCTCGTCTCCCCGCCGCTCTTCCTTAGCTAGGTATTCACCCTCGATGGCGTAACTGGCGATAAAGGATCGGGCGTTGTTGAACTCGTCTTCCGGGATATCCAT
The DNA here is from genome assembly GCA_048270425.1 of Oceanospirillum sp. GTDB lineage: Bacteria > Pseudomonadota > Gammaproteobacteria > Pseudomonadales > Halomonadaceae > Oceanospirillum. Next base: position 80,501 of record JBLWSY010000009.1, read on the forward strand.
ACCGGAGCAGACATCAAACGCCGTGTGCAGCTGATTCCAGAGGCGTGTTGAAGCGGATTGCTGGTCACGGCCTTTCAGGTGAGACACGGCTGTAAAGCACAGCCTTGAGCGAGTTGGTCAGCTCTTTCACGTGAGAATCCTTTTCAGCTAACGCGAAAGAGAGAGCAGCTTGGCCGGATCGTCCCTGATCGCATTCGATAAACTTGAGTTTCTAATACAGTATTAGACCCAGCCAGGAGAAGGTTGGCAAGCTATTGCAAGGCACAATCTTTCGCCAACTTCTGCAAATACCTTCTATATTAAATCCTGATCAAAACAAACTAAGGGGTCTGATCGATCCATTGGAGGGATAAGATGAAAAATCTAACCGTTGCTTTATCACTTCTCTGCTTAATCTTGGGCGGATCCTCTATCTATTTTTACAAACAGTGGGATGACTGCAGACAGGTGCCCTCTTTCACTCCAGCGCTTGTCCAGACTAGCAAATATGTAGGTTATGAGCGGTCGTTCCATTACTCCGTATCTTGTGATGGTCGGGATATTCCTGATGACTGCACGACCAAGAAACCTATTGACGTTACTGGCCAACCAGTCGTTCTATCCGCTGTGCTGGACGGTCATCTGGGTAGCTCCTCTTTTGTCGTGGACTGGGTAGAAAACACCATGTTTTATGTGGATCTGTCTGATGATAAAAAGTGGAATATCAACTATGACACCAAGATCATTACCTTCAATGCGCCTGAAATACACTTTGATCAGGTTATTCGGCCAGGTAATTATCTCCCGTATGTAAAAGACCGGAATGTGACATTTGATGATGAAAAAGCACTTCTTGAACTGGTTAAACAAACCAGCGACATCTCAGCAAACAGGGTCTCGACATACTTAAAAGATAATAAAACCGTAATTCAGGGAGAAATGGCTAAGTCCATCAAGGGGCTTGTTGAAGATATTGTCAGCAAGATGGGCTATCCAAACTCCTATCAAGTAAATGTGGTTTTTGACGGTTCTTAAAACTTTGTAGGCCTGATTGCCTCCAGCTGATCTAAGTTCGGCAGAGCTTTGGCGGTCAGGTCTTCACCCTCATATCCAAACAACCCTCATTGGTAGAATCCCCCCATTTGTCATAACCATTCGCTACGCGACCCAGTAACTAGTGGTAGATGTAATGGCTTATATCGCGCTTGCTGGTTCCAGCTCCGGCATCAGCCCCACCATGTAAGTACACTCGCCTCCACCAAAAACCACTAATGCAATTGCAAACTATTCAGTTTAAAAAGTTTACAATATATATCTTAATTCCTACAGATTCTCCCATGCCAACTAAATTAGAGTCAGCAAACTAATATCATCTATAAGAACTGCTACAGACCATGCCACCCGTGGGTTTTGGAAAAGGATCATCGATGCCACATTTTAGGAAGAAACAGGCAGAAGCCGAATTGGCCGCCTACAGATCTGCATCTGAAAAAATTGTGTCAGCTGCCCGGCGTGAGGTGATGACAATACTGATTAAGATCTTTCTGGTCACTGCAGTGACTACCGCTATAACCGTCAAAATCTACTATGGAATGAAGTGATGAAGTTACCTAAACCCTGGTTTTTTAATCCGACCAAACTTTATTGTGCAGCAGGCGCATCGTTTCTTGGTGGAGCATCCGTAGGCGTTCTGACAGGTCTATTAATCTAAGTCCTGCCAATAAGTTATGACATGCCAAGGATCAGGAGTAAGACCATCAATAAACAATCATGGCTATACAATTACAAAAAGTTTTTCTCGGCTCTTTTTTTATCAACTGCATGCGGGATTCTTCTGGGTTTACTCGTTCTGAGCCTGAAGCAGCTTTAGATTACTCAACCCACGATCCTACTCATACCGGAACTCTAAATGATTAAATGGATTTACAATCATCCCTATCTGACTATCGCTGTTGGCGGCCTGATAGGCGGTGTGACTGGTCTGGGCCTCGGGATATGTTTCTGCTAGGGCTTGAATCATTAGCCGTAACCTAGGGGATCATAGCCTCGATCTGTGTAAAATATGGATTGGCCAAAGTCCGAAAATCATCAGGTTCTTCAGCTGAATCGGCTGTAAACGGTAGCCGCCATCTGTGCGGCCTGAGCATTTTTCCGCTATAATCCGCCGCTTTCGTTTTATCGCATTCAGACCATTCAGCCTTTACAAAGAATCCTGCCGATATGCCTTTTACGCCTACTACCGCTATTCAGAAGCACCGTCGTTTTTCCGTTGCGCCTATGATGGATTGGACAGATCGACATTACAGGTATTTTGCGCGTCTGCTATCCAAAGAAGCTCTGCTGTACACCGAGATGGTGACGACAGGCGCGATTCTTTTTGGTAAAGATCCGGATCGTTTTCTGGCGTACAACAAGGAAGAGCATCCTATCGCGCTGCAGCTGGGCGGCAGCAACCCGGAAGATCTGGCGAAGTGCAGTGTTAAGGCGACGGAGTTCGGTTACGACGAGATCAACCTGAATGTGGGCTGCCCGAGTGATCGCGTGCAGAACAATATGATAGGCGCTTGCCTGATGGGCCATGCGGATCTGGTGGCGGAATGCATCTCTGCCATGCAGGCAGCCACTGAGGTTGAGGTGACGGTGAAATGCCGCATCGGCATCGATGAACAAAACCCGGAAGAAACCCTGCCGCAGTTTATTGAGACGGTTGCAGCAGCAGGCTGCAAAAGCTTTACCCTGCACGCCCGTAAGGCGTGGCTTGAAGGCTTAAGCCCTAAACAAAACCGTGAAGTACCGCCGCTGGATTATGATCTGGTTTACCGTATGAAACAGGCTTATCCGGAGCTTGAGATTGCGATTAACGGCGGTATCACCACTTTTGATCAGATGGCAACGCATCTTGAGCATGTGGATGGTGTAATGATTGGCCGTGAAGCCTACCAGAACCCTTATCTGCTGGCAGAAGTAGACCAGAAGATCTTTGGCCGGGACACACCTATCTTCAGCCGCCATGAGGCTTTGGCAAAGATGCTGCCCTATATCGAGCAGCAACGCTCGGAAGGCACCTATCTGGGACATATCACCCGCCACCTGCTGGGTATTTTCCAGGGTTGTCCGGGAGGTCGTAAGTTCCGCCGCCATATCAGTGAGAACGCGTATAAAGAAGGTGCAGGTCCAGAGGTTCTGGAGCAGGCGATGGCGCTGGTTTCAGAGCAGGCTATTCTGGATGCCGCTTTTGCCGGTTAAAACTTGCTGCAGATCGTGATGCAGTTCTGAAATTACGGCCTGCACCACCTTAGTGCTATTGCGGTTCTGTTGAATTCTCTTTAAAAACAAAGAACTTAACGAACCGCAGGAAGATTCACTATGGCCAGTAAACTGGAACAACTGCGTCAAATGACCGTTGTCGTCGCCGACACCGGTGATATTGATGCCATCGCACAACTGAAACCGCAGGATGCAACCACGAATCCCTCTCTGGTTCTTAAGGTTGCCGATAAGCCTGAGTATCAGGATCTGATCAAACAAGCGGTTCAGAAAGCACAGCAGGAAACCTCAAACCCCGCGCAACAAAAAGATTTCGCCGTTGACCGTATTGCCGTTGCCATCGGTGCGGAGATCAGTCGTATTATACCGGGTTATATCTCGACCGAAGTCAGTGCCCGCCTCTCTTTCGATACCCGCGCCACTGTCGAGAAAGCCCGCCGCCTGATCAGCCTGTATAAAGCCCTTGGAGTGGGTCGTGAGCGGGTATTAATCAAGATCGCTTCCACCTGGGAAGGTATTAAAGCCGCAGAAATTCTGGAACAGGAAGGTATCACCTGTAATCTGACACTTCTGTTTTCTCAGGCCCAGGCGGTTGCCTGTGCCGAAGCAGGAGCCACGCTGATCTCGCCGTTTGTGGGTCGTATTCTGGACTGGAATAAAGCAGCCTTCCCTGAGCAGGATTTCACCAGGGCAAAAGACCCCGGTGTACTGTCCGTTCAGAGCATCTACAACTACTACAAGCAACACGCTTATAACACGATTGTGATGGGTGCCAGCTTCCGTAATACCGACGAAATCGAACAGCTGGCCGGTTGTGATCGGCTTACCATCAGCCCGGCTCTGCTAGAGCAACTGGCGGCTGACGAGGCTCCGCTTGAGCGTAAGTTGTGGGCTAATAAACCCCTGATGCCTCGCCCGGAAGCGCTTACGGAAGCAGAGTTCCGCTGGAAAATGAATCAGGACGCGATGGCTACTGAAAAGCTGTCAGAAGGTATCCGTCTGTTTGCTGCGGATCAGGCAAAACTTGAAGCGCTGTTAGCACCTCTTTTTAACTAGTTTTATATCGCTGTATTAGCGACAAACATAAAAAGCCCCGGTTCACTTTGCATCAGTTAATTGCAAGTGCCCGGGGCTTTTCTTTATTTGGAATCTTATCTGAGATAACCGGCTGAAGATCAGTGAAAGCTCTTCAGATCCGGGGTTGCTTTGCAGTTTTCCAAAGCAAAAACGACGGGTTCAAACTCTTCTTTATTACGGGGGTTCAGGCCCATCAGCGTTCGGTGCGCATCAATCACTTTCTGTCGAATGCTATCAGCACATTCATCATCCAGCACCGGCGCTTCCTCCAAAGAGTAGTCCAGTGCAATCGGCTGATGCCGAAGATTGAAATAATAGTCAAACCCCATACTGTCCAACACCCGGGTAATATCTTCACGGGTACTGACAATCGTCGGCTTACGGGGCATAACTTCTTTAGCATGCACCGCAATTTTTGCCAGCAAGCCAAGGGCTGTGCTGTCGATACCTTCTGTTTCAGTCAGATCGATCACAACTGACTTAAGGTTTTCACCACCAAAAATTCGTTTAAGCAATGAATCTATGGTTGAGCAGAGCGTTAACCGTACATCACCCATAAACTTGAGTACGTACACACCCCGGTTTTCCGCAACCAGAATTTTGCCTTCTTGCATATTAAGAACCTGATACCGCCAACAGGCTGACATCGTCAGGGGCATCCTGCATGCCTAACTCGGTAAAGTGACTTACCATAGCGTCATGTTGCCCTGCAAATTGAGTTGCTATCTCTAACAGGCGTTTTTCTTTAGCTGCCAGAGAGGTTTCATTTATCACTTCAAACACACCGTCTGAAAAGAGGGTGAGATGGTATCGCGGGTGCAACAATAACTCAAACTCCTCATAAGTCGCATCCTCAAAAAGTCCTACAGGCATCCCCTTACCTTCCAGAAAACGCCCGCCCTCATCATCTACCAACACCGGATAAGGAAAGTGTGCTCCATTACAGTAGCGCAGATGGCGGTTTTTGCTATCTAAAAGCCCAAGAAAAATAGTCAGATGCTTCCCCAGCCCCGTTTCGAGCAGTTCGGTGTTCACCCGCTTCAGAATATCGGCAGGATTAACGGGCTCTTCAACGCGCAAAGCACGTTTTACATAACGACGAATATACACCCGGAGCAGAATGGTGATAAAGGCAGAAGAAGCGCCATGGCCGGAGACATCGGCCAGATAAAAAATCACCTGATCACCAGTAACGGGAAAGTAATCAACAAAATCACCACTCAGATACAGTGATGGACAGATCATGTAATTAAAGCGGCTTTGCTGAAAATGCCAGGGAGAATCCGGTAGCATTTTTTGTTGAACGTAGCGACCAGCCTGCTGGTCCTGTCGCAGCAGGTCCAGACTGGTCATAAGCTCAAGATTGAGTTCTTCCAGCTCGTCATAGGTTTGCTGGCTTTGCATCAGTTCTTGCTTACGGCTAACCGCCCGCTGCAATACGAGCGCTGTCAGGTTCATGTTCTGATCCGGGTTTAGAATATAGTCATCTGCACCCGCTTCCAGCGCTTTAATTAAGGTTTCTGTCAGTGCATCCTTGCCAATAACAACCAAGGCGTAAGACCGACTGGAGATCAGCCAATTTTCCAGAGCAAAAATATCGCCGGGCTGATTAAGCTCAAAAATAACCAGCTTGATGGCTTCCGGTAAAGCCTCGGGAAGGGATTCGGCAGGTAAAGGGTCAGCCTCCAGTGCTTCCAGAAGCTTTGGGGATACGTGATGTTCCGATGACACGCCAGACGTACTACCTGACACATATACCGCATCCGTCAATGTTGTGAGCATAAGTTCCAAGTGTCCTTTGCAGTACTCCGCTGCCCAAATCTGAAAATTAAGCAGCAAAGATACTAAATGGATTAAGCCTGCCTATAGTGAATAGTGTAAACCCTAATACAGACAAGGGAAACGCAGATAAGTGCACTGGATCAAATAGCCAAAAAAAATGTAATATTTCTGACACTGCTTAATGAGTATAGGGGGTAAATAATGGAATTTTTTCTGCCAAGAGGTGAGAAAAGAGCTTTTCCAAGAACCCGGATCAGTCTTAACTGCGAACTTCAGGCTAAGGACAGTGACTCCCGGTTGCTGGGCCAATGCTTGGACCTGAGCACCACAGGTGCGCGGGTAATACTGTCCGAGACACTGGCATGCGGTTCAAGAGCTCACTTCAAACGGAGGGAGCATCTGGGGAAAGAACCATTTGAGGCGATAGTGGAAATAACGCGAATTGATATCATCAGTGACCACCTGGAGACAGAGGTCAGCCAAGAAGACGGCAACACAGAGGATCAAGCTGATAACAAGGGTGATGAGGGTAAAGAAGAAAATACGCCGAAACGTTACTGCGCCGGACTGAAAATTATCGAGATACTCTAAGCAATACCCCGTAAAATTGGCAGGTCGATCATACGGAACGACGTACACTGCCAGGGAAAACAAATGCCTATCAGGCAAGCCAGTGCTCACCTTACCGGTAGGATAAACGGATGCTTGAGGCCTGTTTAAAAATCCTCATCAAGATCAAAATCATCGAAACCAGCGTCAAAGCGGTCTTCGACCTCACCATCTTTAATCTCATACTCCCGATTCTGCAGATACGCGTCACGATAGAAAACGTATTTGTCGCCGCTGACCAGGTTCTCTTTGTCCAGCAGGCTTTCCCGGCGATGAACAAGGTCCAGAGCCAGAACGCCGTAAGTTTCTTCTTCTGAGAGCGGGGCATGCTCAATAGGATGTAACTGATAGTTCGGATAAATGCTCAGCGAGTCTCTGAGCGTACTGGGGCCCAGAAAGGGGATCACCACGTATGGGCCACTGCCGACACCCCATACAGCCAACGTCTGCCCCAGATCTTCTTTATGTTCTTCAATACCGATCCAGCTGGCAACGTCAAAAAGGCCAAAAATGCCTATGGTTGAGTTAATGACAAAGCGACCGGACGACTTAAGCGCATCTCCGGGCTTTGCCTGCAAAAGGTCATTGACGGTTGTAGGGACTTCGCCGAGATTACTGAAGAAATTACTGACACCTGTACGCACAAACCTAGGTGTAATAAAGCGATATCCCTTTGCGGCCGGACGTGCGACGTAAGTATCCATGACCTCGTTGAATTCATGCACATTGCGGTTCCAACCTTCCCACGGATCACGATCCTGACTGGCCTGAACAGACACCGAGAAAAAAACAAAACCAAAGGAGATCATTATCTTTGTCAGCAAAACACGCATTCAAGAATCCAAAAAGTAAGTCATTCCATTTATCGATCAGGGTTCACCGGTCAAAGACTGAGCTCTGCCCCCAAGCGGATGCCATGTCCAAAACCTTGCCAGCCGTCGGACACAAATTGAGCATCGGCCTTTGAATAGCGCCAAAGAGAATATACTTTTACCTTAGGGTTTGCATACCAGTTATGCCCCAAAAACCAGGAGTAATAATTCACCATTTGCGTACTGTCTGACCGATTTAGATTCAGCGCATCCACACCTGTGATCCATTCAAAACTCCCCCAGGCTCCGACGGGCTTGGGCTGCTGCAAAACGCCCTGACGGTCAAAATAGCGAGGCTCGCCTTTGGTCAGCCAACTGAATTCAACGTAATGACCGTTCAGCGATGCATCAATCCCATCATGAACCGCGTTGATCTGGCGGTAAAAGCTCTCTGACTGGACGGTAAGACCTTTACGGTGCCAAACAAATTCCAGAGCGCCCCGCTGCTCACTATCAATCGCATTGCTTGCTGAGTTGAACAGGGAAATCGGCAAAATCAGGGCGGAATCCTGAAAGCCGGTATCCAGCGGTGAAGCACTCTCCTGCCAACGACTACCGACAAAGATATCTTTCAGACCAAGACTCAGGCCAAACTGCAGCTGTCCGGAATCTGAAGGTTGAGTCCGGCCCGCCAAACGTAAGCTGCCACTCCACGGACGACTGTCATCACCAACAACATGGGTATCTCGGTGATGAAAGACGCCGAACTGGCTTGTTGTCTGATCAGTGAGATAAGAAAGACGAATGCCTTCCGGTTTGTCCCGCCCGGTAACCGCAGATGATGCGATAAAGGGGGTCAGAAGTGTCAGTTGCTGCGGACGACTTTGGTTCTGCAGACCAAAAGATTCTGGCATTCGTCCGGCATGAAACCAAAGCCCTGCGTCAGGTAATAAATCCTTACGCCCTACAAGGGGTAACCGGCTTTGCGATGAAGAGGCTCTGGTAGAATTTTGCTCTGGTACGGTCAAATAGCCAACATAGGCTTCCTGAAGCTTAAGCTGGGTATCATCACTTTGAAAAGCAACATAGATATCACTGCGTGAAGCAAAAGCGCCCTCAAGATAAACCTGAGCCAAGGGTAAGCTGGCAGAGTCTTCTATCGGTTGAGATTCTGCCTTGGAAACCCCCTGATGATCTTCAATTTGTCCGCGAATCAACAAACCCAAAGTCAGGTTCTGCGTTGCCGCCCAGCAATCAACCGTTAACAGAGAGATAAAAGCAGCCAACAACCAGGATTGGCTGTTGGCTGCTTTTTCGCGAATCACGCGGCTTAAGAACAATCGTTCTGAATGATATCGGCCTGTGAGCATGCTTGCCTCAATAGAGGTCCTCAGCGCTATGAAGTCAGTTGAGCTTCCGACTGAGGTAAGACTTCTTTCATCCATTCCAGTATCAGCGGGAAGTAATCCTCTTCCGCTTTAAGGTGCGTGCAAAGCTCATTGCGGGCATAGTTGGCTTTATTACCCACCTTAGACCCCAGCTTAATCATACGGCCGTTGTGATGGCCCAGCTCAAACATAAAGGCTCGGCAATCATGCTCGAGACCGCGCCAGGCCTGTTTTAAAGTAACAAAGTAGAGACTGGGCGGCAGACTGAGTTTTTCCATCGCAGCCAGATAATCAAAACCATCCCACTGATCTTTCCATTCACCATTGCGCCACTGAAGCGCATCGGAATAAAACGGCAGGGACTCATTCTTTTTACCAACTTTGAAACGCTGAGAAGGGACAAAACCCAATAGCTTGCCCAGCGTTGGCATCATGCTTCGCTCGATAAAACCGTACCAGAAATTCTTGCGCTTGCCTCCGGGAATTAAAGCCCGCTGCGGACAGAAATGCAAAATGCCTCTCACTTTTTCCAGCAGTTCAGGCTGACGGGCGATCATGGCGCTCCAAAGCAGACTACCAAACTGATAACCCACCAGGTAGATATCCTGATGGCGGCAACGCTTCTCAACGGATGACCAGATCAGCGGCAGATCTTCCTGCAGCACCTGTTTCAGGCCAAAGGGCTCCAGCTTCAACTGATCATTGGAGGCATCTCGCCCTCTCAGCTGACAAACAAAAACATCGTAACCTTTTTCAGCCAGGTAGTAGGCTAAACCTCCGCCACGCACCTGATCAAAGAACACATCACTTCCCTGCATTAAGCCGTGCAGCATCAGCACGGTCCCCTTTACCTCACCATTACGGGGCGTGAAGCGATGCAGCCCTGCGGTCATCATAGGTGTTACCGGTAAAGAGATTCGCTCTTCGATAATTTGGCGATCTAAAGCCATCAGGTTAACTCACTCCATAGTTTATCCAGCCGTTTTGCCGATACAGGCATCGCGGTGCCAAGTTGCTGTGCAAACAGAGATATCCGGTACTCTTCCAGCATCCATCTGAAAGGTATTAGCCGGTTGGCACTGCCTTCACGCTGTTTTAATTGTTCTGCTTTGGTTTGGTATTTTTCCCAGAGATCCGCCAGTTCCTGACTCCAGATCTGATCCCGCCCCCGGTTGATTCCGGCCTTATCCAGACGAATAAGAATACCTTCGAGGTATCGCGGTAACGCTTCCAGCCATTCCGGCCCGGTCTGATGTAAGAAACCAGGATAAACCAGTTGTTCCAGCTGAAAGCGAATATCGCTGTAAATAAAGGCCAACGCCAGCGGAATTTTACCCTTTAAGCGCTTTAGAATCTCATGATTTAATTTAAGGATTGTGTGGCAATGCTTCAATACTTCTTCCGCCTCTTTGCCAATAGACTCCTTACGGCTGTTCAAAAGTGCCATAAAGGCCTCAGCGTCACGGGGCACCGTACCGGTTTTCGGATCTGCTGTCGCATCTGCTTTAAAGACCCGGTCAAACACGGCCAGCTGCAGATCCTGCACAAACTGCTCTTTCTTACCAAGGCTGTTAAACAGCAGAGCTGTCTGATTCAGACCCGGCAGAGATTTTTCTATCCATTTCACCTGTTGCGGCAAAGCCAGCATCAGCAGACGACGCACGCCCGGCCAATGATTGGCTTCAGCTTCGCCCTGAAGATCAAACAGACTGACATCGACATGATCCTTTTTATCCACCAGCGCCGGGAAAGCTTTCAGGACGATGCCCTGCTGTTCCTGTTCCAGAGCTTCCGGCAAGGTCAGATCCGCAGGCCATTCGGTTAAACCCTGACGCTTAAAGTTGTCATCGCCGCTGATACGCACCTGCTCGACGGAATGGCCGGAGAACTGCTCCAGCAGCTGATTCAGATCCCGGGACTGGCCGATCACTTTGCCTTTAACGTCCACCACCTGAATCAGCATTTTCAGGTGAGGTTCCAGAGTATCTGTTTGCCACAGAGCCGGATCGATACGCAGGCCGGTTTTGCGGCGCAGGCGTTCAGCCAGATGCTCGGTCAGCGGCTCATCACAGGGTTCCAGCAAAGGCAGAATCTGATCGACATAATCCGGAATCGGGACAAAGTTTTTGCGCACCTGCTTGGGCAGATTTTTAATCAGCGCGATACATTTTTCCCGCAGCATGCCGGGCACCAGCCACTCCAGCCGGTGTTCATTCACCTGCTGCAGACCTGCTACCGGCACCTGAATACTGACGCCATCCTGCTGTTTGTTATCCGGCTCGAACCGGTAATCCAGCGCCAGCTTCATCCCCTGCAGCCCCAACTGATCAGGGTACTGGGTTTCCAGTGCGACCTCATCAGGATCACGCTGCTTCAGGGCGTCCGGATCAAAGAACAGAATCTGAGAATCGTCTTTTTCAGCGGTTTTGCGCCACTTCTCAAAACTGGCACCGTTGTATATCCCCTCGGGAATACGTTCGTCGTAGAAGCGGAACAGGGTGTCATCATCCACCAGAATATCCCGGCGGCGCACCTTGGATTCCAACTGCTCAACATCGGCAATCGCCTGCTGGTTATAGCGGTAAAAGGACGCTTTACTGTCGTACTCACCTTCCACCAGACCGTTACGGATAAAGATCTCACGGGAGACAACAGGGTCGATCGGGCCGTAATGCACCCGACGATTTGGCACCACCGGCAGGCCGTACAGGGTGACTTTCTCATCCGCGACCACCTGAGCACGTTTTTTCTCCCAGTGGGGTTCACTGTAGCTGCGCTTGGTCAGGTGTTTGGCGTAACGCTCCACCCATTCCGGTTCAATTTTCGCCACCTGACGGGCATAAAGCCGGCTGGTTTCCACCAGTTCTGCTGCCATCAGCCATTTAGGCTGCTTTTTGAACAGTGCTGAGCCGGGGAAAATATGGAACTTGCGGTTACGCGCCCCCAGATATTCACGGTCTTCGAGCTTCATACCCAGATGACTCAATAAACCCGGCAACAGGGACTTATGCAGATCTGCAGTTCCCGCCGGATTGATATTAAACTCCAGCTTCAGCTCTTTACTCATCAGCTTCAGCTGATGGTGCACATCGCGCCATTCGCGCATGCGCAGGTAGGAAAGGAAATTCTTGTGGCACCACTTGCGGAACTGGCTGTTGGAGAGCTCCTGACGCTGCTCTTCATAACCGTTCCAGAGGTTCACATAAGCGAGCAAATCTGAGTGATCGTCTTTCCACTGCTTGTGTTTTTCGTCTGCCGCCTGCTGTTTGTCATGCGGACGTTCCCGCGGGTCCTGGGCACTCAGCGCACTGGCGATAATCAGTACTTCATTCAGCGCGCCATGTTCCGCACCGGACAACACCATACGACCGATGCGCGGATCAATCGGCAGACGCGCCAGCATACGACCGACTTTGGTCAGGCGTTCTTTGTCATCCACCGCGCCCAGTTCGTGCAGGAGACGGAAACCATCACGGATAAAACGGTTGTCCGGTTTATCGACAAAAGGGAAGGATTCAATTTTGCCCAGACGCAGATTCAACATCTGCAAAATCACCGAGGCGAGATTGGTACGACGGATCTCCGGATCAGTAAACTCCGGACGACCGACAAAATCCTCTTCACTGTACAGACGGATACAGCAACCTTCAGAGATACGGCCACAACGACCTTTACGCTGGTTGGCACTGGCCTGAGATACCGCTTCCACCGGCAGACGCTGCACTTTGGAGCGGTAGCTATAACGGCTGATACGGGCAGTACCCGGATCGATCACATAACGGATACCCGGCACGGTCAGAGAGGTTTCCGCCACGTTGGTGGACAGCACAATACGCCGACCGGCATGACTCTGGAACACCTTGTTCTGCTCTTTAGCACTTAAGCGAGCATAGAGCGGCAGAATCTCCGTGCCGCGCAGATTGGCGCGCCGCAGCACTTCGGCAGTCTCGCGGATCTCGCGCTCGCCGGGCAGGAAGATCAGAATATCCCGCGGGCCGGTGCCCCACTTACGTTCCCGCTCGATCTGTTCAATCTCTTCTACCGCTTCCAGAATGCCCTGATGCAGGTACTGGTCGAAGTCACGTTCATCATCGTCCTCCAGCTCCATCAGCGGACGATAGATTACATCTACCGGGAAGGTACGGCCGGACACTTCGATCACAGGGGCATTGCTGAAGTGTTTCGAGAAACGCTCCACATCGATGGTTGCGGAGGTGATGATAAGTTTCAGATCCGGGCGTTTCGGCAGCAGCTGTTTCAGGTATCCCAGCAGGAAGTCGATGTTGAGGCTACGTTCGTGAGCCTCGTCAATAATGATAACTTCATAGCGATTGAGAAAACGGTCGTTCTGGGTTTCTGCCAGCAGAATACCGTCGGTCATCAGCTTAACCAGGGTATTGTCTGTTACCTGATCGGTGAAGCGTACCTGATAGCCCACCTGCTCACCCAAAGGCACTTTTAGCTCTTCGGCAACACGGTCGGCAACGGTTCGGGCGGCTAAACGACGGGGCTGAGTATGACCGATTAAGCCTTTGACGCCTAAGCCCAGATCAAGGCAGATTTTCGGAATCTGGGTAGTTTTGCCGGAACCCGTTTCGCCGGCGATCACCACAACCTGATTATTTCTGATCGCCTCAGCAATGTCCTCTTTCTTCTGGCTGACCGGCAAATTTTCAGGGTATTCCACCTTAGGAATCAGCCTGGCGCGCTGAGTCGCTTTCTGGGCTGAACGCGCAATCTGTGCAGAAAGCTTCTGCAGTTTCTCCGCATCATTTTGCTTCTTCGCCTGACGCCAGCCCTGCTGCAGCCGGAAACGGTCTTTCAGCATCACCTTAGCCAACAAGGATTCAACCTGAGCAGGGGTTACGTCTTTCTCAGGTGCAACCTTGTGTTCAGGCTGTTCCGGGGCAGCGGTTTGCGGGGTATTGTCTGAAGCCATGCAGGAAGAAACCTCTGGTAAAACTCAACGCGTATTCTGAGGACAAAACGATTAAGGGGCAGTATTTTACCCTGTTTGTGTATAAAACGCAGAGGATTTCCGGTAACAGCCTGAAAACCCAGTGTTTCCTGTCAGTCTCAGTTAGCTTTAACGGAGCATAAAACCCGGGCACAAAAAAAGGGGCCGAAGCCCCTTCCCTCACAGACATTGCGCTGCCAGCCATCTGACTGGCGCCTCAATCTATCTCAGCAATCACGCAACCTGACTTTGTTTCTGTTTGATATTTGCTAACTCTTCATCTCGCAGGGTACGACGCAGCACTTTACCCACGTTGGTTTTTGGCAGCTCATCACGGAACTCAACCTGCTTGGGAACCTTGTAACCGGTCAGGTGGCTACGGCAATATTCCTGCACCTCTTTTACGGTCAGGTTTTCATCACGACGCACCAGGAAAACCTTGATCGCCTCACCGGTTTTATCATCCGGCACACCAATCGCTGCCGCTTCAATAATACCGGCATGAGATACGATCACATCTTCCACTTCATTCGGATAAACATTAAAGCCGGACACGTTGATCATATCTTTCTTACGATCCACGATGCGGACAAAACCATCATCCTGAATCACCGCCATATCACCGGTATGCAGCCAGTTATCAGCATCAATCATCTCTTTGGTGGCAGACTCATTTTTCCAGTAGCCCATCATCACCTGCGGGCCTTTCACACAGAGTTCACCCACTTCACCATGCGGCAGGTCATTACCGTCTTCATCCACGGTTTTCAGATCGGTCGATGGAACAGGCAGGCCAATAGTGCCCAACTGAGACTTACACGGGATGTTAAAGGTGGCAATCGGTGAGGTTTCGGTCATACCGTAACCTTCATTGATGTGACAACCGGTAACAGCGTGCCATTCCTCTTCTGCCGCATGGGTCAAAGCCATCCCCCCTGAAATGGTTAGTTTCAGTTTAGAGAAGTCCAGTTTTTTGAAATCATCCCGGTTGGCCAGAGCGACAAAGAGCGTGTTCAAACCGATAAAACCGGTAAACTCATTCTTACTCAGCTCTTTGACAAAAGCCGGCAGATCCCTTGGGTTAGTAACCAGCAGAGAGTGATTGCCGGATTCCATCAGCACCAAACTAACGGTAAAGCTATAGATGTGATACAGAGGAAGAGGCAACACGATAGTTTCTTTGCCTTCATCCAGAATGGTATTCAGAATGATGCGGGCCTGCAGCATATTTGCGACCAGGTTACAGTGGCTTAGCATTGCACCTTTGGCCACCCCGGTTGTCCCGCCGGTATATTGCAGAACCGCCAGATCTTCCGATTTCGCATGATGCTCCTGCAACGGCAACGCCTTACCTACAGCCAGTACATCACGATATGAGATCGCATTTGGAATACTATAATCCGGCACCATCTTTTTGACATAACGCACCACACTGTTGATCAGGGTGCGCTTGATAAAGCCGTGCATATCCCCAAGCTGGGTCACAATCACATGTTCAATATCGGTATCCGGCAGAACTTTCTCTGCCAGATGTGCCATATTCGCCAGCACCACAAGCGCTTTGGCGCCGGAATCCTGAAACTGGTGCCGCATCTCGCGCTCGGTGTACAGCGGATTAGTATTAACGACCACTAACCCGGCACGCAAGGCACCAAAGAGTGCAATCGGATACTGAAGGGTATTAGGCAGCTGAATAGCAATACGTTCGCCGGGCTTTAATCCCAGATGGTTTTGCAGGTAGGCGGCAAAATCACGGGCCAGCACGTCCAGTTCAGCAAAGGTGATGCATTTACCCATATTGGTAAAGGCCGGGCGATCCGCAAAACGCTCACAGGCCTCGTCAAGAACATCCAGTATAGAGCTGTATGCGGTCAGGTCGATCTCACTTGAGACACCTGCCGGAAAGCGCTCTTTGAAGAACGGACTCATCATGACTTCTTCTCCCGTTTCTTTATTGTTATTGGCTCGCTCGCAGGGGAGCTACAGAGGTTGTTATCTTTATGCGCATCAACATAAACCAGTTACAAATAAAAGTAAAACACTCGATTGAAACGCACGTTTGTTTTATTAATCAGATAAATCAAATAAAGCACAAACACTTTTTTTGCCTTGGCAAACCATCGATGATCTGAATTAAGCGTTAATAAAATAAGCTTTCCATCAGAATAGACCGGAATGAGATAAGAAAGTTTTAAACATTCCTGCGCCATTCTATCTCAATCATTAAAATAGCGCTAAATCTGGCCTGAAGGGTTCCGGCTCTGGTTAGGAAAAAGAAATAAAAAAGGGAGCACTATGTGCTCCCCAGATACCCAATACGGGCAAAATTTTACAGACAGGAAAGGACGGAACGCCCGAAGCGAGTTATTTCGGCACGCTCTGTCTTGAGCCCTAAGGCCCGATTAAGCCTTAAAGCTCTTTGGCACGATCACGCAGCATAAACTTCTGGATCTTGCCGGTAGAAGTTTTTGGCAGATCGCCAAAAACAACATTCTTAGGAGCTTTGAAGTTTGCCATGTTGTCACGGCAGAACTGGATCACTTCCGCTTCGGTCAGCTCTGCACCCGGATTCAGTGCTACGAATGCACAAGGTGTTTCACCCCATTTCTCATCCGGTTTGGCGACAACGGCAGCTTCCATAATCTGTGGGTGTCGGTACAGAACATCCTCGACTTCGATCGACGAGATGTTTTCACCACCAGAGATGATCACATCTTTAGAGCGGTCTTTGATCTCGATATAGCTGTCTTCATGCCATACCGCCAGATCACCGGAGTGGAACCAACCACCTTCGAAGGATTCGTCCGTGGTATTCGGGTTCTTCAGGTAGCCCTTCATGACCAGGTTACCGCGGATGAAAATCTCACCCATGGTTTTGCCGTCCTGTGGAACCGGCTCCATTGTCTCTGGGTGAGCAACCATCAGACCTTCCTGCATCGGTGCACGAACACCCTGACGGGCTTTAAGCTTGGCGCGCTCGCCAGCTGGCAGCTCATCCCACTCACTGTGCCATTCACAGAGTACGCATGGGCCGTAGGTTTCTGTCAGACCATACACGTGGGTCACTTTGAAGCCCATCGCTTCCATGCCTTCGATCACAGAAGCTGGTGGCGCAGCACCTGCCGTCATCACTTTCACTTCGTGATTGATACCGGCTTTCATCGCTTCATCAGCATTGTTCAGCATATTCAGAACAATCGGTGCACCACAGAAGTGGTTCACGCCATGCTCTTTAATCGCTTCATAGATAGGCTCTACACGAACGTGACGCAGACTCACGCTCACACCGCATGCCAGAGCCACACTCCATGGGAAACACCAACCGTTGCAGTGGAACATCGGCAGAGTCCACAGGTAAACCGGGTGGTGTCCCATATCCCAGGAGATCACATTGCTTTGAGCATTCAGGTAAGCACCACGGTGGTGGTAAACAACGCCTTTAGGATTACCGGTTGTACCTGAGGTGTAGTTCAGAGTGATCGCATCCCACTCATTACCTGGCATCTCCCATGCGTAATCAGTATCGCCTTCAGCGATAAAAGCTTCGTAGTCGGTATCACCGATCAGCGCACCACCTTCATAGAAAGGATCATCAATATCGATAATGCGGGGTTTGTTGTGCAGCATTTTTACCGCACGGCTGATCACTTCAGAAAATTCACGATCAACAAAAATAACTTTAGTTTCAGCGTGCTGCAGGATAAAAGCGATCGCTTCAGCATCCAGACGGGTGTTCAGTGCATTTAAAACCGCACCGGACATGGGGACACCGAAGTGAGCTTCAAACAGAGCCGGAATATTTGGAGACATAAAGGAAACGGTATCACCCTTCTGGATACCGGCTTTGTTCAACGCAGAAGCCAAACGAACCGCACGCTGATAGGTCTCTTTCCAGGTAATTTTCTCTCCGTGGTGAATCTGGGCGGTATAATTCGGATAAACGGAAGCCGCACGTTTCAGATAGCTTAACGGAGACAGTGCCTCATAGTTCGCAGGGGTTTGTTCAAGCCCCATGTCGTAAATGTTCTGATGCATCGGAGATACCTTTGTTTCTGAGCCCTGTTATTATTCTGAGCGTTCTAGAGTTTTATTTATTGTCTGCAGGCGGACAATAAAGCCAGATTGGCTGTTAAAGTCCACCTAATCTTGGTGTTAGCAATGGCTCCGGCACCTGCACAATACCGGAACTTGCCTGACCGAAAAGAGATGGCTGTGTGCCAGGTCAGAATCTAAAACCAACCCTTATGGGTTTAGCCTGTGAATTAAGCATTACGCTGCATCGCAAAAGAATCAGACTTTAGTTGAGTCAATAGCAGATTTTCCTAATAATTTGCGACCAGACAGTCATAATTTATTAGTTTATTCCCGAATTGCCACGTTTAGAATCAAGCAAAAAGCATCCTTTTTTACCCTCTCGTTTTCAGGATTAACTGGCTAATGCGTTCAACTCCGGTTCTTTTTTTACACAGCTCTATGAGCAGCGGGCAGCAGTGGAATGCGCTCAGAGAATCCCTCAATCTGCCTTCTGTTGCGCCGGATATTGCCGGCTACGGTAAAGCGGCCATGCCATCAAACAACAGGTCTGAACATCAGTTGGCCTTTGAGCTGGAGCGGTTATCCGATCAGATTCCGGAACAACCTTTTCACCTGGTCGGACACTCATACGGCGCAGCCAGTGCCCTTCGTCTGGCGCGCCTGCATCCGGAAAAAGTGATCAGTCTGACGCTATTCGAGCCTGTCGCCTTTCATTTACTGGGCACAGATGCCCCTCAGCAACAAAGTGTGCACGCCCTGAGCCAAAAGATTGAGAATTTTATTGATCAGCATGATCCGGCTTCTGCCGCCGCTTGTTTTATTGATTACTGGAACGGTGAAGGAACCTTCAGCCGATTAAATGAAAAGATGCAGTCGATTTTCTGTCAGGGCATTATCAAGGTGGCTTATGACTTTAGCGCCCTGCTGAGTGAAGACTGTCAGCCTAAGGATCTGAAAACCATCCACTGCCCGGTTCTGTTGCTTGAAGGCGCACAGAGCCAACCAACAACCCATGCGGTAATGAATACGCTGCGATCAGTTTTTCCGAATGCAGAGCATCACAATCTGCCCTGTGGGCATATGGGACCTTTGACTCATCCTCACCTTGTGAACCCACTGGTCAGTCAGTTTATTGCGACGCACAACAAAGCAGGCTAACCTTTCGCAAATTAATCGTGACGACCGGTACACAGCACTTGCTCTATCAGGCTGTTTCAAACGGAATACTCTGATTTGACAGGCAATGGCTTGTCACAGATCAGCCCGAAGCCCAGATTACATCAGGCGTCATTATCACGTAATATGCGTGGGCATAATCTGAGTTAAAACGCTGGCTTGATAGAAGGTCATTAATGACGGGTAGAAGATCATTGATGACCGATAGAGGAACGCTGATCGGCATCAGTGTTCTGAGTCACACCAAACAAGACAACAGTAAGTAAACGATATCTGGAGAATGAAAATGACCGTACTGGTTAACAAAACCTACGATGAGATTCAGGTGGGCGATACCGCGACACTGGAACGCGCTCTTACCGAAAAGGAACTGGTTCTGTTCGCTGCTGTTTCCGGTGATGTTAATCCGGTGCATCTGGATGCAGATTTCGCAAAAACCACTATGTTTGGTGAGCAGATCGCCCACGGTATGTGGTCTGGTTCTCTGATCTCTGCCGCTCTTGCCACCGTTCTGCCAGGACCTGGCACCATCTATCTGGGTCAGGAGCTGAGCTTCCGTCGTCCGGTTAAACTGGCTGATACGCTGACCGTGACCCTGACGGTAAAAGAGAAACTGAGCAAAAACCGCGTTGTGATCGATACTCCGGTAACCAACCAGAATGGTGAAAAAGTTGTTGTCGGTACTGCAACGGTAATGGCACCAACTGAGAAGTCTGAACTGCAGGCTCCTGAGCTGCCAGCCATCACTATCGGCTAACCTTCTTTGGTTAGTCGGATGGCGCGCTGTTAACCTTCTGAAGGTATTGTTCAGCGTATTATCAGCGCTTATCCGACCTACGAATCAGGCACAATGCTTATCGATCTGTAGGTCGGAAAAGCCGAAGGTGCCTTCCGACACTTTCCGTGTTTCCCTGAATATCAGTTCTTTTTCGTCAAAAGTTCCATCGCTTCAGTGATACCTGACAACGTTAGCGGAAACATACGATCCTGCACCAGCTGACGGGTCATGCCGATCGACTGCGTATAATCCCAGTAACGTTCCTGTACCGGATTCAGCCAGACAATATTCTTCCAGGTATCCGTCACCCGCTGCATCCACTGGGCACCACTCTCCTCATTCCAGTGTTCGACACTACCACCAGCCATGGCGATCTCGTACGGAGACATCGACGCATCACCAATAAAGATCACCTTATAGTCAGAACCGTACTTGTGTAGCAGGTCATAGGTTGAAATGCGCTCATCAAAGCGACGCAGGTTATTCTGCCAGACCGACTCATAGATAAAGTTATGGAAGTAATAATATTCCAGGTGCTTAAACTCGGTTCGACAGGCAGAAAAGAGTTCCTCGCAGGTTTTGATGTAGCCATCCATTGAGCCCCCCACATCAAAGAACAAGAGCACTTTGACACTGTTATGGCGCTCCGGCACCAGTTTCAGATCCAGCATGCCACCGTTATGAGCCGTTGAGCGTATGGTATCGTCCAGATCCAACTCCGAGGCAGCACCACTTCGGGCAAACTGGCGAAGGCGTTTCAGAGCCACCTTGATATTACGGGTGCCCAGTTCAACACTATCATCCAGATTCCTGAACTGACGCTTATCCCAGACCTTAACGGCACGGTTGTGACGGTTACCATCCTGTCCGATGCGTATACCTTCCGGATTATAGCCATAAGCACCAAAGGGCGATGTACCACCGGTACCGATCCACTTGTTACCACCGGCATGGCGCTTTTGCTGCTCTTCAAGGCGCTCTTTAAAGGTGTCTAAAAGCTCCTGAAGACTACCCAGAGATTTGATCTTCTCCCGCTCCTCTGGCGTCAGCATCTTCTCGAACTCTTTACGGATCCACTCATCAGGAATCAGAGTGTCCAGCAGATCCTCTAAGCCTTCCAAACCGTTGAAGTAAGCGCCAAAAGCCCAGTCAAAGCGATCGTAGTAGCTTTCATCTTTGACCAGACAGGTTCTGGAAAGAAGATAGAAGTCATCCAGATTGGCAAAGGCAACACCTTTCTCCAAAGCTGCTAACAGATCCAGCAACTCACGCAGGCTGACAGGGATACCAACTTTTCGGATATCGTTAAAAAAATCAATCAGCATAGCAGCCCCCTAGCGGGATTGACGGCGGTGCATAAAGGCGAGTTTTTCTAACAGAGAAACGTCCTGCTCATTCTTCACCAGAGCGCCGTGCAAGGGGGGAATCGCTTTACTGGCATCACGTTCCTGCAACATCTCAAGGCTCATATCATCTGCCATCAGCAGTTTCAGCCAGTCGATCAGCTCTGAAGTCGATGGCTTCTTCTTAAGTCCGCGCACTTCACGCAGATCAAAGAACACTTCCAGAGCTTCAGAAACCAGCCTCTGCTGGATATCCGGATAATGCACATCGACAATCTTCTGCATCGTCTCTTTATCCGGGAAATTGATGTAGTGGAAGAAGCAGCGGCGCAGAAAAGCATCCGGCAATTCTTTCTCATTATTGCTGGTGATCAGAATAATCGGGCGCTGCTTGGCTTTGATGGTTTCTCCGGTTTCATAAACGTGGAACTCCATCTTATCCAGCTCTAACAGCAGATCATTCGGGAATTCGATATCCGCCTTATCGATCTCATCAATGAGCAGAACAACCTGCTCGTCAGATTCAAAGGCCTCCCAAAGCTTTCCTTTGTTAATGTAGTTCTTGATGTCGTGAACTCTGTCATCACCCAACTGGGAATCTCGCAGACGTGACACGGCATCATATTCATACAGGCCCTGATGTGCCTTAGTGGTCGACTTGATATGCCACTGAATCAAACGCACGCCCAAAGCATCTGCCAGCTGCTCAGCCAACATGGTTTTACCCGTTCCCGGCTCGCCTTTGATCAGGAGCGGACGTTCAAGTGCGATACAGGCATTCACTGCCATCTGGAGTTCGGATGTAGCAACGTATTGGTCAGTACCCTGGAATTTCATAGCTGAGAATCTCTTGTTTTTTTAGTCGAAAATATGACCCGAAAAGTCACTCATATTTCCGCCTAGTTTACTGGGTCTTTTGGCAAGGAAAAGCCAGGCAATGACCGCCAAGTCACAGAAATCCAAGAATTTAAAAATTAATCAAAAAAAGCTAAAGATGTAACAAAATGTGTCGATAGATTCAGAAGAAATATCTCTTTCTTAGCTATTGCATTATCTGATCAACGTTTAACACCAAAAGAGATAACAACTTAAAACTGGCTGGGTCGGCTTATGCTTTTTGTAAACACAAATGTTAGTGCCCTTAAGGGCATGGACTTTATGTCCAGCGTTACTGAACGACTAAACCGTTCATTTGAGCAGCTTTCCTCAGGCAGCCGAATCAATTCGGCAAAGGATGATGCCGCAGGTCTTCAGATCTCAAACCGCTTAGAAACCCAGATTATCGGTACCAATCAGGCAACCCGAAATATTCAGGACGGCCTATCTGCACTTCAGATTGCAGATGGTGCCATGGAAGAGATCACCAATATCACCCACCGTATTAGGCAGCTCGCCATTCAAATGTCGAGCAACACGTTAAGCCAGGAAGACCGGGATGGTGCTCAGCTTGAAGTTGAAGAACTGATAGCCTCCGCGAACCGTATTGCCGAATCCGCAAGCTTGGGTGGCGAAATTCCGCTTCTCAAAGGGCCAGAAGTTGATGAAGCTACGCCCCCAGTGACTGATAGAGATATTCTCCTTAAGCTGGCGGGATCACTGGAACAGTCTGAAGCCAATATTAAGGCTTATTATGGCATCCAAGGTGATGGTAAAGACGAATTCAATATCGATATTGTTGCCGGCGGTGGCGGCGCGGTGGCTTCAGTATGGGGGGCAGCTGGCGATGTTAACCGTATGGAAATCGGACGTGCAGATTTTCTCTCTGGAGTTGCCCTAATAGGCGGAACCGAGGCAAATGACCGCGTTGTTATGCATGAAATGGTGCACGCTGTCATGTTTAACCAATATAGCGCATCTGTCATCAGCAGAAGCTGGTTTATGGAAGGCACCGCTGAACTAATACATGGGGCTGATGAACGCTTACTTGCAGATGCAGGGCCAACCGCAACTAACTTTATGACAGGCTGGACAGGTAACGCAGCGACAAGTGCTGATTATTCCCGAGCCTATGTTTCCATGCGCATGCTACATGACCGGATGAAAGAGGAAGGTTATGCCGATGGTATACGCACCTTTACGTCAGCACTAGCGGATGGAGCTGGTACTTTAGATCAAGCCTTTAATAAATTTCTGGGCATCTCGGAAACAGACTTCACTGATTGGGTAACCGCCACTGGTGATGACTACATTAACAACAAAATGGATCTTACCAATGCAGATACCGGTGCAATAGGTGGTCTTGATGCCGATAATATGGGTGTTAAAGACGCGTATGATGCTGTTGGTGACTCGAATAGTTATTCAGAGCAACCTCTGGAAGGCTTTAAAATTGCTAACTGGCACGGTGGCTTTCAACCTCCTCATAAAAAGACATTTCAGCTCCAATCAGGTAGTAACGCCGGCGAGCAATCCGAGTTCTCATTCCGGGGTGGCTCGGCAGACAGAATTGGTCTCTCAGGGGTTAATGTCGCGGCTAATGCCAGGGGCTCAATTGAAGTCGCTGACAAAGCCCTGAGAAACATCCACGAAATCCGCCGGGAAATCGCAGGCTCTATGGCCGAACTTGAATCCATGCAGCGCAATAACACCGGAATGGTCGTTAATACCTCTGATGCTAAATCCCGTATTCAGGATACCGACTTTGCCGCAGCTACTGCTGACCTGACCCGTAACCAGATCATTCAGCAGGCCTCATCAACCATCCTGGCTCAGGCAAATCAAACGCCAAGCATCGCCTTATCCCTTCTCAGATAACGCTTGCTGTCCCTCGTCCAGCTAAGAACCTAACCGAATAAAAGGTTAGGTTCTTAGCTTAAAACATTATTGAATTAAGTTCTGATAGCTTTTTTTTCAACCTGTCCCTACTCTACTACTAACCGTTACTGCCCGATTTTTATTGAATATTTGGTGTCTGTGAATCTGATAGCCAAGGGGCTTTAACGAAGCTAACAACCAAAATTAGGGAATGAAAATGAGCAAGGTTTTTGATGATAACTCGCTAACCATTGGCGAAACTCCTCTGGTAAAAATCAACCGCCTGACCTCCCATGGCAAAGTATTCGCCAAACTGGAAAGTCGCAACCCAGCGTTCTCTGTAAAGTGCCGTATCGGCGCAAATATGATCTGGGATGCCGAGAAACGCGGTGTTCTCAAGCCAGGCATGGAAATTGTTGAACCGACCAGTGGCAACACCGGTATTGCCCTTTGCTTTGTAGCAGCTTCCCGAGGTTACAAAATTACCCTGACCATGCCATCCAGCATGAGCCTTGAGCGCCGAAAAATGATGAAAGCATTGGGCGCAAACATTGAGCTGACTGAGCCCGCCAAAGGCATGAAGGGCGCTATTGCTAAAGCGGAAGAGCTGGTAGCCTCAAACCCTGAACATTACTTTATGCCTCAGCAGTTTGAAAACCCGGCCAACCCTGAAATTCACGAAAAGACCACTGGGCCGGAGATCTGGAACGATACCGACGGACAGATCGATATTCTGGTAGCGGGTGTGGGCACTGGCGGTACTATTACCGGTATCTCCCGCTACATCAAGAAGACTCAGGGTAAAGCGATTACGACCGTAGCCGTTGAGCCTGTTGATTCCCCGGTTATCACCCAAACCCTGAACAACGAGGAAGTAAAACCTGCGCCTCATAAAATCCAGGGGATTGGCGCTGGCTTTGTGCCGAAGAACCTGGATTTGTCTCTGGTGGATCAGGTTGAACAGGTAGGCAACGATGAAGCAATCGAGATGGCCCGTCAGCTAATGCTGAAAGAAGGTATTATCTGCGGTATCTCATGCGGTGCGGCTATGGTTGCAGCGCTGCGTCTGGCCGAGAAACCTGAAAATGCCGATAAAAACATTGTGGTAATTCTGCCGGATTCCGGTGAGCGCTATCTGTCTACCGCTCTGTTTGAGGGTATGTTCACCGAGAACGAAACCGTTCAGTAATAGCTCCCCCTCAAAAAAGAAAGGCTGCTCAGAAACAGACAATCCTGAGCAGCCTTTTTTATTTCATCAGATAAGCTGAAGCTCAATCAACCCTCTTCCTGAACAGATTTTGTAAAGTATTGCTGTACCACACGTCCCTCTTTAAACACAATCAATTCACCAGGCTGGATAGTCATCCATTCTTCATTATCGGTCAGAGGCTGGGTGGCAATAACAGTGACCACGTCATGGGGTGTGGTTTCTTCTTTGAAATCAACCTTCATCTCAACATCAGAAAGCTGAGCTTCTCCGAAAGGTGCCTCCCGGGTAATCCAGCTGAGCTTGGTCGAACAATAGGCAAAGAGATATTCACCATTGGACAACAGCATATTGAACACCCCTTTAGTTCTGAGCTGCTCACACCATTGATGGATCGCCTGACTTAACGGACCAATCGCACAACGATCGGTAAAGTTGAGACGTATCTGCGCCAAAAGCCAACAGAATGCCTGTTCACTATCTGTTGTCCCGACAGGCAGATAAAAGCTGGCCGGAAAATGCGATGCACTATCTTCCAGTTGACCGTTATGGGCATAACTCCAGTAACGTCCCCACAATTCCCGGCTAAACGGATGGGTGTTCTCCAGACAGATTTCACCAACATTTGCCTGACGAATATGACTAATCACCGTTTTACTTTTAATCGGGTAATTCTGAATCAACTTAGCAATTTCTGAATCCACCGATGGCTTAGGGTCCCGAAATTCGCGATAGCCCTGACCTTCATAGAAGGAAATACCCCAGCCGTCTTTGTGGGGCCCGGTCTCGCCACCACGCTTTACAAGACCACTGAAGCTAAAGCAGATATCGGTTGGCACATTAGCACTCATGCCCAGAAGTTCACACATGAAATCGGTCCGTTGTTTTATCGGTTGATCATTGACTGAGAAAGCAGGGGTACACATTAAAAAAATGGCCTCTGTATCAACAGAGGCCATTAATCTGATCTGAGGTTTATTCTACATGAACTCTGATAAAGTTCAGCTAAACCTAAGCCTTAATCAAAGTGACAAATCATCATTTCTTTGATTATCGCGAGCTTGCTGACGAGCGGCCATACGACGCTGAACAAAACGCTTGTACAGCCAGAAAGCCCCTGCAAACAAAGCGATATTCGCCAGTGCTACAGCCAGATAAACCCACAGCAGATTAGCATCACTTGGCTTGGATGAGTCCAGCGGCTGATCGTTAGGATCCAGCAGATTCATCGGTTTCTTCGGCTTATCATCTTCCTGCGTAAAGCCACCGGATGAGCCTGAACCAGCTGAAGCATTATCATCAATCGGCTGAGCATTCATCTGCCCGGACTGCTCAAGAGTCTCTACCTGTGGTTCCGGATCCAGAGGCGGAATAATGATCGGATCCAGTTCAACATCAAAAGCTTTACCCTGAATCGTGCCTGATGCAAAGGCACGGATTCGCTGCTCCTGTTCCCGGTTCATTTCCGGAAGATCCAGCGCCCAGGACTCCTGACTGACCAGCTGCGCACGCTGTTTAAGGCCATTAATCTCAGCGGTAATTGTCAGATCACTGGCTTTAAGTTCTGGCAGCACCTTGGTAAAGAAAATGCGGGTCGGATCATTAGCGTCATCGTAGTCCACTTTTGAGCTGACCACATCCTGAACAAATACCGGCTGAGACACCGAACGCTGGAATGTTTTGCCATCCAGATTCACCTGAATACGGTAATTACCCGTGGTATTGAACGGTCCCAGTTTAGTAACAAAGGTACCTGTTTCGCCGGGTTTGCCTGTCATCAGGTCAGACTTAAGCACCTGATCGCTATCCGCCAGTTGCTGAGCCTCAAGTGCAACAATTTTCAGAAACTCAGGACGGGTAATCGTCTCACCCTCTTCCTGGACCGATGCCTGAATATCCAGACTCAGCCCCCGGAACAGAGTTGCCGGAACATCACTCACCTTAAGACTGAGATCAGAAACAACCGTTACACGGTTATCCGGATGCATCTCCGTTTCGACCAACCACTCGCCGTCTTCCGGATCATTCACAGTAATCAGGTCATAACGGCTCTCATAGTGCCAACGCACATTCTCCGGATGGGTCAGAGAGGTATAACGCTCACCCTTGGGAGAGATCAGGAAAACCCGCTGACTATCAGGCTTGTGGAAAATCAGAGCGGTAAATTCATTGATACTGCTATCAACAAGGAAGCGATTATTCTCCAGTGGAACCTGCTCACTTGGCGCAGTACGATCCAATGCCTGCATAAAGAGCTGCATCAGTTCTTCCGCATTATTGGCTACCGCGGCCAAACCACCGGTACGCTGCGCCAACTTCAGCATCAGATCTTTATCAGCGTTGTCCGAGAGTGCAACGGTATGGATGGTATAGCCTGCCTTTTTCAGCTTCGGCAGAAGATCAAACTGAATGCTGTCGCGGGATTCATTATTCTCCTGACGCTTGCGGCGTTCATTCCGGGATTCCGAAATATCCACCAGCCCATCGGTCAACAAAATAATATGACGATCGAAATTACTGTCGGGACGATCCGCATCATAACTTGCCCGTTCCAGAGCATTCTCAATATCCGTAAACATCGCAGACGAAGTGATATCGCGACTACGGCCACGAGCATCCTGACGCCACTGACCCGTTACATCTTTGTGAGGCACCAGCTCATTGGTATAGGTCCCGAAAGTCCAGACCCCGGCACGACTGCCTTCAGGTAACAGATCAACCAGCAGATTCAACGCAGGTGCCCTGAGGTTTGAAGGATCGTTGTGCTTCATACTACCGGAGGTATCAATCAACACACGTACATCCGGTTTAACATCCGCCGCAATGGCTGGTGAAGCCAAAACACAAGTCAGCAGCAAAGCTTGCCAACCACGGGTACATACGCGTCGAAGCAACGAAATCAGCCCCGGGCTATTTCCTGATAGTCGATCTGCAAAAACAGGCATTTCGGTTCCTTACTTACCGGTGAAAACCGGCAAGCACCGGTTTTCGATCTCTTAAATCTGACAGATTAAACAATCGATTCCGCAAGTTTACGGCCACGCTCAGTAACGTACCAGCGCATTCCCCAGCCGCTGTTAACGCGACCTGCCATACCCTTGCCCACCAGAACGGTCAGACTCTTCTGCAGGTCCGTTTCATCAAGCTCAGTTTCCAGACATAACGTCGGCAGAGCCCGATAAATATGTCGGCCACTGGCCAGACTTTTCAATACCGCTGTAGACGATACATCCAGAGTATCCAGTTCAGTCGCAGAAACCTCAGCCTGATCTTCATGCTCCGTCTCAGTTTCTAACAGGGGCAGAAGAGAATCCTGCAACTGCTTTAGCTGTTGTTTCAGCTGCTCGGTTTCGGTTTTAGCCGTTTCAGCAGCAACCAAAGTGCGATCCAGTGTGTTAGTAGCCACCAGGCGTGACGCGATGGCCGCAATCAGGCAGATACCCGTATAGATAAGTAGCTTGGAGGCATCTTCCTGACTCTGAGTCACAATATCGCTACCCAGCAGATCTAAGGCTACAGGCACCAAAAACGCAGCGCTGACACCAACCACCAAAGAACGGGCCAGAGCGATCGTATCTTTGTTGTTCTGGTTCAGCAGGTAAAAGTTAACCAGGCCGCCAAAAACCCCAGCAAACAACATAACTAAAACGAGAATAATGACGTGTGTTGTCATACGAAATGTCCTAAAAATTGCCTTCAAGTCGCCGTTACGACTCACCAGTTAAAAGAGTCCCCACAAGCGGCCACACGGGGCAACTCACAGGGTTTTAGCTGCCAAAGCGGCAACTGATTTCCGTTTTTTAATTTTTCTTAAACAAAAACACCGGCATCAACGCCAAAGGTCTGAAAACCAGGCTGTTTAAGCGGTCTCGCCAGAACCCTCTTCAGTATCAGCAGGTGCCACCTGGCTTCGACGAAACCACAGGAAAAAGGCCAACAACAGATAGCCAACAGCCAAACCACCTAACAGCGGCAAACCTGCCCGCATCCATGAGGCCCCCTCAACACCACCAAATGTTTCGAAGAAGGTGACGATAATGGCCGGAGCCAAAGGACCGGCATTCCCCTGCACATACCAGGGAAAAGCAAACAGAACAGCCGCTGTTGTTACAATAAAACCGCGCAGAGTCATCGGCCAGCTGCGGGTAATTCTGAGGGTGACAATCATCACTGCCAAAGCGGATAATAGATAAATAATCCAGCTCATAAACTGATAGTTCTCAAACGCCATAGTCGTCAATTCCTTTAGCCGCTGCATTGGCGGCATAACACCCTGATTCTTAAGCGCCCTTATTATGTCTCAAGCTAAACAAAATAACGACCTCAGCACCGCCTCGGGTAACCAAATACCACATTTTTTATCCCGAAAGCTCGGAAAGGATCCTCTTTCAGCACTGGAACAAAAAAGCGACGACACACTAAACTTTCTGAAAAAATGCAACGAAGATGCCAACTCAGCCCTCAATAGCTCGCTGCAAGATATTCTTTTTCAGGAAATTCGCCATCGCACCCCGTTGGATCATGACAGTTATCCAACAGATCTTGAACATTACCGATACTTCGTCCGTCAGAAAGCGATTTTTGAATACCCTCAGTTCTGGCGCGCCCCACTGACCCCACATAACCAACAGAATCAGGAATACCTGGATCAGGCCACCTGCTATCTTGACTGCAACCGTCTCGCTGAAGCTCAGGATTATTTTGACCTGGGCGATATGGCCATCTCCCCGGATGAACAGCTGCTGGCCATTACAATTGATACCGACGGTGATGAGATCTATGAATTGCACCTGGTCAACCTAACGACAAATCATTGGCAAACCTTTGATGAACTCCCTCCTCTGGCTTCTGATCTTATCTGGTCAGAAGATCAGGAGACACTGTTATGCTTCCCCCTGGATGATACCCAGCGCCCATGGCAAGTCATGGCGCTTAATATTACGTCCGGTGAACAACATATTATTTTCGAAGAAAACGACGCCCGTTTCTGGGTTGGCTGCAGCAAAAGCCGTGACCGGAAACATATCTTTATTGAAAGCCTCAGCAAACAAAGTACCGGCTACTGGGTTATACCGGCGAATCTGCCTCTAACCCGCCCCACTCTGTTAATCGCCCCCCAGGAAGGTCACGAGTACCATGCCGACAGTATCGGCGATCAGATCTATATTCGAAGCAACCTAAAAAACCCCTTCTTCGGGCTTTACCGGTTAACAAAGAAAGCCTTTAACACGCCCCTGAGTGCTGACGCCTTTATCAGACAGGCGAGTGTTATCCATGCGCCATCCGAAGCAAAAACGTTCGAAGGATTTGAGCTATTTGATAAGCACCTGATGATACTCCTGAGAGACCACACATTGGGTGGACAGGAACTGACTATTCACAACCTGGACGGCACATTGAAGCATATCTTCAGCCCACCCTATCCACTGGTCAGCATAAATCTCTCTGACAACCCCGACAGCAATACCAAAGAGGTACGCCTGGAACTGGAATCCTTTAACCAGCCTCCGACCCTTTATCGTTACCAGATGGCAGAGCAAACACTCACCGAACTGCGTCAGATGCCACTAAACAACACCGACTTAAGCCAATTCAGCAGCCAGCAAATTCTCATCCCAAGCTGGGATGGAACCCCCATACCCATCAGCCTTGTAGGCAAAACTGAGCTTTTTAATTCCGGCCAACCCCAGCCCATCGTTCTGCATGCCTACGGCGCATACGGCGACCCGCTTGACCCCTGGTTCTCCTCCAGCCGCCTCAGTCTGATGGAACGAAATGTGATTTTTGCCGTTGCCCATATTCGTGGCGGCGGCGACTGCGGCGAACACTGGTACCAACAAGGCCGACTGGGTTATAAAGAAAACAGCATCCGGGATCTCGAAGCCTGCATTCAGGCCCTCATCAAAAGAGAAATAACCACCCAGAGCCAACTGGTGGTTCAGGGCGGCAGTGCCGCCGGAATTATACTGGGCGCACTCTACAACCGATCCCCGGAGCAGGTTTGCGGCATCATCGCAGAAGTCCCCTTTGTCGACGTTTTGCGCACCATGTCCCGCCCGGAACTCCCCCTGACGATCGGAGAATATGAAGAATGGGGTAACCCCGAAGAGCCCGAAGCCCACTGGCGCATTCGCCACTACAGCCCCCTGAACAACCTTAAGCCAGCGAGCCATCTCAACGCCCAAAGGCAGCCTAAATTATGGATAGAAGCCGGGCTTAACGACCCCCGCGTGCAGTATTGGGAACCCGCCAAATGGGCTTATCGCCTGAAAAAAGCAGGCATCAGCAACGTCTGGCTACGCACCCGAATGGACTCCGGCCACGGAGGCGGATCAGGCCGGGACCAAAGCTATCGGGAAACAGCAGAAACCCAGAGCGTAGCACTGATGATGCTTAACAAAGATTAATATCATCAAAACCAAAAAAAACGCCACCTTAATAATAAGATGGCGTTTTTGTGAATACTAAACTTATAAAATCAGTAATCAGAATAATCACTCTACCCAATTAATAATGTGGTATTCGAGATCTTCCTGGAACACGATATGCTCGCTGATTGCTCGGCCTTTAATACTCTGACGTGCTTTATGAATACTATTAGGATCACCGGTAATCAGGTGGTGCCATTCCGGTAGCGGCTTGCCCTCTTTAACCAGTCGGTAGGCACAGGTCTTAGGTAACCAGACAAACTCGTCGATATCTTCAATGCGAAGCTCGACACAATCGGGAACCAGCTTCTTCCGGTTGGGGTAGTCATTACAACGGCACTGGGTAATATCCAGCTGCTTACAGGCAACCTCGGTGTAGTAGACAGTATCGTCGTCTTCATCCATCAGTTTGTGTAAACAACATTTCCCGCAACCGTCACACAGAGACTCCCACTCTTCATGGCTCATCTCTGCCAGACTTTTTTGTTCCCAAAAGTGTCCCGCGTTGCTCATTCTTAGTATTTGCCTTCGGTTGGGGCCTTATATAAATCCAGCAGATAATCCTCTTTTTGAGGCGGCATTTGCAGATAAAAGCCTTTCTCACGAATCTCCCGTAAAACATCTGCAGCTTTAGCCCGTGCCAGATCTTTATCTTCACGGACAAGCATCGTCATAACAGCCTGAGGTTTGCCAAAGGCTTCCAGCAATGACTCGGGGATACGTTTGAATCCTTCTTTTTTATCCACATAAAGATACATCTCATCTTTGCGTGGGCTTTTGAATACTTCGCAAATTACTTTCACAGTTTTATCTCGTTATTTCTATATAAGTTTTGTACTTAATTTGTTTTTTATAATAAAAACCAGTCAGTCCAACTTTATAGAATAATTAGCGACTTCTGAGTTTATCCAACAGGTCAATCAGCGGCTGACCAACTATCGCTTCACGCCAGCCTTTCCATTCATCAGGTACGTAGTTGAGCTCTCCGCGAATAGCACGGTTGAGAACCTGCTCAAGCTGACGCTTTTTCACCAGAAGTTCTGGCGGCAGGTTGTTCGCTTCAGCGGCCTGTCGAACGGTCTTTTTCATCGCTTTGGACCACTCACGATAGGGGTGGCCTATGGGTGATGGCAATGAAGCCGGCCACATTGCCTGAGCACGGTTTCGGGCAATATCAACCAGCTCCAGGATCTCGTCACCGTCATTTTTGATGGTGCTATGACGTATGCCTTCGATACGGGATAACTCCATTCGGTTTGCGGGCAGCTTCATGGCGATAAGCCATAGCAGGTTGTCGGATACTAAACGGCCTCGGGGGATATTACGTTCCCGAACTTCCTGTTCTCGCCAGGCAGCCAGTACCTGAAGCACGGCAAGCTGCTCCTGATTCAGTTTCCAGGCTTGCTTAACCCGCAGGAAATAGAACTCGTCATCGGGTGCCTGTTCGGCCAAACGAACAATCTGGGCGCACTCTTCAAGGCACCATTGCATGCGGTTCTGTTCGTTCAGTTTTTGCTCAATTTTGGGCCAGATCTGATAAAGATAGAAAACATCTGCTGCTGCATAGGCACACTGACTGTCTGTCAGTGGCCGTTGTAACCAGTCGGAACGGGTTTCTTCTTTCTGGAGGGTGATGTTCAGCCAATTTTCGACCATTCGCTGATAACCGACGGAGAGGGTTTCTCCCAGAAATGCCAAAGCAACCTGGGTATCCATCATGGGCTTTGGCAGAGCGCCGGTCAGCTTGGAAAAGACGTCCAGGTCTTCTGAACAGGCATGCAGGACTTTCAGAACGGCATCGGATTCCAAAACGGTGGTGAAGGGCTGCCAGTCTCTGATCGCCAGAGGATCTATCAGCCAACATCCCTGATCATCCTGAACCTGAATCAGAGCAGCCTTGGGATAAAAGGTATCCACACGGATAAACTCTGTATCAAGCGCCAGCATATCGCAGGTGAGCCAGTGGGCGCAGCGCTCTTTCAGGAGCGTATCGGAATCAATAAAACGGTACTCAATTGTATCTTCGGTCATTATTTCGCCATAGGTAACCGGCCGGCCATAGCACGACTCAGGGTTCCACCATCGATATATTCCAACTCGCCACCCACAGGAATGCCATGGGCCAAACGGGTTACGGTTACCGGTAAATGTTGCAGCATTTCAGAGATATAATGAGCGGTAGCTTCGCCTTCTACCGTCGGGTTAGTCGCTAAAATAACTTCCTGTACCTGATCCCGGCGGACCTTTGCTTCCAGCTGATCAAGCCCCAGTGCGTCGGGGCCAATGCCATCGATTGGCGACAGATGCCCGGTCAGCACAAAGTAGCGGCCACTGAATCCCCCGGCCTGCTCCATTGCAATCTGATCGGCGGGTGTTTCCACAACACAAAGCAAGGTGGCATCACGACGCTCACTGCGGCATAAGCCACAAACGGGTTCTTCGGTCAGGGTTCTGCACTCCTGACACTGTCCGACATGTTCTAATGAACGCTCAAGTGTTTCAGCCAAGCGGAAACCGCCTTCACGCTCGCGTTCAAGTAAGTGGAGTGCCATACGCTGCGCTGACTTAGGGCCAACTCCCGGTAAGCAGCGCAGTGCTGTGATCAGTTCTTCAACCAAAGGGCTGAAAGCCATAAAAGGTCCTTAATCAGGCAAGAGTCTGTTCAGTTTAATGACGAAGATAAGGCAATAGCTGCTGCTATAGAATAGACAGCATTATCACCAAAAAGCCGCTCAAAAGCGGCTTTTACGTCCATTTAAAATGGCATTTTAAAACCCGGGGGCATCTGCATACCACCGGTGATCTCAGCCATTTTAGCCTGAGTGTTTTCTTCGACACGACGAACCGCGTCATTAACAGCTGCTGCAAGCAGATCCTCAAGCATCTCTTTGTCTTCAGACATCAGGCTATCATCGATGGAAACGGCACTCACATCATGACGGCCGTTCATAGTGACTTTTACCATGCCGGCACCTGCTTCTCCGGTAACCTTCTGGCTGGCAGCTTCTTCCTGCAGTTTCTGCATTTTTTCCTGCATCTCCTGCGCCTGCTTCATCAGGTTACCCATTCCACCTTTAAACATTGCATTATCCTCGATTCGTTACAATTTGCGGCTGCCAATCATCTTAACGCAGTGCTGACTGATTCAGAGATTGGCCACCTGTATTCTTTTGATTTGATAAACAGCTTAGATCAAAGGTTCAACCGATGCGCTGACCACTGATGCGCCAAACGCCTGTTTAAGCCCCTGAACAACAGGGTCCGACTCAAAAAGAGCTTCTGCCTGACGTTGACGGGTTTCTTTCAGGGCTGCTTCATAATCTTCTGGTGTATCTAAATCTGTGCTAAATGCCGCAATTTCAATGGTCAGCGTATCATTAAACAAAGCCTGAATACTTTGTTGCCAGCTTGCTTCCCGTTCCGGGGTCAAAAAGTTCTCGGTCACAGCCTTCAAGGCAAACTTGAGATGATTGCCTTCACGGGCGATCAGGGCTGCGTTTTTAGCCAGAGAGCGGTCGAGCCCTTTCAGGGGCAAATGAGCAAATGCCAGCAGCCAATCCTGATTTGTATTCAGCTGATCAGGACACGGACCGACCAGAGGCGCAATGGGTGACTCGTTAGCATCCGGAAGCCTGGCATCTCGCAGCACTGGTGCTTGTTTCGGCTGTTCGAATGCGGGTTCAGGCATCATATTCTGGTAGCTGGCATCCATAGATTCGCCAGCATACCCCGACGGCTCGGCGTAAACAGAAGGGTTGGCATCCGCTTCCGGTTGAGCATAGTCCATCTCAGACGGTATATGCTCTTCAAAAGCAGGTGTTTCATGGCCAAAAACGGGTTCCTGAGCTTCACAGTAACCATCGGCTTGAGGCTGGCTAAACGCCCCCTCATGACTATCAGCAGCTTGTGCCGCCTCGGTGTGGCTGTCTGTATTAGTTTCAACCTGTTCAGGCATAACCGGCAGCTCTTCCCACGGGGGGACATCTGACGGATTGCCGGGAGCAGTCGGCTGCGGAGATGAATCCTCAGATACAGGGGCATATGATAAAGGAGCAGAAGCTGTCTGCGTTACATTGGACTGACTGGCTCTTGCTTCAGCCTGAGCAACCCTTTCAGCACTGGCCGACGGGAACTGAACGGTTCTCAGACCACCTCCCAAAGAGGCTCTGGCATTCTGTACGGTCGCTCCTGCTTCCGGAGCTGGAGAAGCCGCTTGCTGCGGCTCTTGCGTCACCGCAGGCTGAGTTTGAGAAGCAGAACGCGGGCTCGGAGGAGAAAACTTTACCAGCTGTGGCTCCATGCTATTCGCCTGAGGTTCAGAGCCGTACGACTGTGTTTCAGGAATAGGCGACTGAGCTTCAGGGCTGAAAGCCTGAGAGGGAGCAACAGACGGATGCGCATCAACAACCGGTTCAGGAGCCGCATCATAGCCCTCCTGAGATACAGGTACAGAAGGGGATTGACTCTGAGCGGCTGCAGGAACCTCAGTTAAGGCTTTTTTTTTAGCCTCGTCGTCTTCCACAACAGGTTCAGAAGCCTGAGATGATGCCTGCTCGGAAGCAGCTTGATTCCCTGCCTGTTTTTCTAAAGGCGCGGCTTGGCTGGGCAAGGGGTTGCCCTTCTCGCTGGGGACGCCCTGAGGTGCAAAAGCCACCATTCGGATCAGCGCCATCTCAAAACCAGAACGGGCATCAGGAGCCAGCGGCAGATCTTCCTGACTTTTAATGGCGATTTGGTAGTACAGTTGCACATCTTCTGCCGCCAGGCGTGCCGCTTGCGCTACGACCTGCTCACGATCACCCAGCGCGTTATCAACCGCGTCCGGTAACACCTGCGCAACAGCCATCCGGTGCAGGTAAAGTGCCATATCGGAAAGAATGGTTTCAAAGTCGGCAGCCTGTTCCGACAAGCGGGCAACTTCAGACAGCAGCGCCTTGGCATCACGATTGACCAGATGCTCGATCAGAGCGCCAACATGTCGATGATCCACCAGCCCCAGCATCTCGCTGACCTGAGCCGCATCGATACTCCCCTGACCATAAGCGATCGCCTGATCGGTCAGACTGAGCGCATCACGCATACTGCCATCAGCCGCGCGCCCAAGCTGCCATAATGCAGCATCTTCAAAAGGGATCTGTTCCTCAGTCAGAACATGACTCAGGTGCTCAACCACACGCTCCGGCGGCATATTTTTCAGATTAAACTGCAGGCAGCGGGACAAAACGGTCACCGGCAGCTTTTGCGGATCAGTCGTTGCCAGCAGGAATTTAACGTGCGGTGGCGGCTCTTCCAGTGTTTTCAGAAGGGCATTAAAACTGTGCGTGGACAGCATATGCACCTCATCGATCAGGTACACTTTGTAGCGGCCTCGGGACGGCGCATACTGCACGTTGTCTAACAGCTCCCGGGTATCTTCTACCTTGGTTCGGGAAGCCGCATCCACTTCAATCAGATCGACAAAGCGACCTTCATCAATCTCACGACAGCTGGTGCATTCACCGCAAGGACGAGACGTTACGCCGGTCTCACAGTTCAGACATTTGGCGATAATACGGGCAATGGTCGTTTTACCGACACCCCGGGTACCGGTAAACAGATAGGCATGGTGCAAACGGTCGTTATCCAGCGCACTGACCAGCGCTTTACGCACATGATCCTGTCCGACGAGCTCATGGAAATTTTTAGGACGCCACTTTCGGGCCAGTACCTGATAACTCATATTAACCAGTCTGCTGATAGAAAATTTCGGGTAACCCCGGTTCAGAATACCGCTTCAGGCGGCAGAAATTCGAGCTGGGCATTGTACACCAAATGTTGATTCCGGTGTTGCACTTCTTGATGCCCCGCCCCAGCTTCGGACAAGGCTAAGCTATTGCCGGATCAATCTTTTTTCTGCCGAACCCGACGTACAACCTGACTCTCGCTCACCACCACATCCGGCACTTCGTCCAGTTCCAGGTCCGGGCCATAGAACTCATCCATTTTGTGAGTCACGCTGTACCAGTAATCCAGAAAGTCTTCGGTGATCTCCTCTTCAATGCGGGTGGCTTCCTGAGTGGGACAGAAGATCGTCACCACAAAGACATTGCGGGCCGTTTCATTAGTGGCAACCCGGACCTTCAGATCGGAAACGCTCAGCGCGATACCCAGACGTTTTTCAATCAGGGTACTGTATCGGTCAGCAACCTCTTTAAAGGGGCTGCAATATTCCCGAACCAGATCTTCAAGGTAGAGACGGGCATCCCGAACACTTATCGCATCAGCTTCACGAACAATACTGAAGCTGTGGGCGACATAGCGACGCATAAAATTCAGGTTCTGAATCACACCGGTACTGAATTTATAATTCGGAATAACAAGACTGCGCCCCGTATAAGAGTAACTCATACCCTCTACATCAACCTCGAGCAAGGTTGTTGTCAGCCAATCACTGCGCACGACCTCACCGTAGTGATCACCTACTTTGATCCAGTCGCCAATGCTGAATGCCCGGCTACTGGCAATGTAAAGCGCTCCAAGAAAGCACTGTATCTGCTCTCGTGTTGCGACCACTAAAGCAACGGCAAATGCCGCAATAGATAACGCGACAAAACGCAACTCGCTCAACCATATAATGACCAGGCCGATAATAATGATCAGGCTGGTTATGTTGGTAATGGTATTGGTCCAGCGCCGGTGCAGATTTTCCTCATCTTTAACCACACGTTTTACGAAGCGAACCGACAACCAGCGTAGTACCAGACAGGCAGCAACAAAGGCTATGGAAATAATCCATTGATTGTCATTCACGATATCTTTCATACCAGCCTCAAATGATGAATAATGAATAAATCTTAAAGTCGCCAATGAC
Source organism: Oceanospirillum sp. (assembly GCA_048270425.1). Classification (GTDB taxonomy): domain Bacteria; phylum Pseudomonadota; class Gammaproteobacteria; order Pseudomonadales; family Halomonadaceae; genus Oceanospirillum. Next base: position 118,943 of record JBLWSY010000009.1, read on the forward strand.
TCATTATAAAGGTTATAAAAATCTGGAATTTTATAATTGGCTCAGGCCAGCTATTACGGACATTCAGGGTATCACTATGCTTTTAGTGAAGCGCTATCTTACCGGGATTATATCTCTGGTTTTATTGTTTTTTTCGGCATCAGCAAACGCCGATGCGTTTGATCAGTTTTTTGAAAAACATGCCGTTGTCATGCTCCTGATCGAGCCCCAAAGTGGAAAAATCTTTAAAGCCAATCAGGCGGCATCAGAATATTACGGCTATAGCCGTAATAAACTGAATCAGATGTATATTCAGCAAATTAACGCATTATCCCCTGAAGCGGTTGCTGCTGAACGGGAATTGGCCCGTAAAGAAAACCGTAACTATTTTATTTTTCGTCATCGCCTGGCGGATGGCAGCATTCGCACAGTTGAAGTCTCCTCAATACCGGTCACTCTGGAGCGTCGCAGCTACCTTTTTTCTATCGTTACCGATGTTAATGACCTGAGGGCCGCAGAAGATAGTCTTTGGCACTACCAAAACCGTCTTGAAGAGATGGTCGATCAGCAACTAAACCACCTACGCTCTAAAGATATTTTTATCTATACCCTTCTTGCAATTGCTCTTGTGTCTTTTTTTGTGGCTGCAGTGGCAATGGGCTACCTGCTTTATCGAAAACGCAAAACATCTGCTCGGCTGCAACGGGAAAAGTCGCGCCTTGACGATATCATCTGGGGTACCAATGCGGGGACCTGGGAGCGGGATTTTTTATCGGAAAGCATCGATATTAACTCCCGCTGGGCGGAAATGATCGGCTATCAATTACAGGATCTGGAGCCTTTCACGCTGTCTGACCTGGAGTCGATGATTCACGCTGATGATTTATCAGAGATGCAGCACCAACTGAATCAGCACCTGACCGGTAAACTGGATCATTACCAGTGTGAATATCGTATTCGTCATCAAAGAGGCCATTGGGTATGGGTTCTGGATAGAGGTCGTATTGTGCAAAGAGACCGTTCCGGCAACCCTTCCCGCCTGTGCGGTACATTACAGGATATATCCAGCTCCAAACGCGCGCACATACAGCTGGAACATATGGCGCATTACGATCAGCTAACACACCTGGCCAACCGCACGCTGTTTTATGACCGCCTCAATCATGCCCTGGCAAGCGCCAAGCGGTATCCATCACGGTTCGCGGTGATGTTTCTGGATCTGGATGGCTTCAAGGCGGTTAACGATGAGTTCGGACATCATATCGGAGATGCGCTGCTGGCGGAGGTTGCAAGAAGGCTTCAGGAGACAATTCGGGAATCCGATACCTGTGCCCGTATGGGAGGCGATGAATTCGCCTTGCTTATCTATCATCTGGATAAAGCCAGTTCGGCAACAGTCGTCGCCGAACATCTGCTGAAAAGTCTCAGACAGCCCTACGAACTGGCGGGCCATAAACTGCCCCATCTCTCCTGTAGCATCGGCATAGCACTTTACCCGGACCATGAATCATTATCAGGCAACACGTTGGTTCAGCTGGCCGATAATGCCATGTATCAGGCTAAACGTTCAGGCAAAAACAATTATACCTTTTCCGATGACCATGAAAGATCCGTCAATAAAGATACCATCGTTGACCAGCACTCGGTCGATAGTTAATTGATAGCCGTTAACGGCTCTGCCTGAAAGTGAGGTTATACCGATAATGACCTGTTAATGGGTGTTGATAGCGGCGCAGTTTTTTTACCCCGTGAAACCGCATTCGGTCCGCTCCTCCCCAAACCAGCACATCACCGTGCTCTAACAGGAACTCACTGACGGGCTCTTGCCGATTAAGTCCGCCCCAACGAAATAAGACCGGTGCCCCAAGAGAAAAGGAGACAATGGGGATCGCCAGATCCTTTTCATCCTTATCCTGATGCAATCCCATCCCTGCTCCGGGGGCATATCGGTTAATCAGGCAGGCATCCGGATTAAAAGTGCCTAACCCTGCCCGCTGGCAAAAAAGATTTACCCATTGTATCCAGACAGCCGGTATCGGTAGCCATGTGCGACCAGTTTCCGGCTCAATATCACTGTATCGATAACCGTCTGCATCGGTCACCCATCCCCACGCCCCACAGTTTGTCATCGCCGCTGACATCAGCTGTCCTCCCGGGGTCTTACGCTGACGAAAAGGGTTAGCCCCCGAGATAGTCCGAATCTCTTCGAGCAGAGAGCTTGCCACCGGCTTTAAAGCAGCCTTAAACAGCACTGCATCCGGGGAGATCTGTATGCTAAGGGCATCAAAATCAGGTGCGTAAATATCCTCAGCCTTGGTCGCGCCCTCATCCTGTTGCAGAAAAAGATCCTGCTGCATGCCTGTCTCCAATAACTGAACACCTGATCTCCGCAAAGATTGCGAAGCTTTAAGTTTGAATTAAGGCTGACGTCTTAAACTGAAATCCATCACTGAACAGCCATACAGACGATGCAGAATTCACCGACATCTGATGGGTCTGATGAGAACTCGCCATGAAGGATGACAGCGCCATGAAAGATAGCAGCACTATGAAAGATAGCAGCGTCATTAAGGATAACAGCACCATCAAAGTCTGGGACCCTTTTGTTCGTATTTTCCATTGGTCACTGGTTTTGCTTTTTGTCATTACGTTTGCCAGTGAAGAGGGGCCTGAAAGCGTACATATTTTTGCCGGTTATGGTGTCAGCCTTTTAGTTCTTTTCAGAATCTTCTGGGGATTTTTTGGCACCCGTTACGCTCGATTCTCAAATTTTTCCTATGGTAAAGCGGCCCAAAAGCGCTACCTGAAAAGCCTGATGAGCCGTCACCCGGAGCATTATACCGGCCACAATCCGGCGGGTGGCTTAATGGTTCTTATTTTATTGGCAGCACTACTATTGCAGTGCTTTCTCGGCATGGTCCTGATTTCGGCAGAAGGCGAAGGCCCCTTTGCCGGAACCTTTCTGAGTATTTTCAGCAACGCAGTGACAAAAGAGTTTCACGATGCATTGGGGCATGGCCTCCTGCTGCTGATTGCAGTTCATATTGGCGGGGTTGTCGTTAGCAGCCTGCTTCATCGGGAAAATCTGATCCGTGCGATGGTAACCGGTAAAAAAAACCGCAAGGAAAGCCCCGATGCAAAAAATACTTAAAAGCGATCCGTCTAACCTGTGGCCAGCCCTTTCAAACCCGTTCTTCCGGCTATCCAAAGAGCTTTGGTCGGGTAAAGGTTGTCTCCCAATATGTCTGATGGCAGCTCTGCTGAGTCTGTCTGCAGGGGCGAAGGCGGAAACAGGCAATTCGGTCATCGACCGCTTAATAAAAGAATATCAGTCTGAGGGAGCTACTGAGTTCCAGATATCAAACGGTAAAAAATTATGGCTGAACAATTTTGAACATACCAAGGCAAAAACAGCGAGAAGCTGTAGCAACTGCCACGGCAAAGATATCCGCCAAGAGGGCCAGCATATCCGCACGAAGCGATCGATAGAACCCTTGGCACCCAGTATCAATCCTGAACGCCTCAGTAACGAAAAACAGATCCGAAAGTGGTTGAAGCGTAACTGCAAATGGACCTTGGGACGAGAGTGCAGCCCTCAGGAAAAAGGCGATCTGCTGCTCTGGATTCAGACTCAATAACATTCAACAGGACAAAGGATTCCCGAATGACAACATTAATGCATAAAATTCGTTGGCCTCTGGGAGGCGCAATGCTGACCAGCGCACTTTTTATTGGCTTAAGTGGTTTTGCTCAGCAGGCTCAGAGTAGCTGGTGGGGGGAAGATCACGAAGACGAGTATCGAGCAAAAAACAGTGGCAATCCAACTTATCTTGAAGAGTGTGGCGCTTGCCATATTGCCTACCCGGCGCAATTGCTACCTAAAGCAGCCTGGCAGGATATTTTGTCAAATCTCGATAGCCATTTCGGTGAGGATGCCAGCGTCGACATTCCAATCAGAGATGAACTGGCAGGCTATCTCAGTCGTAATGCCAGCGATAGTACAAATGCCGGTAAATTCAGAAAGTTTACCCGTGGGATTGATATCAATACCCCACCCATCCGGATCACTGAGTTAAAATACTTTGAACGTAAACACGATGAGATCAACTACCGTAAAATGGTACTCAACAACCCGGATGTGGGTAGTTTCTCGCAGTGTCAGGCGTGTCATGAAAAAGCAGAACAGGGCATCTTCGATGAAGACACCGTTAATATTCCAAACTTTGGCCGCTGGGACGATTAAAACATCTTTTAGTCTGACAAAAGCGGTCAAAGTACTCAGCCTGATACTTTTAGTAGCATCAGGCGGTTTCATGCTGAGTCAGATAAACGAAGCCCGGGCCAGCGATAAGCTTTCTGCCAGTGACGTTCTTGAGTTGATGCAGCAAGGTAAAATTCAGCCGTTATTGACCCTGATTGGTCAGCACAATTTTCCCGGTACGCTACTTGATGCCGAACTGGAACGGGAACATGGCCGCCTGATTTATGAGCTGGAATATCTGAACGACAAAGGCGAAGTCTGGGAATATGAGCTGGATGCCGCCACAGGAGAAATTCTTGAGCAGGAACTTGAAGACTAAACGTCATTCCTGCATCCGTCAGCCATACGGTCACGTTCAACATCCGATTCGGACAAGGAGAAACCGTGAAAATTCTGTTGATTGAAGATGACCTGTCACTATGCAGCGCCCTCGCTCCTGAACTTCGTCAGGCGGGTTTTGCCGTTGAATTGGCTCACAACGGTGTCGATGGACTGCATCTGGCACAGGAGGAAGACTTTGACGCCATCATCCTTGATCTGGGGCTACCGGAAAAAAACGGGCTGGAGCTTCTGGCGGAGCTTCGTCGGCAAAACAACCTGACGCCCGTTCTTATCCTCACCGCCCGTGATACCTGGCATGAAAGGGTCGACGGCCTTAAAGCCGGAGCCGATGACTATCTGGGCAAACCCTTTCACAGTGAGGAACTACTCGCCCGGCTGAACGCTGTTCTGAGACGTCATCACGGACAGGCCTGCAACCAGATCAGTGTCGACGATATCGTACTGGATACCGACACACGGGAGCTGATAATCCGGCAACAAAAAATTCTGCTGAGCGCTATCGAATTTAAACTGCTGCGCTACATATTGCTGCACCCCAATCAGGTGCTGTCCAAGAACTGCCTGAGCGAACACATCTACGAAGACGACCATCTCAGAGATAGCAACGTTATTGAAGTGTATATCAATAAGCTACGCCAGTATCTGGGAAAGAGCCGAATAAAAACCCTGCGTGGCCAGGGCTATCAATTACAGTCGCCGGACGCCCCTTTCGCTAATCCCCCTGAAACGCCCCCGGACGGCTCGGCATGACAAAGAGGTTCAGAAACCGCCAGACTTCAATCGAAAGTACTCTGCGCTTCAGGCTCTTATTATCGCTGGTGATTGTGCTTACCATTACGCTGGTGCTGATTAATATGCTCTCCAGAGAGCTGACCCGAAATTATGTCCTCAGCCGACTGGAGCACGATGCCGAAAGCCTGATTGCCGCTCTGGAACCTGACACTAGCGGTAAGCTGGTATTGGAAGAACTCAGAATACCGGACATCTACCGACGGGCTTTTTCAGGACACTATTATCAGATCACGCTACCGGATCAGGTACTGCGCTCCCGATCCCTGTGGGATCTTGAACTGCCCCCGCAGCTATTGAACAACACACTGATTCCGCCGGGTAACCTGATTGAAGATCAGCTACTGCTCACTCTGAAAATGGATGTTCGAGTGAACGAACAAAGTGTCTCGGTTTGGATTGCAGAAGATATCCACCCCCTGGCCCATGACACCCGGCGGTTTAATATAAGTGTCATGCTGTTCCTCCTGATCGCTTTTGCCCTGCTCTGGTGGTTACAGGGGCGTAGCCTACGCCAGAGTTTCCGTTTTTTTGAGCAACTCAGACAAAGAGTACAGTCGTTACACCAGGGCAACACCGAAAGTACCGGCTTTAACCCACCGAGAGAAATTAAGCCTCTCAGCGATGAGATAAATCGTCTTGTCGATCAGCTTGCGCAGAGAACAGAGCGCTCCCGGAACGCCTTGGGCAACTTTGCCCATGAGCTGAAGCGCCCTTTGCAGCAGCTCAATATTCAGAAGAAAGACCTGACGCAGGAACAACAACTGACGATGACCGAAGCCCTGAGTCAGATTCAGTATCTGCTTGACCGTGAACTGAAACGGGCACGGATTGCCGGACGCTGCCTACCCGGGCAGACCTTTTTTCCTCTGGAAGACCTGCCACCTCTGATAGAGGTTCTTAAGCGGATTTATCCCGGTATCAGCTTTAACTGCGATATGCCCGCCGGACATAAACTGGCTAATGGCATCAACATCGACAGAGATGATCTGCTGGAACTTTTGGGGAATCTACTGGATAACGCAGCGAAATACGCAAGCGGAAAGGTAATACTGACACTGAAATATCAGCCGGACAGCTCACAAGCCGATGTGATTCTTATCATCGAGGATGACGGTGCGGGAGTCAGTAAAGAGGCGCAGCAGCAACTCACAGAAAGGGGTAATAAGCTGGATGAAAGCGAAGCCGGACACGGGCTTGGCCTATCCATCTGTCAGTCCATCTGCCAAAGTTATCAGGGAGAATTGAAATTTGACCATTCAGCCCTTGGTGGCCTTAAAGTCACAGCCCTTCTTAAAAGTTAAGTACAGCCGACACCCCGACCAGAAACGTTGAACATAAGACTCTAAGTACGCAAAAAGCCCTGAAGGATATTCAGGGCTTATATACTCTTAGACTATTTCGCAGAGCACGAGCACACTCAAGCAGTCTGCACACCCGGTGATTATCGGGTGATATTCTTCATATCCACAGCGTAGATAATTGCCTCAATCCGTCGATTGGTACTGTGTGCCATCTCGTTATCCGCCGGATCCAGCAGACGGGATTCACCATATCCTTTACCGGTCACACGCTTAGGATCTACCTTAAACTCATCAACCAGAACCTTGGCAACCGCTTTGGCACGCGCATCAGAAAGTCTCAGGTTGTATTCGAACGAGGCTGGCGCAGATGTGTGACCACCAATTTCCACAGCAGTTTCCGGGTTACGATCAAGAAAATCAGCAACCTTCTTAACCTCCTGATAATAGGCAGGGTCAACTTCAGCGGAATCATTCGGGAAGAGGACGTTAAGCTGCATCGAGACCACAAACTGCTCGGCAATCGTACAACCATCCTCGTTAACCAGATATTGCATTGGCGTCCCCGGACAAAGGTCCAGACGGTCAATCACACCATCTTTATCCAGATCCGGCTCAGGCACAGAAATAATCACAGTATGCACCGGTTTATGCGGGTTAATAAAATCCGTTTCACTGTTATAGAACTGATAACGGATGCCCGCTTTGGTCCCTATATCGGTAAAAGAGGTTTTCATACCCTCGTAAACGACCCCTTCAGCAAATACAGCCCAGCGTGATGCCAAAGGAATGCTGCCGCCTAAACCCACATTGATCACAGAATGCCCAAGCCCAGGGGTTACACTTTTAAAACCGGCAAATGTGTACAGATGGTTTTTCTCAGTAAAACGGTACATCAGATCAATACCCAACCGGCGCTCATCTCCTCCGGTTGCCAGAGACGAAGCCCGATCATAATCCTGCTGCCCCCACTCCAGACGGGCACCCCAAACAGGCGTAAAAAGCACACCAACTTCAATGCCCGGCCCATTGCCCCCGTCGATATAATCGTAATCAGCATCCGTTTTCTTTTTGCTGTCGGTGGCTACCGCTTCATAGAAACCACCGACATAAACACCTTCCTGTGCCTGGGTCATTAGGGGCAAAGCAGACACACAACCCAACAGCAACAACTTGCCGAAACGCATAAAATTATCCTAAACCTAATAAAATAATGACCTGGAACCAACGCAAGCACCGCGCTGATCACCTTTTAAAACGCAGCTGAAGCATCCCGAGATGCCTATACAACTGATGCCGAGATACCCTGGAAAAACTAAAGCTCTTGTTTGTAACGATCAATCGCCAAGCTAAACAACTTCACTTCGTTCGTGCTTTTACCTTCACACAGACTTAATGAGTTCTGTATCCCCTGCAAAATATATGGGTGGTTTCTAACTGAGCGCTGCTCTTTTTCAGGCCAGCGTACAGGATCTATGCCTCGGTCCTCGGCAGCTTTTCGATCCTGTATTGCCAATTCTTCAAGCAGAGCCTTCAGCCAATTGCTTTTCATTGCGTTTGTTTGAGAATTCTGGACGTCGAATCTTGACTGCATCGTCTCTTTCAAACAGCTTTGTAACATTTTGTTCCAGAATACTTTCGCACTGTATGATCGTTTTAACAACGAATTAATCTCAGCTGTTGTTTTTGGTAAGGATTCACTATCAGCCGAAAGCAGGCCACCACGAAAATAAAACTCCACACTTGCAGCCAGGCCTTCCAGATACCATGGGTTCTTAAAGTGGGTATAACCATATTGATACAAATGGAAAAGCTCATGTTCAGGCGTGAGATTTCCTGGTTTCCAACGACGACTCAAAGCAATCAAAAGTGCTGGCTCATTGTCTTTAAAATGCCGATAGCTCATTTGCTGCACAGTATCGCCTGCGCTGCCCATTTTTTTATCCATGGCTAATACATGTAAATGGATAGACTTGGCCTGCAGCCCCTTAGGACTATCTGGAGGAGGCAGCAAACCCAAAGCCTTCTGATAAAAAAGATCCCCGCGCTGCAGCTGATCTCTAAGCGCAAATAGCTTGGTTTCCATCGTGGCTGCATCGGGACGAACGTCCTGAAAAAAGGCAGCGTCACCTGAGGTGGTGAAATAAACTTTGAATCGATCAAAACGCAGCTGATGGTCGAGAACTTCACGCTCTGTTTTCCAACTGGCGTAACTGGTTCCCGAAACCGTTAGCGCAACCAGGGATATAACTAAACACTTAATAAACAGATCCGGTCGGTTGATCACAGTAAAAAAACGGTTAGAAAAAATTTCTGTTTTCATCTTTCAATACCCCGGGCATCAGCGGCCCTTTATCAGCAAGCACCCAAAGGCTGAATAAATTGGTAAAGTTGCTCAGCTATTTGCTCCGCAGAGGACTTTTCCGTATCAATTTCAAGAGCATAAGCTACATGCTGGTGCACACGCTCAAATTGATAACGTACTAATTTGTAGTGATGACGTTGGCGAAGTTTTTCACGGGCAAGCAAGGTTTCAAGCGATGCGTGAAACCCAACAAAAACAGCATCTGGTAATACCCTAACCGCATCTTGCGCTAATTTTTCAGTCTCCAATACGTTATCAATCACGACATTCAACCCCAGAGAGTGCCAAACCTTCGCGGTTCGATGAAGGCCGTAGCACTCCTTGTTATAGAGTTTCCAATCATCTGTCGCGTATGTATCACAAAGGGCATTATGGAACTGATCCAAGCTTAAATAGATCGCAGGTTGCCTCAACAGAGACATGAGATAGCGACATGCAGATGATTTGCCGGCAGAGCTAACACCGTTGATATAGAGAATCACCGGTTTTTCTCCCATTGAACTGAGGTTTTCGACGCTTTTAACTTCCAAAATATTTCCCGGTTCAGAACCAATTATTACTAATAACCATCTCTGGCTTTAAAAATTTGCAATTGCTCAACAGGATCAAACGACTCCTTTGCTTTTCTCAATCCCTCTGATCCCAGGTCAGACGCATCATTGATCCATTGATAATCTGCAAAACTTTTGATCAGTTCATACTTGAGAAAGTAATTAAGGCCTCGCACCGCTGGGTCCGCCTTGGCAATAAACAAGCATGCGGCTTGAGAGCTTATTTCACCGGCAAAACCAAAAGCTCTGATTTTTCCTTCAATTCGAACGGTATAACCCACTAAATCCGGCGCGGAGAAAAGATCTGCATTGCGCAGACATTCCAACGTATAAAAATCGTCACTGGTCTCATCTAAAGCTTTGCTTGAATGCCAGTGCTTTAACAGCTTAAGACATTCATAAAAATCATTTAGGTGGTATGGCGTTACTTCAGCATCAGGATAGGCTTTACTAAAACGCTTTAAGTTATAACGCAGGTTGCTTAATGCAGAACCTTCAAGCTTAAGAACTCGGGCCGGACTGAAAAGATATTCAGGCTGCTTTTTTAAATAACGAAAACTTGAGCCCAAGCGCAGGCGCTCTTCGTCTGTAAGCCAGAGAATATTGGAACGACGCACCTTATTTCTGTCATAAAGTATAGTCTGTACTTCTCTGATCTGTTCAAGGCTATCCTTACCTGACTCAGAAATAAACGGAGGCAAATAAAGTTCAATATTCTGGTTATTCCGCCCGTAATTGCGGTAGAGCAATAGTGTTTGTACTTGCCCCAGAGTCTCTAAACTCAGGCGCATCCTTGCTTGGCGGCTAAAGAAATAAAGAAATGGGAAAAAAGCACACCACTGGCGGGCATCTTCTGACAAAATAGCTTTAAAACGTGAAAGATCCCGATAATCCAACCACTTAGAGGGCGGATCAGTTTTTACCCCACCACCTTTCGAATACAGCCTGGTAACGTTGGCACCCTGCTCCTTCAGATAAACAAGAAAGCCCGAAAGCTCACTCTCAAATATCCCTTTTACGGCTAAAAGATCACCTGAGCGCAGATAAGGCAAAAGCAGCGGATATAAATCGACACAGCGATTCCGGTGTAAAACCCAGGTAGATTTTTCAGATGAAAACCCCTTACTCAACAACAGAGACTTATCCGGTAGTACATCTTTTTGATCTGCAAAATGCTCGACCGTGAAAAAAGCATCAATATTGCTGTGGCAGGTTAATTCTGCAAAGCGATGACCTTCGATGTTGTCCAGCTCATTATCTTCGCTATCGACATAAGCCGAGGTAAGCACGATTTTCTTACCCCCTGAATCAGGCTCCAGGTATCGCAGAGTTTTAAAAAAACTCTCATAACCTTCAATGCCGCCACGCTTACTCTGATCGTAAAGAACGAACTCTCGCCCATCCAGCTCAACTCTGTAAAGCTGGCCACTGGACTCAAACTGAGTAAGCTGGCCATATTGATCGGCGGCTTTTCTGACATCTAAGCCCAGCAGCTGAATCGTAAGAAGCTCCGCTAATGAAGCCTCAACTGAATGCTCTTCTACAAAAGGAACCCGGTAGCTTAATATGCTATCTGCTATGTTCGCAGTAACCTGCCAGCCATAATCGTCAAATTCTTTAGAAATAATCCGGGCAGCACTATCAGGATGATCTCCAAAGATTTCGATCCTGCAATTTGGATTATGCTCAAGAGCCGCTTTTTGCAAAGCATTCAGATAACGGCCCGCGGGCAAAAGGCAGTAACCACCCGGAGACAAAAAACGGGTAACTGAAGTCTTGCGATGAATCGCTGTGCTTATTGAACCATGACGATGAATATGTTCATGGCCAATTGAAGTAATAATAGTAAAGTCCGGCTGTACAGCCTCAGCCCGCCTTAATATCCGCTTACCATTTGAACCAGAAACCTCAATAATGGCAACAGCGTCTTCGGGCCTGATCGCGCATAACGCTCTGAAAACACCAGAGTCTTCGTTAGCACTATTATTAATAACACTGGTAGAACACTGAGAACTTATCAGTTGACCTAAACGAACTTTAAACCCTGTTTTTCCATAACTTCCAGTAACCAGTATCCGGCGCGCAGAACTCTGTTTACTCAGGTATTGGGCCAAAGCTAAAAAGGCTTGCTTGCAATCATCCACCAGCAAGCAGGGGGTGCCCTCTACGATATCAGCTTCAGCACTTACTAATAGCGCTATTGCACCTCGGGCCAGAGCCTGTCGGCTTTTGTTCTGATGACCCTGGCCTAGCTCAGGAAAATCAGCCGCGGAGCGAACAATAAAGAGATCCCCGGCCTGCACTTGCTTTAGCAGGTAGCTGAAACTCTGAACAGGCAGTGACAACTCAGGACCATACCAACGCCCCTGGCATACTTCTGCTATTTCTGATGCAGGCAGTCCCATTACGCCCCCTCAGATTCATGGGCAAATCGCTTGCACCGGGATTCAGCCTGATCCCAAAAAGGTAACATTTTGGCGAAGAATCCAGCGACATGCTGAATTGTGTCAATCCGGAACCACTGCCGGGTATATTTAAAACGAATCCCGCCTAAGGCTCGCTCCGGTTTTTTTGCCGCATAAAGAGCCTCCGGAGTATTCACCAGGTGCAAAAGGGACCAAGCGCCCAGCTTCATTGCCTGCCAAAAAAAAGCCTGTTCATCCCGAGCATCTGCTTTGATAGCCAAATCGTAGGCGGCAACAATGCCTTCCATACGAGCACCATCAGAATAGGGGTAATCACCAAACTGATAATAAAAAGCGCCGGCATAATCCGGATAGGGTGCATCACCAACCTTATACATATGCTGAATCATTTTACGGGCATCGCGGAAAACGAAGTCTTTGTAATGATCACGTCTCATCTCCGGAAAATCCCAGAGCTCAGCAATCGCTAACATCAACCAGCTATCAGAAGGCAGATCACTGTAGTGATCTGCACGTACTTTCGGTCGCTCAACCAGTAAAAAGTGAAGCGCTTTATGCAACAAAGGAAAGAAGCGCTCGCGATCTGCAACAGGAAGAGTTTTTAAGAACTGAGATAAACCACAAAGAGCCTCACCAGGGTAATAGAAGGAAAAATACTCCTGATTATCTTCAGGCCCCAGCTCTCGGTCCAAATAAATGTTGTAGTACATAAACTCGCCGGATTCGGTAATCTGGCTTAGCAGATGTTCTGCCAAAGCAGCGGCAAAGCCCTGGTATGAATCATCATGAGTTAACAGCTGATATTCAGCGATCAGGTAGAGTGCCAACCCCGCCCCACCCAATTTTGATTTACGCTCGCTAAGAATAAAAGCCCGATCAATCCCATCGACTTTACGATACACAGCACAGGTCTGCAGGTAATCAATAGACCTTCTTATCGCAGACAGAGAATCATGACTTGCAAAATATTTCTCGTAGTAAACACATGTCATCCCGCCACCACTATGGCGCAGGATATTGTAATAAGGGTTCTTTATGGGATCCCGTTTAGGGTGTTCGAAATCTCTGAGAGAATCTTTAGCGGCATCGTAATAATACAAAAAACGCCCATCAGCATACTGATTTTGCACGATATGCTGAATTGAGGCCTGAATGCATTGCTCCATTTTTTGCTTGGTTAATGCACCAGCCCTTGGTAGCCCTCGATAAAGCGGAGTTATACCATCAGAACTAATCAGATAACTTTCAGATCTCAGGCGATGGACTTGACTGCGATTCAGATAGTCTTCTGTATAGCGCCTTACCAGAAGCTCCCTTAGCTGTTTCATGCCCATGATAGAAAAAACATAAGCATCACCCGGCAAAAAATAGTGCTGTTTACCATCAGGCCCAGCAATTTCAAGACCATCGACTCCAATCTCAAAGTGCCTATCACCTGATTGTTTCATCCCCACCCGATAAAGATCTATAGGATTTTCTTTACACATAAAGTCGAGCTGAAAGCGGGTCATAGGGCTCAGCTCATCAATTCTGGGGTGTTGTTTCAAGCGATCAATAATAGCCGATAGTGGCCACTTTCCAGATGCCTGCTCACGGGTGATAACAATACGTTTTTTGCCCGGTGTGTATGCAATTAAAGCAACACGATCGCAATCATGGGCCAGCCTCGAGCGACCTAATGCACGATCCAGCTCAAGCTTGCTTACAGAACCGGCAAGATGACTAAAAAAAACTTGCTTAAAATACGCCTCATCTTCGCTGTATTCATAATGGTCAAACTGTTTTTCGGGATATGAAAAAGCTTGCAGGGAAACATCCGCAGACATTATTAAACCTTATAAACGCGATAACCGGCGCAAATGCGCCGGTTATTAGTTACTGAGACCTCGTGTCAGTCCTTACCACTCACATGAGGGTTCGTCATCAGCACCAAAGTCATCCTCATTTCCACCAAAGTCACTGGAGAACTCACCGAAGTCAGAGCCAGTATCATCCGCTCCATCTTCAACCTGAGACAACCAGTCATCTGCTCCACTTTCCAAAGCACCATTATCAAGAGCATCCAGGAAGTTCTGACTGCCCGAGTCGCCTCCAAAAGCGAACAGATCATCAGCAGCGGATGGGGCTTCATCATTATCATCAGGCGCTCCAAACTCATTATGGTTTTGAGCACTGCGTCCGGATGTATCATCCGATTCTGACGATGACTTACCTTTTCCGCTATTACCTTTGCCAGAATTATTACTGTTCTCAGCATTATTGTTACTGCCGGAGTTTCCGGGGGCATCCTGGTCACCATTACCGTGACCATTGTTGCCCTGAGATAAACCAGCATTATCATCAACAGGAACCGTGACATCTGAATCAGAGTTATCAGAGACCTCGCTATCAGAGAACCTGATTTCCTCAAAACCCGTCACATGATTCTGGATGTTATCGACGTTTGAATCCCAATCCGACTGAGAGTAGTTCTCGAGAACAATTGAATCATCTCCCTCACCACCTTCAATCTGATTCTGAATCCGGCCACCAATAACCAGATCATCATCACCTTCACCCATATCGATACGGCCAGTTACGTTACCGCCTACATTAAGCGTATCGTCACCAGAACCAGTGTTCACATAGTTCTGAACATCGCCATCGACCGTGATCTGATCATCGCCATCACCTGTGATGGTTTGATTAGTAATGTCTCCGCCAACAGAGACAGTGTCATCACCATCACCTGTGTTTAGATTATTAGCCGCATTTTTACCAATAATGACCAGATCATCACCTTCACCTGTGTTCAGACTCGCATTTTGGTGACCACCAATCTTAACTTTGTCATCGCCAGCGCCCGTATCTGTGATGTTACCAAGGTTCTGACCAACTTCTAACTGATCATCTCCATCACCCATATCAAGCTTGGCATTAACATTTTTGCCAACAAACAGAGTGTCATCACCACTACCGGTATCAAACTGAGCATTCAGGTTATTTTCTATATAAACCTCGTCATCACCTGACAGGGCATCGTCAGCCTGATTAAAGTTCTTAAAGTAAACCTGGTCCGAATCCGGGGTAAAGGTACTTCCAGCGCTTGGGTCGATATTTAAATCAACGCCATCCCAGTCATTATCATTGTCTGAGTCGTCATCCGAGTCGCCGTCTGAGTCATCATCCGAATCGTCATCCGAGTCATCGTCATCGTCATCGTCATCGTCATCGTCTGAGTCATCATCAGAATCATCGTCCGAGTCATCATCAGAATCATCGTCTGAGTCATCATCGGAATCGTCATCTGAGTCATCGTCAGAATCGTCGTCTGAGTCATCATCGGAGTCGTCGTCGGAATCGTCATCCGAGTCATCATCGGAATCGTCGTCTGAGTCGTCGTCGGAATCATCGTCTGAGTCGTCATCTGAGTCATCATCGGAATCATCGTCCGAGTCATCATCGGAATCGTCATCTGAGTCATCGTCAGAATCATCGTCTGAGTCATCATCGGAATCGTCGTCTGAGTCATCATCCGAGTCGTCGTCAGAATCATCATCGGAATCGTCGTCGGAATCATCATCAGAATCGTCGTCTGAGTCATCATCGGAGTCGTCGTCGGAATCGTCATCCGAGTCATCATCGGAATCGTCGTCTGA
>JBLWSY010000010.1:0-129471 GCA_048270425.1 Oceanospirillum sp.
AGCTGTATATCGCGGTAGGTATCTCCGGTGCGATTCAGCACCTGGCCGGTATGAAAGACTCTAAAGTGATCGTCGCCATCAACAAAGATGAAGAAGCGCCGATCTTCCAGGTAGCAGACTACGGTCTGGTGGGTGACCTGTTTACCGCACTGCCTGAGCTGGAAGGTAAACTGTAAGCTCAGCTTACTGTTACCTTTTCAGAGGTGTTCAATCGCAGGCTGCCCTTCATCTTTTATGGGTAGTCGGAACACAAAAGCCCCGCAGATCGGCAAGATCTGCGGGGCTTTTTTATGGTTGTTATAAGGAGGCTGAGCCTGACTTGCTTTAAGCGCCGGATCCTTTAACGCCTGCCTTAATCAACAAGCAAAGCATTAAGGCGTTAGCGTCCCTTAAAATGCTTGGCAGAGGTTTTGGCCGATTTGATAAAACGACCAAATGCCCGATCCTTCTCCCGTTTTTGTGCAAGGCTCTGCTGGTTCCTTTCCTGCTCGTCCATCAGCTTATGAAAGCTCTCCAGTCTTCGCGCTTCCAGCTGACCGGATTCAATAGCCGCTGCCACAGCGCAGCCCGGTTCATCGTAGTGCTGACAATCCGTAAAACGGCATTGCTCGGCCAGTGATTCGATATCCGAAAAGGTTTGCCGGATACCGGATTCGCTATCGAACAGCTTCAGTTCCCGTATTCCCGGAGTATCCAACAGTAAGCCGCCATTGGTGATCAGATGCAGGCTGCGTCCTGTGGTGGTGTGACGCCCCTTTGCATCATCTTCACGAATGTTCTGAGTCGGCTGTTCATGGTTGCCGGTCAGGCTGTTCACTAAGGTCGATTTGCCCACACCAGATGAGCCGGTCAGTGCCAGAGTCTGTCCGCTTTTGCACCAGGGCAGTAAGCGCTTTACGGATTCCGGATCCGTGGCGTTTACACTTTCCACTGACAAGAGGTTATCGAGGCCTTGGATCTTACGGATGAAGTCTTCCGGTTCTGCGCACAGATCACTTTTGGTCAGTACGATGACCGGCTGAATGCCACTTTCAGCGGCAAGACTCAGGTAGCGTTCCAGTCGGCTGAGATTAAAGTCCTGATTGCATGAGGTCACGATCAGCAGGGTATCGATATTGGCGGCGATCAGCTGCTGAGCGGTTTCTACGCCTGCAGCCAGACGCTGAATCAGACTGAAGCGCTCCAGTAGGCGTACCGGTTGCTTATCGGCATTGAGAAGTAACCAGTCACCAACCGTCGGTCTTTCCTGCGCGGGCAGATCTTTCCAGAACAGAGTGGAAAGGTTTTCTTCCTGCAGACTGTTTTTACCACTAGCTGATGACGCAATGGTCTGTAGCACAATACGGTTTCGGTGCACCTCGGTTACCCGAAAAGGCGTTTGCTGTTCGAGTTCTTCCAGTGTCAGTTGTTGCTGAAAAAAGTGCCCCCAGCCGAGAGAGGTCAGCGTTAAGGTCGCTTCCAGTGTTTGCTCAGCATGAACCGGCGTTTTAAGGTCGGAAGGTTGCTGGCTGCTAGCTGTAGCAGCCGGGCGCTTTAGGCGGCGGGATGGTGTAATGCTTGGTTTTTTAGTGTTTGAAGACATTGTCTTTCCGTTCCTGAGTCGTTGTTAAACAATCAAAAAGAATGAACGGGCCAACAGGTTTTCAGGAGTGAGTTGCGTCTGAATAAGTTGCAGACGTAAAGGTTCCTACCCATGCCTCCGGATCTTATAAACGGAGCGCTATGCGGGCACAGGTGTCAGCGGCTTAGCCTCTGAAAATAAAAAGGGGCTTATTAAGCGGCCTGACCTGCAAAACAGTGTTGGCAAAAGACATTACAATCATCAAAGACTCCGTGGCGGTTAGTGGTCGGGAAGGTTAGAGGTTGCGTGGTTGGAAAATAATGAAGCTAGGTTAGCGCTTTCTTAAGAACTTGGAAAGTTGGCTTCTCCGTTAAGGCATAAAAAAAGCGAAGCTCAGTGGCTTCGCTTTTTATCGTTCTGAGTTTCCCAATGTAGTTGGTATTCAGAACTTAAACGCAGCCCAGACCGGGCAGTGATCCGATGGTTTTTCCATCGCGCGGATCTCATAATCGATACCCGTGGCTTCACATTTTTGCATCAGGCTGTCGGTGACCAGCAGCGTATCGATACGCAGACCACGTTTCGGTTCGTCATCAAAACCTTTGCTGCGGTAATCAAACCAGCTGAACTTGCTGTTATCTTCCGGGTGCTGTTCACGGTAGCTGTCCACCAGGCCCCAGCCCAGCAAGCGGTCAAACCATTCCCGCTCTTCCGGTTGGAAGCTGGTTTTACCGGTACGCAGCCAGCGCTTGGCATTCTGTTCGCCAATACCGATATCCCAGTCGGTAGATGAGATATTAAAGTCACCCATCACCACAACCTGTTGATCCTTGCTGTATTCGCTTTCCAGCAGGTTTTGCAGATCAGCATAGAACTTACGTTTGGCCGGATACTTGGTTTCGTGTTTGATGTTTTCCCCCTGAGGGAAGTAACCGTTCATCACCGTTACCACAGAGCCATCGGCTGCTTCATAGTCGCCAATGATCATACGACGTTGCGCATCCTCATTATCGGTGGGGAACCCTTTGCGCACCGACAGCGGTTTCTTCTTCGACATCAGCGCCACGCCGTAATGGCTTTTCTGGCCGAAGAACTCTACGTGGTAACCGGTTGCTTCGATATCTGCTAACGGGAAGGCATCATCGTGCACCTTAATCTCCTGCAGACCGATCACATCCGGCTGCAGCTGGTCGATGATCGCCTGAATCTGATGCAGACGGGCGCGAAGTCCATTGATATTGAAGCTGACAATTTTCACAGTAGAGATCCTTATGGCTTGTGGTCTTAAGGCCGGTGACTGTTTGTTTCTGGGCTTATCGGTTAACGATTGTCGGTTGTCCGCTCAGTCGTCTTTTTTCACGCCAAGGCGTGCCATTTTCTTGGCGGCCTGTTCTTTACGCTGCTTAGCTTTTTTCTTCTGAGCCGCAGTTTTCGGGCGGTTACCCAGAGCACTTTGCTCTTCACGCCATTTTTTAAAGTCTTCTTTTTTACCGGTACGAATATTGGCTTTGCCTTTCAGCGAGCGGGTTTTCTTCATACGTGTCATAGTGAGCTCACCTGTCGTTTGTATCGGGAATGATGTTCAGTGCCGGAAGCGGGGGAGGTTACTGAATCGGCTTTCGCCTGAGGGCGAGCATTTTAGGTCAGTGACACCCCTGACACAACGAAAACAGCCTGTAGAGGTGTAAAGAAGCGGCTATTTTTCGATTTTAGCCGCCAATTTCAGGTTATCCGGTGTTTCACTTGAACAGTCAGCACGAAAAGATGAACGACAGAGCTGCAGCAACGCCAAGCTCTGCCGTCCGAACAGTTCTTAAAGTACCTATCTTTCCTGTTATTAAAGTACCTGGCCTTTCTGTTTCTAAAGTACCTGGCCTTGGAGTTCTCCCGTCCAGGTCAGGTGGTTGTCCCAGTGAATCCCTTCAAAACGCTGTTGCCAGAGCTTCTCACCGGTTTGGGCATCAAAGGCGGCCAGATCACCATCACCACTACTGATGTAATACTGGGGTAACTGTGGATGAGAACAGGCACCGGAGCAGTCGCTAAGTGTTTGGGTTCGGATCAGTTTACCTGTAGATCGCTGCCAGAAGGTGGCGGTATTAGCCCTTGGTGCCGTGATGCAGACGGTATCCTGTGTTTTGTGACAGCTGAGACTGGCGATATAACCATCCAGCTGAGACCAGAGTTCAGCAGGAGCTTCTACCGGTTGCAGGTTTTCACCCATGCGGTGGCTGAAGATCAGATTCGGGCTTTCAAAAATCTCCCCCTGATACTGAGCACCGACCCAAACCTGTCCATCCGGAGCGACATCCAAATGACGCAGCGATAACTGAAAATGGGGCGGTTCAACCTGATCCAGCAACTCACCCTCACCGTTCAGGTAGCTGAGGTTAGGGCGCATGGTTTCGGTGTTCAGCTTGATACGCGGGTAATCCGGATGGGTTTCGATGCCGCCGTTGGCGATCACCATCACAGGATGCGCATCATTTTGCTGGGGCAGAAAAGCGATCTGGTGTGGGCCAACACCCTGACTGTCCCACTCAGCAACCTTTTTAAAGCCTGCCGTCACATCATATTTTCCGATCACTCCACGAACATTGTCATAGTCGTTTTCCGGGGCGTAAAACCAGCGACCATCCGGAGTGAAAAGTCCGTGGCCGTAGTAATGGCGACCTTCATCGGCATCAACAAAATAGTTTTGTCCGCTGTGCAGATCTTCGATGAGTAACTGCCTGTCCGGGCGGCGGGCTACAGAGATCAAAAAACGACCATCCGGAGAGGCAACTGCCTGATGACCGCGCCAGCCGCTGTTTTTTAAGGCGGGCTGTTTATCCGTCAGGCTGAGTAGTTGGTGCCCTGCGCTGTCGGTTTTTACGCTGCTTGCCAGGTGTAAGGGGCTGTTTTTCATGTTGGCCAGGGCATTGCCTGATACAGACAGAAGTGCACCACTCAGAGCGGGTGGTACGAGAAGCAGTCGGGCAGCAATACCCGTTGACCCAAGGCCCTGAATAAACTGTCGACGACTGAGACTGTTTTTCAGTTCTTTCTTCTCTGCCATATCAGTCTCCATCCGCAGAGTTAAAGCGCTGGGTCAGCTTGAAGTGCGGTAATGGTTTTTTTAGCGCTCGCTCCAGCTGCTTAATCTCATCGTGCAGTTTTCTGGCTTGCGCTTTACCTTCTTCAGACAGGTAAGCGGCGGAACCCATTGTGACCAGAGTATCCAGGGTGCTTTGGCTCTGGTTCAGCTGTGTGACGATCTGGTTGGCTTCTCCGGCAAAACCAAGATGACGCAATAACTGATCGGGGCCATTAATAAGGGTCTCTGTATTGGTGCCCATTTCGGGCAGGCCCAGATAATAATCCCGAATCTGAGCAAAATTGGTAGCCAGATTGGTCAGGCTCTGGCTGCTACGCCAGTTCTCAGCCAGATAGCCGTTCGGTTTGGCTTTATCATCGTTCAGGCGGAAGGGCTTGTAGATCTTGTTCTTGGCGATTGCTTCCAGTTGTTCAGCAAGACCTGCCAGCAGATAGCCAGTGGCCTGTGTGGTGCTGGCAAAGGTATCGTTACCCAGTGCAGCATCGTGCCATTCCACCAGAAAATCACTCTCTTGCCAGCGGGTCAGCATCGCTTTGGCGTTGTCTTCGTTTTGCTCGGCTACTTGCGTTAACAGGTGGCAGGACTCTTTAGGGCTGGCGTTTTCCAGGTGACCGGGATCAAACAGCAGGTATTCGCTGGCCGTCAGACCTTGCATCGCAATCCCACCCTGTTTCAGTTTTGCCTGATCTCCCTGACTCAGCAGGGTGCGGGCTTTTCGTTCAACCAGATTTTTCTTATCCGGCCAGAAGCTGATATTCAGGTGGGCGGTAACATCGGTATTGGGTCCCAGAGGAAAGACCTGTAACTGCTGCCACTGCTCTGAGGTGTTTAACCAGGCTTGCTGAAGTTTTGGCAGAGCATTCCAGTTTTGCATTGGCTGGGTTAGTTTTTGAGCTTGTTCAGGCTGGCAGGCCTGTGAAACCAGCTGATGAAAGCGCTTACTACGCGCGATAAAGGCGGCCATCTGACCTTCCTGAGTCTGCTCGACAGACTGAGTGTAGGCATCGTAGTCAAAATCGGGCTGGTCAGCGGCCACTGTTATTGCAGGTGTCAGTGCAATGCCGGAACTCAGAATCAGTGCCAGTGGTGATCTGTAAAAATATTTGAACATCAGAGTGACTCCAGAAAACGGATCAATTGTTGGCGTTCATTTTGCGGAAGTGACATAAAATAAGCTTTTGCAGGTTCCGCTTCGCCACCGTGCCATAGTATCGCTTCTTCCAGGGTTCGGGCACGTCCGTCATGCAGATAGTTTTCCTGTCCGGTGACGACCTTGTTGATGCCGACTCCCCAAAGTGGCGCGGTTCGCCATTCCCGGCCATTGGCCAGATACTCAGAACGGTTATCCGCCAGGCCTTCACCCATATCGTGTAACAGCAGGTCGGTGAAAGGCCTGATCTGCTGATTGGATAGCTCCGGGCGATCTGCTGCCTGACCGGTTTTCCAGTTCTCGATATGACATTGATGGCAGCCAGCGTTGTTGAAGAGCTGGTAGCCCTGTTGCACAGCCTCAGAGTTACTGTCTCTCTGCATAGGAACGGCTAAGTGCTGGGTGTAGAAGGTGACATGATTCAGGGTTTTATCCGGGACTTCCGGAGTGCCACCGGAGGCACTTTTTTCGCAGGGCTGATGTTGAGTGCAGTCGGTATCCGGGTGAAGAGAGGTGGTCAGACCCATATCACCGGCAAAGGCACCGGAGTTTTGTTGTTTCAGTGTCGGTTCTGCGGCTTTCCAGCCAAAACGGCCAAGCGTAGTGGCTTGCTGTTGACGATCCCATACCCGGTTAGCCTTGCCGGATATGCCGTTCTGGTCACGATCTTCCGGATCAGCATTGGCAAGAATTGCGTCTTCCGGAATCAGTTCCAGTAGCCCCAGGCCTGCCATGTGTGGAGCGATGCGGGGCGACATCTGTAAGCCTTCAACCGGTTTGCCATAGGCCGGGTTGATCAGTTCGTAATGTGGAACGCGTAGCTCAGTTTCGCTGCCATCCGGATAAACGACGGTTTTTTTACTGAAGGTGAGCTTCATCTCACCTTCCGGTGTAATGCCCGGTGTCGCCATATTCTGCAACTGACCACCATAAACCGGGTCCGGAAGCGGGCCGAATTTGGCCTGCTGTTGCTGGTCGGATTCTGATACCGCAGGTCGGCTCAGACGGAGAAAGAGGCTGACCGCTTGTTCGGTCATCGCATCCCGATCAGGATTAAAATCAGGCACATGTCCCCTGCCATCTTTCAGGTGGCAGTTCTGGCAGGCGTTGGTATTAATCAGTGGCCCCAGGCCATCACGGGCGGTGGTGCTGGATGGTGCCATTACCCAGGGCGCTTTAAAGAAACTGTTGCCGACCTTAAAGTCGAGTTGGCGGAGCGGGGAAAGGTTTGCAGCAGGACGGGAGAAAGCGTTTCGGTCGCTTTGAGCAACGCTGGCCATACCGCCAAGGCGGGGATTTTGCACGGTGTTATTGATGTCAGCGAAGCCTGGAACACTGAATGCTGTGCTGACTAAAAGGGTGCCGGTCAGTAGTTTTCGAACGAACAGGTCATTAGGCATGTGTTTGATCTCATCAGGCGCCTGTTTGTGCCCGTCTTGTTTGTGTTGCTTGCAGGCAGGGCAGTACAGGTCTTTGAATATTATAGAGTGTTGATTTAAATCACTTTTTGTCGGTTTCTTAAACGCGCAAACGACCCGAAGGCCGTTTGCGGTTATCACTGATATCTTGGCGTTATTCGTGATTGTGAACGTTTAACGCAACGAATCAGAACTCATGATCAGCAGTGTCCGGATTCAGGGCGTCAACATTCAGAGTATCGGCCACCTGCTCGATGTAGCGGGTTTGCTCAACCAGAGTGTTGATGGAGCGGGTCAGCAGCTGAACACCCTGCTGGTTGCCCGGTGCGATCAGCATATCGAATTTGATCTGCTGAGGACCTTCTGCCAGGTCAACCATCTCCTGAAGCGTCGCGTCGGTTTTTGCCAGCTGGTCGCGCATCGCCTTATCCAGCGAGGCATCTTTAGCCTGAACCAGATCACTCAGACTGGTACCGTTGACTTTACTGCCGTCAACACGGGTGTACTCACCCAGATACACGTTCTGAACGCCTTTTGCATCGTAATAGTGGGAGTAGTGCGTGTTGTCAGAGAAGCAGTCGTGCTCGTCTTCAGTCGAGTTGGCTTCCATTGCCACTTTAATACGCTCACCGGCCAGTTCACCCAGTGACAGGCTGCCCATGCCGTACAACATTTTGCGCAGGCCCTGATCAGCAGAATCTGCCAGCAGCGTTGCGCGATAGTTGTCGGATTCACCCGGAGCCCATTGCTGGCGCATCCAATCCAGATCCGCTACCAGAAGATCCACCGCGGCTTTCAGGTAAGCACCGCGACGGTCGCAGTGTCCGCCGGTGCAATCTGCACCCTGAACGTAGTCGGTGTAAGGACGCTGACCAGCACCGGTACGGGTGCCGTTCAGATCCTGACCCCACAGCAGAAACTCAATAGCGTGATAACCGGTGGCTACGTTAGCTTCAGAACCGCCCAGCTCATTAATGTCAGCCAGTTTGTCAGGAGTGATTTCGGCAAAGCTTACGGTTTCGGATCCGATCTGAACCTGACTGTTGGCGATAATGTTCAGCTCGGCACCCGGATTGCCCAGTTCGTGCTGGTAGTAGCCGTCGTCAACGTAGTCGATCAGACCTTCATCCAGAGGCCAGGCGTTTAGCTGGCCTTCCCAGTCATCTACGATCGCATTGCCAAAACGGAATACCTCACTCTGCTGGTAGGGCGCGCGGGCGATGATCCATTGTGCTTTCAGTTGCTCCAGGCCCTGAGCGGTAGGATTGGCCAGAAAGAGATCAATAGATTTCTGCAGCTCAACCGCTGTCAGGTACGCGTCATCAAAGGTGGCGTAGGCGATGTCGGTATAGGTTTTTACTACTTGTTCTTCAGCCGTTGCCTTGTCCTGTGCAGGCATCATGCTGCATCCGGAGATGCCGGCTGCCAGAGCGATAGCCAGAGTCAGAGAGCGTTTTTGCATGAGAATTCCTATAACTGTATTTTTGCAGCGCCATCATGGGCGCTGTTTCGAATGGGTTTGTTTATTAGAATACAAATGAGAAATACTATCAATACCTTTTACCTGTGTTGGTAATCTTTCTTGGGGGATTGGTTAGCAGAATCGGTTATCAGATATGGAGTGATCTGAGATAAATAACGCATCTGTCTGTCTTGGTTCGATGCAGAGAGAGCGAAATCAGGTATCATCGTGCTTGCGGAATTTTGCCTTTCAAGGAGTAACAAGGAGCTCCCATGGATCAGTTTGCTGTTTTTGTTTTGGATATTCTGGTAATCGGCTTTTTGATGTTGCTGGTTGCCGGTGTGATTTGGGTGGGTGTGATGTATTACGTTGATAAGCATCAGACAACGCACACCATCCGCCGTAATTTTCCGGTTCTGGGGCGTTTTCGTTACTTCTTTGAACACTTGGGAGAGTTTTTCCGGCAGTACTTTTTTGCGATGGATCGTGAGGAGCTTCCTTTTAACCGTGCGCAAAGAAGCTGGGCCTATCGGGCCGCGAAGAATGTTGATAACACCGTTGCCTTCGGTTCAAGCCGTGATATCCACAGGCCCGGCGCGGTGATCTTTCTGAACACACCTTATCCGACCCTGAAAGAAGATGCGGTTGAGTCGCCGCCCCTTGAAGTTGGTCCATACTGTGAGACGCCTTTTCATGCCAAGTCTATCGTTAATATTTCCGGTATGAGCTTTGGTGCACTGTCCCGGCCAGCGGTAGAAGCGCTGTCGGCAGGCGCGCAGATGGCGGGCTGCTGGATGAATACCGGTGAGGGTGGTTTGTCGCCTTATCATTTGTCCGGTGGCTGCGATATTGTCTTCCAGATCGGTACAGCCAAGTACGGTGTGCGGGACGAGCACGGTCAGCTCAGTGATGAAAAGCTGAAAAAAATCGCTGCTGTGGAACAGGTTCGCATGTTTGAGATCAAACTCAGCCAAGGGGCGAAACCGGGTAAAGGTGGCATTCTGCCGGGCGAAAAAGTAACCCCTGAAATCGCGGAGATTCGCGGTATTAAAGTGGGAGAAGATTCCATCAGTCCAAACCGTCATCCCGATATCAACAGCCCGGCTAATTTGCTGGATATGATTGACCGCGTGCGCCGGGTTACCGGTAAACCGGTTGGTATCAAGTTTGTATTGGGTAGTCATGCCTGGTTGGATGAACTCTTTACCGAGATCAACCACCGGGGAGAAGAATCGGCACCGGACTTTATTACTCTTGATGGTGCTGAAGGCGGTACTGGTGCAGCACCTATGCCGCTGATGGACAGTGTAGGCTTATCGCTGAAGGAGAGTCTGCCTTTGGTCGTTGATATGCTGAGAGCCTTTGGCCTGCGTGATCGGGTACGGGTGATCGCTTCCGGTAAGCTGGTTAACCCTACTGATGTTGCGTGGGCGATTGCTATCGGTGCAGACTTTACGGTAACGGCCCGTGGCTTTATGTTTGCGCTGGGTTGTATTCAGGCGTTGCAATGTAATAAAAATACTTGCCCATCCGGTGTGACCACACATGACCCGGATCTGCAGGAAGGCCTTAATCCTCAGGATAAGTCGGTGCGTGTGGCCAGTTACCACCAGCATCTGATTAATGAAGTAGGCATTATTGCGCACTCCTGCGGTGCTCGTGAGCCGCGCGAGTTGCGTCGCCATCACGGCCAGATGGTCACTGCATCCGGGCTGTCTGAGAACCTGGCGACACTTTATCCTGGGAATTACATCCCATTAAGGGAGAAAGTGGATTAAACTACGGCTCCGTTTCGCCACTGGAAGGCTAATTCCCCGGATAAACGATTGGCCGGGGGCACTGGAGTTTATATTTTTCCGGGAATTCCCATCCGTATCCCGTGTTAAAAGGCTTTCGGTACAGGCTTCGCTAAAAGCGGAGAAAAAAATGTGCCGAAGCCTAAAAACTGAGACAATACCGGAAACGGTGAAACAGATTAATGACAAAGCCCTGATGCGTTCAGGGTTTCAGGAGTAGAAAAACCCGTGTCAAACCCATCCGAAAATCAGAAAACCTCCGAATCAACCAACGACAAGCAGCGCAACGAATCCAACACTAAATCGGCAAATGCCAAGCGCAGCCATAAGCGCCGTCGTCGTCCACCTTTTAAGAAGAAAAAACAGCAGAACAACAATTGGGATATTTCTCAGTTTGTTGTACCGGAAGTTGAAGGTCAGCATCGCTTCCACGACTTCGATCTGCCGTTGCCCCTGATGCGTTCAATCCACGAAGCGGGTTTTGAATACTGCACACCGATTCAGGGCCAGTCACTGGAACACACTCTGCTGGGCAAAGATATGATCGGCAAAGCCCAGACCGGTACCGGTAAAACAGCGGCTTTTCTGATCAGTATCCTGAGTTACTTCCTGGAAGAGGAAGCGCCGGGTCTGCAGAAAAATGGCGCGCCTCGTGCTCTGATTATCGCGCCAACCCGTGAGCTGGTGATGCAGATCGCCAAAGATGCCCATCAGCTGAACAAGTACTGTGGCTTTAATGTGGTTTCTATTGTCGGTGGCATGGATTACCAGAAACAGCGTGAGCAGCTGAAAGGCCAGATCGACATCATGGTGGCAACACCCGGTCGTCTGCTGGACTTCCATCAGAAGCGTGATCTGGACCTGCGTGAAGTGGAAGTACTGGTTCTGGATGAAGCGGACCGCATGCTGAGCATGGGCTTTATCCCGGATGTGAAGCGCATTATCCGTGCGACGCCGAAGAAAGAAGAGCGTCAGACCTTCCTGTTCAGTGCGACCTATCCGCAGGATGTGGAAAATCTGGCGGATATGTGGACCTATGAGCCGGTCCGCATTGAAATCGAATCAGACGAAGAGACCAACGTGAATGTTGAGCAGCACGCCTACATCGTTGCGGACTCTGATAAAGAGAAGCTTCTGATCAGCCTGATGCGTAAAGAGGGTTGGGATCGTGTAATCGTATTTGCTAACCGTCGTGATCGTGTGCGTGATCTGTGTGATCAGCTGAAAAAAGCGGGTGTAAGTGTCGCGATGCTGTCTGGTGAAGTGGAGCAGCGTAAGCGTATTGCCACTCTGGAGAAATTCCGTGATGGTTCCATTCAGGTGCTGGTCGCTACAGATGTTGCCGGTCGCGGTATTCATATCGATGACGTCAGCCACGTGGTGAACTTCACGCTGCCGGATGATCCGGAAGATTATGTACACCGCATTGGCCGTACAGGCCGCGCCGGTTCTCTGGGCGTTTCCATCAGCTTTATCGGTGAGGAAGATGCTTTTGTCCTGCCGGATATTGAAGAGTTTATCGGTAAGAAGATTGAAAGCCAGCAGCCGGATATCAGCCTGATCGACATAGACGGATAGGCCTCTGACCTGCTGAAAAGAAAACCGGAGCTAACCCCTCCGGTTTTTTTCTGTCTGCGGATTGGTTATTCCGTCAAAATCAGTTACCCGACAGGACAGGGTATAGGACTAAAGCAGGTTGGGTCTTACGTATTTTCCCCTAACACCTGTAGGGGAAACTTGCTAGAGTAGAAGCGTAGGTAGGATGTTTGAACAAAAAGATATGTGTACATCACTCTAAAAGAGGCGGGCTCTATGCGAATCAGTGAAACGCAACTTCAGGAAATCAATGTACTGCTCCAGTTCAACCTCAGTTCCATGCAGGAGGGTATTAAGGTCCACTCTAATGCAGAATCTGATCTGATTGCGGCAACCTGCCGTTTGTTTGAGAAAGGTTTAATTACGCAGGAAGACGGTGGTTATCTTACCTCTCTGGGACATACTGCTGCCGAGCATGCGCAGGCTTTAAAAACGATCCTTGATACTTCGGAAATTCAGCTCGCGGGATAATATTGGTTTTAGCCTCGTCCCTTTCTGTGGCCGGGGCTGATTCCGTTGCGAGCAGAGGTTGTCATGCGTCATCTGTTTTCTCTTCTGATCCTGATGCTTCCTGCCACGCTTCAGGCAAATGAAACACTCACCGTTGGTCTTAGCACTGCGGACTACCCGCCCTATTATTTTGTTGGTGATAAAGGCCTTAAAGGGGCTGCGGTTAATATTGCCGAAGATATTGCTGCGGAACTGAATTATAAACTGGTTTATAAGCGCTATCCCTGGAAGCGGGTGCAAAGAAATCTGCACACGGGTGATGTGGATCTGGTGCTGGTGTATTTTAAAACGTCAGAGCGGGCTAAAGATGTCGTTTATACTGACCGGCCTCACCTTTCGGAAACAGCTTCTCTCTTTATCTCTTCCAATATGAAGATCTCGTTTAATGGCAATCTGGAGACTTTGAACCATCATCACTTCTTTGGGGTTCGTGGTTATTTCTATGGCGAGCGCTACGCTTCAATTCCGGAACGTAACCGCGGAAGTGTCAGTGATGAGTCGGAGTTAGTTCGGCGAATTGCAAACCCTAATTTTGAGATGATAGGTATCGGCAATAAGCCCACTATTGAGTTTTATGCCCGCCAGCAAGGCCTTGAATCAAAAATCAAATTTCTGACTCCGGCGATCTTTGAAGGTTATAACTACTTTGCTTTTTCCCGGATGCGACCTGATGCGGATCTTCTTGCCTTGCGCTTTTCCAAAGCCCTTGACCGTTATATGAAAACCAAGCGTTATCGTGCCATTCTGAACGAATATGGCCTGAGCTATCCGGCACAGGAAGGCTCTTCTGCAACAACACACTGATCAGTCTTCACTGTTATGGGATGATCGCATCGGGTAAAATTGTTGCCTCATTAAAAAGAGGCCAGCATGCTTACCGACGCCATCAAATCTGACATCCAGTCTGCTTATTCCACCTTTCTGAAAAACCGCAAACTCAGAGCCCGTCATGGCCAGCGTCTGATGGTGGCTCAGATCGCCCGAACACTGGGTAATATTCAGACCTCCTCCGATGGCGTGCGTACGTCCGGCCCCCATGTCTGTGCCATTGAAGCGGGCACAGGTACCGGTAAAACACTGGCCTATCTGGTTTCTACGCTGCCGGTTGCCAAAGAGCGCGACAAACGCATTGTGGTATCCACCGCAACGGTAGCGCTTCAGGAACAGCTGATCTTTAAAGATCTGCCGGATCTGCAAAAGCATGCTGAGATTCAGTTCAAATATGCTCTGGCTAAAGGCCGTAGCCGCTATCTCTGTCTGAGCCGTCTGGAACAGGCGCTGGAAGATGCCAGTGAAGCCGCTCCGGCGCAAAATACTCTCTCACTGTTTGATGAGTTTTTGCAGGCCAACACCTCAAAAGAAGCCACAGCGCTTTATCAGGAGATGGCGCAGCATTACCTTTCCGGTAAATGGGAAGGGGACAGAGACAGCTGGAAAGATTCACTGGAAGAGCCGGTCTGGCGTCGTATCACCACAGATCACAATCAGTGTACCAACCGTCGCTGCAGCAACTTCAGCAGTTGTGCCTTCTTTAAAGCCCGTAACGAGCTGGATGGTGCGGATATTATTGTCGCCAACCACGATCTGGTTCTGGCGGATCTCTCCCTGGGTGGCGGTATCGTCTTGCCAGATCCGCAGGACACCATCTATATCTTCGATGAAGGTCACCACCTGCCGGATAAAGCGATCGATCACTTCGCTGGCAGCTTCCGTGTGAATGCGTCTTTGCAGTGGCTGCGTTTGCTGAAAAAATCTCTGCCGGATCTGAACAGTGAGCTGGGGCCGGATCAGCTGATTGTGAAGCAGCTCAATCAACTGCCTGAGATTCTGAATAATCTGGAAGTCGAGCTGGCCGAGTGCTATCGCCAGCTGCACGAGATCACTCAGTTTTCCCCGGAAAATATGGATAAAGATATTCGTCCGGTCTTCCGCTTTGAAAACGGTATCGTGCCGGAAATGCTGGTTCAGATGGCCCTTAACCTGAAGATCAGCTTCGCCAGCCTGTGTCAGAAGCTGGAGATCATGGTTAAACAGCTGAAAGATGCTATGGACCCGGATGCCTCCGGTGCTTTAGGACGGGAAGAGGGCGAGCAGTGGCTGCCATTGGCAACCATGCTGCACAGTCGCGCGGTCTCCGCCTGGGAGTTGTGGGGCATGTACGCCACGCCTCAGGCAGAGGATGTGATGCCCATCGCCCGCTGGATCACCTTGCAGAATCAGCAGGTGGATATCGATCTCGAAGTCTCCTGCAGCCCGATCAGTGCTGCCGGTACGCTGGCGCGTAATCTCTGGCAGCCCTGTTTCGGGGCGGTGTTGTCATCGGCAACCCTGACCGCACTGGGCAGTTTTGATCGTATTCGAACCCGTGCCGGTTTACCGGAAGATGCGGATTGTCTGGTGGTTCCCAGTCCGTTCGATTTTGCCTCTAACGGCGTACTGGAGCTGCCGGAAGAAGCCTGCGATCCGACTCAGGCTGATCTGCACACCAGCCAGATTGTCAGCTTTATCAAAAACAAAGTATCGACCGATGAAGGCACATTGGTGCTGTTCTCCTCCCGTCGTCAGATGCGGGATGTGCTCGACAAGATGCCCGCCAGTTTGGTGAACATCATTCTGGTTCAGGATGACCTCACCAAGCAGGTGCTGCTGGACCGACACCGTAGCCGCATCGATAAAGATGAAGGCAGCATTATCTTTGGTCTGGCAAGTTTCGCCGAAGGTATCGACCTGCCCGGCAAATACCTCTCCCATGTGGTGATCACCCGTATTCCCTTCTCCGTACCGGATGATCCGGTAGAAAAGACCTTATCTGAATGGATCGAAGCCAAAGGCGGTAATCCCTTCCTGCAGATCACCGTACCGGACGCCTCAATTCGTCTGGTTCAGGCCGTGGGGCGTTTACTGCGTACGGAATCTGATACCGGAAAAATCTCTATGCTGGATCGACGGGTGCAGACCAAGCGTTATGGCAAGCAACTGTTGAACAGCCTGCCGCCGTTCAGAAGAGCGTTTTGATTTAATTCGCATTAGAAAGAATGCATCTCAGATAGCATGAACGATAGCTTCAATACGCTGGACAACTGACTGAAGCCATTTTTTAAGATTTTTGGATTGGGAAATGGATGTTCTTTAATGCTGCTTGATATCCATGGGCTCAAAGGGGATATGTGTTCACTTTGGTAGAAGATTAAAGTTTGTAATCCCCGTGTCTTTAGTAAGTGCCAAAAGTAGAGGTTAAGCGGCTAGGCTGGGGACTTGGCATCCAGAGTATTCAGGTAACAGGCTTAACTAAATGATTAGTAATTTAGATGAGCTGATGCTCAGCGCGAAAATAACAATCTCTATGCAGAGAATGCCCATGTAACGAGCGAAGCTGTTGCTAATGGTTCCGTAGGGATTTGGGATCCTGCGGATCTGACAGAAGCAACTACCGGAGCTCTTGCTGGGCTTAAAAAGTATGCCAATGATAATATCGATGATATCAAGGCGCTTGTGGGCAACCCGGCTCAGTTGCTCAAAACAGCCGAGCATCTGCTAAGCAATCCTAAGGCTTTCATTGAGCAGGCTGGGGAAGATGCCTATAACGATTTACTATCAAAATATAACAGTGTCAAAGATGGTTATATTGGTAATGATACCAGCCTAGCTGCTACCTCGTTAGTTGTACTAGCCGCAACAGTAGCGGATCCTTCTAAGAAGGTTAAATCGGCACTGGGCATTAAAGCTGTTGGCCGGGGTGATAGTGGTAATAGTACGATTGATGTTGCTTCGCTTGATTCAAAGTTCGGTCAATCCAATCTAACGGCCAAATTACCGGAAGGTTACAAGGATAATGGTGATGGAACCATCACAGGTTCCGGAGATGGGCTTGCTAAACCATTTTTAACCGATCTTGAAACTAACCAAACAACGTACCAACGGATTGGCAAGGATGGAAAGCCGGGAGGCTTTTATACCATTGATGAGAATGGTATTCAGCAACCCGTTGCGAACCCCAACCCCGATACAAGTACAATTAAAGAACGCAATCAGCACCATCAAAATCAAGTTGATCAAATAGCTCAGGACTTGAAAAATGACGGGCAAGAAGTTCGCAAAGAAGGGCGGGTATACCATCCAGATGGTTCGGGTTATTGTAAGCCTGATATTTGTGTGAAGCGCACTGATGGTACTGTGAGTTTTATTGAGGTTAAAACGGGTGGCGCAGATTTCACTAAAGAGCAGAGAAAAGGTATTGAGACAATAAAGGATCCAAATGGACAGGAGCGTTATCGCATACCGCCAACAGCAACTGTTGATGAAAAACTGGCTGAGTTTTTAGGCCTCCAACTGGGACAAAAAATTGGAGATGAATTTCCGAATGGTATTGAGGTAATAAAAGAACATCGTCCGGGAATAAGTGAGGGTCGTTAATAATGAAGAAAAAAGAATTTTTAGATTTTTATAAAACCCGCTTCAAGGCAACCAATCTTGGACGAGGGGAGTGGAAATTCGTTATCAAGGAGGAGGGAAAGGCAGGATATTTGAAAATCATGCCGAGACTTCTGAAAAGTCCTCCGATCCAGCGTATGGATTCTGGGGCTTCAATGTCCCCCTCCTGGTATGCGGAATTGCTTCATGAAATCAACGGTCATACCGAGCTTGATTTTTTGTTTCTGATGGGTAGTGAAAGAAAGTTGATCCCGAAAGGTGAAAAAACTTTTGCGGAAGAATTAATACCTGAAGAGGGTGAGATTTTTGAGGAGCACCTTGAAGACAATTTGAAAGAGGTATTGGCCTGGTATGAATTTGTCCTACAACCGGACATTATTGCTGCTGACCTGGCTTTTCATTACGCGCTAGGCGATTGTGTTAACAATGCAGGCTTCGGTGGGGCCCGAAAAAAATTTTGCTACGCCAACGTCTTAAAGGGGAATGTTGAGCTTTTGGAGGCAGAAAGAGACGCCATGGCTAATGGCACCAGCCCGTTACCGCCTGCCTACACGTTAGAGTTTTTTGAAAACTGTGTCCGTATTGCTAAAGAGTATCGTAGTGGCGCTAGGGTCTGTCCTATAGATTTTTAAGTTACGCCTTTTAGCAGTCGAATGGAGGGTCTGTGTCACGCATCACTTACAGATCCATGTATTCGACAATCCTGCCTTCGAAGTGGATGCTGAGCTGCAGCAGCGTCAGATTCCAGTTTTGCACCGGATGCGTCCACTTTTTGATGCCCTCAACATACCCACGTCAGCCTTAATGCCGATGAGATTACGATAACCGCAGGCATTCAAGGCGACAGCGCTCAAAGTTCAACCCAATCCAAAAGTGCCAGCTCCAGCGTTAGTGTTAAAGCCAGTGGCGATAGCTATAGCGGTTCTTTAAGTGCGAACCGTTCCGATAGCTCAAGCGAAAGCCAAACCCGTATCAATAGCCTGATTCAGGCGGGCAACCTGACCAGTGACAGCGACAAACTGACTATTGCCGGTGCTCAGGTTGATATTGATCAGGATGTCACGATCAACACCGGTGAGCTCACCCTTGCAAGTCTGCAGGATACCAGCACAAGCTCCAGCAAGAGTTCGGGTATGAATGCCGGTCTTGGCCTGGGTGGTGAGAGCCTTGCCAGCCTGAGCAGTGTGGGTGGCAACGCTAACTCCAGCCATTCAGATCGTGCATGGGTAAGAGAGGAAACCCGCTTAATCGGTGGGGGTAATGTCACCATCACTGCAGACAAAACCGAGATTAAAGGCGCGGTGCTGGCCAGTGCAACGGTTGATGAGCAAGGTCAGTTAACGGATCAGGGTAACCTCACCCTTATCACCGATGAGCTACTGGTTAGTGATATTCAGGATCGTGATAAATCAGAAAGTGAAGGCTTTAACCTCAATACCGGTTTAAGCAGCACCGGCAGCTCTACCCTGGGGCTGACGGCCAACGGTCATATCAAAGAACAAACGACCTACGCCACCTTGGGCAACGGCACCCTCCAGACCCGTACCGGTGATGACCACGACCTGAGTCACACCAACCGGGACCTAAATGCCACTCAGGAGATCACCAAAGATCAGCAAACCCGCGGTTTAGACTCATCCGTGACGGTTGACCACCGCGTTGCAACAGAAAATGGCCGAAAGGCTATTCGCGAGGATTTTAAAGAGTTAACCGACTTAGCAAGTGTTGCCGGAAAAAAGACACTAGAAGGGCTTGATTACCTGGCGGATGAAATCGCCGTGTTGGGAGATGATTTACCCGAAGAATATCGAGAACTACTAGGCGCTACTGGCGAGCGTTTTTATGACTCATTGATACGAGCGGATTGGTCCGAGAAACAAAAAGAAATGATACTTGACCCAGTTACGCTGATGTCTCTCGCGTTAATGGAACAGGGGAATTCAGTATCTCAGAGTTATACAGAAGCCGAAATAAAACAACTATATTCTCAACTGTCTCAACTGTCTCAACTGTTTTTGCCTGAGCTCCGACGGGGAGATTCAAACAGTAGTTCTGATAGTCAGGGAGCCGATGCTGTTACACCCGGTCAGCCCAGGACCATTGTAATTACCAAAGGGAGAAATCCTTTAGAGGTCGACCCGTCCCCGCTCAAAGTAGGAGCAAATGGGCTTGGTCTCGCACAGCAAACTATTGATAAGTTGGCTGAAAGTCACCCTTTCCTAGTCTAAAGCGCTACCACGGCCATTAATGTTGCTGCTGGGCCAATTAAGGTGATCTTAGGGGAGGGGATAAACCAAGCAGTAGATGCTTATGCTGGCGAACAAATAGAGAAGGTCCGAAAATTTGTGACTTACTCGGTTGGTGGCTGGGTTCACGATGAACGTGCTTCTCAATTTGGGAGAGAGCTGCTTGTAGAGCAATATCAGGGGGAAGGACTGGTTGTTGGTGAGTCTCGTCAGTTAACAACCGATGGCCTTCGCCTTGCGAGCATGCTTGCAGGAATAAGGGTTTTTCAGGCAGCGGCTGGTAAGTCAAAGGAAAGTGGATCAGGTCAACAGGGGTATAATGCGAGTACGACGCAAGAGACTAATGATATTACAAAGAGTGGACCGCCTCGGAATCCTGATGGTACCTTTGCGAAGGTTGATGGGCCCACAGCCGGTAAGAAAGTTGACTCCGCCACACGTCAGAGAATTCTAAAAAGAGACCAAAACGCAGATGGCTCATGGACGTGCGCTACATGTGGCCATTCGACGAGTAATCCGGCGAATATTCATACTGGCCACATAAAGGCTCGCTCCAAAGGAGGGGATCTTTCAGATGGCAATTTGAGGTGCGAAGGAGCGGCATGTAACTTAAGTCAAGGCGCCGGTAGTGCACCAAATCCTGCGCGGACATGCGCTGCACGCGGTAGTTGTGGAGCACCTTATGGGAGAACAGATTAAATGAGCCATGATCATGTACTTATAGCTGTAATCGATGCTGACCCACCTGGGAGTGAGCATGTGCCAGCTCGAAGAATTGGTGATGCAGTGTGGGAGATTATTCGTTCACCGCTTTATGCTACAGAGGTTGCGTCGGGAGATGTTATCAAAGTTACCAATGCCGAAACGGGCGGTTTTGAAATAATCAGACGAGGTGGGAATATTTGTGCGCAGCTTTATCTTAGTGAAGATAAAGCAGATGATGCACGATTTACGTCTAACCTAGCCGAGGAAATTGGAGAACTTATTGAACCTTTGAACGGAAGAGTTGACGCCATTACAGCTGGATTGATTTCATTGACTATACCCGCAGCTTCAGGATTCCAAGCCATTGAAGGGGTGCTTGAAGTGGCAGTGGAGAAGTGTCCAGGTTCTCAGTGGCAATATGCCAATGTGTACGATTCAGTAACCGGTGAACCTTTGGGTTGGTGGAACGACTAAAGTAGATATAACTCGTCTTAAGCCCCCTGATTGGGGCTTTTTTATGCCTACGATATATGGGCATGAATTAATGTTACAAAGAGTGGAGATACTGTTTCTATATTTAAGGCTCCGCAGCGTGGAAAAGGGGCTGATCAGTACAATAACGGTTACAACAAAAAAGACTTCTGTGATGATGATCAATGTGCCTACTTTGCAAAAGAAAAAGCCTTGGCTGACGATTATGCGAAGCACTATGGCGAAGGTGTGATTGAGTTGAGGGTTCCCAAAGATGTTTATAATTTGAGGCTTAAGCAGCACGAATACAATTATCAAGGAGGCCCATACAAGGAACTTCCTGTACCACATTCAGAATTTGATGTACTCAACAGCGCAGAGAGGGTTTGGCACAAATGATCAATAATTTATCTTGGGAAGAGCTGAAGAAGACCCTTGTTGTAGGAGACGTCCTTATGGGTACGATTTTGAAACATGAACCATATGGTGTGTTTGTGGACTTGGGGTATGGGTACGATGGCATCATTCAAATAACTGACTTTAAAGATGAAGGTGTTATGTTGCCGGAAGAGTACCCGGAAATTGGTAAAGAGATAAAAGCCGCTATTTTGGGTTTTAAAGACCACGGTAACCAAATTTGGCTAGGAGTTAAACCTAGCCAAATTTCAGAAAGGTAAAGTACATTTGCTGTTGATAGAAGCCTGCTGATGCACTTATTCTATGAAATCAAGAATTTCTATTCTCATGAGTTGAGAGAGTATGTTCGGTATAGAAAGTTAGGTTGGGAAACTGGTGTTCCTTCTAATCAAGATAAAGCTACAGACCCATGGCGTCAGACTCATAGTGCGACTCTCGATGATTATAATTTGCCGCTTCAAGCTGATGAGTTACTTTACCAACCAGATGCTTTAAAAGTTTTATATGGTGATTACTAATGCTAAGTGAGAGTCAGAGAAGATTTTTGTCATTGGTGGCAGAAAAAAATAAGAAATTAAATTGGTACAAGGTTAGCCGAATTTATGTAAATAAGTTTGGCTCTCCAGCTGAGTTAAGTGAGAGTTTTAAATACTTGGGAGACGAGGGTTTGATTGAGTTTAAACCAATAAAGGGGAGCCTTTACCTCAGCTGTCTATCTCTGAAAAAGGTAAGGCTCTTTTATAGTTGAAAAATACCAGTCATAGGTGGGTGTTCATAGTTCTGTGTCACCCATTACTTACAGACTCGCGTAACCGTCGCCCCCGCCTTTGAAGTGTATGTTCAGCTGCAGCAGCGTCAGGTTCCAGTTTTGCACCGGATGCATCCACTTTTCTGATGTCTTCCATACCTACGATCATCAACTTGTTCTTCCGATACCCAATACTATGTGGATATTCATGTTTCCAAAACACCGCCTGATAGGAGGTGTTTTTCGTCCGGATAAATCACTCCTATGTGCGGTGGATATTTTTATGCGCTGGGGGCCGCTCTAAAGGCCAAACTTTTGAGCATCGTCCCTAATGAGCTCTTCAGTGCTTACCATAACTGGGTCATATGTTTGTGATGGATCACTGAGTTTGTGTGTGTGACATGTTAGTGTGTATTCAGTATTCTGATTAAAAGAGAAAAAATTAATCGAATGGGTGGACGGTAAAAACTATGGATCCCAACTTTTGCTAATCAGAAAAGGGATGGGGTAGGCGTTGTTATAACTTATCCTAGGATTCAATCAGAATAGTTGTCAGATTTTTATAAGTGGTTAATAGGGCGCGGTAATGATTGAAAAATTAATGACTAATCGAAATATGGGGCATGTTGTTATAGAGGATGAGGTTTATGAAAACGTTGATTTTCATAAGTTCGTTTTTTTGCCTTCTGATGAATCTTCTCTGTTTTTTAGAAATTGTGTTTTTAAAGATTGTAAGGTTAAGACCATGTTTTTCATAGCTGGAAATGTAGTTTTTGAAAACGTAGTCTTCGAAAACATGATGGTTTTTGGTGATTATAAAATTGACCCAGACGTGAGGTTTTATAATGTTGTATTTTCAGGAGGGTTGTCTGGCAGTACTTTTTGGGTTGGTGGGGTCCCAGATAAAATACCTCATATAGATAATAGTATCGATATAGATATATCGTCTTTAAATACTTACGTTATTATAATTGGTAATGATGTTTCAAAGGTAAAAACAGATGCTGGAAAGCATCTATTTTTGAATAAATCTTTGCTCGACCATGGTGGAGGGGCACTTAGTCGAGGAAATTTTTTCCGGTCGTGTGCGGAAAGGCTTAAAAGTTATGGTACAGATATAGGTGTATTTTCATATGTAGGGGAGGAGAAATTTTCAGGAGATTTTAAAAAAGAGCTGGAGCATTTTATTTCATTAGGGCTTGTTGCTTATCAATATTCTGATCTGTGTTCTTGATATAGGTACATGTAGTCATCTATCCGTCCTTCGAAGTGGATGCTCCGCTGCGACAGCGTCAGATTCCAGTTTTGCACTGGATGTATCCACTTTTCTAATGCCTTCTATACCTGCGGTCATCAGATGGTTTTTCCCGTCTAGAAAAATTACTCGTATGAGCTGTGATGTTTTTAAGCCGTAGGGAGCTGCGGGAATTATGGAAGTTCACTAATTACGAGCAATTGGCTCATTAAATATGGGTAGCATATTGATGATTGATTATCTTGTTGAAAGTATTGGCAAGTCTGCTTTGGGATGCCAAGATTTGATTGGCTTTTTAAGCAAAAATGATATTTGTTTTATAGAGGCTGCTAAATTTAAATGTGGCTATGAATCTGTTGCTGTAAGTCATTATGATGAGATTTTTTATATTAATTTTCGTAATGAAGGGGTTGGTTTTCTTTTTGAAAATTATGAGTTTGATTTTGACCGTCAAAGTAGAGCTGAAGATTGGGTTCTGCACACTGTTTTTTTTCATAGAGAGGGGCATGAAGGGTTCTCAGAATACAAAGGTAGACTTCCTTTTGATGTGAATTTTGAAGATGATTATGTTGCTATAAAAAATAAGGTGGGGCGCGAATGTGATAAAAAAACTGACTATATAATGTCTTGGTACTTGAGTGATAGAGTTTCGTTTATTGTCGATACCATTGGCGAGCTGAGACCAAACATGTTTCTCCTTTCGCTGAGGTCTGATTAGTTGGAAATGCCGGATATCCGGTAGTTTAATAAGAGTTAGCACTCTTGCCTGACAGCCCCGCGATTAAAACATTGAGTATCCAACGTGCTGTGGTATCTACTTAGGGCTGTTGTTGAGAGAAAAAAATCGTAACTAGGGAATTCCCTTGGCTTTTTTAGGGTTTAAAACAGTATTGGCGCTTTAAGATCCGGCCTATTATTGAACGCACATGGAGGTGATGTGGGGTATGGCCGGCAAGGACGCCGACTCTCCTTAAGACTGAAAAGTCTTCTGGATGAGCTTAGAACCAACCACGAATCAGTTTCCACAGAATCCACTCACTGGGTTCTGAGCAAAAGCCGGGTTTAGCCCGGTTTTTTTGTTTTTGTCCCTTTTACGTTCCCATCGTATTTCTTCATCTATACCTGATCCCAGCGGCTCTCTTTCTGTAAGCAAAGCTTTCTTTTATCTGTGATGTGAGCTGCTTTCTCTGTCCGTGATCCTGTGTTGTCACGTTTTCTGAGTCGGTTTCAGATTATTCGTTCTTTTTTATCTCTTTCGCAGAATTATTTTCTGTTATCTGTGCTTTTATCCCGGATTGATTCTGTTTTGGGTGCTTTAAGCTATTGAATTTTAAAGAATTTGTACCTATTTGTGGGTATATGGTCTGTCAAGTGGTGTGCTGGCAGATGGTTTTTACTGTCTAAGTCCAGATTAAAGGTTTTTCCTTCTGAATAGATGGTGTAAATAAGTGTCATTTTTTGATTGAAGTATAATAATCTATGCGCATTCGCTGGCTGATCCCTCTTGTCCAGATAAATCATCTGTCTATAAGTGATCTGACCGGAAAAACAATAACTTCGTTTT
The DNA here is from genome assembly GCA_048270425.1 of Oceanospirillum sp. GTDB lineage: Bacteria > Pseudomonadota > Gammaproteobacteria > Pseudomonadales > Halomonadaceae > Oceanospirillum. Next base: position 24,428 of record JBLWSY010000010.1, read on the forward strand.
AAACCCATCTGGTTCGTTAAAACCAGGGCTCTCTGGAGTGGATGCGTATGAATATTCTGATTTTAGGTAGCGGTGTTGTGGGAGTAACCACAGCTTACTATTTGGCAAAACAAGGCCATGAGGTAACCGTTGTTGACCGTCAGGATTCTCCCGCGATGGAAACCAGTCACGCGAATGCGGGTCAGGTTTCATTCGGTTACTCCACCCCTTGGGCGGCTCCGGGTATTCCGTTTAAAGCGATGAAGTGGCTGACTCAGACCCATGCGCCGCTGAAAATGTCTGCGACTCTGGACCCGTTCCAGTACGCCTGGATGACCCAGATGCTGGCGAACTGCACTGAAGGTCGTTACGCGGTGAACAAGTCCCGTATGGTGCGTGTTTCCGAATATGCCCGCCTGTCTATCGATGCACTGCGTGAAGAAACCGGTATCCGTTACGAAGACCGTCAGCAGGGGCTGACTCAGCTGTTCCGTAACGAGAAGCAGGTTGAAGCGGTTCAGAAAGATATTGCGGTATTGCGTGATTTTGGCGTCGATTTCCAGGAACTGGATATGGACGGTGTTCTGCAGTACGAGCCTGCGCTGGGCCGTGTGAAAGATAAGTTTGTTGGTGGCTTGCGTATGGTGGGCGATCAGACCGGTGACTGCTATGCCTTTACTAATAAGCTGGCGGATCTCTGTAAAGAGATGGGCGTTAAATTTATGTTCGATACTGAGATCCACGGCCTCGAAGACAAAGCCGGTGAGATCACAGGTGTTAAAACCTCAGCCGGTACGCTGAAAGCGGATCACTATGTGGTCGCGATGGGCAGTTTCTCCCGTCATCTGATGAAGCAGGTGGGTATCGATCTGCCGGTTTATCCGATTAAGGGTTACTCCCTGACCATGCCGATCACCAACTATGATGCGGCACCGGTTTCCACCGTAATGGATGAGACCTACAAGGTTGCGATCACCCGTTTTGATGACCGTATCCGTGTGGCCGGTACGGCTGAGCTGTCCGGTTATAACCTTGAGATGCCGCAGAAGCGTCTGGATACCATCTCCATGGTCGTGTCTGATGTCTTCCCTGATGGCGGTGATATTTCCAAGGCGGAATACTGGACCGGTCTGCGTCCTATGACGCCGGACGGTACGCCGATCATCGGTAAAACCAAGTTCAGCAACCTGTCCCTGAACACGGGTCACGGCACGCTGGGTTGGACCATGTCCTGTGGTTCTTCCCGTCTGCTGGCGGATCTGATCTCCGGTAATGAAACCGGTATTGATCCGGCGGATCTGGATGTCGCCCGTTATCGTTAATTTCTTCTGGCCTGAGATATGTCTCAGGCCGGTCATCGTTTTGCACTTGTTGTTCTGCTCTTACACTCAATTTGTGCTTAGGCAGGCTTAGCGGCCTGCCTTTTTTATGACTAAAAATCGTTAGCCATGCTGACGTTTTAATTTAACTGACTGTTTCAAAAGAGGCTTTCCCCATGGCAGATAAGAAAATTATCCACTCTGACAACGCTCCTGCTGCAATCGGCCCGTACTCTCAGGCGGTACAGGTAGGCAATCTGGTGTTTATGTCCGGTCAGATCCCGCTGGATCCGAAAACTATGGAAGTGGTTACCGAGTCTTTTGAAGCTCAGACCGTTCAGGTATTCGAAAACCTGAAAGCGGTTGCGGAAGCTGCCGGTGGTTCTCTGGAGAACGTGGTTAAGCTGAACATCTACATGCCGGATCTGGGCAACTTCGCCAAGGTTAACGAAGTGATGGAGCGCTACTTCTCCGCACCTTACCCGGCTCGTGCTGCTCTGGGTGTTAAAGAGCTGCCTAAAGGTGTTGATGTCGAGATTGAAGGTATTCTGGCGCTTTAATTTTCGTGCGTTAATTCCAGCACTTTAATACCGAAGCGTTAGACCATCGCAGTGCCTTCCGGCGCTGCGGCTCAGAGCCGTTTACGCTAGACTACGACGGCTCTGATGCTTCCCGAATGTTGTACTGCAAAACCCTGTATTCAGACCCTCAATATAATAACGAGATGGAGACCTGCACATGGCGCGGGCTGCTAAAGCTGTCATTGATCTGGCTGCACTGAAACACAACTACCTGCTGGCAAAAGAACTGGCTTCGGGCCGTAAGGCGGTCGCGATTATTAAAGCTAATGCCTATGGTCATGGTGCCGTTGAAGCTGCCGAATATCTGGCGGATGTTGCCGATGCCTTTGGCGTCGCCTGTATTGAAGAAGCACTGCAGCTGGTGGAAAGCGGTGTTAAACAACCGGTTGTTCTGCTGGAAGGTTTCTTTACTGCTGATGAGCTGGAATCCGTTGATAAGTACCGGATGATGACCGCCGTTCACAGTGAGTGGCAGCTGGAAGCGCTGGAGCAGCACGCGTTTTCTCAGCCGTTGCCGGTGCTGGTTAAGTTTGATTCCGGTATGCATCGTCTCGGTTTTGATGCGGAAGGTTTTGCCAAAGCCGTTGAGCGCCTGCAGCAGCTGGATCACATCTCTGACGTGATCGCTATGACGCACTTTGCCTGTGCTGATGAACTTGAGTGCGATTACACTCAAACCCAAATTGCTAATTTCCATGCTGCCTGTGACCGCTTCGGCCTGCAGCACTGCATGGCAAACTCTGCTGCAACCCTGCACTGGCCACAAACCCATGGTGACTGGGTGCGTCCCGGCATTATGCTGTATGGCGCTTCACCGCTGGATCAGCAAACAGAAAATGCTGCTCGTCTTAAGCCTGTGATGACCCTGAGTTCTGAGATTATCGCGGTGCGTGAGCTGCCTGTGGGAGAGCCTATCGGTTACGGTCGTCGTTTCACCACGGAACAGCCGACCCGTGTGGGTGTGGTGGCGATGGGCTATGCCGATGGTTATCCACGCCATGCTATCGACGGTACCCCGGTTGCGGTAAATGGCAAAATGACCCGTATTATCGGTAAGGTTTCCATGGATATGATGACGGTTGATCTGACCGATCAGCCGGATGCCAAAATCGGTGATCCGGTAGAGCTGTGGGGTGCTCAGGTCGATGTGAACAAGGTTGCGGCCTGTGCGGATACCATCTCCTATACCCTGTTTACCGGTATCACAACCCGTGTGCCTCGGATGTATAAGCGTTAGAGGGTACAAGAGGTAGAGTGTATAAGGACTAGTGTTTATAAGAACTGGAGCTTATAAGAGCCAGTATCTGGGTAAGCTGGTTGTGGTGAATTAAAAAAGGCTCTCCTGTTTGGCAGGAGAGCCTTTTTGCTTTTGCGGGGAGCTGTTATTTGAGCTTCTTATTTCAGTTCTTTATTTCAGTTCTTTATTTCAGCTCTAGCGCGCCATAGTCATCCCGGATACGCATAAAGCGGGCGAAGCGCGGTAAACCGGATGCGGTATGACCGTTATAGCGGTAGGTGATAATGCTGCCGACAGGCGGCGGGGACTGGCGTTCGAGCCGACTGAAACCGGTGCCGATTTTCATCTCACGGCCATCCGCCAGACGAACTCTCAGGGCACCCAGCATACCGGTAAATTGTCCTTTGCCTTCGGTATAACCGATTACCACAGCCTCGGCATCATCGTAGAGTTTTACCTTGAGCAGATCATCGGATCGTCCCGCCTGATGCAGGGCGCTTCCCCGGTGCAGCATAAGGCCTTCAGCCCCTTCTTCGGTCAGCTGATGAAGATAGTTGTCCAGAGCTGCCTGGCTGGGTAGTTTGAACTGTTTGACCGGTTGCAGCCAGGCCAGCTCCATCTCCTGACAGAGGCTTTCGATATCCTTAACCCGCTGATCGAAAGTGGTCAGCTGATCCGGCAGATCAAAAATCCGGTACTCAACGTCCGTCCAGTCCTCAAGGGTGGTTTGTTCCTGTCTGATCAGGCCTGAAATTTCAGCAAAGCGACCGCGTCCCAGCCAAAGCTCGCCATCTAAAGCGACCTTGGGTAGAGCATCCTGCATAGAACGGGGGAGTCTGATCAGATTGCCCTGACGAGTTTTCAGCTGCTCGCCATCCCAGAACGCCCGAACCCCATCCAGCTTTTCGCTGACCCAGTATTCCTGAATGTTGTCCTGTTGTTGGTAGTGCTTGGCCAGCATCAGAGGCAGGGGCGTGTGAGGATTAAGCGCATCGGCCCAGCTGACGGCTGGTGATGCGATGCAGGCTGAGGTTAGCCCGAGGCTAAGTAGTGTGCGGGTGAAATAATATGAGTTCTGGCTGAGCGAGACCTTCCCTGTGTTCGACATATCACTGCCTCCTTGAGTGATGATTGATAATGTTGTTAACGCTAGTGAGTCATGGCGGGGAGTTCAAGTATTGTTGGCGAAGCCAGGTGAAGATACAGCGTATTTATGACAGAGGTCACTATTGGAATTGAGTGACAGTTCAGGCTGTTTAACGGCCAATCTAACGGTTAGTGCCAAAGATACTGAATCAGTCCATAAGCAATAACCAGCCAGGCGATAACCGGGTTAAAGATGATTCGCCAGAGGGTGGCCTTCGGCTCGAAACCGACTCCATGAATAAAACCGGCACTCACCGCCCACATAAACAAAGTGAAGAGGCCATGATCCACTTCGTGTATGGATTCAGCAATCAGCCGTGGGTAAGCCGTGAGTATGACGCTTATGACAATAGCGCTGATCAGTGAAAGCGCCTGAGTCCAGCGGGACTTGGGATAGGGAATGTTCATTATCAGGATTCCGGTATCGCTAGTTTTAAACCAGACGGCCAGCGACCTGCTTTAAGACAGGCGCTGGCCGGTAGGGATGATCAGCCCTGGGGCTGATCGTTATCCAGATCAAATGCAGGATCGGATTCCAGCCACATCGCATTGATGATGCCGAAAGAGATCGCCAGTAATACACCCAAAATCCAGGCGAAGTACCACATAGTCTTTTCTCCTTTAGGCAGCCGAATTATCTTCCGCTGCCCATTTTGTCTCTTTAATAATGACGTTAAATAGCGGTTTTGACTGACCGCCCGCTTAATAAGCCAGCGGGTTGCCGTCGATCTGTTTGCTGGTTACCCGGCCCCACATCACCTTGTAGGTCCACAGAGTGTAGAGCAGGATAATCGGTACAAAGATCATGGCTGCAATAAACATCACATTCAGGGTCAGATGGCTGGACGCTGCATCCCATAGGGTCAGGCTGCTGTTCGGGTTTGACAGAGACGGCAGTACAAACGGGAACAGAGAGAAAGCGGCAGTACAGATGATCGCTGTCATGGTGATGCTGTGTGCCGCAAAAGCCAGGCCTGAGCGACGGGCTTTTACCAGCAGCAGGGTCAGCAGACCGGTGACAAAAGCCGTGATCGGTGCTGCGACCATCCAGCTGTAGGTTTTGTAGTTGGCCAGCCAGCCGTCATCCACCACACTAACCTGTTTGCTCAGTGGGTTTGGCAGGGCATCCTTTGCTGGCATCATATCGATATGCAGCCCCGGCAAGCCTTTCAGTAGAACCAGGCCCGCTGCAGCAAACGCGGTCAGCATAATAATCAGCATCAGAATACCTGCTTTACCGGCGCGATCCGCCACCGGCTGATCAGCTCGCATCTGCAACCAGATGGCTCCGTGCGCGGCCAGCATGGTCAGACTGACGACACCGCAGATCAGGGCGAAAGGATGGAACAGGTCAAAGAAGCTGCCGGTATAGTGGGGACGCAGGAACTCGTCCAGATAGAAATCCACACCCAGCAGCAGATTGCCGAAGGCGACACCAAATACCAGAGCCGGAACCGCGCCACTGATAAACAGTCCCCAGTCCCAGGTGCTGCGCCAGCGCGGGTCTGCGATCTTGCTGCGGTAGTCAAAACCCACCGGGCGGAAGAAAAGCGCAAACAGTACCAGCATCATGGCAAAGTAGAAGCTGGAGAAAGCGACCGCGTAGACCGCAGGCCAGGCGGCAAACAGCGCACCACCGGCGGTAATAAACCACACCTGATTGCCATCCCAGTGGGGGCCGACGGTGTTGATGATGATACGGCGCTCGGTGTCATTTTTGCCGAGGAAGGGCAGCAGAATGCCTGCACCCATATCAAAACCGTCGGTGATCATAAAGCCGACCAGCAGGACGCCAACCAGCACCCACCAGACCAGTTTCAGGGTTTCGTAGTCCAGAATCATGCCGCACCTCCGGCGATTTCAGGCTTGTCGGTAGTGTGGTGATCGTCGTTCTTCTCAAAGTGATAACGACCGGTATGCAGGGCGCTTGGGCCGAGACGGGCGTATTTCACCATCAGGAAGACTTCAATCACCAGCAACAGGGTATAGAAGGCAACAATGGCACCGATACTGGTGTAAAGGCTGCTGGCTTCCAGAGTTGAGGTACTCAGATGAGTTGGCAGAATCTCACCAATGGACCAGGGTTGGCGACCGTATTCAGCAACCACCCAGCCAGTTTCTGCGGCGATCCAGGGTAATGGCAGAGACCAGGTAACCAGTTTCAGGAAGCGGCGTTTGCTCTCCAGTCGACGGGTGGCGTTAAAGTAGAAGGCCAGTGCGAAGATCAGCAGCATGGCGAAACCACAGGCCACCATAACGCGGAAGCTCCAGAACAGAGGCGCAACGTTTGGAATAGTGTCGTGTGCCGCAGCCTGAATCTGTTCTTCTGTCGCGTCGACCACATTTTCGGTATAGCGCTTCAGCAGCAGGCCGTATCCCAGATCCTGTTTTACCTCTTCAAACGCAGCGATGGTGGCATCATCGGTTTGGCCAGCGCGAAGCTTGGTCAGCAGGCCGTAGGCGATCATACCGTTACGGATGCGCACCTCATGCTCTTTGATCAGATCTTTAATGCCGGTGACCTCTTCATCCAGCGATCGGGTAGCAATCAGGCCGAGGGCATAAGGAATCTTAATCGCGTAATCCGTTCTCTTTTCCTCCTGATTGGGAATACCAAACAGGGTGAAAGGCGCTGGTGCCGGATGGGTATCCCATTCCGCTTCGATAGCTGCCAGTTTTGTTTTCTGCACATCACCCAGCTCATAACCGGATTCGTCACCCAGAATGATGACCGACAGAATAGACGCCAGACCAAAAGCTGATGCGATGGCAAAAGAGCGTCGTGCAAAAGGCAGGTCCTGCTTTTTAAGCAGGTAGTAAGCGCTGATGCTAAGTACAAACATGGAGCCTGTCACGTAACCCGCTGCTACTGTGTGTACAAACTTAACCTGGGCAACCGGGTTAAACACCAGATCGGCAAAGCTGGTCATCTCCATACGCATGGTTTCGTAGCTGAACTCAGCACCCACCGGGTTCTGCATCCAGCCGTTGGCGATCAGAATCCAGAGCGCGGACAGGTTAGAACCCAGTGCCATCAGGAAGGTGACCATCAGGTGGCGTCGAGGCGACAAGCGGTCCCAGCCAAAGAAGAACAGGCCAATAAACGTGGACTCCAGGAAGAAGGCCATAAGCCCTTCAATGGCCAGAGGTGCACCAAAAATATCCCCCACGTAATGGGAGTAGTAAGCCCAGTTGGTCCCAAACTGGAACTCCATGGTGAGACCTGTTGTCACCCCAAGCGCAAAGTTAATCCCGAAGAGCTTGCCCCAGAACTGAGTCATGTCTTTGTAGACCTGTTTACGGGTCATCACATAGACCGACTCCATGATGACCAGCAAAAAGGCCAGACCTAGCGTCAGGGGGACAAAAATAAAGTGATACAGCGCGGTAATCGCGAACTGTAACCGGGACAGATCAACAACTTCTTCTGTAATCATGGCGTTTCCCGTGTAGTCATAGGTGCAGTAGCAGAGTTAAGGGCTGAGTTAGCTGCACGATTCGAATCTGTCTCAGTGGCGTTTGTATCTGCGGATAACCCGGTTGAGTTGGCCGCTGATGCATCCGGATTCAGGGTATCTGAGACAGGCAGTTGAGAATTAAGCAGGCGTGTGCTGACGTCACTGTCATTAACAACAGTGGCGGAAGGAACGATAAAGTTGACGATGCCATAAAGGAGCACCAACTTTATCAATAGTACGATACTGAGTTCTCGTACCAGTTTTTGTCTGGCAAACAAAGAACCTTTCCAGAACTGACTGAAAGTCTGCTTTGTTTGCCCGAACGGCGTATTCCGTTGCATAGCGTTCTGATCCTGCAGTGACGGTTGGCGGTTTTTGCCCACCGGATCTAAATCATCAAACAGTTATTAGCGCGCCTGATATCAGACGGTTTGATTAGCTTATAGCAAGGTGTATGCCCGTTTTTTGATTTTGTAACCCATTGAAAATAAGGGTTTTTTGTTTTTCTTGGGCTGTTGTTTATTATTTTTATTGTCAAAAATGACAAAGTCGAACCGATAGAGTCATAATTGACAGCAGTAAAAGGAGCGCCGGAAGTATTTGCAAAGCGGATCTGGCTTTCTGAGTCGGCCGGTTTCTGATCAGAAGGTATGCATCATCATCTCAGGAGTTGCTATGAAATCATCTGAAAAACATCTGATTCCACAGGCCGGATTATCAGGCTCAGATCACACTCATCTGCCATCACCAGAGTTGGTATCGATGCTGCAAAGCTACCCCGATCCGGCGGTACTCTTGTCGGCAGACTATGAAATTCTTTCAGCGAACGCAGCATACCGTCAGAGCTATGGTGATGTCAGTGCGACAAAACGTCACTGCTATGAGGTATCCCATCACTATGATCGTCCTTGTGATCAGATGGGCGAATCCTGCCCTATGCTCCAGTGTATGCAGAGCAATAAGGTACAGCGTGTTTTTCACCTGCACCATACCCCCCATGGGGAGGAGCATGTTGATGTCGAGCTCTACCCGGTAGAAGCTGAAGATGGCCAGCCCCGATATTTTCTGGAGGTGATGCGCTACAGCAAGCTGGCCAGCCCAAGAGCGGGGAATAGTGGTCTGATTGGCCGCTCTCCGGCTTTTATGGCATCCATGGCGCTGATAGAGCGTGTTGCTCCCAGCGAGACGACTGTTCTTCTGTTGGGTGAATCCGGTACCGGTAAAGAGCTGATGGCGCAGGCGGTTCACCGGGGTAGTTTGAGGAATCAGGGAGCTTTTGTACCGGTAGAGTGTTCTGGTCTGACCGAGACTCTCTTTGAAAGTGAACTTTTTGGCCATGAAAAGGGGGCTTTCACCGGCGCGCACAGTCGTAAAACCGGTCTGGTTGAAGCGGCCAGTGGTGGTACGCTTTTTCTGGATGAAGTGGGGGATATTCCACTCTCACTGCAGGTTAAGCTTCTGCGGCTATTGGAAACCGGAACCTACCGTCGTGTCGGTGGTGTCGAGCCTTTAAAAGCAAACTTCCGCCTGGTTTGCGCCACGCACCGTAATCTGGAGCAGCAGGTGGCTGACGGTGAATTCCGTATGGATCTCTACTACCGCATCAATGCTTTTCCGGTGATGCTGCCATCCCTTCGGGAGCGGGTTGCGGATATTCCCCTTCTGGTGGAAAGTTTGCTGCCCCAGTTTGCCGCAGGACGGGAGATCAAAATCTCTAAAGAGGCGCTGGTGTTGCTTCAGGCTTACGCGTTTCCGGGCAACATCCGTGAACTGAGAAATATTCTGGAGCGCGCTTGTCTGTTGGTGGATGATCACTGGATTGAACCGGAACACCTGCCGGAGGCTTGTCATCGGGCTAGGGGATCTTTGTCTTCGGATACGGGGCAGCCGGGTCAGTCCCGCTCGGGGGCCAACGTTGAGTCGGGCTTTAATCAGCAGGAGGTTGTTGATCTTGAGCAGCTGGAATACGGCTATCTGACTTGGGCGCTAAAACGGCTGGATGGCGATAAAGCTCTGCTGGCGCATAAGCTTGGTATCAGTGAACGTACTCTTTACCGTAAACTCAAGCCAGTTTGAGCTCCGGGCTTTATCTGAGACGTGTTCAGGCCATGCCCAAAAGGCGCATGCCCATAATGACGATGAGGGTGAGGGATACGACAATCAGAATCAGTTTCTGCATAAAGGGGTTGTTGCCCATAATTTTCTCCGTCTGTTAACGCTTATTGGCAGGCGCTATTTTAGCGGCAGAATCCGCTTAAACAATAACCGCGACTTTATGAAAGAACAGCTCCCTGGGGAGCTGTTCTGGTTTTATGTTCTTTTGAAGACGGCGTTTCAGTCGGGTTAGCCGCTGGCTATTTTCATCAGGGTTCCGACACAAAGAATCAGGCCGATAACGACCAGCAGAGTACTTCGGTTGATAGTGGATTTGTCTTCAGACATGGTGTCCTCCCGACCTTAAGGTCCTGACTTTTATTCTTGTTATGATCCGATAAGCCTTGGTACTCAAATCATTGGCTGTTTGGGCACCTTTCAATGGCTTATCTTTTTCAGCGTTAACGTTTCCAAGCCTAGCTCTTCAGAATCTAGCAAAGGCAATAACAGACGGCCAGTGATCTGAGGCAAGATCTGATCGTCTACGCCTCCAATGATAACGCGTTTACTGTGGACCGTATTTTTTGTGATCCGGGGTGTTCTGACTAATTTTTGTCCGGCAATGACCTGTCGGTCTTGTCGGAACTTGCTAGAATACACGGCTCCCTCATTATGCCTTGCGGATGTCACCGACCATTTCGGATGACTTGTTTTTAAGCGGGCACGGTCAGATTTCTTCTGAAAAATATCTTTCTGAGTAATCGATTATTCTGAATAAAAGGTTTTCTATGAACCCGGACTCCCGAGAAGGGGCTGACGCCTCCTCATTTAAACCCGCTTTTGCGGAATTTGTTGCTCTGTTGGCGCTGTTGATGTCCATGGTTGCGCTGGCGATAGATGCCGTTCTGCCCGCCATGAGTATCATCGGTCAGGATTTTTCCGTGATCCACGCGGAAGATCTGCAGTGGATTGTTGGGATACTGTTCGCGGGTCTGGCATTTGGTCAGATCCTTTATGGTCCGCTGTCTGACAGTTTTGGCCGTAAGCCTGCGATCTACCTCGGGTTGATCATCTTTCTGGTGGGCTCTCTGGTGTCTGCTTTTGCCCAGACCTATGAGATGATGCTGGTTGGTCGCTTTATTCAGGGAATCGGTGCATCCGGGCCTAAAGTGGTAGCGGTGGCGCTGGTGCGTGATCGCTACGAAGGCCGGGCTATGGCGCGGGTAATGTCTTTTGTGATGGCTGTTTTTATCATCATGCCGGCTATCGCGCCAAGCATTGGTGCAGGTGTGCTGATGATTGCCGACTGGCGCGGCATCTATGAGTTTTTTGTGCTTTTGTCACTGATCGCGTTGATCTGGTTTGCGATTCGACAGCCGGAGACGCTGGTTAAAGAGCGTCGTATTCCGCTCTCGTTTGGCAATGTGTGGCATAACACCAAGGAGACCATGACACACAAGGTGACACTGGGCTATATCATAGGTGCAGGTCTGATTTTTGGTGCTTTTGTGGCATACCTTTCCACGGCTCAGCTGCTGTTTAAGGACATTTTTCAGGTCGAAGAAGCGTTTCCACTCTATTTTGCATTACTGGCACTTTCAGTAGGGGCGGCTTCTTTTCTGAATGGCCGTCTGGTGATGCGCTATGGTATGAAGTTTTTGGCGAACCGGGCTCTGATCACGATGTTCAGCAGTTCTGTGGTTTTTCTGGCTTTGCTGGCGGTGCTTGATGGTGATGTCCCAATCTGGATTTTTATGCTGTTTGGCGCGATGATTTTCGGCTGCATCGGTTTGCTGTTCGGTAATATGAATGCTCTGGCGATGGAGCCTCTGGGTCATATCGCAGGGGTTGCTTCTTCTGTGATCGGTTCAGCGACGACCTTTATCTCGATGATTGTGGGTATGGCCTTTGGGCAAACCTACAATGGCACTCTGTACCCGCTTTTCATCGCGTTTGCCGTTTTGTCTCTGCTGTGCTGGCTGGTGACCCGAAATATTCAGCATGAGGCTCCGGCTAAAAATCCGGCCTGATGGATTGAATAAGAAAAAGCCGAACCCTGTCTTACTCCTGAAAGAGAAACTGGTCCGGCTTTTGAGCAGATATTTGAGTGTTGCTCGTATTATGGTAAGAAAGATTTTTTAATCTTTCTTTTTCTTCTTTTTAAGGCTTTTGAGCATTTTTACGCCCTTTTTGCGCTGGTTGTATGCCAGCGCAATCTCTTGTTTTAGCTGACGGCTCTGATCAAAATCTTTGCAGGTTTCATATTCTTCTTTTAGCTTCTTTTCATGCTTGCGCAGCTTTTTGATCACCTTCTTCAGGTACTCTTTTTTCTCTTTGCGCTTTTGTTCATCTGAACGGATATAGGTTTCTGCTTTTTTGATCAGTTTGCTGATATTCATGATGCGCTACTCCTGTCCCTTTGAGCGGGCCGTTGTTCCTGAACCTGTTCCTGAATCACTTGGGTCAGTTCTTCGTCATCCAGAGATAGGCTTTGTTCAATATTTTTGGTCTTCAGGTCGCTGGAGGAGAAAAGTACCTCGCCCATCAGTACCAGCTTACGGGTAACATCCGAGGCATAACCGCTGTCGTTCATCAGGGAGACCGACATAGGGCCTGTGATCAGTTTCTGACGGATCAGGCTGCTCAGGTTCTGGTTGAGATTGCGATCATACTCTTCCATATCCAATCTTAGGCGATCCAGTGAGAGGATAATGGCTGAATCATTTCTATCCTCTTGGCGCACGCGGTTCAGTTCACGTAAAACTGAGGCTAACCGCATACGCAGTGTGTTGTACTCGTGCTGAATGTAAGGATTGTCTGCGATAAAGAAGCGGGAGAGGTTTTTCTGCAGGTGTTTGGTGTCCTTGATCGCTTCAACAATATCACGTCCTGCGGCTCTCAGGCGGAACAGTTCTTCTACCTGATCTGCGGACATCTCGCCCTGATAGGCGCTGCTGAAATCCACAATGTCGGCGTAGAGGGACTTCACCGATTCCGCGTATTCCTGATCAATATTGGTTGGGATCACTGTGCGCGCTTTAAAGATGATCTCCTCCAGAGGGTGCTCCCCATGGATATCATCCAGCTTAAGACTTAAGCCGCCAGCTATGATCGCTGCAGCGTTATCGTACAGGTGAAGAGTTTCCTGACGTACGGCCGCCAGAGTGGCTTCAGGCAGATCTGAGGCAGCATCATTCAGATATTTAGGCGCTGAGCGACGACCGGTTTCCGGCGCTTTAAGAGCACGTTCCAGAAAGCGGACCATAGCGGGTATAACCGGCAACATCAGGATAACACCAATGCTGTTGAAGATGGTGTGGAAGACGGCAAGTTTCAGGGTGTAGTTATCCGCAGCGATGCCGATCAGGGTGCTGGCTTTATCGACAAGCCCCGTGAGCTGATAAATAAAGAGAATGGCGACAAAGCCGGTTACAGCGTTAAAAATCAGGTGCGCGACGGCCAGACGTCGGCCTTCCACATTGGCGCTCAGAGAGCCGATGATGGCGGTAATGGTGGTGCCGATATTAGCACCAATGGCCAGTGCCAGGGCATTCTCATAGGTGATCTGTTGCGCTGATAGTGCCGTGATAATCAGTACCAGCGTAGCGTGACTGGACTGCATCACCACGGTGGCAAAAAGCCCGATCAGGGTAAAGAGAAAAACACCGGCGTAACCTTCAACGGCATAGGCGGTCAGGTCGATGGTGTCTTTAAAGGCTTCAAAGCCTTCTTTCATATAGTGGATACCCAGAAAGAGAAAACCAAGACCGGCCAGCACATACCCCATGCCTTTGAGTTCTTTACTCTTCTGGAAAATCAAAAGAATACCGAATACCAGCATTGGCATCGCATAGGCGGAGATCTTGACCTTCAGGCCCAGGCCAGCCACCAGCCAGGCTCCTGTTGTGGTACCCAAATTTGCACCAAAGATGATACCGACACCTGCAGTCAGAGAAATAAGACCGGCAGAGAGAAAGGAGATGGTGATGACAGAAACCAGTGAGCTGGATTGCATCAGTGTTGTTGAAACCACACCAAAGCTGAGACTTTTCCAGATAGTATCTGTGGTCTTTTTAAGTAGTTTTTCCAGCAGGCCACCGGTAAAGGCTTTAAAGCCTTCCTCCAGTGAGAGCATGCCGAACAGAAAGACCGCAACGCCTGCTGCGATCTCTTTAAAATCAGGGCTTATCCAAAAGCCGTAGCCAAGTACAAGAAAGATGGTTGGCAGAAGCAGTTTTCGTAACATAAGAAGCGCTATCCTTGCATGCTAAGTCTGTCAGGGCCTTAACACTTTGATATCTGTATTAATTATTAAAAAGCCTGCAAAACGTAGGGTGAAACAGAACTGTAACCTGCTGTTCATAGAAGGCAAGCATTACTCAGCATAGTGAGGTTTTTTCTTTTGTAACAGTGAAGATGCAAACCGAATATAAGTCTTACACAAATAGACTGGAAGGCTACTGGTAGCAATGTTATTTCTATTGCTGGCCGTCTCACATGAAACTAAAACAAGAACAGATCGGCTTATAAGACGTTTTAAGTGTCTATAATCTATTTTTGTGGCGCATATGCCTTGCAAGGGAGAAATCGGTCAGAGTCTGTCTATAGCTTTTGGCTGGTATCTGCCTTGATGAGTCTGTTGCTAAAATTCAGGGTTTAAGCAGATCGGTTTCGCCGATACTGGGCTAACTCCCGTTAATATTGGTTGCAGCATTGTGGATCAAGGGTATTGATATGATGGAATCAGGCAGTTACACAAGAGAGGCTCCTCAGGATAAAGCCTCCGGCTGTCAGGATCAGGAACGGGTATCGGTTACTGTTGAACAGCAGGATAAAATTCTGGCTTTTCAGCAATCGGTCTTTAACGATGTGATGACCAACCAGCCCGGGCAGCAGATTCTGGATCATCTCTGTCATCTCGCCGAACAGCTGCTGCCAAACTCTGTTGCTTCCCTGATGATTCTGGATGAGCACTCATCCGTACTCAATGTGCTGTCAGCGCCCAGTGTTCCCAAAGATGGTCATAAGGCCCTGAGCGGCCTGAAGCCCGGTCCTGGCGGCGGTTCCTGCGGTAACGCTGTGCTCAGAAATGAGCCGGTTTTTGTCCGGGATACGTTTACCGATGAGCGTTGGCAGGATCTGCGCGAGCTTGCCTACGATTTTAATCTTTGTGCCTGTTGGTCTCTGCCTGTTCGTGACAGTAATGGTGAGCCGATCGGCAGTTTCGCACTATCTTCCTTTGAGCATCGGCTACCTTCTGCTTTTCATCAGCGAATCCTTCAGGTTGGGGCAGACATGGCCGGGCTGGTATTGGTTCGCCAAAAGCAGGAGGAGGAACTTGCCCGGCAAAATACCCGTCTGCAGCTTCTCGGGCGGGCAATCGAGAGCGCCTCTGAAGGTGTGATTATTACGGATGCCGATAACCGTATTATCGAAACCAACCCCTTTTTCAGCCAGGTGACGGGCTACACGCACGAAGAAGTTGTCGGTCGCAACCCCAGCTTTTTTTCCTCTGGTACTCACGATGAACGTTTTTATAAGGCGATGTGGCAGGATCTTATGGCCGAAGATCGCTGGTCAGGTGAGGTGATCAATCAGCGTAAAGATGGTTCCTTATGGCCTCAATGGCTGAGTCTGAGTGTGCTGCGGGATGATCAGGGAGTGGTTCAGAATTATGTCGGCGTTTTCACTGATCTGACTGAAATAAAGCGCGTGCGTGACCGTCATGTGGCGGCGCTGACTATCGATACGCTGACCGGTTTGCCGAACAAGAGTCAGCTGCAGGAAGCTCTGGACCGATGCGAGGGCGACAGTGCGCTTCTGGTGCTTAATGTTAATAACTTCAGTCTGATCAATTCTGCTTATGGCCTCGACTTTGCGGACCGTTTGTTATCTGCGATAACCCGACGCTTAAGTAAGGTACTTGATGGAGCCCGTATTTACCGCCTGAACGCTGATGAGTTTGCCGTTCATTATGAAAAAGACACTTTTCTGAAGGCGGTCTTTAACAAGATTCGTGAGAGCTTCTTTCTTCGCCAGATTCAGGTGGGAGGGCTGAGTTTCAATATCAGTTTCTCTTATGGGGGCGCGGTCGGTAGTGATGATCTGATCCGTAAGGCGCTGATGGCGCTAAAAAAAGCTAAGCAGGGTGGTCGCGGACGTTTTTATCTTTATGCGGATCATAAAGACGAGCTGGAGCAAAATCAGCGCCTGGAATATATGCAATGGAACGCCTTGCTGCATCGTGCGCTGACAGAAGATTGTCTGGTGCCGTATTTTCAGGGAATTCGGGATAATGAGACCGGTGAGATCAATTATTACGAATGTCTGATCCGTATGTGTATTGATGGCCAGGTATACGGTCCTTATCAGTTTCTCAGACCGGCCAAATTATCCGGATTGCTGCCCGTGATTACCCGTACGGTTATCGACAAGAGCTGTCGGGTGATGAGTCATAATCGCTGTGAGTTCGCCATCAATATCACTGAAGATGACCTTAGCCATCACTACCTGGAAGGTTTTCTGGAACAGAAGTGCATCCAGTACAATATTGATCCGACCCGCATCACTCTGGAGATTCTGGAAGGGGTCAGTGCCGATGGCAAGAAGAACCATATCAAGCAGCTGGCCTCTCTCAAGGCGAAAGGTTTTCGTCTGGCGATTGACGATTTCGGTACCGAATATTCGAACTTTGAGCGCATTCTTGAGCTGGATGTGGATATGATCAAGATTGATGCCAAATACATAAAGTCGATCGATACTGATCAGACCAGTTATGAGATCACCCGGGCGATTGTCTTTTTTGCCTGTAACGCAGGTATTCCGGTGGTGGCTGAGTTTGTGCACTCCGAAGCGGTTCAGCGAGTGGTGGAATCACTGGGGATACGCTTCTCCCAAGGGTACCTGTTCAGTGAACCGGCAGCGATGATCAAAAGCTGAAGCTTCAGTTTTGCTCATTGTAGGTTAGCTCCAGTGTTCGGTCCGCGATGCGCTCAGCATCTTCATCCTGATGTGTTACCAGAATCAGTGTTTTGCCCAGACGTCTTGCGGTTGTTGCTGTCCACAGAGCTGCCTTGTGGCGGGTGTGTTGATCCAGCTCGGCAAAAGGTTCATCCAGCAGAATCAGAGGCTCCGGTCTTAGCAGGGTACGGATCAGACCGATACGCTGTCGTTGCCCGCCAGACAGTTCCGTTGGAAATTTATCCAGCTGATCGGCAACGTCCAATGCCTCAGCCGCTGTTTCAAACTCTTCCCGTGTTGGGATCCTGCTGAACCCCAGTTTCAGGTTATCCATGACGCTGAGGTGTTCAAACAGATTGTGTTCCTGAAACAGCATGCTGATCGGACGACGCTGTGCCGGAAGTTTGAGCAGGTCCCGGCCATACCACAGAACCTGTCCGCTTTTGGCCCTTTCAAAGCCCGCCAGTGTGTGCAGCAGCGTACTTTTACCTACACCGCTTCTTCCCTGGATTGCCAGACATTCTCCTGCGGCCAGTTGCAGGTTGTAATGAAGCCGATAACCGTCCAGCACCACCTCGAGTTGATCAACGATCAGTCCGTCATGCTGAGTCTTCACATGGGCTGGAGAGCCCGTTGCTTTTAGTCTGAAGCTGTCAGTCATCATAGGTGGTCTCGGTCATGAATTCTCTTTTCTGTCATCGGCTCTCTTCTCTGTGACGAGTACTGGCTAATTAATGGTACGGTTTTTAACGTCAGGGTTCTTTTTACGGATCTGGTGACGTTCAAATAAAAAGACCAGCAGGGCGCAGATAGCCAGCAGCAGAAGTGAAGCTAACGCTGCTTCAGCCATGCGATAACTGCCAGCGTAACCATAAATCAACCAAGGCAGGGTTGCTGTACTATTGTCGCCAAAGATTGAGAATACCGCGACATCTCCCAGTGCCAGCAGCAGCGCTAAAGCAAAGCTACCTTTGGCTACGGGGCTGATGAAGGGCCAGATAACGCTGAATTGTTCACTTGGGGATAATCCCAGATTAGCGCTCAATCGGCCGTATTGCTGATCAAACTGCAGGACTCTGGGTTTGAGTTGAGCGATAACAAAGGGCAGTAAAAGCACGCTGTTGACCAGCACCAACCAGTAGATGCCCCATTGATCAAGATCGATGCGGGGCAGTAGCAGAATATAAAGTCCGGTAGAGAGTACCATCGCAGGAGCGACCAGCGTGTGGGTCGCCAGCCATTGAAACAGAATGCGCCGGTTTTCCTGATGCTGAAGGTTTGCGGTTCGGATTGGAATCAGCAGCAACCAGGCCAGCAGCATTGCAACGCTTGCAGCGGTCAACCCTAAAATCAGCGAGTAAGTCGCGGCAACTGCAAAACCCTGCAGATCAAGTTGAGTTAAGTCGACCTCGGTCACGGTTGGCAGAAGAGCGAGAAGGGGCAGTAGCAGCAGTAACCAGCACAGAACGTAGAGCCCCTGATGAATTCGTGTGCTGATGGGGCCCAGCACGGGCTGCCAGCGCTGACCGCCAGTGTCGGCACTTAGCCAGTTTAGTTTGCCCATACGGGCGATCAGAGCAAAAATAAGCCCTGCCAATGCGAACTGTAACCAGGCCAGGGTCAGCGCTTCACTCAGATTGAAGTCATATTTCAGAGCCTGATAGATAGCAACTTCAAGGGTTGTCGAACCCGGACCGCCACCTAAGGCAAGTACTACTGCAAAACTGTTAAAGCAGAGTACAAAAATAAAACCCAACAGCATAAGCAGGCTGGGTTTCATGGCTGGCCATTCCACCTGGGTAAATTGCTGCCATCGAGTAAAGCGAAGCTGCTGGGCAAGACGCCAGCTGGTATCCGGAATGTGACTCATCTGCTGGCTGAGTACCCGAACGGCTAAGGGAGTATTCAGATAAACATGGGCGATCAGAATGCCATTCAGACCATAAAGATTAAAGTCACCCGGCAACAGCGGTGTGATTAGCCCGGAACGCCCTAATAGCGAAACCAGCCCGGTAATCAGTACCAGGGTTGGCATCACAAAGCTGAGCAGGCAAAGGCTAAGGAATGCCTGTTTGGCAGGAAGGTGAGGCATAAAGTGCAGGGCTCGGGCGATAGGCAAGGCCAGCATGACAGATATCAGAGCACTTAACCCGGCCTGTTCCAGTGAGAAACTCAATATTTTCAGCACATAAGCGTCGGTCAGAAGCTCGGGTTGCAGATGCGCGTTATCGAAACCGATCAGGCCGTAAAAAGCCAGAGCGGTAATTAGCAGAATCAGGCTGTAGGCAAAAAGAACAGCCGGCGTTTTAAGCCACCGGCTGTCAGCTAAAGTGCTCATAGGTATTGCGGTTATCCGTTGGTCAGATTACTGGCTTGCCGCCTGACGCCATTCACGCAGCCAGCTGCTGCGTTTCTTCGCCAGTTCTTCCGGTGTAAAACCGATCGTTTTTGGTTGGATCAGTTGACCAAATTCAGCGGGCAGTTCTGCGGTGTCAATCACTGGTAGCATCCAGTTGGTGACCGGAATGATTTTCTGTGCTTCCGGTGAGATCAGGAAGCTCAGAAACGCGTTAGCCAGTTCCGGTTGATCGCTGTAGTAACTTATGGCGGCAACCTCTGTCTGTGCAACATGACCTTCCCTGAACAGGGCGGCCTTGTACTGAGTTTTACCTTCGGCAATCAGGTGATAAGCGGGAGAGGTGGTGTAGCTGAGTACGTAATCACTGCCGCCTTCAAGGAACATACTGTAGGCTTCCCACCAGCCTTTAGTGACAGTAACGGTGTGGCTTGCCAGCTGCTTCCACTGGGCTGCAGCGTTATCCCCATAAACCGCTTTCATCCAGGTCATAAGCCCCTGACCCGGCGTGCTGGTGCGGGGATCCTGATAGATTACCTGAGCATCCGAGTTAATCAGTTCTTCCAGCGAGCTAGCCGGTTGACTGATTTTGTTACTGTCATAGATAAAGGCAAAGTAGCCGTAATCAAAGGGCACAAAATGTTTGTCGCTCCAGTTCAGCGCTGAAGATATACCTGACAGATCGGTACTGTGCTCTCGAACCAGATTCAGCTGGCGCGTGGTTTCAATCAGCCCGTTATCCAGACCCAGCAGAACATCTGCTTTGGTTTTTTTACCTTCGATGCGTGCCCGGTTCAGAATGCTGACGCCATCCTCTACCGCGATATAGTTAAGATTGCAGTTACACTGAGCTTCGAAGGCTGTTTTCAGCTGAGGGCCGGGACCCCATTCGGATACGAAAGAATCATAGGTATAAACGGTTAATTCCGCTTTTTCAGTGGCATAGACCGGTGCTGCGGTAAACACCAGGCTGGTTGCCAGCATCAGGTTGCGCACAGGTTTTTTTTGTTTCAGAGTCTGAAAACTTTCAGTGATCAGTCGTGTCATAGTGCATCTTCCTAACCGGTAATCGTGTGAAGAGAGCTGCCTGTTCGGGGTTACAGAAAACAACAAACCGTAGGAATTACTCTACAGGAAAATTTACCGTTCACGTTACACTGCCCCGCAGCAATCAGGCTAACAAATCACTCAAGTCTGCAAAAAAAGAATCTCCGGCTTTTCATAAGGTTGTCGTCAGAGCTTCTTTGCGCGTCTATCCTCTATTAGGTAAGACTGTCCTGATTCGGTAAGACCGTCCTTAATAAGGTAGGACTATCCTGAATCAGATACGTCTGCCCTGAAGAAGAAACGCACAGAGAATGCAGGGATTTTGGGTGTTTTGGGCGCTGAATTTCAGGCTGTGAATCATATCGGAAACTTCTTGGACCCGCCATGCACAACGCTATCTTTGAACAGGTCAATCGACAGCTGAACGTTCCGGTTCACTGGTTGCCTCTTAGCCAGTCCGGTACCAGCAACTGGCTTTATAAAGGCAGTAACCGCAGTCATGTGCTTATGCTGCGTATTAATGCCCGGCATCAGTTGGCTTTTGGCGTCTCGCGGCAGCGAGAAGCGCATGTATTGCACACCATTGCAGAGTATTCCTGGGCGATGCAGGTGGTGCGGAATGAGCCGGACAAAGGCTGGTGCGTCATGAAGCATCATGGGCTAAGTCTGGGGCCTGATGCGATTACGGGTGAGATTGCTTCCCAGCTGATTCTGGCGATCAGTGAGTTACAGCAGATTCCTTTGCCCCGGTCAGCGGATGAACGCGCTATCGTCGGAATTAATTACCCGGAACTCTTTCAGCGTTATCAGGATTATTTAAACCGTGAGTCTGATCCTGTTCTTTGGCTGGAGCGACTCAACCGTCTGGTTCAGTTATTTGCCTCTCTGCCTAAAGTCTCCGAGTGCTATACCCACCATGATCTTCATCCCGGTAACTGCTGTTGGCAGGATGGACGCCTTGTGCTGATTGACTGGGAGTATGCCGGCGTTGGCAATCCCTGGTTTGATGCGGCCAGTCTCCATCGCTATTGCGGAATTTCTTCCGGTGCGATTCATGGTATGCCTGCTTTCTCTCATCTTTCTCCTCCCATGTTTGAGCTGGGGTTGCAGCAGGCACAGGATGCGATGTTATTGCTGGAGAAACTCTGGTACAAAGTAAGAGCTGCTTAAGTGGGCTTGGTCTAAACGCTTTTCTATCGGTGGAGGATTTCCCTCGGTGGGGGATTTCCCTGCTGTTCGTTGGGCTTGGGTACCTTGCGTAATCAGGTTGGCAGGAATTTTGGTAAGTAAGTAGCCAAAAAACTATACGTTTGTGCTATAATCATTAGGCATGTAAGTAAATTCAATCTTATTTTGATGCTTTTCTTCTATCTTAATGACTTTGCCTGTAAGTTTTTGCCGCTTCTGAGCGGCCCTCTGCAAGGCCAGAGCCTTTAAGTAGCCGTCACAGCATTGATTGATATTTACCTGCTTCATAACTTTGAATGATGAAGGCTAAATTTATCATGAGTGATAACAAGGATATTATGACGCCTGACGGAAAGGTTAATCCTATTGATACGGATTACCAGATCGGTCAGGACAATGTCGCACTACAGATCGGGCCTTTTGGTCTCGATATTCATAACCGGGTCTTTATGATCTCCGGTCTTAGCATTGTTGCTTTTGTGCTGCTGACACTGATGTTTCAGTCTCAGGTTGCGCCTATTTTCTCCTCAATGCGTTCCTGGTTAACGACAAATCTGGACTGGTTTTTCCTAAGTGCCGGAAACATTTTTGTTCTGGTTTGTCTGTTTCTGATTGTTTCACCTTTAGGTAAAGTAAGACTGGGTGGCACCGAAGCGACTCCGGATTACTCATATGCTGGCTGGTTTGCGATGTTGTTTGCCGCCGGTATGGGTATTGGTCTGATGTTTTATGGTGTGTCAGAGCCTCTGTCACACTTTGCATCGTCAATGGGTGGCACTTCCATGGAAAATGGCGTGCGTACCGACTGGGCTCCTCTCGGTGGCGCAGCTGGTGATGCCGAGGCTGCTGCTTCCCTGGGTATGGCTGCGACCATCTACCACTGGGGTCTGCACCCATGGGCGATCTATGCGATTCTGGCTCTGGGGCTGGCCCTGTTCTCTTTTAACAAAGGTTTGCCGCTGACCATGCGTTCTGTTTTTTACCCGCTGCTGGGTGAGCGCGTATGGGGCTGGCCGGGTCATATCATCGACATTCTGGCGGTATTTGCCACACTGTTTGGTCTGGCGACCTCTCTGGGCTTAGGTGCTTCTCAGGCCGGTGCAGGTCTGAACTACCTGTTTGATGTACCGATGGGATCAACCACTAACGTACTGTTGGTTATCGGTATTACTGCTCTGGCGATGATCTCCGTTCTGGCTGGATTAGAAGCTGGTGTGAAGCGTCTGTCTGAAATCAACATGGTTCTGGCTGCGCTTCTGCTGTTGTTTGTGATCTTTGTAGGTCCGACGCTGGCTATCCTGACCGGCTTCTTCAGTAATCTGGTTTCTTATCTGGAGCATCTGCCGGCACTGGCTAACCCTGTTGGTCGTGAAGATGTCAATTTCGCTTCTGGCTGGACTGCATTCTATTGGGCTTGGTGGATCTCCTGGTCTCCTTTCGTAGGTATGTTTATCGCCCGTGTATCCCGCGGTCGTACTGTTCGTGAGTTTATGGTTTCTGTATTGCTGATTCCGTCTCTGGCTTGTGTCCTCTGGATGACAGCGTTTGGTGGTACCGCGATTAATCAGCTGGTAACTGACGGTTATCAGGCGGTAACTCAGGCAGATCTGCCAATTAAACTCTTTATTATGCTGGATGCACTGCCAATGGCAGAGATTACTTCACTGATTGCCATTGTGCTGGTTATCGTTTTCTTCGTAACCTCTTCCGATTCCGGTTCTTTGGTTATTGATGCGATCTCCGCTGGTGGTAAAGTGGATTCACCAAAACCACAACGTGTTTTCTGGTGTACTTTTGAAGGTCTGGTCGCGATCTCCCTGATTCTGGGTGGTGGTCTGACGGCTCTTCAGGCGATGGCAGTTTCAACGGGTTTACCATTTACGTTTGTGTTGCTGGTTGCCTGTGTATCTGTTCTGAAAGGCTTGGCTTCTGAGCCTAAGAGTGTATAAACTGTAAAGTTTATAGATCTGAACAAAAGGGTAGGGCGCTTGGCGTTCCTGCCCTTTTTTGTTTGAGCAACGCCGGTTCGCAGGAAAAGTGTTTTCAGGCATAAAGCGTTAACAGGAATACCTTAGGTTTTCCGGCAAAGAGAAGAGAATCCGGAGGCGAATATGGAAGTCGAACAGGTCGAAATTAATGAATATCTGCGTCGGTTAGTGCCCTTTAAAACTTTGCCGGATGAGGCTCTGGCGGAGCTGAGTCAGCAGGTGGAAATTGCCTATTACAAAGCAGGAAGCCAGATTCTTGATGTTGGCGATGAGGTTTCTGATCTTTGTATTGTGCGAAGTGGTGCGGTTGAGATCTATCGCCGCAATGGTGAGCTTTATAACCGGATGAGTGAGGGCGGGCTTTTCGCTTATCAGAGTCTTTTGATGAAGCAGAAAGTGCGTTTTCCGGTTAAAGCGATAGAAGACAGTCTGGTCTACTTTATACCGGAGCTGGTTTTCCGCTCAATGTTTGATCAGCATGAAGAGTTTGCGGATTTTTTTGAAGTTGGCGACCAGTCACGCTTGCGACAGGCTGTTTCCCGTCGGGAAGATGCTAACGAACTACTGACCTCTCGCATTACCAAGCTCATTGGCCGGGAACCGGTTCTGATCACGTCTTCGGCCAGTGTTCAGCAGGCGGCACAACTGATGACAGATGAAGGGGTGTCCTCTTTGCTGATCCTGCAATCGGAAGCCAGTGAACCCTACGATGAAGATGGCCCGTACGATTTTCAGCAGGCGTTGGTGTCAGCCAGTGACGGTAGCGAGTATAAAGTCTGCGGTATCATTACTGATCGTGATCTGAGAACCCGCGTGGTTTCTCAGGGGCTACCTTTTGATACGCCAGTCGAAGAGATCATGTCCCAGGGGTTGGTGATGATTAACAGCGATGAGTATGTCTTTGAAGCCATGCTCATGATGCTCAGAACCAATGTTCACCACTTGCCGGTATTGAACAAAGGTCGTCCGGTTGGCGTGATCGCCTTGTCGGATCTGGTGCGTTATGAATCCCGCAACAGCCTTTTTGTGGTCAGTAGCATTTTTCGTCAGCAAAGTGTTGAAGAACTGGCAGCTTTGCACAGTGATGTGCAGGCGAGTTTTGTGCGTATGGTGAACGAAGACGCCAACTCCCGCATGGTCGGGTCAGCGATGGCGGTGATTGGCCGCAGTTTCAAACAGCGTCTTCTGGAGCTTGGAGAAGAAAAATTTGGCCCGCCGCCGGTACCTTATTGTTTTATGGCGCTGGGCTCTATGGCCCGAGATGAACAGCTGATTGTGACGGATCAGGACAACGCCATGGTGCTGGACGATAGTTTTGATCCTAAGCGCCATGACGATTACTTTAAGCAGCTGGCGACTTTTGTTTGTGATGGTCTGGCAGCCTGCGGTTACAGTTATTGCACCGGTTATGTGATGGCGACTAACCCTAAATGGCGTCAGCCGAAGTCGGTCTGGGAGCAATACTTTATCGACTGGATCGACAACCCGACACCGGAATCCCTGCTGAACAGCAATATCTTTTTTGATCTGGATGGCGTCTGGGGGCGTACTGAATGGGCGGACCAACTCCAGGGGCTGATCAGTCGCCGTGCTCGTCGCAGCCAGAGATTTCTGGCCTGTATGGCGAGAAATGCGCTGAACCGCACGCCGCCATTAGGGTTCTTTAAAACCTTTGTGATGGAACAGGATGGCCAGCACAAAAACTCGATCAACCTTAAGCGTCGGGGAACGGCGCCCTTGGCTGATCTGATTCGCGTCCACGCCCTTGCTGTGGGTTCCCGTGCTCAAAACTCTTTTGATCGCCTGAACGATGTTATTGATGCGGCGATTTTGCCACCGGACCGTGGGCCGGACCTGAGGGATGCGATGGAGTTTATCTCCATGGTCCGTATCCGCCATCAGGCGCTGGATCTTGAAGCGGAACAGGAGCCGGATAACAATATTGAGCCGGAGAATATGTCGCACTTTGAGCGCCGTAACCTGAAAGAGGCGTTCCAGATTCTCAGCGATGCGCAGAAGTTTCTGAAATTCCGCTATCAACCGAACCGGGCTAATTAACTGATGCTATACCTGATTCCCGAGAAAAAAGAGACCATCTTACCGGACTGGCCTGAACGCTTCCGCTCACTGGCTGAACAGGCGAAGCATCCGCTTCTGAAGCGCTTTTATCAGGCCGGGTGCGTCAGTCCGGAGACACCCTTAGATCAGGTGCCTTTTGTGGCGATGGATTTCGAAACCACAGGTCTTAATCCTCAGAAAAATGGCATCGTCAGTATCGGATTAGTGCCTTTTACACTGCGCCGAATTTACTGCCGTCAGTCTCAGCACTGGATTCTTGATCCAGGAAAGCCCCTGAATGCTGAATCTGTTGTGATTCACGGCATTACCCATTCCGATATTGATGATGCACCAGATCTGAGTCGGGTTCTTCCTCAGTTATTGGAAGCGCTTAAAGGCCGGGTTGCCGTGGTGCATCATCGTGGTATTGAGCAGCCTTTTTTGCATGCCGCACTTAAAGCCAGAATCGGTGAGGGTGTCACCTTTCCTGTGGTGGATACGATGGAGCTGGAGGCTCGTATCCATCGCCGTCATCCTTTGGGGTGGTTTGCCCGGCTTTTGGGCAAAAAACCAACTTCGATACGACTGGCAGACAGCCGTACCCGCTACAATCTGCCCTATTATGCGCCTCATCATGCTCTGACCGATGCATTGGCTTCTGCCGAACTTTTACAGGCTCAGATTGCGGATCGCTTTAATGGCGATGATCCGGTTCGACTGATCTGGCATTGATAGATTTTATAGGGGGGCGGTAAGTAACTACTTTCGTCTGATCTCCCTTTTCAATATGCCCTTATTTCAATACTCACCCAAAGTGGGGTATCTGATCTCTCCTCGTCAGACCGTATGATTTTGCCTAACCTATTTGAACCTCTGAAAGGTGCATCTGCACTTTTTGGTGACCAGACTGACAAGAAGGCACTGACCCATGCGTAATCTGAAATCCTGCATCAATATTGATGACCTGGCCCGTCTTGCGGCAAAGAAAGTCCCGACGCCGGTGTATGACTATGTTGAGGGCGGCGCTGATGATGAAGTAACACTGGCCCGAAACTGTTCCGGTTTTCAGCGTTATCAGATCGTGCCTCAGGCGCTGCAGGATGTCAGCCGTATCGATACCCGGACCCGGATTATGGGCGTGGAAACAGCACAACCTTTTTATATCTCCGCCACTGGCTTCTCCGGCATGATGTGTCCGAAAGATGCGGAGTTAGCCGGTGCGCGAGCCGCCAGCCAATTTGGTGTGCCTTATACCGCCTCTACCTTTTCAAACCGTTCGCTGGAACAGATTGCCGGCAGTTGCGATGGTAATAAGTTTTTTCAGGTATATGTGCTGGATGATGAACAGCTGGCATCGGATCTGAATCGACGCGCGAAGGCTGCTGGCTTTAAAGCTATGGTGCTGACCATTGATACGATTGTGGGTGGCAACCGAGAGCGTGACGCAAGAAGTGGTCTCAGCATTCCTCCAACCTTAACTGTGAAATCCACCATTCAATACATGATGCGTCCCAAGTGGCTGATACAGTACATGCTGAGTGATGGTGCCAATATGGGGAATTTCCCTCAGTTGCCAAAGGTATCTCTGGGGGATTCTCATGCTTTTGTAGAAGCGATGAGTAAACTGTTCAAGAAAAACCTGACCTGGGAAGATGCCCGCAATATGGTAGAGCAGTGGGGCGGACCTTTCGCCATTAAAGGTATTATGTCTGCTGCTGATGCGGTTAAAGCTAAAGAGATTGGTGCCAGCGCTGTGATTCTGTCAAACCATGGTGGTCGTCAGTTGGATGGGACTCCTGCACCTGTTGAGCTGGTGGAAGAGGTGCGTGCAGCTGTTGGTCCTGAGATGGAAATTATTGTTGATGGCGGTATCCGCCGCGGTACAGATGTTTTCAAAGCGCTGGCACTGGGTGCGAATGCCTGCAGTCTGGGGCGTGCTTATGTTCGTGGTCTTTCTGCAGGTGGTGAAGAGGGCGTAACCCGGGCTCTGACGTTGCTGAAAACTGAGTTTGAGCGTTGCATGATTCTGGCCGGGTGCTCTTCTATTGATCAGATTGGGCCAGAGCATATCCGTAAGGTCAGTTAAGTTCTGAACTTTTGGCTCAAAAGGCGCCGGGCTTTTCCCGGCGTTGTCCCAAAATGCCTTTTATAGGCTCTTGAAAGACTGGATGCGTCTGCAAAGCCAGTTTCTTCCGCGATAACAGATAACGACAGACGGGTCGTCATCAGCAGTCTTTTCACTCTCTCAAGGCGTCGTGCCATCACATAAGCCTGAGGAGTCATACCAAACTGACGCTGAAACAGGCAGTGGAAGTGGCTGGCGCTCAGGTGAAACAGGTCTGCCAAGTACTGATTGTCCAGGGGTTGTTGTCGGGCAATATGCTGCTCGATAACCTGATTGAGACGCTCAAGGTCCAGCTTGCGTTTCAGGTCCGGGCTGTGTCGCTGATCACTCTGAATCGAAGCCTGTTCCCAAAGCTGCATCAGCATTAGCGGGATAAACTGACAATTCAGTTGTTCTGAGCTTAGCCCCGGATTCTGCTTAAGCTTCAGGGCGGTATATTCGAGAATAGGCGACGTTTCTGCCGGAAGTGTCGAAAACTCGGCAGCCTGCAGCAAAGTATCCGTCAGTCTGATATTGCTGGATTCTTCCAGAGCTTTGATCAGTGGGTCTTCAGGATTGATATCGATGACCAGAAGTTCGCTGTCATCACTTAAGCCGCTGAACAGATGCCCTTTATGTTCCGGTACGATTGCGTAACGGCCATTTTTCAGATGGCTGCCTCCTTCAGAAAACTCACACGCCATCTCCCCGCGCCACCCTATCAGGATCTGCGAAAAATCGTGCAGGTGTTCCCCGCTTTGTCGTGCAATGAGATTTCGACGAATCTGGCTTTTCATCTCTGAGCTATTCTGCCTCCGGGAACTATGGGTCTGCCTCTGGGAGCTATCGTGCCTGTCCTGATATCGTCTTGTCGGGAATCTATAGCGATTAGGCTGCCTGAATGGGCTTTTCGCTTTTGTGTACAGGTTCTGAATCCGAAAATAAAACGATAACAAGGGAAAGTGCGGAGTTTGGGTCTAAAACAACAGACTCTCGGTCAAAAACGCTCCGCTGATGTTGCTAGCATAGACGAAAGACCAGCAATAAGAGATTTTGCTATGCAACTCAATGCCGAAGATGTACGTCGTTTACTTCCCTGGGATCGTTTGATCGCAGTGCTGAACGATATCTTTATTCAGGATGTATGCGCGCCTGTTCGTCATCATCACTTTATGGATATTCCGGGCGAACCTGAAGCGACCCTGCTTTTAATGCCCGCCTGGATTCCGGGTAAATATCTGGGTGTTAAGCAGGTAAACGTTTTTCCCGGTAATAGCGCCCGAAATATGCCGGGGCTCACCAGTCATTACACTCTGAGTAATGGTCTGACCGGTGAAAGTCTGGCTTTGCTGGATGGAAACAGCATTACCGCCCTTCGTACTGCTGCCGCTTCTGCTTTAGCGTCCAAATACCTCTCCCGTGAAGATACCAAAACCCTGCTGATGGTTGGTGCCGGCCGAATGGGGCGTCATCTGATTCCGGCGCACATGAGTGTTCGTCAGATTGAAACTGTTTGGGTTTGGGATCGCCATGAAGCCGCTTCCGTATCGCTTGTTGAAGAGCTTGTCGCTCAGGGCATTGATGCCCGGGTTTGCGCTGCAGATCAGCTGGAAAATGTTGCCCGTCAGATGGACCTGATCAGTTGTGCCACTCTGGCGACAGAACCGCTTATTAAAGGCGATTGGCTTAAACCGGGTGCTCACCTCGATCTTGTCGGAAGCTTCACGCCAACTATGCGGGAAACGGATAACGCGGCGATGCAAAAGGCTGAGATTTTTGTTGATACCCGTGCCGGTGGTTTATCTGAAACCGGTGATCTGATCATACCTATTCGTGAAGGTGCTATCACAGCTGAGGATATTCATGCGGAATTCTCTGAGTTGTGTTCCGGCACTCATAAGGGGCGTGCCGCTCTGAATGATCCAGAGCAGGCGATCACGCTGTTCAAATCGGTCGGGGATTCGCGGGAAGACCTGGCAGCAGCGATTCTCGCTTATGAATCCAGTCTGGAATCACAAGGGTAGTTGCCCTTAGGGGCAGGGATTGCCCCTTTTTTTATGAGCTCGCCCGGCCATTAATGGCGATGTTCATCCATTTCGAAGCAAAGCTATAACGAACCCGTTTTATCCAAGATGAATAATAAGGACGCAAAGTCCAGGAGTTCAAAGATGCATAACAATAATGAAGCCAGAATACCCATGCCGAGTGTGGCGGTAGCACTTATCCCTATTGTGCTGACGATTGCGCTATTGGGCGTTCAGATTTTTTACTACGATGACTTTACACCGCACATCGCTCTGGCGATCGGTTTTGCCATTACCTCAATCGTGGGTTGGGCGCAGGGTTATCGCTGGAAAGATATCGAAGCCGGTGCTTTCCACGTTTTACACGTGGCGATGCCTTCAATTGCGACCCTGATTGTTGTTGGCATGCTGTTAAGTACCTGGATTGCCAGTGGTACTGTACCCACCCTGATCTACTACGGACTTGAGCTGATCAATCCTGCCTGGTTCCTGGCTGCTACGATGCTGCTTTGTTCGGTCGTTTCTCTGTCTATCGGTTCCAGCTGGACAACCGTGGGGACGGTAGGTCTGGCTCTGATCGGTATCGGTACGGCTTTTGATGTGCCTGTATACTGGACCGCTGGTGCCGTGGTTTCCGGTTCTTTCTTCGGTGACAAAATCTCGCCTCTGTCCGATACCACCAATCTGGCCGCAGCGGTAACTGAAACTAACGTGTTCAGCCATATCAGGAATATGATGCCGACCACGATTCCGGCAATGCTGATCGCTTTTGTCATCTATCTGCTGGCAGGTGGTGATGTTGCTCAGTCTGCTCAGCTGGAACAGATTGAAACTTTTAAGGCGGGTCTGGCTAATAATTTTGATCTGGGCTTTCTGCCTCTGTTGCCTCTTATCGTTGTAATGGGCCTGGCATTTTTCAAAACATCGCCAATTCCGGCTCTGTTTATCGGCTTTGTGCTGGGTGCCTGTGTGGCCTGGTTTAACTACGGTTACAACCTGAACGAAATTCTGACGTTTGCGCACAGCGGTTTTAAAATTGAAGCGGGTACTCCTGCTCTGAACAGCCTGTTGAACCGTGGTGGTGTTTCGTCCATGACCTGGGTTGTTACTCTTATGATGTTTGCGCTGGCCTTTGGCGGTGCGCTGGAGCGTACACGCTGTCTGGAAGCGGTTGTTGCAAAAATCACCAGCCTGACAAAAGGTTTCAAAGGACTTCAAACCAACGCCATTCTGACATCTGTGACCACCAATGCGGTTTCCGGTGACGTGTATCTTTCTATTGCGCTGCCGGGTCGTATGTATGGTCCTGAATATGATCGTCTGGGATACAGCCGTCTTAACCTGTCCCGTGCCATTGAAGAGGGCGGTACTCTGGTATCACCGCTGATCCCATGGAATGCTGGTGGTGCCTTTGTAATGGGTACTCTGGGTCTGACCGTGGTGAGCGGTGATTACAGTGCCCTGCTTTATGCGCCTCTGGCCTTTGCTTGCTGGTTGTCTCCGGTTATCGGAATTCTCTATGCCCAAACCGGTATGTTCTCCTTAAAAAGTTCGCCGGCTGATCAGGTCGCTAACCGTTCAGCGGCCGCAGAGACTGAGAGCGCTTAACCATGTTTGCGTCTGAATCCGCTCCTATGGAAAAGCCATCTTTGGTGGTCATTGGTGCTGGTGTTATTGGCCTGTGTTCTGCGCTTCAGGCGCAACGACAGGGTTACCAGGTTACTCTGGTCGACAGGGAGGCCCCCGGAAAGGGGGCTTCTTTCGGTAATGCCGGGTATATCGCTACGGAACTGGTTGATCCGTTATCCACTCCGGCGGTTCTCAGAAAAGCACCGTCCATGTTACTCAACCCCAAAGGTCCGCTGTGTTTGCCATTGGGCCATTTACCCAAGCTGGTACCCTGGCTGACCCGGTTTGTAAAAGCAGCAGCACCCGCCCAGGTTGCCCATGCACATCAGGCCCTGATGAGTCTGAATCGTGAAGCGGTACCGGCCTGGCGTCGTTCTCTGGCCGATATCGGTGAAGAGGATCAGTTGGTCGCTGAAGGTTACTTACTGGTGTGGGAGTCCACCGATAAATTGCAGGAAGCAAAAGACCATGCTGCCTATATGGCTGATTGCGGTATTCCCTGCGAACTGGTCCAGGGGGAACGGCTGGCGGAGTTAGAGCCGGAAATGTCTCAGGTGTTAAGCCATGCGCTTTTCTATCCGGAGGCTTGTCGGGTTAAAGAACCTTATCAGCTGAGCCTGAAGTTGCTGGCAGCGTTTAAAAACCGTGGTGGCCGCCATCTGCAGATCGGTGTAGGTGAGGTTAAACCTCAGGGCGAGCAGTATGTTGAGGTCTTTTCCTCTGAGGGAGAGCACAT
Source organism: Oceanospirillum sp. (assembly GCA_048270425.1). Lineage (GTDB taxonomy): Bacteria > Pseudomonadota > Gammaproteobacteria > Pseudomonadales > Halomonadaceae > Oceanospirillum. Next base: position 56,332 of record JBLWSY010000010.1, read on the forward strand.
CATAACCTGTAACAAAGCGATCATATCTGCCGGGGCCTGGAGTAAAAGCCTGCTGGCTCAATTGGGGCTGGATGTGCCTTTAGAAGCCGAGCGCGGATACCATATTACTGCTCCGGGCCAGGCTTACCGAATTAAGCACACCATAGGCTCGGCAGAGCGGAAGTTTGTATTAAGTCCGCTGGACTCAGGCCTGAGAGCGGTGGGTATGACAGAGTTAGGAGGCCTGAAAAAAGGCCCTAATGACCAGCGCTTTGAGGTGCTTAAACATCATACTCAAAAGCTGCTGCCGGGACTGACACAGGACAGAGGGATCTGTTTTGAGAACTGGATGGGGCACCGGCCAACCTTGCCGGACTCTTTGCCGGTGATCGATTGTCACCCGAGTTATCCGCAGGTTTGTTTTGCCTTTGGTAATCAGCACCTGGGGTTAACGCAGGCTGCGGCAACAGCAGAGCTTGTGGTGGCCACAATGACCCAAAGTGAAAGCTTTATGAGTCGGGAGGCTTTTAAGGTGAACCGATTCTGAGGTCGGTCACTTGCCTTTCATCATTTATTGCTACTGTGCAGGTAGCAGTTTTTTGCCGGATCTGCCAACGTCCGGCTTTTTTGTGTCTGAATTTTATGTCCGGGTCTGAGTTTTGGGTGATTCGCCTTGACCTGATGCTGCTTCGTGTTGCGATAGCGACCGTTCGTGCGCCCGGCTTTCACTGTATAAAGTGGTGGTTTTGCTGTTATTCTGTCCGCGATGCTGGACGGTATGCTCTGACTCCGGTAAGTTTGTAACATCTTGTTTCTGAGTTATCTAACGCCTTACTTTTAAAGGCTTTCGTGCCTTTCATAACGGACCCACTATGGCGCTGCTTCGTAAAAACATCTGGACGCTTTTTATTCTGCTTTTCGGTGGTAGTCTGCTTTTTCTGATGACGATCTCCTACTACCGCTGGTTGAGTATTCATGAAAGTTATCGCCTGAAGCAGGAAAACCTTGTCGATCTTGTCAGCAATGCCAGCCATTCGCTGTTTGTGAATCAGGAAATCATTCTGGATGTACTGGGTTCCGAGCTTGTTAAAGACCCGGATTTTATCGATACGGTGAAAACAAAACCGTTGCTGGACCAGTTGCTGGCGCTTAATCCGGCCATTGTCGGCTTTGGTCTGGCGACTCCCGAGGGCAGGCTCACTTTTATCAGTTCCAACCTTAATCCCGGTCGTCTGCCCAATTTGCTTAAACAGCAGGCCAGTCGGGATTCTTTTCAGCAGGCGCTGGAATCAGATTCCATGGTATTGGGGCGTACCTATTTTATGGAAGCGCTTAACGAATGGGTGATTCCTATTCGTAAGGCTATCCGTGATGACGCGGGCAATGTACTGGCGGTAATGACCGCTGGACTTCGTATTAAAGGCGCTTCCCGTTTTTTCAGTAATGCAATCCACATGGGGGATTTTAACCGGGTTACGTTATTGCGGGCTGCCGATCGTTATCCCCAGTATCACTCTTCTGCCGGTGGTGATATGGCGCTGTCCTATGAGCATCCGGTTAAAGCAGAATCCATGCGGCGGGCGATTATGAGCTTGCTGAAGCGGTCGGGTCAGTCTCTGGCGTCACTTAAAGAGACTGAAAGCATGGTCTCGTTCCAGATTAATACGGCCGACTGGAAAAGTGTTGGTGTTGCCCGCTTTGATAAGAAATATCAGCTTTGGACTGTTTCTGAGATCCGGTTGAGTAAGGTTTACGATGATTTTCTGGAAAGTTTTCTCTACTACCTGGTCTTTTTTATTTTGGGGCAGCTGGTGATTTTCCGGTTATTTAAGTTGATCGCTTCGGCGGAAGATCAGCGTCGCAAAGATCTGATTTTTCAGGCAAGCCATGACCCGCTTACTCAGTTACCGAATCGCAGTTATCTGTTAATGCATAAAGATGAATGGCTCTGTCAGGAAAACCCGAAAGCCTTCAGCGTTCTTTATGTGGATATGGATCACTTTAAAAGTGTTAACGACAGCTTCGGGCATGAGTTTGGTGATGAGGTGCTGAAAGAGTTATCAGCCCGCTTAAGAGAACATACCCCTCCTGAAGCGACTCTGGTTCGTCAGGGGGGCGATGAGTTTCTGATCTTTATTTATGAAACCGACGATCAGGCATTATTAAGTCTTTCCCGTGGGATTATTTCAGCCCTATCGCGGCCCTATCAGGTGGAAGGCATCAACTTTACGCTGGGTGCGAGTATCGGTATTGCCAAGCACCCGCTGCACGGTGCTGATCTGGACAGCCTGCTTCGCGCTTCGGATATCGCCATGTATGAGGCCAAAAAACACAAAAACAGTGTTCGGGTCTTTGCTGATGATATGCAAACGGATTATTTGCATAAGCTGGTGGTTGAGCAGCAGCTGCGTAACGGTCTGGATAAGGGTGAATTCTTTATGGTCTATCAGCCTCAAATTGACCAGGCAGGCGGGTTGTATGGTGTTGAAGCCCTTATCCGCTGGCAAAATGAAGAGCTGGGTTTTGTTCCTCCCGACCAGTTTATTTCTATTGCAGAAGCATCCGGGCTGATGCCGAGACTGGGTGAATTTGTGCTGCGACGCTCGCTGAGTGACATGAGGCAGGTTCAGCTGGAGGCGGGCCGTGAGTTTCATGTGTCGATTAACGTCTCTGTGCGTCAGTTTATGCAGGCTAACTTTATGGCCCTGCTGCTGGATGCGATAGAAGTTTCCGGTCTGAGTAAAATCTTTATCTCGCTGGAGATTACTGAAAGTCTCTTTATTGAAGACCTGGATTACATTCTGCCGCTGCTGCAGCAGATTCATGATATGGGGATTCAGATCTCTATGGATGACTTTGGAACTGGTTACTCCTCACTGAGTATGCTGCGGGCACTGCCGGTGGATGAGCTGAAGATTGATAAAAGTTTTGTTGATAATATTCTGAACGATGATGCAGCGCGTAAGATGATTCAGAACATTATAGCCATTGGTAAAAACTATGAGATGGCCGTGTTGGCAGAAGGGGTGGAAACCCGCGAGCAGGCGGATCTGTTATCCCGTTTTGGCTGTGATCGTTTTCAGGGTTATCTCTACGCCAGGCCCATGAAAGCGGAAGATCTGGTTACCTTTCTGTCCGACTATTCGAAAGGGGCTTAACAGTCCCTGACTCCATTAGTCTTTTGGGCTGTTCACCTTATGACCGATAACCTGACCGTTTCCAGTCCAACCCAGTCCAGTCCTGCCCAACCTAACCCAACCCAACCCAGTAAAGACAACTAACCGACTGTTTAAGGGCGACGACTAGTGCGTGGCCCTATTTCCTAATAGCCCGGTCTCATAAGCGATAGCGATCGCCTGAGGTTTGTTGTCCGCCTGAAGTTTTTTCAGCAGCGCTTTAAGGTAGGTGCGCACCGTTTCCGGTTGCAGTGACAGAATTGAAGCGGTCTCTACAGCGGATTTGCCCTGAGCGGCCCAATAGAGGCACTCCTGCTCACGCTTGGATAGTAGTAAGGGGGCTGTCGTGTCGTTCTGGCGCAGCTGTGCAAACTCCGGTTGCATACAGATGTGAGCCAAACGGTGAGTGCTGTAGAGCAGATTAGCCTGAGTCTGCTCCGAAAATTCCGGAGGAACCGGGTTGCTCCGGTGAGACAGGCAAGATAGCGCCACATATTGCCGGCCCGGAAAATGAACCGGGGTGACACACAGTTCCTGAAAACCATGCTCATAGAGTGCGCTCAGCCAGCGCTGATCTGCCATGGTCAGGTTTTTACTCCATTTTTCCGGATGTGCCAGATCGAAACGTTGGGGCAGGGTGTGCTGCAGCGTATGTTTCCAGGTAGGCGATAACCGGTGGCTCAGGGGGTTATCTTCGCTGTGTTCTGTATGTTCCCGCCACTGCTTCAGCCAGCGCAGATTATCATTGCCTACCGTTACCAGAGGGTAAACCGGTCCCGGAGTTCTGTTCGGAAGTTCGCCAACAGGTGCGTAAATAAGGCTGGCGGTATCAAAGCCGATGCCATTAACCAGTTTCTGTAGGGCACGGCGGATGGCCGCCAGGCTATCCAGTTGCTGCCATTCCGGCTGATCGGTGTAATAAAGATACTGAGCGCCCTTTGTTTGTCCCTGAGATGTCATCAGCTTAGCCCCCGTTCCTGTAAGCAGTTGCGCACAACCGTGCGTAGCCAGTGGATACCGGGGTCGTCAGCTTTTCGGGCTTCCCAGATCTGGCACACGTAGAGCGGATCAAAATCGATCGGCATCAGGTACGCTTTCAGCGGTGATTCCGGGCAGATCAGGCGGGCACCGTATTCTGTGATAACCGTAATCATATTGGTGCCGCTCAGGATAGCAGGCAAGGTAGCGATATACGGCGTTTTAACAACGACTTTACGCTTCATGCCCAGGGAGATCAGCTTACGATTAACCAGAATTGGCTCGTCTTCCCGGTGAGAGAGAGCAACATGGGGCGGAGCCAGAAACTCTTCCACACTCAGGGCTTCGCGATCACCGTATATGCTCTCATCGGCAACACACATCAGCTGATCTTCATAAAGCATCTCATAACAGGCGGTGTGCTGAGGCAGATACTCGAACTGAGTAATAGCCAGGTCCAGTTCTTGTTCCTGCAGTAGTTTGTAAGCCATCTCCGGGCTGGAAATTTTGGTATAGAGAATATTAAAACTGATTCCCGGAGCCTGCTCGTTAACCGCACGCACCAGGTAAGGCACCAGTTCATTGATCATAAAATCCGTGATCCCGATGCGAAACTCTCTGACCTCTTTTTCCGGAATAAAGCTGTGGCTGCTGATAATGGCTTCATCCAGTTGCAGCAGGCCGGTTTCGATACGCTGAAATAAGCGGTTTGCCAAAGGCGTTGGCTGCATGCCTTCAGAGGTTTTAATAAACAGCTCATCATCGAACTGACCGCGTAGTTTTTTCAGGGCGTGACTCATGGCGGGTTGGCTCAGGCTGATTCGGTTTGCAGCCCGGGTAAGATGACGCTCCTGATAGAGCGCATGAAAAGCCACCAGCAGATTCAGATTCACCCGGCTCAGTCGCCGGCTAAGGTTATGGCTGTCAGTCATAGGGTTCACTATCGTTCGCAGGTTGGCAAGAGGGCTTGCCGGCAGTGTTGGGTTAGCTCTTTGGCTGGCTTTTTATGCCAGCTCTTTTTGCTTTTTTATCTTTTTTTCTTAGCTTTTTCTTATTTATAGCCAGCGTTTTTTTTCGCATAGCAGCACAAGTCTTTTCCGTTTATCTGAAAGTATCTGAATCAGATCGGGTGCTTGCTTAGTATTTCATTATTGAATAATTACCATATCAGTAACCTTCGCAGGCAGCTATAAAAAGTCTGATTTTGGTTATTTTATCGTTGATTTTGGCCCGTTTGGGGGGTAGATAAGACTTTTCTATTATGTATTTCTGGGGAAATATCTATATTCTTCTAAAATGTCACTATTTTATTATTCGTTTTTAGAATGATTGGATTCCAATAAATAATTTTTTTACCGCAGAACTAGCTTCTATTATCAGGTGGTCCTATAGGGCGATGCTGATTCAGGGGGAAGCCCCTGATCTGACGCCCCATTGAGCGAGCTGTACTTTTTGGCGTACTAAAAATTTGCCGTACTAAAAAAGAGTTGCGTGCACCCATATAAAATTGCGCACCGCCATCAAGAAATTGTGCATCGCCCTAACAATAAAGAGCTGACCCTGCTATTCGACGTGAAAGCAGAGGTACAGCCTTCATAACGCTAAGCGCTATTGCAAAAAACGATGATTGCAATAACAGATAACTGCACCCAATAAGAGCAATCAGGAGCTACCATGACCTCTGCGGACAACCTGTCGACCCAAACCGGCCAGAAGGCCTCTTTCCAATATGCAGATCAAGATATCCTTGCCCAGGTGATTGAGCAGCTGCAGACCCTGCTGGGTGATCGTCTGATTACCGCTCAAGCGGTTCGTGATCAACACGGTCAGGGGGAGGACAGCTATGGCTGTATGGCTCCGGATGCCGTTGCTATGGTTCATACCAATGAAGAGGTGGCTCAGGTGCTGTCGCTTTGCCATCAGCATCGGGTTCCTGTGGTGCCCTATGGCGCCGGTAGTTCTGTTGAAGGTCATCTGATGGCTCTGGAAGGTGGCATCTCCCTTGATCTGTCGGAGATGAACCAGATTCTGGAAACCAACGCAGAAGATCTGGACTGTCGGGTTCAGGCCGGCGTTACCCGTGAAGAGCTCAATCAGGCCCTGCGTTATGAGGGTATCTTCTTCCCGATTGATCCCGGTGCTAACGCCAGTATCGGCGGTATGGTCTCGACCCGTGCCTCCGGTACCAATGCGGTTCGTTACGGCACCATGCGTGAAAACGTTATCGGTCTGACCGTGGTTACTCCCGATGGCCGCATCATTAAAACCGGTGGCCGTGCCCGCAAGAGTTCGGCGGGTTACGATCTGACTCATCTATACACAGGTGCGGAAGGAACCCTCGGGGTAATCACCGAGATCCAGCTGCGTCTGCACCCTATCCCGGACACCATCAAAGCGGCAACCTGTCAGTTTGAAGATCTGCAAAGTGCTGTTGATACCGTGATCTCGGTTATGCAGTGTGCCATTCCTATTGCTCGTATCGAGCTGCTGAATGAACTGCAGATGCAAGCCTGCATCAGTTATTCCAAGCTGGAAGGTTTTGAGCCAAAGACCACTCTCTTCTTTGAGTTTCATGGTACCGCTGCATCCGTAGCCGAACAGGTGGAGCTGGTGGAAGACCTGGCGGCCTCAATGGGTGGTAGTGCCTTTAAATGGGCGGAAACGACCGAAGAGCGTAACGCACTTTGGAAAGCCCGCCATCAGGCGTACTTTGCTGGTCTGTCCCTACAGCCCGGTGCTTCTGTTTTAACCACTGATGTGTGCGTACCGGTTTCCCGTCTTGCGGAAGCTGTTTTGTATGCTGAGCAGGAAGCGATCGCTTCCGGTCTGACCTGTCCGATTGTCGGCCACGTGGGCGACGGCAATTTCCATGTCCTGATTCTGCTGAATGAAAATGATGCCGAGCAACAGGCCCGCGGTAAGGCGCTCTCCAAAGCGATTGTCGCTAAGGCACTGGAACTTGAAGGCACCTGCACCGGCGAGCATGGCATCGGTTTTGGTAAAAAAGGCTATCTCCTGCAGGAGCGCGGCGAATCCGTGAATCTGATGCGCGCGATGAAGCTGGCACTGGACCCTCACTACATCATGAACCCCGGAAAGATTTTCGACCTTTAGTGTTGGCGGCAGCTGGTTGTCCGGCGTAATCCCTTTGCCGGATGACTCCTGGTGTCTGACACCTGACCGGCTGCTCTGACCATTGAGGTTCGGGCTGGAGTGAGCGTTCGGAAAATACCCTGATTTTCCGGTCGGTTACTTCGGCCCAACACCCGCAATAATGCCAATAACAATATGCAAAAAGTTTGAATGCTGGAGCGACGATAATGACTTTGGATAAGCAATTCTCTATGAAGACCCTGACAAAAGCGATTGGCCTGACTGTAGCGCTGGCCCCTGTTGCCCTGAGTGTTACTGAGGCTCAGGCGGCAGAGCGACTGATGCTGAAAACCCCAACCGCTTTCCCAACCCAGCTGCCCGCAGTGGGTACGCCGGTTTCTAAACTGGCCGATATTCTGAACTCCACCAGTGGTGGCGCTATTCGCATGAGAATTTATGAGCCGGGTAAGCTGATTGCCCCGTCAGAAATTCTGGATGCGGTGTCCGCGGGTAAAGTGAATTCCGGCTTTGCCGCGTCTGCTAACTGGCAAGGTAAAATGCCTGCTGCTGCTTTCTTCACCTCAGTGCCTTTTGGCCCGGAAGCCAGTGAATTTATGGCGTGGATGTACTATGGCAATGGCCGTAAGCTGCATCAGGAGATGTACGACACCTCAGGTTATGATGTTCACGCGATCCCGTGCGGGATGATTCCGCCGGAAACGTCCGGCTGGTTTGCCAAGCCGATTGATACCGTTGAGGACCTGAAGGGGCTGAATATGCGCTTCTACGGTCTGGGCGCTAACGTGATGGATAAAATGGGTGTCGGTACCGTAGAGATCGCTCCGGGCGAAATCTTTAGCGCGCTGGAGAAAGGTGCGATTGATGCCGCAGAGTTCTCTCTGCCTCAGGTTGATCAGATGCTGGGCTTCCACAAGATTGTTAAGTACAACTACTTCCCGGGTTGGCACCAGCAGACGTCCATGCAGGAACTGCTGATCAACAAGAAATTCTGGAACAAGATGGACGAGCAGCAGCAGGCTCTGGTGGAAACCGCCTGTAAAGCGGTTGTTGCAGACTCCCTGGCTGAAGGCGAGGCTAAGCAGTTTGAAGTTCTGGCCAACGCCAAGAAAAATGGCGTAGAGATTCGCTACTGGAGCGACGAAATTCTGACCGCCTATAACAGTGCCTGGAATGAAGTCGTTGAAGAACAAAGCGCAAAGGATGAGTTCTTCAAAAAAGTATGGACCGACCTGGATGGCTTCCGTAAGCAGTACGACTTGTGGGAAAAACACGCCTTCCTGCCCCGTGATACTTCAGGCGCAGATCGTTAATTATGATCGGATGCCCGGATCGGAGCGCCTTTTGTTTCGGACCGGGTAACGATACGGACTGCACTGATGTACTCCGGTTTGTTGTCTTCCCGTTCTTAGGGGGTTTGCGGGTAACACCACGTTAAGCGCAAGCCTGCTACGTGCTGACAGACCGGAGCGTTTCAGACAGCTTGCTTGGCTGTCCTTTTTGACTGTTGAATCAGTCCTATGACTTTGCCGGTGCTCTGTTTATGAGCACCGGCTTTTTTGTTTTTCTGCCGCATATCGTCTTAAATCGGTTGAGTTTTGATTATGAGTGGCCTTATGCGGTCGGGTAGGTTATTCAAATAAAAAAATGGATGCCTGTTCTGCTTTTCAATTGGTTAAGTGTTTTTTAGCACGTTGTGCGTTTTAGTATCAGCCTATCAAGGCTCTAGTATCAGGCTATTAAGGCTTTAGTATCAGGCCATTAAGGCTTTAGTATCAGGCCATTAAGGCTTCAGTTATCCGGTGAGTTGCCATTTAGGAGTGTTTTATGTCCGCTATTCAGATTCGTCCCGCTACCTCTGAAGATATTCCCCGTATCTTTGACATGATTGTTGAACTGGCGGTTTATGAGAAAGCTCCCGATGAGGTAAAAACCAACCCGGAGCAGTTAGAGCAGGCGCTGTTTGGTGCCGACCCTAAAGCCTTCAGCCTGATCTGCGAAGTGGATGGTGAGATGGCGGGTTACGCGATCTTCTTCTACAACTTCTCCACCTGGCTGGGGCAATACGGTATTTTTCTGGAAGATCTTTACATCACGCCTAAATTCCGCGGCTGTGGTGCGGGCAAAGCGCTGCTGAAGTATCTGGCGCAAAAAGCGGTTGCGGAAAATTGCGGTCGTTTCGAATGGAATGTTCTGGACTGGAACCAGCCTGCTATCGACTTTTATGAGTCCTTTGGTGCTAAGCCCCAAAGCGAATGGGTGGGTTATCGTTTGACCGGTGATGCGCTGAAAAGCTTCGCAGCAGAATAATCGCCAGACAGATCGCCGGTGCAGATCGGAATCCGCGCACCGGCTTTTTGATAGTTAGCTTCAGATACGGGCACAGCTCTTAAAAGCTGTTATCACGTCTTGAGTGACGCTTCTCTTGCATCGCTTCAAGCTTTGTGCGCTGTTCCGGTGTCAGAAGCAGGTAGACCTGTTGACGCATCGTCGCCTGAGCCTGCATGCGCTCAGCCATCTGTTTCTGAGCGCTTTCGATCAGTGAATTTACCTTATCCTGATAATCGCTGTCCGCTGGGTTCAGATCCCGCATCGCCTGATGAATGCCTCTTGGAGAAGATCCCTTATCTTTTCCGGCCATCTGCTGTTCAAACAGGGTTTTCATCTGGGCTGCCTGCTCATCGGTCAGCTCCAGATAATCCTTCATTTTGTCTAAGCGACGGTCAGCGCGTTTTTCCATCATCTCCTGGCGTTGCTCCGGATCGCCTTTAAAGCGATGGCAGTCACCGTCACCTTTACCCGGAAATGCCATCACAGCGGTGCTGAGTGTCAGTGCCGCCACGGTTGAGCCGATCAGGGTCAGTGTCTTTTTGCTTTTCATGCTTTTACGCAGAGATAGGTTTTTCATAACAGCCATCTTGGTCATCTCCATCAGATGTTGAGTCGCCCTAGCTGCGGTGTTAGCCGGTTTAACTTGGGCGTTTGCTTTCGATGGATGCAGTATGAGCTTCTGCAGCGCAAAGTTGTCACACACCGGTGTAAAGTTAGGTAAAACCTGACCGGATAACAGGGGAGAAGCCTTACGGCACCAGCCAAAGGCAGTATCATAGGCTTAAGATTTTGACGCTGAATGTGTTTCGCCGTATTTAACCTCCCCCCCTATTTATTTAAATAGCAGTTAAATAGATAGCAGTTAAACAGCTAGTTAAGCCGCCCTTGCCGAGGTCTCTTTATGTCCAATGAAAAATTACTGCTGGTTGATGATGATAAAGAACTGTGCAGCTTGCTGGCAGAATACCTGAGTGCAGAGGGATATCGCGTTGATTCTGCCTATAACGCGCAACAGGCGCTGGAAAAACTACAGAATCAGAGCCCTGGCAGTAATGGCTACAGTCTGATGGTGCTGGATATCATGATGCCGGGCACCAGCGGTCTTGAATTACTTCAGCAGATACGTCCCCGTTATACCTTGCCGGTGATAATGCTGACCGGCCGCGGTGATGAAATTGACCGTATCCTGGGGCTTGAGATGGGGGCGGATGATTATCTGGGCAAACCCTGCAATCCCCGAGAGCTACTGGCTCGTATCCGTGCGGTGCTTCGTCGCATGTCACCCCAGACACCTCTGGAAGGGCGTTTACCGGAGCAGCCTCTTGTCATCAGCACTCTGAGTCTGAACCCGGCAACCCGAGATGCCCGGGTAGGAGATCAGGTTCTGGAACTCACCAGTGCGGAATTCAATGTGCTGGCCTATCTGATGCAACATGCCGGTCAGGTACTCAGCAAGGAGCAGCTGACCCGCTGGGTTTTGCATCGGGAGCTGACCGCCTACGATCGGGCGATTGATGTTCATGTTAGCCGGGTACGCCAGAAATTGGCTCCCCACTTTGAGCAGCCTTCAGGCGATGCCATAGAGATGATCAAAACGGTTCGAGGCCAGGGTTATATCTTTGTCTTTACCGATCAGGCCGAACAATCATGAAGCGGCTTAACACTCTCTTCTGGAAAATATTTTTCACCATCTGGCTGGTCAGTGCTGTCGGCATGGCCAGTGTGTTTCTGATGATCGCCAGCAGCGATGATGATGAGCGTTGGCGTCACCTGATCCGTTCTCAGTTTAAGCAGCAAGCCCTTGAGCTGATCGAACGCTATGAAAGCTCAAAACAAAGCATCAATGATAAGAGCTACTGGAATCTGTTTGATAATGGCCCCGTTGAGCCACCGCTCTGGGTATTGCCAATTAACCGTTATGAAAGCCGCGAGCGTCGCCGTGACCCCGAGGCTTTTGACCGTCACCCCGGTTCTCGCCCGCCGGTATGGCTTTATGAAGTCGATCCTGAAACCGAACGCTTAGGCACGCAGGTAACCGGTCATCTGAGAAAACCGCCGCCGGATGCCTTTGAATTTAAACTCCGCTCGCCTTCAGACCGGCACTACCTGCTGCTGACAGAGATACCGCCACCGCTTAAGCATAAAGCGCGCTTTGCAGGTTTCCTGTTCTCTATTCAAATGGTGCTGGTGTTAGGGGTTGCGGCACTATCTGCACTGATTCTGAGTTTTGTGTTAATCCGGCCGATTCGCCAGCTTAGCGAACACGTTAAACAGATTTACCATCAGGGGGATCTGAGTACCCGGGCTTCACGCAAGCTCAGCCAGCGACGTGATGAACTGGGTGAACTGACCCGTGAGTTTGATCAGATGGCCGACTATGTTGAGCGCACATTGCAAAGCCAGCAGAGGCTACTGCAGGATGTCTCCCACGAACTACGTGCGCCTATGGCCCGGCTTCAGGTTAGTGCGGGGCTTGCGGAACAGCAGTTGGGCGAGGGCAGTACGCTGGCAAGCCGTATCAACCGGGAATGCGAACGCCTTGATGGCCTGATCGCCGAGATTCTCTCCTTCAGCCGCCTTGAAAGCGCGCAAAAAGAGGGGGAGCGCTTCTCAGTAAAAGAGCTTTTTGACGAGCTAATCAGTGATCTCAGATTCAGCCAGCCCCTGCGCCCGGTTGATATCGCCATTGAACCGGAAAGTCTGCATCTGTCACTCAATCGCGACCTTCTGGCTCGAGCCCTCAGGAATGGCATCGGCAACGCCCTGAAGTACACACCAGAAGACAGCCTGCTAGAGCTGTCTGCCCGAAAAAAAGGCGGTGAACTCCTGATCCGGTTGCGGGATCACGGCGAAGGCATCAGTGATGACCTGCTGAAGGAGCTGTTTACTCCCTTCGTCAGAGGCACCGGCGGCCACGGTGATGGTTTTGGCCTTGGCATGAGTATCGCCCGACGTGCGGTGGAGCGCCTGGGCGGTACTCTGAAAGCTGAGAATCATCCTGAGGGCGGTCTGCAGTTATCGGTGCGTTTGCCGGTTTAACGCTAGCCTGACCCAAAAAAAGGGCGAATGCTTTAAGCATCCGCCCTTTTTTTATGGATCAGTTTATTGGCGGGATAGCGTTTAACTCTTCAGTGCCAGATACGCGCCAGCGCTCATCATAATACCGCCGGCGCTTTTGTTAAGGCGGTTTACCGATTGCTCGGAGCGCAGCATCCTGCTGGCCCAGGCGGCGAAAGCAGCAATCAGCATCAGGCCTGCCAGCAAAGCCACAAATGTCAGTCCGGCTGCCAGCCAGATATCCTGAGCCGTAAGTACGGTCAGATCCATAAAGGTAGGCAGAAAGGCGATATAGAAAAGGATCACTTTAGGATTAGAGGCGGAGATCAGAAAACCCTGAATAAAGCCTGCAACCATGCCCTGCTCACTGCCCGCATTACCCTGTTGGCTCAGATCCGGTTTGCTGGTGAACATTTTATAGCCCAGATAGAGCAGGTATGCGGCACCGGCATAACGGATAACGGTAAACAATCCGCCCCAATGTTCCGCAACTGCGGCCAGACCTAAACACGCCAGAACCAGATAAATAATATCGCTGGCAATCATGCCTACCGATAAGGGTAAGCAGCTGCGGGTGCCAAAGATCATACCCCGGGCAAGTATGGCAAATACACCGGGGCCAGGGGTGATACCGAAGATAAAAATGGCGATAAAAAACGTCACTGCGCTTTCAAAAGACATGACCAGATCCTTGAAGAGGGGTGGGCAGGTAGCCGGAAAAATGGCAGAACAATACGCTATGGCACTGGGCTGAGATCCGTATTTTGAGTTTCGCCGTAGACGTTGTAAAGGTTGTTTAAAGACAAAGACTTTCTTTTTTTGTGCGTTGCAGCTAATAATGCTGCAGGGCAAAAAGACCCAATTATGGGATCAATTTGTCAAATGGATGGTATCTGTTAAATACAAGAGCAAATCGCTACGACTTTAGAGGTAATATTCGCCCAATTGATAAGTTATTTAGCGGTTTTAGCTCAAGACTTTTCAGTCAGAATCCGTATAATTCTGCGCCATCCACGGGGTATTGTAGACAAAATGTCGCATTCATTATCTGATCCTGTAGATGGTTGGTGCGTACCCCAGATTATAACTAAAAAGGGATATCCAGAGACTCTGTCTGACTGCTTTGCGCGTAGACAGAGAGGCCAAAAGCTGATTTCTGGTGTCGGTTCAATCCCAACAATATGACGAATGGCAAAGCTCTATGACCGCAAAAACTGCAGATGTGTTGCTTGTAGGGGCCGGTGCGATGAGCACGACCCTGGGTATGCTGCTGAAGCAGCTTGATCCCTCTTTAAACCTGATTATGGTAGAGCGCCTTGACCATGTGGCGCAGGAAAGTACTGACGGTTGGAACAACGCCGGTACTGGCCATGCTGCTTACTGCGAGCTGAACTATACCCCTCAGCAAGCCGATGGCAGCGTTAATACTACCAAAGCCTTCGCGATTAATTCGGCCTTTGAGGTCAGCCTGCAATTCTGGTCCTATCTTGTGGAACAGAAGGCCCTTCCTTCCCCTGAAAAGTTTATCAATACTGCACCGCACTGCAGCTTTGTCTGGGGCGAGAAGAATGTCGAGTTTTTACGTACCCGCTATGAGACCCTGAGCAAGTCACAGTCATTTGTCGACATGGAATACACTGAAGATCACGACGTGATTCGTCAGTGGATGCCACTGGTGATGCTGAACCGTGATCCTTCCGAAAAAGTTGCTGCTACCCGTGTCCGTTATGGTTCCGATGTCGATTTCGGATCTGTTGCCCGCAACATGGTTGACCACCTGCAGAAACAGAATGGTTTTGAGCTGCTGCTGAGCCACAACGTTAAGGAACTGGACAAAACTCAGGATGGCCGCTGGAACGTTACTTTAAAAGATAAAAGTGGCAAAACTGTGACAGTTAATGCCGGTTTTGTCTTCCTGGGCGCAGGTGGTGGCTCTTTGCCTCTGCTGCAGAAGTCCGGTGTTAAAGAGGGTAAAGGTTACGGTGGTTTCCCGGTCAGTGGTATGTGGCTGGTTTGCAAAAAACCGGAGATTGTTGAGCAGCACATGGCTAAGGTTTACGGTATGGCTCCGATCGGTGCGCCCCCTATGTCAGTACCGCACCTGGACACCCGTGTTATCAATGGTCAGAAAGCTCTGCTGTTCGGCCCGTTTGCCGGTTTCACGACTAAGTTTCTGAAGCAGGGCTCTCTGTTCGATCTGGTGGGCAGTATCCGTCCGGATAACCTGTTGCCGATGATGTCTGTTGGCATGAACAACATGGACCTGACTAAGTACCTGATCAGCGAAGTGCGTCAGTCTCACCGTGCCCGTTGTGACTCGCTGCGTAACTTCTTCCCTGAAGCCAAGGACGATGACTGGGAACTGGCAATGGCCGGACAGCGCGTTCAGATCATCAAGAAAGATGAGCAGGGTAAAGGCAAACTGGAATTTGGTACTGAAGCGATTACGACTGCGGACGGCTCTCTGGCTGCGCTGCTGGGTGCGTCTCCGGGTGCATCCACCTCTGTGAATACCATGATCGGTATTATTGAGAAGTGCTTTAAAGAGCGTCTGAAAAGCGATGGCTGGCAGGACAAGATCAAGGAGATGGTGCCGTCTTACGGTGTCACTCTGGCGGATCATCCTGAATTGCTGAAAGAGGTTCGTCAGCGCACACTGGCAACTCTGCAGCTGGACAAAGCTGAAAAGCAACAGACGCAGGACGCATAAGCGTCAGCGCAAATGTTAAGGTTTAGCACCTGAAAAACGGCAGCCATGGCTGCC
Organism: Oceanospirillum sp.; assembly: GCA_048270425.1. Classification (GTDB taxonomy): domain Bacteria; phylum Pseudomonadota; class Gammaproteobacteria; order Pseudomonadales; family Halomonadaceae; genus Oceanospirillum. The sequence goes on from JBLWSY010000010.1 coordinate 71,728, forward strand.
GTTTTTTTATGCCCTTGGATTGAGGCACAGGGTTTCAGGGATAGTTCTTCAGACATTGCTGTTCAGGAAGTGGTTGCTCAGGAATACAGTTGTTCAGGAATACAGTTGTTCGGGAAAGGGTTACTCAGGACATGATTGTTAAGAGCGTGCTGTTCAGGGCATAAGAAACAGGTATTTGATTTGGTTTTTTGTCATTGATTTATAAAGGGTTATTATGCCCGGGTAAGCAAGCTCTTATATATCTGCTGCTTATCTTACTGACATGGATTGTCAGTCGCTGCTTCGCAACCGATATCAACTGATGCGGCGACTGAATTTACAGGGATGCCTGCCTTTATGAACGTTACCGAATATGTGGCACAGGATGCACTGGGTCTTGCTGAACTGGTGCGCAGGGGAGAGATTTCACCTGCTGAACTGCTGCAAACCGCCACTCAGGCTGCAGGCCGTGTTCACGATGAATTCAATATTCTGACTCACCTCGATCAGCAACGCCCCCAGGTATTAATAAAAGCGCTCAACAGGAACGCACTTTTTGCCGGTGTCCCTTTTCTGGTGAAGGATCTGATGTTGCCGGTTAAAGGCATGCCGATGTCTAACGGTTCCCGGGCGATGCAGGGGTTTGTGTCGGGTTCTGATTCCGCTATGGTGCGCCTGCTGCACGCCAGTGGTTTGATCACTTTTGGTAAAACAACTACTTCAGAACTTGGGGCAAAGCCTCTTTGTATTTCTGAGGCTTTTGGCGAAACGCTGAACCCCTGGAATAAGCGTTATAACTCAGGTGGCTCCAGTGGTGGCAGTAGTGTTGCGGTTGCCACTGGTGTTGTTCCTATGGCGTACTCCAGTGACGGTGGTGGTTCTATACGTGTCCCCGCGTCCTACTGTGGTGTTTTTGGCTTTAAGCCAAGTAGTGCCGTCAACCGGTTTGAGGATATGTCTAAAGCCTGGGGCGGCGCTGTTGTCAGTCATGTGACCACCCGTTCGGTGCGTGACAGTGCCGCCTATCTGGATATGACAACCGGGCGTGTCGCGCCAGATGCTTCATCTCACGCTTCAACACCCATTGAAGGCAGCTATCTGGCCGGTCTTTATTTGCCACCGCGAACGCTTAAAATCGGTCTGATTACCGAATCCCCCCTAAGGACCCTTGTTGCCGGGGATTGTGTGAATGCAGCGAAGGATGCTGCAACTCTGTGCCAGTCTTTGGGGCATCAGGTTGAAGCGACCCGCTGGAACTTCGATGGTAAATTGTTGATGCGGGCGTTTCTGACCATTCTGCTGTATTACACCCATAGAGATGTCACCATGATATCGGCCAGTCTTGGAATATCCGTCAAAGAGTTGGATATCGAAACAGGGACCCGATTTATTGCCATGGCGGGAAGTGGCGTCACGCCAGAGCGTTTGTCATGGGCGGAAATGGTTTTGCAGGATACCCGCCAGAAGATGGCCGATTGTTATAAAAATTATGACCTGATTCTGACTCCTGCTGTGGGCAGCGAGCTTCAGACCGGTGACGCAGTAGAACCCAAAGGGCTTGAAAAATGGACGCTGCAGTTCCTGATTCGTTCGGGGCTTGCCAGTAAGGTGGTGGGTAATCGGGCATTGGATCAGGCGGTTATTCAGAACCTGAAAATGGCACCTTTCACTGCCATCGCTAACGCTACCGGGCAACCCGCAATGTCAGTGCCGTTGTACTGGAATGAGCAGAACCTGCCTTATGGTGCGCATTTTATGGCGGCTAAGGGGCAGGATGCGTTGCTGCTTAGCCTGGCGGCTCAGCTGGAAAAAGCCCGCCCATGGCAGGATAAAAGACCTGCAGTCAGTTTAAACCTAAGCCGCGAAGCTGAGGTTGCTGTTCTGGATTAAACAGGTTTTCCCCGTATGATGTTCCCTTTTTCTATAGATGCTCTTCCGTTAAACCGGTACGAGCCAGAGGAACCGATAACGCCATGATGCCCGAACTGAATTTTGATCAGGATGACCTGTTGAAACTTGCCCGTATGAAGATGCCATTCGGCAAATATCAGGGACGTATTCTGGCGGACCTGCCCGAACCTTATCTGCTCTGGTTCAGTAAGCAAGGATTCCCGAAAGGCGAGTTAGGCAAGCTGCTGGCGCTAATGCTGGAGTTGCATATTCATGGGCTGGAAGGTTTGCTGAACCCCTTGAAATCATCCTGATTTATAGCTGTTATCCGTTTTTTACTGCCTCTGATCGTGTTTTTTCTACTTTTTAACTTTCTTTATCAGTTTTTTCTAAATGTAACATTGTGTTGTTGCGATGAAAGCATAGAATAGACAGGTATTAGGTTATAACTTTTGGTAATCACTGACCTGACTCAGAGGTAGGCTATGTTCAGTCGTTTAAGGATAAGAGCGCGTTTGGTATTGGGGTTTGGCCTTTTTATGCTGCTGGTTTGCGGCATTGTAATCCCCTTGTTACTGGCCGATATGAAGCTGATTATTGAAGAAGCTGAGCGGCGTGAGCTGGTTAGTCTGTTTGGTCAGCTGGAAGACCGAGTGGAAGGTGAGAAGCGTCTCGCCTCGGCGTTGGCGACCTTTGTATCGGTTCAGCCGGAGCTGAAATCTTATCTTGCCTCAGATGACCGTTCAGCATTGCTGAGCAGTACACAGCAGTCTTTTGAGCAACTGAAAACCGATTTTGGTCTGCGCCAGTTCCAGTTTCACCAGCCCCCGGCGACCTCTTACCTGAGGGTTCATAAGGCGGAGAAATTTGGTGATGATCTGTCAGATTTCCGGGAAACCGTGGTTATAACCAACCGGGATCGTCAGCCGGTCAGTGGTATCGAAAAAGGCGTCGCAGGACTTGGGATTCGTGGCCTGGCCCCTGTTTCTGTTGATGGTCGCCATTGGGGGTCTGTAGAGTTTGGTTTCTCTCTTGGCGCTTTCTTTTTTGAGCAGGCAAAAGAGAGCACCGGCGCAGACTTTGTGGTTTCCCGCCCCAACGGAAACCAGTTGGAACCTTATGTTTCTACACTGAGCGGCAGTACCAATCTGTTGTCTCAGGAGCAACTGCAGCGAGCTCTGGCTGGCGACAGCGTCTTCTCTCAGCTGGATGTAAACGGCCGACATCTGGCCGTTTATGCTCGCGTTCTGAACGACTTCTCCGGTCAGCCTGCAGCAATTATTCAGGTGGCCATGAACCGGGACAGTTATCTGGCGATGTTGGATCGCTCCTTTATGGATTCTGTGTTGGTAGCGATCGCCTTTATCGCTCTTGGAATGGTGTTAGCGATAGTGATTACCCGCAGCATCACTCAGCCGCTGAAGAACATGCGAATCGCAGTGGATAATATCTCTCAGGGAGATGGTGATCTGACCCAGAAGATCCGGGTGGATGGCCAGCATGAACTGGCGGATATTGCGGACTCCATCAACCGCTTTATAGACAATATTGAGCTTCTGGTTAAATCTCTTATGAAGTCGGTTGCCAGTGTTTCCAGTTCCGGTTCTGAGCTGTTTGATATCACCGAACGTTCCATTGAGCTGACCCGTAAGCAGCAGGCCAGCACCAGTGAGGTGGCTACGGCCGTTAATGAAATGACGGCTACGGCGCAAGAAGTCGCCCAACATGCGGCCAGTACTTCAACCTTTACCCAAGATGCCAGTGAGCGCTCCCGTATCAGCTACGGCACGGTACAGGACAGCATTCGCACCATTCATGTGATGGCGGAAAACGTTGGTTCAACTGTTGATATGATCAACCGCGTGAATGAACAAACCTCCGAGATTCACACCATTCTGGATGTGATTCACGGTATTGCTGAGCAAACCAATCTGCTGGCACTGAATGCGGCCATTGAGGCAGCCCGGGCTGGTGAGCAGGGCAGGGGCTTTGCTGTTGTTGCCGATGAAGTGCGCACGCTGGCACAACGCACCCAGGAAGCCACCGGTAAGATTAATGACATGATCACCGACCTGCTGAAGGTTACTAAGGACACCACTGACGTGATCAATCACAGTCAGGAGCACGTGCATGAGCTGGTGGAAGTTGCCAACGCATCCGGTGATGCCCTGCAGGCGATTACTGATGGTATGCAGCAGATTAACGATACGGTTTACCAGATCGCCAGTGCTGCTGAAGAGCAGAGCCAGGTTTCGGACGATATCAACCGCAGCGTAGTCAGCATTGCCGAAGGTGCCGATGAAACGGCTCAGGGGGCGGGGCGTATTATGCAGGGGTCCTCGTCAATGGGGATCGAACTGACCAGTCTGATGGCTATTGTCCGCCGCTTTAAGGTAAGCAAAGATCCGGCCACCGAACTGGCGGTTGCCCGAAGTGCGCACCAAGCCTGGAAAATGCGTTTGCGTACCTTCCTGGACGGTGCCGGTTCAATATCCATGCAGCAGGCGGTTTCTGCCCATGACTGTGATTTTGGAAAATGGTACTACGGTGAAGGTCACGATTTCTGCAGTCAGGAAGCAGACCTGAAGGCGATCGAACGTCCCCATGAAGAGTTGCATGAGCTGATCAAGCAGATCGTTAAAGCGAAAGAGTCCGGTGATCAGGCTAAGGCTGAACAGCTGTACCATAAGGTTTGCGATCTGTCTGAAATGATTGTTGCCGGAATGGATACGGTGATCGACCGATACAAACATCTGAATGACTAAGCCTATCTGTGAGGTCAGGCGTTTTGGATAACAGCGTCTCCTGAACGCAAAAATCTGCCCTATCAGAAAATGCTATCAAAAAGCTCCCACTCCGGCAGCGTGCCGGAGTGAACCTTTCTCCGGTTTTTGTCGTAACGCAGACAGATACCGGAGACCTTTATGCGTTACTACTCACTACTGCCCCTTTCCGCCATTATTGCGTTCAGCTTTCTGACTCTTCTGGTCAGTATGGGCTGGATTCCGCCGGGTGAGGCGATTCTGGAACAACTAAAGGCGAATCTCGGGCAGAGCCAAAGCTGGTTACTGCTGCTGATTATTCTCGCCGAGTCGATTATCTATCTGGGTTTTTATTTCCCTGGTCAGTTTTTTGCCGTAGTCATTGTTGTGCTCTCCGATCCTGATTTTGGCGATATGCTTTGGCTGACATTGATGATGGTCACGGCGGCCACCTTGGGTTCCAGTATTAATTATGGATTGGGGCGCGCCTGGGGAGACCCAGCCCGCAGCGGTCATCAGGATTACTCCCTGCGTAATCTTCTGCTGGCGATGCTGCACACCAATGCGCTGGCGTTTTATATGTTTGCTCAGGGGGCGAACCGACATCCTTTCAAAGTGGTCTGGCTCTCGGGTCTGATCAACCTGCCTTACTACCTGCTGCTGATCGCAGGAACGGCACTTCTGAGTGATGAGGTGATGTATGTCGCCGAAACACCTGAGGTGCTGGCGTTTTTCCTGACGGTCTGGTTCCTGATCGCACTGTGGATGGATATCCGTAAGCGGGCCATTCCGGGACCGGACGCCGGACTTTAATATCGGCTAATTACCTGCGGCACGTCGGTTTCTTTCCTGATACGAATTGACTTGTGGTTTATAGAGCGTATCGTACGCATCGCCTGACTGAATCGGATTCTGTAGTGATCCGGGCAGGCTGTACTGACTCTCTGCAGTCAGTTTTATTAACAAAGCTGTGGAGATGATTTTAAATTAAGCGATAAGGAGCACTTAGGTGTTACAGGAAACAAAAGGGCTGCAGCTCTCAAACGCAGTGACCATTCCTGACGAGGAGTTGGAACTGCAGGCCATTCGGGCACAAGGTGCCGGTGGTCAGAATGTAAATAAGGTGTCATCGGCAATTCACCTGCGATTCGATATCCCTGCTTCCAGCCTGCCGGAATTCTACAAAGAGCGCCTCTTGGCTCTGAAAGACAGCCGGATCAGCAAAGAGGGTGTGCTGGTGATTAAAGCGCAGCAGTTCCGCACTCAGGAAAAGAACCGTGAAGATGCACTGCAGCGACTGAAAACGCTGATTCTGGATGCCACCAAGGTTCAGAAAGCCCGACGCCCAACTAAACCCAGCCGTAATTCTCAGAAGAAGCGGATGGATAAAAAGAACCAGCGGGGCCAGATTAAATCTCTGCGCGGCAAGGTTATGTGATGAAAACGGACAAAACGATGACGATTAAGCGAATGATGGCGAACAAAAGAATGATCGTAAGAAAGAACAGGCTCAGGACAAACCCGAATCAGAAACTCTGTCTCAGTCAGCGGGTTATCACCCAAAGCCTTCAGATAAAAGAGAAAGGGCTGCCGAATACACTGCAAAGCAGTTTATCCGCCAGCCCTTTTTTAATGCGCGGCAAGACGACTCAAAAACCGCTTCTGCCGTGAACCCGTAGGATGGGGCAAAGCGAAGCGTGCCCATCATAGCGCAGCTGCTTTATGCTTCTTACTGCGTTGACGAAAACTGCAGAACCACACGATCCAGCTCTGCCAACAGCTCCTTCTTGCGGGGCTCTTCCGCCCAGCTGCCTTCGATACTGTTTCGGGTCAGGGTGATGATATCGTCGGCACTTAAGCCCACTGCCTGCTGCAGCTGAATCAGATTTTCATTCATATAGCCGCCGAAATACGCCGGATCATCTGAGTTGATGGTGGCTTTCAGGCCCGCTTGCAGCATGGTCGGAATCGGGTGCTTACCAAGATCTTTCACCACCTGCAGTTTCAGGTTGGATAACGGACACACCGTCAGCACCATCTGAGAATCCCGCAGACGCTCGATCAGGGCATCATCTTCCAGCGAACGATTGCCATGATCAACACGATCCACCTGCAGCAGATCCAGCGCCTGCCAGACGTAATCCGCCGGGCCTTCTTCACCGGCGTGAGCGGTAATTTTCAGACCCAGTTCACGGCAGGCCTCAAAGACACGTTCAAACTTCTCCGGTGGATGTCCCATTTCTGATGAATCAAGACCCACGCCGTAGATCTCATCCCGATAAGGTTTTGCCAGTTCCAGAGTTTCAAACGCGCTCTCTTCAGAGAGGTGTCGCAGGAAAGACATAATCAGACGATAACTGATGCCATGCTGAGTACGGGCTTCTTTCAGTGCCTGCAGTATGCCGCCAATCTGGGTGGCAAAGTCGATACCGCGTTCCAGATGCCCCTGTGGGTCCCAGAAGATCTCGACGTGGCGCACATTCTGGCTGTGAACCTTATCCAGATAGGCGCGGGTCAGGTCGTAATAATCCTGACGGGTTTGCAGCACATTCATGCCCTGATAGTAGAGATCCAGAAACTCCTGCAGGTTGTTGAACTGATACGCTGCTTTTAAAGCCTCTACGGAGTCGTAACTCAGGGTGATCTTGTTACGTTGGGCTATCCGGAACATCAGCTCCGGTTCAAAAGAGCCTTCAATATGCAGGTGCAGCTCTGCTTTTGGCAGAGCCTGAATCAGGGGGCTCAGGTCAGTGGCAGAAGCCGTCTGGGAAGGTGTCATAAGGTTCTCCACTCTGTTCTATTCGTTTGCGTTATTCGCTTTTTGCTACTTATGTGTATACGGGGCGGGCATTCTAGCGAATCCCTGCCGGTTTTTCCGGCTCATTATTAATCGCTGCTTTAATCACCCTTTATATCAGTACGGGCCGAATCCCGCTCCGGTTTAAACCAGAGTTCAGGCCGGTTGAGGGGTGTTTTCGGATGTAGCGACGGGCCCTGAAGTCTGATCAGGGTGTAATCGGTATTGTTGAGCAGATTAAGGGCTTTTTTCAGTTCCGGAAGGGTACGGAAATAGTGGTCGAAACTGCCATCGGCAATCGCTCTTTCAAGGCCCTTTTCGATCCGTTGCGCTAACTGTTTTCGTTCAAGGGGAACAAAAAAGTAGATGGGGCTGATGTACTGCAGTACCAGATCCTCTTTCAGCATCAGGTCGTTGGTGATATCCCGTTCCAGCTCCAGCCAGACCTCAGCGATGCTGCGGGGAAAAAAGTCCACCCGGTTTTTACTTAACATCTGAAACAGGCCGGCATATTGGGTGTGGGTGCGAACCAGAAAACCGTTATCTTTCAGAATGGCAACATCGGGCCAGCCGTTTCCCTGAATCATCACGTACTGACTCAGTTCTTCTTGGGTATCTACGTTGGAAAACGCCTCAGCCCGCTTGCGGTTGATCAGCATTATCCGATAGCCCAGCAGCCCTTTCATCAAAGGGATGCGGATCGGCAGCGTGCGTATCTCACGCATTGTGCTGGTCATACCCCAGGTTACGTCCAGTTTATTTTGGCTGACCATCATAAAAGAGCGTTCCTGATTGATAGGTTCTTCCCTTGGTAAGAGCTCGTAAGGGCCGTAATCATCAAGGGTTTTGTCCAGTGCCAGTTTCAAAAGGCCTGTGAAATAGTTAAGACGCTGATCTTCAGGGTGGTCTGCCGGGCGATGGTAGAGCGTGAGGACAGGTTGGGTCGACAGGGCAAGCGTATCCCCTGATCTGGCATGCGCTCTGGCAGAGCCAAAAAGCAATATGGCAAATAGCAGGCACAGAGCGAGTGCTGTTGCCGTTGGTGAAGGGTACGCTGGTGCAGGATGCACAGAGCACTTTTGAACCACCCTTGTCATGACATTGTCCCAATGCAGTCGCTGGATATACGGAATTCTGATTATTTTTATAAAAATGAATGAAGCTCTGAACAGAGTATAGATAGGCTTTGAATATTTGGATCGTCTTAATTAATCGGGTGCGGGTCACCCTATTGCAACACGTGCCATCTTGGTCGCCAGGAGATAGATCCTGTTGCGATTGTTTGTTTCTGATCGCTGCCTGCTGAACGGTAGGTGCAAATAGCTTGTTATAAATGCAGTAACCTGGTCTTTTAAGCGTGCTTTAGTGCTGGGTGCCCATCGGTAAGATGATGATGCTGGCTGTGGTTGCTGCCGGGTATTTCAGCAATGGCAGCGTCTTTCAGGAACACCGCAAGCTAAGCTCTGTTAATCATGGAAACTGAAAAGGCTGTCTGAGAGCTCCTTTTTTGTGTCTGTTTTTTTCCGGTTTGCTGAGCAATTTTGTACAAAAAACTTATTCGGGACTGAGTTACACTCAATTAACCTCTGTTGGAAAACGATTATTCGTTCTGCAAAACTGCTTTTATGACTAAAGAGATCATTTCGGCTGAAAAAGCCAATTTGCCTGATAAAGAAAGCGCCGTATTCAATACCGCTGCAGAGCTGGGCGGTGTTGAGCTTCTGAACGCCCGTTATAAAAAGCAGAACTTTTCCCGCCACAGCCATGAAGGCTTCACCCTTGGGGTGATTCAGGAAGGTGCACAGTGTTTTTACCGTACCGGTGGTAACCATATCGCCCCGCAGGACAGCATTATTCTGGTGAATGCCGATGAGGTGCATAACGGCCATTCTGCAGCTGATGGCGGCTGGGCGTATAAAGCGATGTATCCGCTGCCGGAGCAGCTCAACAGTGTCTGCGCGGAGCTGGGTAGCTTTAAAGATGTCACGCCCTATTTCCCGGAACCCGTGGTGCATGACCCGGAACTGGCCGCGCAATTCCGTCAGCTGTTTGAGGTACTGGAAACTTCAGATAACCGGCTGCTTCGGGAAAGTCTGATGTATGCCTTTCTGGTGAAGCTGATTCACCGCCACGGTCGCTCCCGTCTGCCGCAAGGCCCGCAAACCAAAGTGCAGTCCCAGCTGCATCGGGTGAAAGAGTTTCTGGATGATTTTCCGGAAGCGGATATCTCTCTGGAAGATCTGGCGCAACTGGCCAACCTCAGCCCGTATCACCTGATCCGAGCTTTTGGTAAAGCCTTTGGCCTGCCGCCCCATGCCTATCAGGTACAGGCGCGTTTGCGTCTTGCCCGCCAGTTTCTGCGTAAAGGCCAGACACTGGCAGATGCTGCCCAGAGCAGTGGCTTTCACGATCAGAGCCATCTGCACCGCCACTTCAAAAAAGCGATGGGCGTGACCCCTAAGCAGTATCGCCAGAGTTTTGGCTTTTAAACGCGCAATTTTATCCAAGTTTTCCCGCCCTTAATTCTTCTAATCTCAAACCTCGATTTGCTCATTTTTTCTGTCTTTGTGCGTATAGAGGTTGTGATGATTCCAGATACCTTCAGTCGGTTTAACCGGCTTAATCCGCTCAGCCCGTTCAGTCGTTTTAATCGTGGTGCGTTGGCGATGTCGCCGCTGACGATAGCGGTATTGCCCTGGGGCGTGCTGGTCGGGTCACTGGCCATTGATGCCGGTTTTACCCTTTGGGAGAGTCAGGCGCTGTCGGCCATCTTGTTTGCGGGTGCCGCTCAGTTGGTGGTGATCGGTATGTTAAGTGGTGGTGCGGGCTTGCTGGCGCTATTGGTGACGGTGTTTTTTATCACCTCACGCCACCTGCTCTATAGCGTGGCGATGCGAAGCCGAATCAGTCCCTTGCCACTTCGCTGGCGATTGGCGTTGGGTTTTTTGCTGACTGATGAGCTATTTGCATTCTGCTTATCAGGTCAGGGATCCTCAGATAAAGGGGCATCAGCAAAGCGCGCCTATACAAAAAATTCTGCTGACAAGTCCTCCGTCGCAGAGTCAGCCCCCGAGTTTGATCGCTGGTTTGCATTGGGAGCCGGTCTTAGTTTTTATCTGATCTGGAATCTGGCAACGCTGGCGGGAATCCTATTGGGCAATCAATTCCCGCAGATGAGTCATTGGGGGCTGGAGTTTGCGGTTGCCGCGACCTTTATCGCCTTGGTCGTTCCTCAGATTACCGGCTGGCCGGTGGCGATTTCGGTATTGGTCGCTCTGTTGCTGTCGGTCATGTTGCACCTGTATGTCGTTCCCGGTGCTTTAGCATTGGCTGCGCTGGGTGGAATGTGTGCGGGTTATCTGGCTGACCAGATAGCTGAAAGCATGTCGGGTGAAGAAAGTTTGGGCGAATCCCAGAGAGCTTGTTCTGAAGCTTCTAGTTGTTCTGAAACATCAGAGGAGCCAACCCGATGACTTTTCTGATTATCTGCATTCTGGCGGCACTGGTGTTTTTAAGCCGTTATCTCTTTCTGGAGCCGAAACTGCCACTGAAGCTATCTGCTAATGGCGAGCGATTTCTGCACTTTTCAGCCCCTGCGGTGTTAACCGCCATAGCGGCCCCCGTGGTGCTGTTGCCGGAACAGGCGGGGTCTGAGCTCCCTGAGCTGTGGCTGGCCTGGGATAATCCCTATCTGATCGCAGCTTTATTTTGCGTTGTGATTATCCGCTTAACCGGAAATGTGTTGCTGACGACGGTACTGGGCATGGTCGGTTTTGTTCTTTTAAGTCAGATGGTTTTGGTATGACGTGGCTTTAATTCGTTTTATCGGGAGTGGATCGTTAACGTTTAGAAGAAAAGTCCCATTTTTAGCGAGAAAATGTCATGTTTAGCCATGAGTCTTGTGTCCATAATAAATTCATCAACGAGGGTAGAGATCTGAAGGGAGATTGCCTCTCTACCCGGCACAGCGCTTATCAGGCGGTTTGTGTCCGATGAATACAACAACAATTATATGGGTACAGTCTCATGAAACAGAATAATCCTATGCTGGAAAAACTGCAGGAAATCCTGCCTGCGATCCGTGCTAACGCGACCAAGACTGAAGAGCTGCGTCAGGTTCCTCAGGAGAACATCAACATGCTGCATGGCATCGGTCTGAACCGTGCTTTCCTGCCGAAAGCATACGGCGGTCTGGAGATATCCCTGCCGGAATTTACCGATTGTATCGCAGCTTTAGCGGGTGCCTGCTGTTCAACAGCCTGGGCGTACAGCCTGCTGTGTACCCACAACCACCAGATGGCGATGTTCAGCAAAGAAGCTCAGGAAGAGTTCTGGGGCGAAAATCCGGATGCGGTAGCTTCTTCTTCCATCGCACCATTTGGTAAGTACGAAGAAACCGAGGGCGGCATTATCTTCACCGGCGATATGAAGTGGAGCTCTGGTGTGGATCACGCAGACTGGATCATCGTCGGTCTGAACCGCATGGTTAACGACGAGAAAGTGTACAGCTTTGCCGTTATCCCACGCAGCGAATTTACCATTATCGATGACTGGTACTCAGTTGCGATGCAGGGTTCCGGCACCAAGACCGCTCATATCGAAGGCGTATTTGTGCCTGAGCACCGCATTCAGGCAGCAGGCGATATGATGGAAGGCCGTCATAAAGGTCGTGAGCTGTATCCGGACAGTAAAATCTATCACACCCCTTACCGTCCCTATTTTGCATCCGGCTTTGCGGCCATGAGTCTGGGCGTTGCGGAGCGTATGATCGAAGTCTACAAAGATCTGACCAAAAACCGTGTACGCGCCTACACAGGTGCCAAGGTTGATGGTTCTGTACCTCCGATGCTGCGAATTGCCGAGTCTTATCAGCAGGTGTGTGCGGCCCGCGCTTATCTGGAAAAAACCTGGAACGAGCACAAAGAGTACGGCGAGCGTCACGAGTATCCTGACCGTTACACTCTGGCACACTGGCGTACCAATCAGGCTTATGCCATCAAGATGTGTGTTGAAGCCGTTAACCGCCTGTGGGCTGTTATGGGTGCCTCTAACTGGTATTCCGACCGTGAAGGTCAGCGCCTGTGGCGTGAGTCCAACATGACGGCTGCCCACGCTTACACCGACTATGATGTGTGTGCTCAGATCATCGGCCGTGAGCTGCTGGGTCTGGAGCCTGATCCGTCTCTGCTGTAAGTATCATCTCCGGCCGAAGGAGACACCCTGAGGTCGGGCTTACCGGTTTGCTGTGATTCTGGCAGACCGGTTTCTGAAACCTCTGACGGGGTGATCACCATGAAAACACTTCTGGCCAGATTTCAGCGGCTGAAACGGCGTTCCTTTGTCGGATCTTCCTGTTCAGATACAGCGAAAGATCTGCAGTCATCGGTTTCTGAATCCCCGGAGAGTGAGCAAACAAAAGCTCAGATTAATCTGCCTTTGACCAGTTCAGCAGCGGTTTTTCTGGTGCCTTATAACTGATCACTGTTGATTATTCCTCATCAGGAGTGGCAGGTGCTCAGCACTCATCAGCCTGCTTCTCTGAACCATGCAAAGGCCTGTGACCTTTCACAGAATAAAAGCAAGAACAGGACAACCACCATGAGTACCGAATTCGACCCACGGGATTTTCGTCGCGCACTGGGCAACTTCGCCACCGGTGTAACCGTTATCACTGCCTGCACCCCCGATGGTGTTCAGACCGGCGTAACCGCTAACAGTTTTAACTCCGTTTCTCTGGAGCCACCACTGGTGCTATGGAGCATCATGAAAAACTCCGGCAGCGTTGACGTGTTCGACAACGCCAGTCACTTCGCGGTGAATATTCTGGCGGCAGATCAGATTCCGGTTTCTAACCACTTTGCCCGTCCGGCCGACGATAAATTTGCCGGAATCGACTATGAGAAAGGTGCCGGTAATGCGCCGCTGCTAAAGGATTGCTCGGCACGTTTTCAATGTGAGAACTATCAGAAAGTTGATGGCGGTGACCACTGGATTCTGATCGGTAAAGTGGTGGCTTATGATGACTTTGGTCGTTCGCCACTGCTGTATCACGGTGGTGCTTACTCTGCGGTGATCCCGCACGCGGGTGTGAAACCGAAAGAGACCGAAGCCTCTGATGCGGGTCAGGCGAAAAACGATAAGCGCCTGGCTGACAACCTGTACTACCAGATGCTGCAGGCGGTGAAGCGCTACCAGACAGGCTATCAGCCACTGCAACTGGCGACAGGTCTGCGCACCATCGAAGCCCGTATGTTATTGAATCTTAATGACTTTGACACACTAAGTACCAAGGATCTGGAAGAGCGTATCGGCATGCCGGATAACGATCTTCAGGCGGCGGTTGAGACCCTCTGTCGCAAAGAATGGCTGGCCCGCAACGGGGATCAGCTGAGCCTGACTACGGCGGGTGTCGAGCAGGCAGAAACCCTCTGGAAAATTGCCAACGAACGTCAGCAAGAGGTCTTCGGACAGTTTTCTGAAGAAGAGCTGGCTATTTTCCGTAAGGTACTGGAAGCGGTTTAGCCCTCTTCCTTGTTTTACCCTGTGCTTTTCCGGCCCTTGCCATCGGTTTGCCGGAAAGCCCGGGGAGTTGCATCGATGATCTTCATTGTGTCTGGGGAAGGCTCTTTAGAGCTGTTCCCGCCTTGTTTGCCCGGTTCCGAATGCCGGGCTTTTTTGTGTCTGTTATTTCTACTATTCTCCAACTTCGCTGATTTTCTCCAAAAAGAACACAATCAGAACCCACGCAAATAGAACAACCACAAAATAAGAAACACCATGACTGCTAACGATGCTGCTACCCCAAATGATTCTTCCGAACCCTCTTCTGACGGCTTGGCTGAACGCACTTCTGACAGCTCTTATGAAAGGGTCAACTGGCAACCGACGCAGGGGCAGCTGCAACTGCTCAGCATGCTAGGAGAAGCGGACTTTTTTGAGCCCTTTCTTAACTGGCTGCACCGGGAGCTGGGGGCGGATCAGTGCATGATCTTTTTCTGTGCCGATGGTGAGAAGGTCAGCACTCTGTTGTTTAAAGATTTTATCAAGGATGCGTCCGGTAAGAACCTGGCGGAATCCTATGTGACCGAACGCCGTTATCTGGAAGACCCGAATTTCCCGATTTTTAAAAGTAGCCAGCCGGGGGAGGTGAGTCTGATCCGCTTTGCGGATCTGATTCGTGAGATGGGGCCAAATTACCGTAAGCGCTACTTCGATGAGCCGGGCTTTCAGGACAAGCTCTCAGTGATTTACGGCAGTGAGGCGGGTAACTTTTATATCAATCTTTATCGCCGGGCATCCGACTTTGATCAGGTGATACAGGCAGATCAGCAGCAGGCGGTCGGTCAGCTGCTGGGACTGTTAGTCAGTAAACACTATCAGATGAATCAGTCTCAGCTCAGTCAGGGGCCGTTGGCATTTCTGTCGGAGCGTGAACGACAGGTGTGCGAGGCGGTGCTGCAGGGTAAGAAAAGTGAAGCGGTAGCCCACGAACTCAATATCGCCCCCAGCAGCGTCATCACTTATCGCAAACGCGCCTATGAAAAGCTGGGGATCAGTAACCGGGCGCAGTTGTTTGCCCTTTGTTCCTCATAAGACTGGACATCGGGCTTATATTCGTAAATGCTACGCGCCCGTTAAAACAGATCGCTACGCTATACCCCTCTCTGTTTTATCGTGAGTACTCTGACGAGATGCTGCTACGGCATCCAACGTGAGGGGTAACTCAATATAAAAAGATAACAGCTTCAGACTGTTAAACGTTAAGACAAAGGCCAAGACTATGACTACTGCATTTGACCCGAAAGCGTTTCGCCGCGCTTTGGGCAACTTCGCCACCGGCGTCACCGTAATTACTGCCACCGCAAAAGACGGGCAGCAGGCAGGTGTCACGGCAAACAGTTTCAACTCCGTTTCTCTTGATCCGCCACTGGTACTGTGGAGCATCATGAAAAACTCCGGCAGCGTTGAAGTCTTCGACAACGCCAGCCACTTCGCGGTGAATATTCTGGCGGCTGACCAGATCGATATGTCCAACCACTTTGCCCGCCCGTCCGATGACAAGTTCTCAAGCGTTGATTATGAGAAGGGTCTGGGTGATGCGCCTTTGCTGCCAAACTGCGCGGCACGCTTCCAGTGCGCTAACTATGAAAAAGTAGATGGTGGTGATCACTGGATTCTGATCGGCAAGGTAGAAGCCTTTGATGATTACGGCCGTGCACCGCTGCTGTACCACGGGGGCACTTACTCCGCCGTTGTGCCGCACATGGGCGCGATTCAGAAAACCGCAGAGATCGATGAAGCCGCCGCAGAAAAAGCTGATGCTGATCGTGAGAAGCTGCTGGATAAGAATCTCTACTACCAGATGCTGAGCGCGGTAAAACGCTACCAGCGGGGTTACTGGCCGATGCAGCAGGCCAGTGGTCTGCATATTGCAGAAGCCCGCCTGCTGATGATTCTGAAAGATCTGGGTACTGTAAGCTTCAGCGATATGAGTGACTACCTGCTGATGCCGGAACAGGACCTGACCCCATCGGTTGAGAAACTGACCCGTAAAGCCTGGATCAGCGTGCAGGACGACAGCCTGACTCTGACCGAAGAAGGTGCCAATCAGGCAGAAGCCTACTGGCAGCTGTCAGAAGACTATCAGGAAGAAGTGTTCGGTGATCTTACCGAAGAAGAGCTGGCGGTATTCCGTAAGGTTCTGAAAAAGATCTGACACTTCAGATACTGAACACAAAAAACCGGATCAAGTGATCCGGTTTTTTGTCATCTGGAACAGATAAAATGGTTTGCTAATGATCGGCTGCTGCTGTTTCTGAGCCCTCATGCAGCAGATAATTGGCGATGCTGGCTTGAGTAGGAATCAGCCCCATCTGAATACCAAAGGGTTTAAAGACCTTGTTGATCACACTTTGGGTCTGGCTGCCTTTGTTCTGCTCAATATCGGTCAGGGTACGGCGGCTCACACCCACGAGTTCAGCGTAGCGCGTTTGAGTAAAGCCCAGAACCTGCTTACGGAGTTGTTGCAGAACTTCTCCCTGGGTTAGTTCACCTTGTAAGTGCTGCCGTAACAGTTCTATCAGTAACGCCTGACGTTGGTCGGTGGTTAAGCTCATAACAGCCCCCAGCGTTTTAGTTTTTCATCCAGATAGTCAAAGCCCATTTTGAGAATCTGCTCAGACACGCCACGTTTTTCCAATCTTGTTTTGAGTCCGGTGAGCATCCGTGCAGTCTCTTTCAGAGCTGTCATCGTCTTCTCAGCAGGACATAAATCTGCAAGTTGTTCTGCAATATCCTGCCAGCGATATTCACCGCCTTCCTCATAGGGTGATCCCCATTTTGTAGTACGGGTAATGCCTTCACGGTCGGCTTTCATCGGCGCAAAATCATAAATGGGCGATAACCAGATATCATCGGGTTTCTTCAGCAGTGCGCTATTGCGGCCATGATTGTCTGTGTTGGCAAAGGCGATATTCAGTAGATCACGACAAACCCAATCACATACAAAGCGTTCAGCATCAAAAGAGGTCGAACGTTTTTTCATCAGAGAACAGATGCTTCTGATGATCTCAAAATGGTTCAGGTAGCTGCCAGCGGGTTTATTTAATACCGAGTAAACGGATTCCAGACCGTACCTCTGCCAGTGACTACCGTCCCAATGCGTGTCAAACCGTGGCAACCAAAGTGATGGGTAGTGCTCGCCCTCAAGCAGTTTCATCTGCTGAGTATCAATAGTGCAGAACCCCATATCGGTCAGTTCATGATAGAAATGGTATTCCGCCCGCAGAATGTCGCAATCGTCTTTTGTTCGCTGCCCACGGGGAAATTTCACAAGAAAGTGCCCGTCCGGGATGCTGTGGTCATCCTGAAACGTGTCGATCCAGACATGGTTTTCATGGTTAAGACGAAGCAGCAGCTTAGGGGCTTCGCCACCTGCACCCGTTGCACCGCCACTGATCGCTCCCATCTCCTGAGCGTATTCCAGAAACTCTGAGTTACGCTCGACCACATCTTTGACCGGAAATGTTCTTAGATGCAGCGTTGAGCGGGGATCTCTTACAGGTAGTGACTCTTTGATTCTGAGATTGCCAACGGGCGCAATGGTGCCTTTCTCCAGCAGAACAGAATCTCTTGCTGGCTCGCTGAGGTTATTCAACCCTAAAAAACGAACCCAGTGTCGGCGTGCAGCTCCAGCGGGAACAATATCATCCAGAAAGCCAAACCAATGATCGCTTTCATGATTGGCCATAAGCTGAACTGGCAGTGTCAGGCTGCAAGCGTGTTCATCATCCCGTTCAAGCCACTGCAGTGAGTAGTTAAGCTCGTACCCAAGCTTACAGGGGCTTCGTGGCCCCTTGTCCGGGGTGATCAGCGTGAGCCGTGCAATGTCTTGCCATTTTTGTTCCAGCAATATCTGGAGCGTCAGCTGCTTCATATCAGAAAACCGTTTTGAGCAATATACTGCTCAAATATAGCGGATGATCATATTTTTGAGAAATACTTTGCTCATAAATTGAGTGTAATATTGTTTTTGAGCAAAATATTGCTCATTTTGTTTTCGGCCTTTTCGTTGGGAATGCGTTTGCAGAGCAGGGTTGATCTTTATGACCCGTAAATTAGCTTGTTTCAAGCTTTGTCTCAGGTCTAATATATGACCTTAATTTAGGTCTTAAATGAGGTCTGCCATGAGACAGATTCTAGCGGATTACTCGGCCAGTATTTCCGAGCTGAAAAAGAACCCATCGGCACTGCTGACCGAGGCGAATGGCTCACCGGTAGCCATCCTTAACCACAACAAACCAGCGGCTTATCTGGTGCCTGCGGAAACCTACGAGTGGATGATGGAAATGCTGGATGATCAGGAGCTGGCGCAGCTGATTGAATCCCGTAGAGCGGATCGGTCAAAGGCCGTGGAAGTCAGTCTGGATGACCTATAAGTTAAAGTTTCTGCCAGCCGCGTTGAAGGAATGGGAGAAGTTAGCGCCTCCCATTAAGAGCCAGTTTAAGAAGAAACTGGCAGAACACCTGCAAAACCCTCACGTACCCGCGTCAAAACTGCGGGGCTACGATTCTGTTTACAAGATTAAGCTACGAACCTCTGGTTATCGGTTGGCCTACGAGGTGATCGACGATGAGATCGTCGTTTATGTACTGGCGGTAGGTAAGCGGGATAAAGACGCGATTTATAAAAATCTGTCTAAACGAATTTAATCGCTTTATGAGGAGTGGTAACTCCGACTCAATGCTCGGTTTACCAGTCTGGTGAAACTGGATAAGCTGTAAAATCAACGAATTATAGAAACCGTGACCGAAATAACAGGCGCACGGTTATTTGAAATAACGCGCATGCACGTTTTGGCAGGAAAGTAGTCAGATCAGAAAATAGATTTTCCCTTTCTTATCAAAGACTTGTCTTATTTTTTTGACGGTATATTGAAATCGTCAAAACGCGCATGCCTATGATTAAAAAGATGTTAGCTTTGTAAAGGGAAGTAGAGAGAATATGGCAAGAAAAAGACCTAGAGTATTCTTAGGTTCTTCCAGTGAAGGGCTCAAGATTGCAAAGAATTTACAAGTTCTCTTAGATCATTCGTGTGAAGTTACTATATGGAGTCAAGGGGTATTTGGGCTAAGTGCAGGTACTTTAGAATCTCTAGTGTTAGCTTTAGATGATTTTGATTTTGCGGTTCTTGTATTAACCCCTGATGACATGGTGAATAGTAGAGAGCAAACAACTAGTGCTCCCAGGGACAATGTACTTTTTGAATTAGGATTGTTTATGGGGGGGCTTGGCAGAAACAGAACCTTCATCCTCTACGATCGAACACAGGAAATTAAGCTTCCTTCAGATCTTGCTGGCGTAACCCCAGCAACGTATGAGCCGCATTCTTCTGGTAATTTACAAAGTGCTCTTGGTGCGCCGGCTACTTTGCTTGAAAATCATATCTCAGAGCTAGGTATTAAAGATAAGGAGAGGCTTAAGCAATTATCTAAAGCTAGTGAAAATTTCGATGCTGCATCTAAGAAAATGCATCAGTTAGTAGAATTGCTCTCGCAATCGCGAAAAGTTGAACTAGATATAATTTCAACTCAATTTGGACCAATGATTGATACTACAAAATTAAAGCAAATGAAGGCAGATTTAGAACAATTCGAAAAACTTCTTGGTGATAATGAAGATCAAAGCTAACAATAGACTGCAAAGGACGGCAATTCCGCTACATCAAATGTGTCTCGCTTCGCTCTCTGTACCACATTTGGCTCTGCTCCATTGTTGCCTTTGAGCCTAGCGTTAACAAATTTAAAGACCAAAAAAACCGGATCAGTTGATCCGGTTTTTTGCGTCTAACAAGGCCTAAACAAACTTAAACCCGACTCTCACCATAAGTCAGTTCAGCTTGCTTGGAAGCCTGTGGCGCGGGCACTTTACTGCCATCCTGCGGTGTCACCGGGAATACGCAGTTGATCTGGCCGGTGCCGGAGCTGCCAAAGTAAGGGGTGAGGACTTCGGCTTTGCCGTCATACCCTGACCAGCCCAGTGCGCCCAGCAGCATGGCGGTGTCGTGCATCATACCTTCGCCGTGACCTTTAATGGCGTATTCCGGCAGCATGGTGCAGAACTTATCCCACTCGGCGTTTTCCCACATTTTCACTACTTCGTGATCCAGTGTTTCCAGCATAGGGCTCCACACTTTATCGGAGAAGTCCGGTGCCTGACCGTTCTGAGCAAAGCGGTGTGACAGAGAACCGGAGGCCAGAATCGCTACCGTGCCATCGTAGTGTTTTTCGATCGTTTCACGCATCGCCCAACCCAGACGGGCGCTGTCGTTCAGGTAGTGAACGGTGCACAGAGCCGACACTGAGATCACTTTAAAGTGGTTGTCCTGATTCATATAGCGCATTGGTACGAGCGTACCGTACTCAGGAGCCAGTGTGGTGCCGTCATGGGCCAGCGTCTCCACACCCTGTTCGTTACACACCTTCGCCAGCAGGTTGCCCAGCTCAGGGTTGCCGTTCAGGTCGTACTCCATGTTGCTGATAAAGTGCGGCAGCTCGCCACTGGTGTAGTTGCCTTCCCAGTGCTCGGCGCAGTTGATGTGATAACCGGAGTTCACCAGCCAGTGGGTATCAAATACCACGATGGTATCCACGCCCAGCTCACGGCAGCGGCGGCCAATCTCGATATGACCATCAATCGCAGCCTGACGGCAGCCTTTACGAGGGCCATCCAGTTCGGACAGATACATGGACGGTACGTGTGTAATCTTGGCAGCTAGTGCAAGTTTTCCCATTGTTATTATCCTCTTGGGTTTTGCCGGGCATCGGTTGCAGTTAGATGCCGTTTAAAAAGTGACTATTTAATAAGCACTTTTAGTTTAAAAAGTACTGTCAGTGTTGTTCGTTAACGTCTTGGATTGCTTTTTAAGATGTTAGCTAAGGTATTCGTCTTAGGTATTCATTTGGGCGCTGATCTTCTGACGCCGTCTGCGCCAGGAATAACTGTGGCAGCAGATGGCGAGCATCGGTGCTGCCAGAATGCAGCTCATCAGAACCACTAAACCCTGCTGCATCAGCCAGGGCGTGACCTGAGCCATGACGCCTCCGGTCAGCAGTTGAATAAAGCCCATCAGGCCGGATGCGGTTCCCGCTGAACCTGTCGCACAAGCAATCGCGCCGGACTGAGCATTAGGCTGGCTGAAACCACGGCCAAAGGTCACCAGCGCCATAGGTAAAAATAGTGTGGTCAGGCTGAGCTGGCTTTCAAGCGCAAACAGCAACAGCAGGCCAGCTCCCAAAAGGGAAAGGCCGTTACCCAGCATCACCATGCGATCAATATTCAGCCATTTAGCCATGCGGGTAGAGAGAAAACTGCCTGCCATAAAGGCGAGGGAAACCGTCAGAAACCAGCTGCCGAACTGGGCGGAGTTACCCCCCAGCTGATCCACGACAATATAGGGAGAGCTGCCGACAAACATATAAAAAGCGGTGGCGATAAAGGTGGTGGAGAGGGCGTAACCGAGATATTCCGATGAGGTGAGTACGCTGCCGTATTGGCCCAGTACCCGACCCAGTCGCAGGTTATCGCTTTTCTGTTCGCAGGTTTCCGGTAGCCATTTGAAAGTGGCGGCCATAACGGTGCTGCCGATCACAATCGGCAGCACCAGTGTCGCATTCCAGCCATACCAGAGGTTAAGAAAGCCCCCCAGCGTTGGTGCAATGGACTGGGCGATAGCAATCGCCATCACCATATAACCCATCTTTCCGGCGGCACCTTGTCGGCCATAAAGATCGACAATCACGGTTCGTGCCAGCGACATAGCGGTACTGCCGCCTAACGCTTGCAGCACACGACCGGCTACCAGAAAGGTAATATCCTGAGCGACTGCCGCCAGCGCACTGCCAATCACATGCAGGGCAAGGCCCCAGAGCAGTACCGGACGACGGCCAAAAAAGTCGGCCAAAGGGCCGGAGATCAGCTGACCCACCGCCAGCATCAACAGATAACTGGTGAAGGTCAGCTGGATGGTGTTGATATCAACACCCAGAGAGCGGGCAGCATCCGGCATTGCTGGCACGAACAGGTTCAGTGCCAGCGGGCTGGTCAGCGCCATGGCTGACAAGAGTGTCATCAGGGAGGATGACGGATGAATGGAGGCTGCTTTCATTAAGGCTCTCTGTTGGTCACGGTTTCAACCTTTAGTGATTCAGGCGAACCGCTTACGGGTTTGGATTACGCAGAACCATCAGACGGATCTCGGTCATATCCTCGATGGCGTAGCGGATACCTTCACGGCCAATACCGGAATCTTTCACGCCGCCGTAGGGCATGTGATCCACACGCCATGAGGGTACGTCACCGATGACAACACCGCCCACTTCCAGCTCATCCCAGGCTTTCTGTGCTTTGTAGATATCCTTGGTGAAGATACCGGCCTGCAGGCCAAAGTCTGAGTTGTTCACCTCTTCAAGGGCAGCATCGTAGTCGCTGAACTTGGACAGAATCGCCACAGGGCCGAAGGCTTCCTGACAGCTGACATCCATCTCAGGGGAAACGTCTTCCAGCAGGGTTGCTTCCAGCATAGCGCCGTTACAGTTACCACCGGCCAGCACCTTAGCGCCACCTGCTTTTGCTGCTTCCACCCAACCGTGCAGACGGGCGGCTTCTTTCTCAGAGATCATAGGGCCGATAAAGGTGTTTTCATCCGCAGGATCACCGTGTACCAGTTCGCCAACGGCCTTGATCAGACGCTCGCGGGCTTCATCGTACAGGCTTTCGTGCACCATGATGCGCTGAACCGAGATGCAGCTCTGACCAGACTGGTAGTAAGCACCAAATACGATACGGGCAACTGCATCTTCAAGGTCGGTACCTTCATCAACGATACAGGCCGCGTTGCCACCCAGTTCCAGTACCACAGGCTTCTTACCGGCTTTCGCTTTCAGGTTCCAGCCAACCTCCGGAGAACCGGTAAAGCTCAGCAGCTTCAGACGGTCGTCGGTGGTGAACAGGTCAGCACCATCACGGTGACACGGCAGAATAGAGAAAGCACCTTTTGGCAGATCGGTTTCTGCCAGCACTTCACCAATGATCAGCGCACCGATTGGCGTCAGGGAAGCGGGTTTCAGAATAAACGGACAACCGGCCGCAATCGCAGGAGCAACCTTGTGTGCCGCCAGATTCAGCGGGAAGTTAAAGGGCGAAATAAAAGAGCAAGGGCCGATTGGCACGCGCTTCCACTGGCCGCTGTAGCCATTAGCACGGGGGCTGATATCCATCGGGATCACTTCACCGTAGATGCGGGTCGCTTCTTCAGCCGCGATCTTGAAGGTATCGATCAGGCGGGTCACTTCGCCACGGGCGTCTTTGATCGGCTTACCGGCTTCGACACACAGCGCCTGAGCCAGCTCTTCAAAACGCTCCTGAAAGCGCTTTACGCAGTATTCCAGAATCTGCTGGCGCTTAAACGCTGGCATCTTGCGCATCGCATCGGTGGCTTCGTTCGCAGCGGCGATAGCGCGATCGATGGCATCCACATCCGCCATGGCAACGCGGGTGGCGATCTCACCGGTGTACTTGTTGGTGACAGCCAGATCCTGATTAGGTGTCACCGGCTCGTTGGCCAGATAGTAAGGGTAGCTTGCCTGTAGCATGTGTTGAGCTCCGTCGTCGTTTTGTTTTTCTGTCATTGAAGAACGGCTATTAAGGGTATGCCGTTCATACGCTGTGGTTAAAGCTTTCGGAAAAGATCGGGTGTCGGTTCTTTCAGGAATTAAATGCCTAAAGCGGCAATGGCGGCTTCAGCGCATTCAATATCCTGATGAACAGCACCACCGGAGACTCCGACAGCACCTACGAGCAAACTCGAAGCGGTCAGGGAACCTGTGCTGCCGGAGTCTTTACCTGTTTCAGAACGGATAGACGTTGCTGCCGGAACATTAACCGGCAGACCGCCACCGAGCATGGTGAATCGATCCCGCTGACCAAGGGCTTGCTGCACCTTGGGCTGACTGGCGAGGCGTTCATCCCACTCATGGGTAGCGCGATTGAAACTGACGGCGGTGTAGGCCTTGTCTTCAGCGAGACTGGCTGAAAGCAAAGGTGCGCCGTTCATACGAATACTGGCGAGGGTGATGCCCTGCGGGCCGACAACGGAGATGCAGACTTTGATGCCCAGTTGTTCTGCTTTCTGTTTCGCAGCCTGAAGCATGGAGAGAGCGGAGTCGGTGCTCAGCTCGTGCAGTGTTTGAAGTGAAAGAGTCATGTGGTTTGCTCTCGTTATCGTTGCGAGTGTTTTGTAGTTATTCGTGCTTTGTAGTTATCAGTGCTTTGTCGTTATCAGTGCTTTGTTATTTTCTTTATTCAGAGCTTTGGGGTTGTTCTGCTACCGGCTGGTGATCTTTACCTTAGCCCACTGGATAGCTTTTTCTATGTTCTTTCTTCGTTCTTCTTTGCTCTGTTGCTCAGATGGTTGCAGTAAATCGGAGCAGGTTGCCTTGTCGCTCAAGGCGTTTTGCCTGATCACCCTTCTTTGAGGATGTTTTGCTTCAGGGCTTTGTCTCAGATCTTCCGGTTCAGCTCTTGGTTCAGGTCTGAGATTTGCTCAGTTACAGGTGAAACTGAACATTGGTTTGGCCGGTGCCGGAGCTTTCAAAGTATGGCGTCAGCACTTCGGCTTTACCGTCGTACTTATCCCAACCCAGTGCGCCAAACAGCATCGCGGTGTCGTGCATACCACCTTCACCGGCGCATTGCAGCGCGTAATCCGGCAGCATCTTCAGGAAGGTAGCGTATTCGCCCTGTGCCCACAGATCCATCACCCGCAGGTCAACCTGCTTATTAAACTCTTTGGAGATGGTGAAGGTGCCGTTGTTGGCTGCGTAGAGTTCGTTTTCCCAGATTTTGTGGGACAGTGAACCGGATGCCAGCAGCATCACTTTGCTGTCGCTCTCGCGGATCGCTTCAGCAATCGCTTCGCCCAGCTTGCGGGAATCGTTCAGGTTGTGAACCGTACACCAGGCTGCAATGGAAACCACTTTGAACTCGCCTTCCGGATCCATAAAGTGCAGCGGAACCAGAGTGCCGTATTCCAGATCCAGCGTCTTAACCTGATGGGACAGGGTGTGAACGCCTTTCTCAGTCGCGCGCGCTGCAATAGCGTCGCCCAGATCAGGATTGCCCGGATGCTTGTATTCCATGTTCTGGATAAAGTGCGGGAATTCGTGACTGGTATAAACGCCCTCGAACAGCTCGTTGCTGTTAACGTGGAAACCGGCATTCACCAGCCAATGAGTATCCAGTACCACAACGGTATCAACACCAGCGGCACGGGCACGACGACCCAGTTCACGGTGGCCTTCGATAGCCGGTTCGCGGCAACCTTCCAGAGCACCGGGCTGTTGGGAAAGCAGCATGGTTGGTACGTGCGTCACCTTAGCGGCAATAGTAATTTCACCCATCTTCTTCACCTTTTCTTGTTCTAAGTGGTTTTAGTGGCAGAGCCTGCCTCAGGTAATCCCGATTGGTCACTTGGCTCTGTTGTCTCGTCTTGCCGGCCCCTGAACCGTAAACACATTGCAAGCTGTCACCGTGGCTCGATACTGAGCGAAACGGATAAAGTTAATATGTTAAGTAAAAATATAGATAACATGTTAACTATTGTCAACGCAGGATGCGGTCTTTGGGGCAGTTTTCTATTGAGACAGGTCAGGGTTTCGTTGGAGCTGGAATGAGAGCAGCCCCATTGGGGCTGCTTTCAGATGTCGCTAGGCCGAATGATCAAGGCTCGAGATTGATAATCTCGCTCAGCAGTTCATTCAGCTGCTGGAGTTTCTCTTTCGAGATCTGGTTAGTGAGGTCGCCGTAACGGCCTTCCAGACGGGGGCTGAGTTCTTTGAACAGCTCCTTGGCCTGATCGGTCAGGCTAATCAGAACACGACGTTGGTCCTCAGTGGACTTGCGGCGCTTCAGGTGGCCCTGGCTTTCCAGTCGGTTGATGATACCGGTGAGGCTGGGGCTGAGAATGCAGCACAGCTCTGCCAGCTGTTTGGATTCCAGCTCTTCATATTCATTCAGCGCCCGGATCACCCGCCACTGCTGTTCCGTCAGCCCCGCTTCCTGAAGAATCGGCCGGAAGAACGACATGGTCGTTTCGCGGGCTTTCAGTAACTTCAGCGGGATAGAGTCGTTAAACTTACGCATCTGATCAAATTTCCGTTGCAGGCTCACGGCCTGATCGGACGCTTCATCCTCACGGTTCTGATTTTCCGGTGCAGGGTTGGCGTCATATTTCTTTGCTTCAGCGAACACCGTTAGCCTCCATGGTAAAGAGGATGGCGGTGCCAAAGAGCAGCATGATTATAGAGTAGGGCATATTGTCCCGAAGCATGGCTCGATTGGGAACCTTAAATTGATTATGAATAATGATATTGACCCCGCTGAACAGAGAACCGGACATCGCCAGGGATACGCTCATCATGTAGGCGATCGCCATCAGGTGAGGTGTCACCGTGTTGTGGGCCATCAGACCGGCAAAAATAGCCACCAGTGCAAACTGGTGAATGCCCAGACTTGAGATAACAAAGATCAGCAGCATGACACTGGCCGCAACCAGTGCATTGGTATCGCCAAAGGGCGAGTGAATCAGACCGGCCGCGATACAGGCTTTAACCCCTGCCGCCAGAAAACCCGCCGCCAGAAACAGAGAGATCTCCGGTCGGGTATTGGGCAGTTGTTCGGCGATGTGATTCTGAATTTTCCCGCCGGTTTCAGCTGCGCCTTTCAGCAGCAGAATCCAGAGCAGAGGCACGGCTACCGCAACTGTTGAGATGATCACCAGCATCGGCAGATCCGGCAGCAGCTGATGAACCAGCAGTAAAGTGGCGATCAGCAGCACCGGCAACGCCAGCGAGGATAAGGTGATGGGATAACCCTGATAGGGCATGAGATCGTCATGGTTGCGGATGCGGGCTTCAACCAGAGTTACGGCAAAACCGAAGGCCACAATCGCCAGCGCCCAGGGGTAGACTTTACCCATCTCAACCCCCGGCACCAGTTCCAGTACCAGCGGAATCATACTCAGGAAGGGCGACCAGAAAACCGCCAGGGAAAAGCCACGGGTCAGTAATCGATATGAGAGTGGGTTCAGTTTCGCGCCATTACTCTGGTTCTGGCGAACCTGATCGCCAAACAGAAACAGGGAAGAGAAGTTCGCCACCGAAGAGAAAAGGTGCATACCGCCGAGGGTGGCCGCAAAGCTCTTCATGCCACGGGTTTTGCCACCGGCATGAACCTTGGTCGCCAGTCGGATAAAGCTGACAGCGGTGAGTAGCATTGCCAGTTTTATATGTTCATCCAGGAGACCAAACAGATCCAGTTGGCCGGTTTCCCACCATGCCCAAAGCCCGAAAGCAATGCCTGCCGCCATCAGGGCTACAACCGGTGTGCGCTGCTTTTTGGTCAGGCGGGTAAACTCAATGGCGATAAAAGACCACACCAGTACCGTCGCCGCATCTCGGGTATCCGCCAGCTGCAGCGTATCCGTCAGGGTCAGCGCCCAGGTCAGCACCAGCAGAATACCGGTCGGTAGCGGTTTGTTGAGGGTGGAGGTTACCGTGGTCAAATTAAAATCTCATTAACATATTAAGTATCTGGTTAGTCTAACCGATTTTTTGCGGAATGTAAGGCTTCAGCGGGGATTTGTAGGGATACAAAGAGTTTTCGGGGGGAAGGCTACAGCGAACTCTGCAGCCGGAAGTCTTTCGGGGTCAGGCCGGTTTGCTTACGAAAGAAGCGGGAGAAGTAGGAGGGGTCGGTAAAGCCCAGCTCAAAGCCGATATCGTTAATGCTGAGGTTGGAGTAGCGCAACATGCGTTTGCTCTCCTGCAGGACACGTTCGTGAATCAGCTTCTTGGGCGGGCAGTTGGCGACCCGCTGGCAGATATGATTCAGGCGGCTTTCGGAGACGCCGATGGTGGAGCAGTATTTGCTCAGCGGCCAGCGGTTGCGGAACTCCTGTTCGAGCTGTTCCGAGAAGCGGCGAAACAGGCGCAGTTCTTCACTGGCAACGGTCTGGGTTTCAGTATTTTCTGGTGCAAGGCGCATCATCTGTAACAGCATAAGGCGCACGATGCTTTCAAGAGCAAAGTTCTTGTCGCTGTGTTCGCTCTGCCATTCATCCTGCAGGGCTTCAAAGCTGTGTTCCAGTCGATGCCAGAGTTTCAGCTGATCGTCGCTTAACAGACGCTTTTCAATACAGATGGGGCGGATATGTTCGCTGTCCAGCTGGTTGTTCTGGCTGTCGCTGAGCAGATACCAGATCAGGGACTGATGCACGGTCAGCACGTAACCAGTAATACCCGGTTGGGTCATAAAGGAGTGAGGGATCGCAGGTGGCGTCAGAAAAACGCAGGCACCTTCGCAGTTGTAAACCGCTTCATCGATATAGAAGTGGCTTTTGCCGCCATGAATAAAGTGAATCTGCAGAAACTGGGCGTGCAGATGCACTGGCATATCACGACCAAAGAAATCCGCCATGCGCCCCAGTACATCAAAGTGGATGGAGGCTTCAGCGAAGTGCTGGTCGTAATCCTGACCGATAACAATGTTGGGGATCCATTCGTCGTTATGGTTTACCGGCATGGGGCTTCAATCTGCTGACAAATTATGGGTCGTATTCAGACAAGCATAACCCAGCCTGTCTTGGTGTGAAGAAAAAATCGCCCGGTGTTTTCGGGGTAGGAAAACACCGGGCGAAAGAGGCATCTCTTTGTTTCTGTCTGAGAAGACAGGATCAGGACTGTTTTATCTGATGGTTGTCAGTAAACGGAGCCTTTTTCTGCTTTAGGGGCTTCGATATTGGCTTTGAACTTGGCCGCCAGATCGTTGGAGGACTTCATCAGCAGGCCGGTATCGGTACCGACACCAACAAAGAGTGCGCCCAGTTCGATATAGCGCTGAGCCAGCGCCTGGTCAGCGATCAGAATGCCCGGTGCTTTTCCGGCAGCAACAATCTTGGCGATGCTCTCTTCAATCACCTTCTGCACTTCAGGGTGCCCCGGGTTGCCGATATAGCCCATAGAGGCGCTCAGGTCAGATGGGCCGATAAAGACGCCATCGACACCTTCTGTGGCCAGAATGTCATCCAGATTCTCAACACCTTTCGGGGTTTCGATTTGAATCAGTACGCAGATTTCGTCATTGGCGGTCTGCAGATATTCCGGCATACGGTTGAAACCGGAAGCACGTGCCAGAGCGCTACCCACACCACGAATGCCCTGCGGTGGATAACGGGTTGCAGAAACGACATCCGCTGCCTGTTCACCGGTTTCCACCATAGGAGCCAGAATGGTCTGTGCGCCTAAGTCCAGAATCTGCTTGATGCGAACTGCATCCGGCCATGGCGGACGAACAATCGGATGTGACGGGTAAGGTGCAATCGCCTGCAGCTGACCGAGAATGGTTTGCAGATCGTTTGGCGCGTGTTCGGCGTCGATCAGCAGCCAGTCAAAACCGGCACCGGCCAGTAGTTCTGCGGTGTAGCTGTTTGCCAGACCCAGCCAAAGGCCGATCTGCGCGGTATCACCCTGTTTCAGGGCTTGCTTAAAGGTATTGGTTGGAGCGGGCATGTTGCTCTCCTGAAACCTGGTGGTTATCTGAAAATCGGTAGGTTGGATAAGCGAAGCGCCATCCGACGCTTCTCTTATGCCGAACAATCCGTCTTATCTGAAACGAACCACTTTTATTTAAAGAAGCAGCTAGTTATTTAAAGAAGCAGCTGATGCTACCCAGTGGGCCGTAATCCACCTGGAAGGTATCACCTTTACGTGCGGCAACCGGACGGGTGAAAGAACCGCCCAGAATGATCTGACCCGGCTCCAGTGTGATGCCGTATGGGTGCAGACGGTTTGCCAGCCATGCCACGCCGTTTGCCGGGTGATTCAGTACACCAGCAGCAACACCGGTTTCTTCGATCACGCCATTACGGTACATCATGGCGGATACCCAGCGCAGATCCATCTCGGATGGTTTGATCGGACGACCACCCATGATGATGCCGCCGTTGGCTGCGTTATCAGCGATGGTGTCGAACACTTTACGTGGACGACCGGATTCCGGGTCGATGGACTGAGAACGGGCATCGATCAGTTCCAGCGCCGGAATCACGTAATCGGTGGCGTTGTAAACATCAAAGATGGTGCAGTTCGGGCCGGACAGAGGCTTCTTCAGAATGAAGGCCAGTTCCACTTCGATACGGGGCACGATAAAACGATCAGTCGGGATATCACCGGCATCTTCAAACAGCATATCGTCCAGCAGCGTGCCGTAATCCGGCTCATCAATCTGGGAGGACATCTGCATGGCGCGGGAGGTCAGGCCGATTTTGTGGCCGATGATCTTACGACCTTCTGCCAGCTTAAGTTTCAGCCATTCGCTCTGAATCTTATAAGCGTCAGGAATGGTGATCTCAGGGTATTGCAGGGAGATCTGACGAATCTGTTTGCGGTCTTTTTCAGCCTGATGCAGCTGTGCCGCGCAATCTTTAATAATCTCTTCGGAAAGCATCTTGATAGTCCTGTGTGCAAACCGTTGGTCGTTTTGATGGTCGATCATCTGGCCGACCAACGGTTTTTTTTATTCTTGTTGTTACAGGCTGTGAAAGAAATCCTAAGGTAGGATGGGCTAAGGGCACGCAGTGGCCGAGCCCATCAATAGATCTCGGAATTTGATGGGCACGCTTCGCTTTGCACCATCCTACGATCCTGTTTTACCTGCTTAGATGATTACGTTCACAGCCTTTTGACGTTGGATTAAACCGCGGGGTTAGCCCAGCGTTTTCAGGTAGTCGTCTTCGCTGATGATGTGGTTCACCAGACGACCAACGCCTTCAACCTCTGTGACGATCTCATCACCCGGCTTCACATCCGCCAGACCTTCCGGCGTACCGGTAAAGATCATATCGCCCGGTTCCAGGGTCATGATGTTGCTCAGGTATTCCACCAGATAAGGAATGTTGAATACCAGATCTGAGGTGTTGCCTTCCTGCTTCAGTTCACCGTTGATATAGGTGCGCAGAGTCAGGTTGTGCGGATCGGCAACGTCGTTAGCGTCAACAATGTAAGGGCCAACCGGCGTACAGGTGTCACGACTCTTAACCCGCAGGTTCGGACGATAGTAGTTTTCCAGATAGTCACGGATCGCGTAGTCGTTACCTACGGTGTAGCCGCCGATGTAATCCATCGCGTCTTCACGGGAAACGTTTTTCGCGGTTTTACCGATGATGGCGACCAGTTCGCACTCGTAGTGCATGTAATCCACGTTGTCCGGACGGTAGGTGTTTTTGTTGTGACCCAGCAGCGTGTTCGGTGCTTTCAGGAACACCAGAGGTTCGTCCGGAGCCTTGAAAGACAGCTCGGCAGCGTGGTCAGCATAGTTGATCGCCAGAACAAAGATCTTGCCGTCGCAAGGTGGCTGCCAGTCAGCATCTGCCTGAGCAATAACAGTACCGTCAGCCAGAACAGCATCCAGATTGTCGTTAACGGTAACGTTGGTTAGTTCACCGTTTAAAAGAATACGTGCGCGTTTCATGGTGACTTCCCCTTAACCCAGCTCTGCTTCGTTGATGACTTTGTTCTCCAAACGACCGATGGAATCGATCTCGATGGCAACGGTATCACCGGCTTTCAGTGCCAGCTTTTCTGTACGCAGTGGCGTACCGGCGATAATCAGATCGCCTTCCTGCAGGGTCATAAAGCTGCTCAGGTAGCTGACGATTGTTGGCAGGCTGTGAACCAGCTGATCGGTGCTGGTGCTGTGAACCAGTTCGTCGTTAATAAAGGTGTTGATCGCCAGTTTTTCCGGGCTGGAAACATCTTCTTTATTCACAACCCATGGGCCTATGGGGCAGAAACCATCACGGCACTTGGCTTTTACCGCAGGACGATAGAAAGAACCTTCAGCCAGAGAGACTTCGTTGACGATGGTGTAACCGGTAACGTAATCCATGGCGTTCTCTTCAGAAACGCGGGTGGCCTGTTTGCCGATGACGATACCCAGAGATGGGCCTGCATAAATAGTGGTGCCGTCTGCAGGAGCCGGGATCGCTGCGCCATAACCGATATGAGTGTTAGGGGTTTTGATGTGCAGTACCGGCGTTTTCGGCGGATTAACATGGGGCTTTTCGTTAAAAGCCTGCTCCAGGCTGGCGCAAAGCTCTTTGTCGTTCAGCGCGATGCCAAACACGGTGCCTGTGGTTGCAGGCAGCCATTGCTGTGACGTCATGTCCTGCTTTTGATTCGGGTCGATAGCCAGCTCAGTTGCTACGCCATCCTTCAGGATTCGGCTGTGCCTCATGGCGAAATCTCCAGTTTCTTGGATTCTTGAATGTATGGATACGAAATCAGTATCTATGCCAATTACTTTCTATGTTAAGTAGTTTTGCTATTAAGGCTGGGAATGTCAATAACTTAATATGTTAATTAAATTCCTGATCCCGTGACCGGTTTCTCCCGGTTCAGTATTTATCTGCTCTGTGGAGCAGTTCTTGTCGTTTTTGCCTAAGAGTAGACTAAAGTTATCAGACCAATTTTAGTTTCAGGAGCAACTTCTGAGTTGACAATCGTTAATATGTTAAATAAATTGATTAATATGTTAAGTTGTTAGCCGGCAGGATGAGTTCAGCCTCGTTGCCGGACACAACAGCGGCTCACTCTTTACAGACTGACGATTTTACAGACAGGCGATTGGCTCACCAGGAGCTGTCGGCTAAGTGCATACGGTAGGACGGAAACGAACAATGATTAAGAACCTGATTAACGGCAAATGGGTAGAAAGCCCGGAAACTTTTGAAACCGTAAACCCGGCAACCGGTGACGTTCTGGCTGAGGTAGCACACGCGACCCCACAACAGGTCGCAGCAGCAACTCAGGCAGCAAAAGATGCATTTCCTGCGTGGGCCAATATGCCGATTGCGAAGCGTTCTAAAATCATCGAAAAACTGGGTGACCTGATCGGTGAGAATGTTGAAAAGATTGCTCAGTTGGAAACCGCGGATACCGGTCTGCCGATCTACCAGACTCAGAATGCGCTGATTCCACGTTCTTCCAACAACTTCTACTTCTTTGCTGAGAAGTCCCGTCAGATGAACGGTCACACCTATCCGATGGATGACCAGATGCTGAACTACACCCTGTATCAGCCAACGGGTGTGTGCGCTCTGATCTCGCCATGGAACGTCCCTTTTATGACCGGTACCTGGAAAACAGCTCCTGCGCTGGCGCTGGGTAACACTGCGGTGATGAAGCAGTCTGAGCTGTCGCCACTGTCGACGGATTTTCTGGGCCATCTGGCTCTGGAAGCCGGTGTGCCAGCAGGCGTATTCAACATCGTTCACGGTTTCGGCGGCACCACAGGTAACGCCCTGATCACTGACCCGAACATCAATGCGATCTCTTTCACCGGTGGTACTGCAACCGGTAAGCACATCATCGCAAATGCTGGCCTGAAAAAATTCTCTATGGAGCTGGGTGGTAAGTCACCGGTTATCATCTTTGATGACTGTGACTACGAGCGTGCTCTGGATGCTGCGGTATTCGGTATCTTCTCGATTAATGGTGAGCGTTGTACTGCCGGTTCTCGTCTGTTTGTTCAGGAAGGTATCTACGACAAGTTCTGTGAAGAGTTCGCAGCACGCGCTAATAAGATTAAGGTTGGCGATCCTACCGAGATGGACACTAAGGTGGGCTCTCTGATCAGTCAGGCGCACTGGGAGAAAGTAACCGGTTACATCAAGCTGGGTATCGAAGAGGGTGCAACTCTGATCGCTGGTGGCCCTGACAAGCCGGTTAATGAGCTGCCGGATCACCTGAAAGGTGGTCACTTTGTTCGTCCGACGGCATTCCGTGATGTGACCAACGATATGCGTATCGCCCGCGAAGAGATCTTCGGTCCTGTGGCGGTGATCATTCCGTTTAAAGATGAAGAAGATGTGATCCGCATGGCGAACGACAACGACTACGGTCTGGCGTCTTACCTGTGGACTCAGGATGTGGGCAAGGTACATCGCATCGCCAACCGCATCGAAGCGGGCATGATGTTCGTAAACAGCCAGAACGTCCGTGATCTGCGCACGCCGTTCGGTGGTGTTAAGGCGTCCGGTACCGGTCGTGAAGGCGGTGATTACAGCTTCGAAGTGTTCTGTGAACCTAAGAATGTCTGCATCAGCATGGGCTCACACCATATTCCTAAATGGGGCGTGTGATTTTTAATGTTTTATTCGGAGTGCACTGGATGCACTCCGGTAACGTCTGTTGCTGACAGTGAGGTGACCTATGCCGCATTTTATTGTGGAGTATTCCGATAATTTGCACGAGAAGCTGGATTTTCAGCCGCTGTTCAAAGCGTTGCATGAGTACGTGGTATCCACCGGTGCTTTCCCGATCGGTGGTGTGCGTAGCCGGGCAATTCGTTGCTATGACTATCGTGTGGCGGATGGCCGCGACGAGTTTGCCTTTCTGAACCTGAATCTGAAGATCGGACATGGCCGTGATATGACGCTGAAGCAGCAGGTTGCGGAAAAGGTATTTGAGATTCTGTGTGATTGGATGAAACCGGTTACAGACAATGATTACTGCCAGATCTCTTTTGAGATGACAGAGCTTGATCCGGTACTGAAATTTAATAAAAACAATATCCACCCACTTTTCGCGGGTAAATAGCTTGAGGGTGAGAGAGTGGATTTTTGTTTTGATGTATATATTGAATTAGATACATAAATTTTATCAATGATTCTCTTTTGGTATCGCAAATAATGTTGTATCTTGGAAATCTGATCTAGGTCAGATTTTAAATTCGATGGCTTTGATCTGTACCCTTGTTGGTTGAAATGAGCACGGCTACAGCTTTTTTCACTGGTACGGAATCTGTTAGCGAGTTGAATTTGATACAGAAACTGTTTTTCAGAGTTTTAAAGTGATTTAAAACAGGTTTCAGCAGGCGAAGATCTGCAGAAGCTTTCTGAAAATAGGTGTTCTTAATAATAAAAAGTGCACTAACAACGATAAAAAGCGTGATCTATGGCCTGTACGATCCCTACTGCACGGCTGGCCATAGGGCAAAACCTAAGCAGGAGACAACAATGACAATAATGAAGAAAACCTTCAAAAAAGCCCTGGTTGGTCTGACGTTAGGCGCCACAATGATGGCCTCTAATGCAGCCTTTTCTGAAACTATTCTGCGGGTAGGTACCTGGTTGCCACCAACGGCTGCGCAGAATGCTGTTGTTTGGCCTACGTGGGCTAAATGGGTAGAAGAGGCGACTGAAGGACGCGTAAAAATCAAAATTGAACAAGGATTAGGTCACCCTAAAACCATGTTCAACCTGGTAGAAGATGGTGTAATCGACGCATCTTTCAGCTATCACGGTTATGTACCGGGTCGTTTCAAGCTGCCACAAGCGGTTGAACAGCCTGGTTTGGGTGTCGGCGCGGAAGCTGCATCTGTCGCTCTCTGGAAAGTGTATGACAAACACTTCCGTCAGGCGGGCGAATTCGAAGGTCTGGAAGTTCTGGGTATGTTCACCCACGGTCCTGGCCTGATACACACAAAAGAGCCAATCAACTCCCTTGCAGATCTGGAAGGCAAGAAGATCCGTGTAGGTGGTGGTGTTCAGAGTGTTCTGGCTGAGCGTATGCATGTCACACCTGTTGGTGCTCCGGCTCCGAAAGTGTACGAAATGCTGCAGCAGGGCGTTATTGATGGTGTATTCATCCCTATGGGTGAGCAGAAGTCTCTGCGTCTGAACGAAGTAACCAACCACGTAACGGTTCTGCCTGGTGGTATGTATCTGGGTAGCTTCTCCATGTTCATCAATCCTGAGTTCATGGAAGACCTGTCTGAGAAAGACCGTGCAGCGATCCGTCGTGTATCCGGTCTGCGTCTGTCTGCACTGGCAGGTAGCGCCTGGGACGGTGCCGATATGGATGGCTACAAAGCCGCTCAGGAAGCTGGCGTGAACGTGAAGCGTATTTCTAAAAACGATGCCATGTACAAAGAGTTCGTCGAGCTGACCAAAGGTATGGATCAGGTTTGGATCGACTCTGTATCCGATCGTGATGTTGATGCGAAAGCAGCACTTGAAGAGATGCGCAAAATCGCTCGTGACTACGAAGCTAATATGAAAACTGCTGGTAACTGAGTGGAGTAGTGTATGTCTCTCGCAATGCTTCCTAAGTGGGTGGCAGAGCACTACGAAGAAAAAGGGCCAGTCGTATGGCTGGCCTTTTTCCTTGAGGCCTGTGCGGCGGTAGTGTTGTTTGCTTTGATGGTTCTGACTTGCATGGACGTAATCGGGCGATACTTTTTCGATAACGCTGTGAATGGTGCCGTAGAGCTGACAGAGATTGGTCTTGCTGTGATTGTTTTTGCACAGATGCCGATTGTTACCTGGCGGGGTGGCCATGTTGTGGTGGATATTCTGGACAGCTTTATCAGTAACAAACTGATGCGTGTACTGGGTTTGTTTTCTGCACTGCTGATGTCCGGAGGTCTCTACTTCCTAGCTGAACGTATGTTCTATCTGGGCGACCGTTCCCTGAGTCGGGACGTGGTAACGGAATACCTTGAAATACCAGTAGGTTATATCGTGCAGTACATTGCAGTGATGAGTTACGCCACTGCTGCCCTGATGATCACCTATGGCGTCTATCGAATCATTATCGAAACCCGTGACTGAATCGAAATTCGTGGCTTTTTGAAACCCGTGGCTCGGCCCTGAGTTATCGTTTCATTGTCTGGTGCAGCAGCAGAGCTGATCGCTCTCTCTGCTACCGGTCAGGCTGAGTTTTGTCATCTGCGTTTTTTCCGGACCAAGTTTATGACTGTAGCACTTATCGGCTTTGCTATTCTGCTGGCGCTGATTGTTATCGTGCGAATCCCGATCGCCTTTGCGATGGGTTTTGTGGGATTCTTCGGCTTTGCCTATCTGCAGGGGCTGGGCTTTGACAACTTATTTGATTTCCGCTGGACCGGCGCTTTGTCTATGGCGTCGAACCGTGTCATTGATACCGCTCAGGAGTACGGCCTGTCCGTTATTCCTCTGTTTATTCTGATGGGTAACCTGGTGACCAAATCCGGTCTGTCCCAGGAACTCTATCAGGCCTCTTATGCCTTTCTGGGTCACCGTAAAGGTGGTCTGTCCATGGCGACAGTTGTGGCTTGTGGTGGTTTCTCCGCGATTTGTGGTTCCTCTCTGGCAACCTCTGCGACTATGGCGAAGGTGGCAATGCCACCGATGCGCAAGTTTGGTTACTCCGACTCTCTGGCTACAGCGTCTATCGCGGCCGGTGGTACGCTGGGTATTCTGATTCCGCCAAGTGTGATTCTGGTGATCTACGGCCTTTTGACCGAATCCAGTATCCGTGAACTCTTTGCGGCAGGTTTTTTGCCGGGTCTGCTGGGGATCATTCTCTATCTGGCGGCCGTGCGTTATATCGTATGGCGCAACCCTGAAGCGGGACCTCCTGGCGATAAAATGAGCTGGGGTGAGCGTTTCGCGGCTCTGAAAGGTGTTTGGGGGGTTCTGGTTCTCTTTACCATCGTGATGGGCGGAATCTACCTTGGCGTATTCACGCCAACTGAAGCCGCAGGTATCGGTGCCGGTGGTGCTTTTGTTATTGCACTGGCCCGTCGTTCCCTGACTCTGGGCTCTCTGTTCCATGCGATGACGGATACCGGGCGTACCACGGCGATGCTGTTTGGTGTTCTGATCGGCGCACTGGTGTTCTCTGACTTTATCAACCGTGCGGGCCTGCCGGATGCTCTGCTGGCCTTTGTGACCTCGCTGGATGTCAGCCCGATGGGCGTGATTCTGGTGATTCTGGCGATCTACATCGTGCTGGGCATGGTGTTTGAGAGTCTGTCCATGATGCTGCTGACCGTGCCTATCTTCTATCCACTGGTTCAGAGCCTGGGCTTTGATCTGGTGTGGTTCGGTATTGTGGTTGTGGTGGTAACTGAGATCAGTCTGATCACGCCGCCGGTGGGGATGAACGTCTTCGTGTTAAGTGCCGTGCTCCGGGATGTGAAGCCGGGCACTATCTTTAAAGGCGTAACCCCGTTCTGGATGGCGGATATTATCCGTCTGGCACTGATCACCTTTATTGCTCAGATCGCCCTGTTCCTGCCCGAACTCCTTTACCGATAGAAATGTTTTGTTGCCAGAGCACTAAAGCATTTAGCTGAGGGTCTTTCTTAACCACCTTCAGCCAGGTTTTACAGAGCTAACAGAATAACAATGACAGGAGTGCGTTCAGAGGCGACCCACCTCTGAACCCTCCAAGCTGATAAGGAGGGTTAGCGATGCTGCCCGGTGTTACCCGTATTTTGTATGCCTCCGATATTCGTCCTGGTTCCCGTCCGGCCTTTCGTGCTGCGATGAGTCTGTGCGGACATTACAAATCCCAGATCACCTTTTTGCATGTGGTAGAGCCGGTGAGCGGCCATGCCGAGCGTCTGGTGCGCTCTATGATGAGTGATGATCCGAGCCTGAAGGCTCTGCATGATGAAAGTCTGCAGCACGTTCACCGGCAGGTGGTTGAGCGTGTTGAGCGCTTTTGCCGGGAAGAGCTGGATGCCTCTGAAATGTTGGAAGATGGCCAGCTGGAAGCGCGTGTTGAAGAGGGCACGCCCTGGAAAAAGATTCTGGAAGTGGCCGATGAGATTGATGCGACGGTGATTGTTATGGGTGTTCGTCATCAGAACAGCCTGCTAGGTGATACGCCGACTAAGGTGATGCATCACTGCCGCCGCCCGATTCTGACCGTGCCTTTGTGATGTTTTATCAAGTGATCTGATAACCGTGCCATCTGACGGTTCTTAACGAGTGTGCTGGTTAAGGACTGCCATTACTTCCGTTACTGCCTGCTCTTCAGGCGGATAACTGCAACAAGGTTTAGACCCCTTGCGCAAGAGGTTTGCCATTGTTGCTTTTTCACAGGGTTGAGTCGTTGCGGCTCGCCCTGTTTTTTATTCTCTGATCGTTTCTGATGTTTCCGGGATGCCTGCCATCCGTGAAGAGGATGCATACTGCATGTCTGACAAAAAACACCCCATCTCAACCCAACAGGCTGCTGCTGTTCAGGCGACTACAGGATTGTTGTTAATGCTCTCAGCCCTGACTGCCCTTGCACCTTTGGGAACGGATATTTATCTGTCTGCCATCCCGTTAATGGCAAAAGACTTCAATGTCGTCGTGCATGAGGTTGAGATCTCTATCAGTTACTTTTTGTTAGGTTTGAGTCTTGGGCAGCTGTTGGGTGGCCCGCTGTCTGATCGCTTTGGTCGACGTAAATTAGTCGTCAGTGGTTTGGGGGTTTTTGCGTTGTCGAGTTTGGGGATTATGCTCTCCGACAGTCTGGTTCAGCTTTGGGTGCTGCGTTTTCTGCAGGCCTTGGGCGGTGGTCTTGCGATGGTGAACAGCTCCGCCATTATCCGGGATCTCAGCTCTGGTAAGGCCGGGGCAGCAAACCTGATTCGGGTGATGCAGGTGATGATGGTGGCACCGCTTGCAGCGCCTATTATCGGTATGCTGATTTTGCAGGTGAGTAACTGGAACACCATCTTTGGTTTTCTGCTGGTTTACGCCCTGATCCTGATGCTGTTGTTTTTTAAGCATCTGCCGGAAACCAGTCCGATGAAAGCCAGCGGTAATCTGTTAGCAAACTACTTTGTGGTCATTCGTGAGCGCCGGGTTTGGGGCTTTATCACCTCAACCTGCGCTGCCTATGCCGGTTTGCTGGGCTTTATAACGGCATCACCCGGTGTGCTGATGGGCTACTTTGGCTTATCGGAAACGGTCTATCCCTTTGTTTTTGGTTTTAACGTTGCAGCCATGGTGCTGATGAGTCGGGTCAATCTGCGTTTATTGAGACGTTTTGAACCCCGCCAGCTGATCGCCCTTGGTCAGGGGATGCAGCTTACTGCCAGTGCTCTGATGGTGGCTTATATCCTGCTGATGGATCAGCATTCTCTGTATGTGCTGATACCGCTCACCATGCTCTTTATGGGTAGCCACAGCTTTGTGGTAGCAAATAGCATCTCCTGCACCACAGAACTCTTCCCCGAGCGGGCAGGCACCGCAACCGCTCTCATCGCGGCTTTGGGCTTTCTATCCGGTGGCCTTTCCGGCGGTATCATCGGCTCTTTCGCCGATGGCACACCGCTGCCGATGGTGGTGATGTTGTTCACCGCTTGCGTGATTGGTATCAGTATTCGCGTGTTGAATGCCAAGACTCTGCCCGCTGCGGCATAGCCTGTGGCTGGAGCCCTAACGGCTGCTCCGGTCATAAATGGTGTCAAAGACAAACTGGCGGAACCATTTATGCAGCGGGTCATGATGCATACGGGCATGCCAGAACATGGAGATCTCCATGGGCGGAATCTCGAAGGGCGGTTCCAGTACGCAGAATTTTTCCGGGGCGACATAGCGGCGAACAAACTTTGCCGGTAAAAGGATCACCATATCGGTCGTGGCGATAATCTCCAGTGCGGCGAAGAAATGGGGGACCCGTACGCTGATATTGCGTTTGTGGCCGCTTAGCGCCAATAAGTCATCGATGCCGCTGTTGCCGGTTCCGGTGGGACTGATCATCACATGTTTCAGCTGCAGATAATCTTCCAGGCTGATCTGATCCTTGCAGGGATGACCTTTTCTCAGTACGGCCACAAAGCGATCATGAGCCACAATACGCTGAAAAATATCCGCCGGTGGCTCAGTAGCACCGCCGATAATCAGGTCTACGCGATTCTCTTCCAGCTCGGTCAGCAGGTTTGAGCGCCAGTCTACGGCCGTCAGATCAACACCGGGTGCCATCTCATTAAGGGCTGGAACCAGACGTGGCAGCAGGCTATGCGTCCCGTAATCTGTGGTAGCCAGGCGTATGCTGCCTTTATGGGTGGCGGGATTAAACGCTTCCGGAAGCAGCAGGGCGCTGGCGCTTTCCAGCAAGGCATTCAGCTGGGGTTGTAGCTTTTCGGCTCGGTTGGTCAGGGCGAGATGCTTACCGGATTTGACCAGTAGGGGATCATCAAACATATCCCGCAATTTTGCCAGCGTTCGGCTGACGGCAGATTGGGTTAGGTTGAGCTGATGAGCTGTGTGGGTGACGTGTTTTTCATCCAGCAGGACTTTGAGAGTGACCAGTGCGTTCAGGTCGATCTTTTTCAGGTTACGGGTATCCATTCGCAGGCTCTTTTCTTTTTGACTTTCTTATTTTTATCGTAATGATTATGAGTCATGGTCTGAATTTGAAT
The DNA here is from genome assembly GCA_048270425.1 of Oceanospirillum sp. Taxonomy (GTDB): domain Bacteria; phylum Pseudomonadota; class Gammaproteobacteria; order Pseudomonadales; family Halomonadaceae; genus Oceanospirillum. Next base: position 112,961 of record JBLWSY010000010.1, read on the forward strand.
TATGAATTTAACTTATATCAAACATCAGGGCACAATGCTGCAACTGCAATCAGATCAATAATCCGACTTTGGGTGTAATCGTGCGCTCAAGACATGATGCATTCATTTGATGAACCTGCATGTTGCTGACCTTTGACGGTTTAGGTCGGAATGTGGGTTCACGATTTACTGCCTGCGCTCTGTCTATTAAGTCAGGGGGCTGAAAAAGGAGAGAGTAATGTCAGACGCTAAGGTTCTATTCCGCAAACAGATTGAAGTACGCTGGAGTGACTGCGACTCCAATCAGCATATGCGCCACAGTGCTTATGCTGATTTTTGTGCCCATACTCGTGTTGGTTACATGATCAGTGTAGGCATGACTCCTGAATGGCTGAAGAAACAACAGGTTGGGCCTGTGTTGTTTAAAGAGGAAACCGAGTACTTCCGAGAGCTTTTTATGGGCGAAATGGTTGAGGTTACTGTTGAGGTGGGTGAGCCGACGGGCTCAGCCAAATCGGTTCAGCTGGTAAATAATATCTATCGCCAGAATGGTGAGCTGGCGGCTCGTCATAAAGCAGTGTTTGGCTGGTTCTCTACGACCGAGCGCAAGGTGGTTGAGCTGCCCGATCTGGTTAAGCAATATATGCTGGAAGAGCAGATCGAAAATGCCTGATCAGTCGTGAGCGTAAGCAGTAAAAATGGCACGAATTAAAAAGCCCGATGAAGAACTGACTATCAGCGTCAGAATCCTCATCGGGCTTTTTAGCAGAATACCAGAGTATAGAGGCCCGGTATTCTATCCCTTTGTTAAAACGGGCGTTATTTTAGCCAACTGTTCAGCGTTGCAGGTGAACGCTCAAGCCATGCCGCCATCTCTTTCAAGCTTTCAACCGCTTTAGCTTCTGCCGCCAGCTGGTTCCGGGCTTCAGTCAGCAGGTCGTTACGCTTGCGGCTCTGCAGGTCATCTCGGCTGACCCCAAAATTGGCGCAAGCCGCATCGATAATGCTATCGATACCGGTTGCGCTGTTGGCCGCAGCTGCTTTAGGTTCTGCATTTTTAGCGATTTTAGCTTTCTTCGCGGTGTCAGCTTTCTTAGAGGGCTCCGCCTTTTTAGCCGGTGCTTTTTTCTCAGAGGCTTTCTTATCCGCTGCTTTTTTGGTTTCTGATTGCTTCGCAGGGGCTTTCTTTTCAGCCGCTTTTGGCGCAGCTTCTGCTGAAGGCGTCAGAGCACCGTTGATCGCTGGCAGCAGAGCCAGACTTTTTACATGGCAATCCAGCAGATAGGCGACCTCACCACTCAGTTGAGAGCGGGTCTCTTCTGACAATGGCTCTTTCAGCACCAGATAGGTTTCCTGCGGCAGAGTCACGTTTTGCGCAACAGTAATTGGCGTCAGCAGGTTAAAGCGAACCAGTTCCATCATGCGCTGACCGGTCACAGAGAAAAAACTCTGTGCCTTGTCCAGACCCTTGATCACATCATTCAGTTTACGGGTTGGCTTGCCCTTGGAGGTCAGCAGTTTCTGACCTTTGCCCTGAAAGTGTGGTGCCTGGGGGTAGTACGCCAGCTTGATATCACGCTGCTTCAGCATCCAGGTGAAAGGATACAGTTGCAGCAGATCCGGCTGTTGCTTAAGGCTCCACTGACCTTTTTTGATCAGGTGTTCACCGTTGCAGGTGAAAAGCGCGATGATCTCAATCGTACCGGTTGGGTTACGACGAAAAACCACAGGCAGGCTCTGAGACAGCTCTACGGCTTCTTTAATATGAACAGGCACTGAGGTCCATTGACTGGCAAAGCTCAGGTCGGGTTCTTCATGAAAGCGCAGATCATAATCATGATCCGGGGAAAACAAATCTACCGTTTGATTATTCATACTCATCATTTTTTTATTGTTTCAGCTCTTATCCCAAGAGTGAAAAGCCTTTATCTGTGGGGGTCAGTCCACCTTTCTGCTCCTGAGGCTGACAACGTCCGGACTTTTTGCACCTGGTCTCAGGGAGGACCGGGTGGGGCGTCAGTCAGCCAAAAGGATGGCGCGTATCTTACCAGCGTTAAGCGGCGTGAACCAGTGATGGCCTGATTCGGTAAGTAATTGAATGTAAAACGCAATTCACGGCTTAATGCGGGCTACTGCATCGAACTGAGTGCGAACGTGATTTATTTGATTGGTGTCATTTTGAGCAAACCTATTTTATCCTGCCGGTTTGCATAAGCCTTCTTGTAAGCGGTTTGTCATGCTGGAGGCGTATGTTTTTTCATTTTGTTGTTTTCAAAAGCGTTTTACATGTGTTTTAGCATTAGCCTGGATGCGATCTCTGCTTGCTAAGACCGGTCAGTAATAAGGAATATACTGTGAGTTCCAGTCCGATATCTTCCGGCCTTGTCGGAGAAAGCCGAGATTCAATTTTTCATATTTTTGCTGTTTTTCTGCGTCTGGGTTGTTTCAGTTTTGGTGGACCGGCAGCCCATCTCGGATATTTCCGAAAGAGCTTTGTTGAGGAACGCCGCTGGTTGAGCGATCAGGAATATGGTGCTTTGGTGGCGCTGAGCCAGTTTTTACCGGGACCAGGGTCCAGCCAGGTTGGCTTTGCCTTAGGAATGCAGCGGGCAGGTATCCGGGGCGGTGTTGCAGCTTTTCTTGGTTTTACTCTGCCATCTTTTCTGCTGATGCTTGGCTTGGCGCTTGCAACGTCAACGATCGTTTACGATAGCTTTTTTCTCGATCTGACTCATGGGCTGAAACTACTGGCAATTGTCATAGTGGCTGATGCTTGTTTGGGTATGTTTAAAAGTTTCTGCCAACAGCCTCTGACCCGGGTGATAGCGCTGGTAGCTTTGATTCTGCTGGTATTTGCTCCGGGGGGGAAAGCCTGGTTTCAGATTGCACTTTTAATTCTTGCCGCAATTGTTGGTTGGGTAGGGTTAACGCCTGAACTGGAAAAAAGCTTTCGAAACGATAGCGCGAAGTCTCAGGCTGGGGCAGGTTATTCAAATAAACCTGTTTCTTTTCATCTAAAAAATGGTCTCTGGGTCTGGGTAACACTGTCTCTGCTTTTCGTGTTAATGGCGTTTAGTTTTGTTGTGACCCCTTATGAGTCTCATTCCAGCTTTGCATCCATATTCCTTGAGTTTTTTCAGGTTGGAAGTCTGGTGTTTGGTGGTGGACATGTGGTGCTACCGTTAATGGAAGATGTTGTCTTGTTTCAGATGACGGCAGATCGCTTCCTAAGTGGTTACAGTTTGGCGCAGGCGGTTCCCGGACCTATGTTCACGCTGGCAAGCTTTTTGGGGGCGGATATTGGCTGGAATGTAACCCATCAATACAGTGGTGCGATACTGACCTCTGTTGCCGCGACGCTGGGTATTTTCCTGCCGGGGCTGATGCTGATGGCTGCACTCTTACCGCACTGGCAATACCTGAGTCGTCGACCGGCTCTTATGGCGGTTGGGAAAGGACTCAATGCCGCTGTGGTGGGTTTTCTGTTTCATGCGTTGATGATGATGGCGCTTCTGGTGCTGGCACGACCCTTTGTCGGTTTGTCCTCTGATGGAATCACGGATCGTTTACTGAATGTCTTTCTTCCTGAGTTGCTTCTGATCCTTTTGGGATGGGTCGCCCTGAAACGATTCAATTGCCCTATTATCTGGCTGGTTGCTGCTTTTGCGCTGGCGGGTGTTTTGCTGAACTGGCTGGCCTAGCACCTGAACGATGGAAAATCTCTAAAGACCGTTATGCAATACTATGAAGCTAGCGACCACAGGTCACTAGCTTCATGCGGACTTGCTTTGCTTAAACTGGCAGATGACCGACCTTTACCAGAATCAGGGTTTCTTCCTCAACAAACGGATTGTGCTGGCTCAGGTGCGGGCTTCTTAACCAGCTGCCTGCGGGATAATCGCCGTGTTCATCTTTAAAGGTACCGGAAATCACCAGAATCTCTTCGCCACCGAAATGCCTGTGCGGTTGAAAGTGCTCACCGGCAGGCCACTTCACCAGAGCGGTATGCTGGCCTTCAAAATCATGCAGTGGCATCACCTGTAAACCGCCGATACCTTGTCGCCAGGGTTGTTCTCTGGTCAGAATGCGAACCGGCTCAAGATCATTTGGATCAAACTGATTCAGTTTGACAAAGATGGTGCAGCCTTCTTTGCTGAAGGGTGCGTGACGGCTTCCCGGCGGATTTCTCAGATATGATCCGGCGGGATAGTCACCGCTCTCATCGGAAAACACACCCTCCAGAACAAAGATCTCTTCCCCCAGCGGATGCGGGTGTTCACTGAAACTTGTACCCGGCGCGTACTCGACAATACTCGTGGTATGGCCTGCTTCCCGCTGCGCCCGTTCCAGCGGCTTACGGCGCACACCTGGCGCAGGGCTTGGCAGCCAGATCATCTCAGCGGTGTTAATGGCAAGGCGCTGACTGAAATCCATATTCAGGTTTTCCGGTAGTACCGCAGCAGTAGCGTTAGAGGTCAGATCGGACATGGTTAACCTTTGTTGATTGCTTTTTATGTGATGAATTATACGGGTTTTATTGAGATTCGATGTTTAGAAGTATTTTTAATTGGTTTTTTAAGGGATTTTTATTTAATTTTTTGTTATATCTATTTGTTTTTTTAGTGATGCTAAGGTGTGGTTATGAGTAAAATGCCAGTTGAAATTAAGGATAAAATCGAAAGCTCATTGATTAAGGTTGATAAGGAGGTTAATAGGCGTAACTCTATGTGTGAAATGTTTCCTAAGCAGGAAACTAATATTTTTAGAATTTTGAGAGTAGAGGGTTACGAAATTAGACATGGAGCTTTTTTAGAGTTTTTATGTGACCCTATTAGAAATTTTCAGTTAAGCTCAATTTTTGTTCGTTCTCTTATTGAGAATATTATACGGTTTTCTGGTATTGAAGATACCGTTTTTAGCGATATTGCCGCTGGAGAGAATTTTTCAATCGATAAGATTTCGGGTGAGGGTAAGTATCGGGAGATAAAAGTTGATGGTCCTCGCAAGTTTAGTATTGATCATGCACTTGAAGTAAAGGTTGGTAAGCGTAGAAGGGCTATTGTTTTTGAATATAAGCATAACGGTTTTGTTTATAATGATTTGTCGTCATATAAGAGTTATGTGAGTGATAAATATAATGGAAGATATAGTGATTGTTATTTTTTCTTGGTGGACTTAGGTGATAAGTCTCATGCTAAGCATTCGATAGATGGCTTTCTTTGTATCGCTAAATCTGTTTTTATTGACGCTATATCTTTCACTTATGACATAAGTGTTCGATGTGATTTGAATGCTACCAGCCAGTACCTTAAGCAATATTTGGAAATACTTTCATATCGAGATGACCATATTTTTCAGGGTTTAGAAAAGGAGTTGTGGGATATTTGGAATCCTCGTATTGAAAAGTATGAAGATTCCGAAACTATATGGGGTGAATTGGTGGGTCGGATAATTACTGACTCTGATACTTATGATGCTCTCTTTGGGTTTTCGTATGTTGATCTTTTTTATCGGGCCGCAGAAGCAAGGCTTTCAAAGAATGGGTTCAAAACTAGAGTGATCAGTGAGGGGCTTCGCGTGCTATTGCCTGATAACCCTTATTCAAATTACTATCTTTTAGTTTTTTTGCACGAAGATAGTGATGGGCTCTATGTTTGTATCAATATTGCAAGCTATCAGTCAAAAAAAGAAGATTGCTTTAACTCTAGGCAGCAAGAGAAGGTGTTTGAAGTCATTGGCTCTAGTAATATTTGTCCTAAAAATTTTCAAGATTTGGATTTGAATAGTATTAGGCGAGTTTGGTTTTTAGGAGGCGAAGTGAAAGATATTTTGCCTAAAGCTAAGGGGACAAAGAGAGTTTATGACAGCAGCTTTATCTTTATGTACAAAGTGAGTATTGATGATCTTAGAGGGTTTTGTATAGATTCTGATTATTCTGTCAATTTAGAGGGTTTTATTATGAGTCTATTGAATGTAGCTAATATTTCTAACAAAGGTTAAACCACTTCATAGCGCAAGCCTGTCAGCTGACTGGCTTGCGCGTTTTGTTTATTTGAGAGAGATTCTAAACCTCTTCCCCGGCGACCCAGCCGGAACTCCACGCCCATTGAAAGTTAAAGCCGCCAAGGTGGCCGGAGACATCCACCACTTCTCCGATAAAGTAGAGGCCGGGTGCTTTTTTTGCTTCCATGGTTTTTGAGGAAAGCTCGTCGGTGTCGATGCCACCCAGGGTCACTTCTGCGGTGCGATAGCCTTCGGTGCCGGAGATTTTCGGCTGCCAGCGGTGCACTTTATCGGCGATCTCTTCGATTTTGGCGTTGCTGAGTTCGCTCAGGGTGGTGTTGTCGAACCAGTGTTCGCACAGGGCTTTGGCCAGACGCACAGGCAGGTGCTCACCCAGTACGGTTTTCAGCTCCACTTTCGGGCGGCTTTGGCGCAGCGCTTTCAGGTGTTCATCCAGATCCAGCCCCGGAATCAGGTCGATTTCCAGCGTATCGCCGGATTGCCAGTAGGAGGAGATCTGCAGTACCGCCGGGCCGCTTAAGCCTCGATGGGTAAAGAGCAGGCTGCCGGTAAAGCTCATGCCGTCACGGGGCTTACCTTTGTCGTTCTTGCTTCCTTTCGCAGGCGTGCAGGTCAGGGTTGTCGGAGTGCTCAGGCCGGACAATGGCTCAGTCAGGGTTTTCTCTTCAGGTTGCAGGGTAAAAGGCACCAGAGCCGCAGAGCGGGGCAGTACTGCCAGACCAAACTGTTCGGCGATCTGATAACCAAAACCAGAGGCCCCCATCGTTGGCATGGACAGGCCGCCGGTTGCGATCACCAGTGACTGACACTGCAGTGTTTCTTTCAGGCCGTTCTGTTCAACGGTCAGCTGATAGCGATAAGGTGCGGCTTCTTCCGGCACTTGTTCTATAGCGAGCACTTCAGTTTTCAGTCGGATGCGAGCACCGGCTTCGGATACTTCCTGCAGCATCATATCCAGAATCGCTTTCGACTTATTATCCGAAAACAGCTGACCTTCCTCTTTCTCGTGATAAGGCAGGCCGTGTTTGTCCACCAGAGCGATAAAATCCCACTGGGTATAGCGACTGAGGGCGGATTTGCAGAAGTGCGGATTGCGGGACAGGTAGCGGTTAGGCTCAACGTAATAGTTGGTGAAGTTACAGCGGCCGCCACCGGATACCATGATCTTGTTTCCGGCTTTGCGGGCGTGATCCAGAATCAGCACGTTACGCTGGCGCTGTCCGGCACTGATGGCACACATCAGACCTGCCGCACCGGCTCCGATAATAATGACGTCGTGTTGATTTTGTTGCTGCTGTTGCATCGTTCGCTACCCTATTTTGCAGAGGGCGAACTCTAGTGAAATGCCAGGCAGGTGTAAAGACGATATCGGGAATAACACAAGAGGGGGGGAGCTGCCAAAAGGCGGCTCCCATTTATTCAATGATTAATCATAACCGGGCAGAGGGTAGTGTCGGCGATAGCTTTCTGCCAGTTCGTTCAGGCGGAACAGGTCGGTGAGACTGTTAACCGGAGTAACTGCCATCAGGCAGCGAACACCTTCCAGCAGATCATTGCTGTGCCATTGTTGCAGTGCTTTAAACTCTTCTTCAGTCATTTTGCCTCCTGCTCTTAAAACCAATGCCTGATTGGCTTTGAGGGTGCCGTACTTGGCTTGATTGGACTTTACGCCTGCTTATATTGCAATGCAATACGAAAAGTAAGGGGTTATTAATTTTACGGGGTTATTTGACTGTTTTTTTGTGGGTAGCCCCGAAGTTTTAATGGGTAGCCTCTGTGTTTAAAGAGTAGCGTTCTCATAGTCTTCGGGCCGCTCCTGACGCCGCTGACGTTTCAGATGTGTTGCGGCTAAGGCGTAGCCGCCATCGGCACCATCAACAAAATGGAAATGATCGTGACCATGCTGAAACACCAGGCAGGTCAGTAGAGCGGCTTCTGAGGTGCTGATACCGTAGTAGAGCACACCGGATTCCTGTTTTTCTCTCAGCCACTTTTCCAGCTTTTCCCGCTGCTCAGACGAGCCCGCCAGTACCATGCGCAGCATATTGTCGAATTTTCGGTGATCTGAATGGCGTATCATATCTTCTTTATAGCCACCCCAGTTGTAGCCACCAGCCACTACATTGGTGGCCATCATCAGACTGCCCATCATGGCGATAAAGCGGATCTTAACAGCGTAAGCCAGTTTATAGAGCCAGCTTTTACCGGCGCTGTAGAGGCGGGTTTCGGTGCGCAGTTTCTCGTTGGAAAAGGTCATCTGCATATTGTTGGCCTGCAGGGGATGATGCTGATCCCGGTCACCGTAGATCTCGGTGATTTTAGCCATGGTTTCCTGATAGAGTTTGCTCTGGTCTGCCAGTGTGGTGCAGCGGCTTTCAATTAACAGGGACACGGTTTCATCCCGCGGACTTGGAATGCGATCCCATCGACACTGCAGACCGGAGAAATCGGCTTCTGCCGGAATCTCAGCCGGAATCGCATAACGCTCCGGATTCTGTTTCAGCCAGACTTCTGCTGCGGTCATACCGCTGCCGGCAAAAGCCGCCTGATAGGCGTGATCGCTGACCTGCATTTTACTGACCAGTACCTCATGACCTGCTGCCTTCAGATCTGATACGGTAATAAAACCAGTGCGCAACTCCAGATTGTAGGCCTCAGTAGAGACCTTTTGCGTGCCTTTCAGTGCCGCAAGCGCTGCATCCAGATAGCAGGGCGGCACACAAAAAGAAGCACCATCGCCGCCGAATACGTAAGGGATATTTTCACGGCTGTGCTGAGCAGATCGGATGAAATCAGGTATCAGGTCTGATGCAGAATCTGTGACCGGATCGCAATTGGCGGAGATAATCTTCTCGCAGGCGTTCAGCACCGCGATAATACAGCTGGCACCCAGGGTGTTCACATCCTGATAGCGGTTATTCAGAATCGCGCCGGTGGAGTTGACCACATCCGCCACCAGCACATACCAGTCATCGGGTACCGGCTGGTAGGTATCCAGATTTAACAGCAGGGAGAAGTCGCTAACGGCAGGCAGATCGCGATAGAAGCCACTGTTAAGACTGCCGGGCTTGTGATTGAAGCCTGATTCCAGATCTGAATCTGAGTTCCCTGTTTGAGTCTTTAACTGATCCATTGCTTGCCTCTTCTGCCAGTGCTGTGCCGCTGTACGGTACGTTGAAACGCCTAGGGTTTCTGACTATACGCTCCGCTCGGCACAATAGTTTCGGTTAAAGGCATCTTTAAGCTTATTTTTTGTAAGGTCTGATAGCAGAAGCAGTGTCAGCTTGCTGAATGCCGCCTCGCAGGTCATATCATAGCCGCTGATAATACCGGCATCTGCCAGTGCGGAACCTGCCGCATAGCTCATGCTGACCGAACCCTGCGGGCATTGACTGCGGTTGACGATCACTACTCCACAGTCACTAGCGGCTTTAAAGGCAGCCAATAACGGCTGATTCAGATCCGGCGCGTTACCGCTACCGTAGCTTTCCAGAATCACACCCTTAACCGGAGCCGCCAGCAGGCTCTCAACCTGTTGCGCCTGAATCCCCGGCCAGAGTTTCAGAATCACCACCTGCGGGATCTCATCAATGGCTTCGGCTTTGATCTCCGGGAAGTTGGTTTCGGAGTCAGATACCGGCTTTGTGACGGTCTTGGTTTCAGCCCATTGCAGCTTACCGTCAGAACAGAAGCCAAGAGGAGGCAGGTTGATACTGTCAAAACCCTGTGGCGAGTAGGTGCTGACTTTGCTGGCGCGGTTACCCTGCAGAATCTTGTCGCCAAAGACGATCAGTCCGGCCTTTTGTGTCAGATGCGGTTTGTTCAGGTGCTCAGAGATCAAGCTGTTAGCCACCAGAAGAGAAGCTTCCACATTGCCCAGCGCATCACTGGATTCTTTTTCCAGCGGATACTGGGAACCGGTCACGATGCAGGGCAGGGATTTTGGCAGTAAAAAGCTCAGTGCCGAGGCGGTGTAAGCCAGAGTGTCTGTACCGTGCAGGATAATAAAAGCGCGATACTGATCGGCGTAGCTGCGAATCAGGCGGTTCAGTTCAAGCCAGTCCTGAGGGGTGGCGTTGGAGCTGTCGATCAGTCGGGGCAGGGTGACCAGATCAAAAGTTGGCAGCGAAGATAAACGAGCCTCCGGCAGCGTCTCCAGCTGCTTTAGCAGTCGCTCCGGCATCTTGTCGCCGGGCACCAGACCTTTATCGCTTTCTACCATGCCGATGGTGCCGCCGGTATAGATCACCGCAATTTGAGCCTGATCGGTACTGTTTTCATGCTGATTGGCAGAAGATGACAGGGCTTCAAAACGACGGGCGGCCGGATAGAGTCGGGTTAGGTTAGGCATGGATAAGCTGCTCTCTGGGTTTAAGGGGTTGAACCTGCTTAGGTTGTGATTAAGGTTGCGGTTACGGTTCAGGTCGCTACGGTGACAGGCTATAATCTGGCTGATGAGTCACAAAAAATTGTAATAAAAACAGCGCGTTTTATCATCCTGCAAATACCTGTTCAAAAATAGAAAGGTTAGGGTTGAAGCAGAGTCGCGCGGCAGAGGCTTAAAAGCGATATGAAACTGAATTGTGATCTGGGTGAAAGTTTTGGCAGCTGGTCCATGGGAATGGATCAGGAGGTAATGCCCCATATCGATATGGCCAATATCGCCTGCGGTTTTCACGCCTCTGACCCTCTGATTATGCGCGATACCGTGGCGCTGGCGAAGCAGCACGGTGTGCAGATCGGTGCTCATCCCGCCTATCCGGATCTGGTAGGCTTTGGCCGCCGCAGCATGGCCTGTTCCTTCGATGAGATCTACAGCATGGTGCTCTATCAGTTGGGGGCGCTGCAGGGCATCTGTCAGACAGCCGGAGAGCAGGTGCGTTATGTAAAGCCCCACGGCGCGCTGTACAACGATATGATGCAGCAGCCGGATGTGCTGCGGGCGATTCTGCAGGCCGTTGTTGATTTCGGCGCTTCGCAGAACCTCAATCTGCCGGTTCTGGTAATGGCGACGGCGGATAACCACGAACAACAGCAACTGGCGGATGAACTTGGCGCAAGTCTGATGTTCGAAGCCTTCGCTGACCGTGCCTACGATGCTAAGGGATTACTGGTGAATCGCCGGATCCCCGGCTCGGTTTATCATCAGCAGGATCAGGTGGTGGCCCAGGCGTTGGCCATTGCCAAAGGCGAGCCGATTAAAACCCTTGCCGAGGGCGTCGAGGTTTGTCTTAAAGCCGATACCCTCTGTGTCCACGGCGATAACGAAGCCTCGCTGCAGGCGGTAAAAGCGATCCGTCAGGCGCTGAACGCCCTTTAGCCTGTTTGCTTTTTTAAGAAACGATTAGCTATTAAAGAAAACGATAAAACCGGAATCTGAACCCTATGGTGCGAATCGAAACAGCCTCAACCGACAGCCTGATTCTCTACTTTGCGGCCAAATCCAGCCCGCAGCTGAGTGCGAAAATCGCCCAAGCCTGCGAGCAGATCCGTCAGCTTAAAGGCATTACCGATCTGATTCCGGCTTATACCTCGGTGCTGGTGACTTTTGATCTGCTGTTGGTGGATGCCGCGCAACTGTGCCTGCAGCTGGAAACCTTACTGGCTGGCCTTTCACCTGTTGATCAGTTTGATCTTGCACCTGTTGATCAACCGGTTGCATCTAAGGATCAGCCTGATGCGACAGAAGGCAATGAGGTTTCGATTCCGGTTTATTACGCTCCGGAAGTCGCCCCTGATCTGGAAGCACTGGCCGAGGCCAAGGGTTTGACCGTGGAAGAGGTTATTCAGCGCCACAGCCAGAAAAGCTATCGCGTTGCCGCCATCGGTTTTGCCCCCGGTTTTGCCTATCTGGGGGATGTGGATGAGAGTATCGCCCAGCCCCGCCATGAAACTCCGCGACTGGCCGTTGCCAAAGGCTCTGTTGCTATCGCCGGAACCCAGACCGCCGTTTACCCGCTGGAATCCCCCGGTGGCTGGAACATTATCGGCCGTACACCTCAGGCGATGATCGACCGCTCGTTGCCCAATCTGACTCCGTTAGCTCCCGGTGATTCGGTACGTTTTGAGCCGATCAGCCGTGAGCAGTTTCTGGCGATGGGTGGTGTTCTGGATGCCGACACGACTTCAGATTCGGCAACGGAAACCTTTGCTGACCGTTCTGCTCAAGGCTCTTTACAAGAGTCCGTTCAAAGCGATTCACAAGGGACGCCACATCAAGAGACAGGTTTTAGCGTAATCCATCCGGGGCTGATGTCTCAGCTGCAGGATGCTGGTCGTCATGGCTATCAGCATGTGGGGCTGACCACAGGTGGCCCGCTGGATGAACATGCTTTTCTCTGGGCAAACCATCTGCTGAAAAATCCCTGGGATGCGGCGGTTGTCGAGATCAGCTTTGGTGGTCTGAAACTGCAGGCCCAGGTGGATACCCTGATCGCTGTGACCGGTGCCGATCTGGCAATTACCGTTAATGGTGAAGCTGCTGCCAACTGGGAAGTGATACCTGTGCGTGCCGGTGACCGGCTGGAGTTCGGTTATCCCCGTTCCGGCACCCGTGCGTATCTGGCGGTGAAGGGTGGCTTTAAAGTTGAAAAGAGTTACGGCAGTGTCGCTACCGTTCAGCGGGAACAGATGGGCGGCCTGCACGGTGATGGCAAACCGCTCACCTTTGGTGATTGCCTGCCCTGCGATGAGCAGGAGCACCGTAAAGATCCCCAACTGCAAAAGCTGATCGGCAAGCGGGTCAGCAACAACTATCTGCCGGATTATTCCGAAGCTCTGGTGCTGCGGGTAATCGCTGGCTACCAGTATGATCAGTTCTCCGCTGAGCAACTGGAGCGCTTCTTCAGTGAGGAGTATCAGATCTCACTGGACAGTGACCGTATGGGCGTTCGTTTGCAGGGCGCGCCGATTAAAGCGCTACAGCCGGGGATTACCTCTGAGGGCATTGCGCTGGGGGCGATTCAGATTCCACCGGATGGACAACCTATCGTGCTGATGCGGGACCGTCAGACCATCGGCGGCTACCCGAAACTGGGTTGTGTTTATCCGCCGGATACCGGTCAGCTGGCGCAGCGTCATCCCAATACCAAGGTGCGTTTTGAGCTGATGCCACGTCATCAGGCGCAACAGGATCTGATGCGCTTTTATCGTTACTTCCGTATGGCCTGATCCGGGATCCGGCCGACTATTACGGCTCTTATCAGATATCCAGTACTGCCCTGATCAGATATCTAGCGGTGCTTTTGCCAGCTCATGGCCGTAGGCCTGATTCAGCATGTGCTCCACCGCTTTCAGGTTGAGCTCCACCAGATACTGTTTACCATTAACCAGTTCTACCGTGCTGGCAAGCTCGTCTTCAGCGGTGATCTGCAGAATATGATCCGCATGAATCAGATGGTTGATAACATCGTTGCCGACCGTCACCGGCAGACGTAAAAAGGGGTTACGGGTTTGGCTGCTCATAGTGGTTTCTCTCTATTTCCCTGATCAGTTTATTATGCAGACAGATCAAATGTTATATTGTAACATTTTTAAGATTCTAACCCTAAAGTCTTCATCTCGCTGTTCTGCAGGAGTTTCCCTTGAGCCTATCACAGTCGTCCGCATCTGCTAGCCCGTCTGTTAAAAAGATTCCCACCCATCTGATTACCGGCTTTCTGGGTGTCGGTAAAACCACTGCCATCCGTCATCTGTTAGCGCAGAAGCCGGCTGATGAAAAGTGGGTTGTGGTGGTGAATGAGTTTGGTCAGATCGGTATTGATCAGGCGGCCTATCCGGAGTCGGAAGCTGCCGAAGGAGAGGGCGGCCTTAAAGTGCAGGAGCTGCCCGGTGGTTGTATCTGTTGTAGCCTGGGTGTGGTGCTGTCGGCAACGCTGGTGAAACTGATTCGCCTGCACAAACCGGATCGCCTGATTATCGAACCTACCGGCATCGGTCATCCGGCGGGCATTCTGGATACCCTCACCAGCGAAACCTTTGCTCCCGTTTTGGATGTACGGGCGGTGATCTGTCTGGTGGATCCCCGCGCCATTGAAGATCCCCGCGTGCAGGAGCATGAGATCTTTCAGGATCAGCTAAGCCTGTCGGATATTCTGGTACTGAATAAAACTGATCTGGCGACCGAAGAGCAAACCGCCAGCTTTGAACGGGCAGCGCTGGGGATGTTCCCACCCAAGCAACGGGTGGTACGGGCAGAGCAGGGCAAGCTGGATCTGAGCCTTCTGGCCTTAGGTCGGGATGGAGCCTTTTATGCGCAGGAAGTGGCTCACCATGATCATGGCCACAGCGATCATAAGCACGACCACGACCACGACCACGACCACGACCACGACCACGACCACGACCACGACCACGACCATCATAATCATGGCCATGATCATCATCACGGTCATTCCCACTCTGATCATTCCCATGATGGCCATAACCATTCAGAGATCGCCGGAGCCTCACCGGAAGCCTTCTCCGCTGATGCCCTGCAGCAGGTACAACCGGGGCAACCGGTTCAGCTCTCCGGCGAAGGCGCAGGAGTTTATACCATCGGCTGGCTGTTCCACCCGGAGGATCAGTTTGATGAAACTCAATTGGTGAACTGGTTGGAAACCGTACCGGATCTGCTGCGCCTGAAAGCCGTATATCGGGTACGCAACCAATGGCAGTTTTATAACCGCGTCGGCAGTGAATCCGACCGCTTCCCCATCGCCTACCGACGGGACTCCCGTTTTGAACTGATCAGCCCACAACCCTTTGAGGCTGTTGATGAGCTAGAGGTAGGGTTAAAGGCGTGTCTTAAAGGGGCGGGCTGACTCGCATTTTTTGTTGCTGGCGCTGATATTGAGTCAGCCGCCAGCACCTCATTTCAAGGCGGGCATCCAGCCTGCCTTATCAGACCTTCTTCGCGGTTGTATTCTTAATTAGCTTCCGATAAATTTCCAAATCATCAAATGTTGTAAGCCGTGTGCTTGTTTGGTTTTAGCCTCAGCACATGGCCGCTCTTAAGGTAAAGAGCGGAACTAAAAGACGTGCAAGCGCAATGGCAGGGAAGCAGTCAGATCAGAAAATGGATTTTTCATTTCTCATCACAAGTCTCTCTCCATTCAAAGCTGTGTGTTAGTTAACTGAATAATGCGGATAATCTTGGCTTTGTTAGCCAAGAGCATTCGTTATCAGCAATGCTCATCAGGGATAGGGCGAACGCCCGATTAAAATCAGAATAGATGGCTGCAAACCTTTTTATGTTATCGGAAGCCACTTGCCAAAATAGGGGCGTCCATAGATGTTATGTTTAGCTAAAAATAAATCACAGGAGAATAACCATGGACCTGTCAAGCAAAACAGATTCCTACCTCGTGAAGACATATTGTCACTTGGTGAAAAATGTAATTCCTCAAAATGATAAAAATATGAAAGATTTTCCACCTGTGTGGATGTGGGTAGGTATACGTGATGAAATTGAAAAAGCAAAATCTCTCGTGGTTGAAGAGCTTTCGAAACGAAATATTGATGTCAGTAGCTTAGACTGTTCGATTTAGATTTTCAGTAAAGTAATCTTAACTTAGGCCAATCTAATCAACGAAATAAGAGAATAAAGCCGGGACACTCATAACTTAATACCACCAAAATCAGCCTGCTGATACCCCATATTACCACTGTAATTGCCCGCTGTGTCCGGCGGGCATTTTTGTGCGGTGAAGGTAGCTTTTCCGGCCAGTTCTACGAGTGATGAGGCAACTTTATATCGTGGTTTGCATACAGTGAAATACGAAGTTTACGAAGCTGGTGGGGTTATACTGTTTCGCGACTGGATTGGTGTAATGATCAGGTAGGCAAGATATAGTAAGTGCCTGCAGGCTGGCCTACGGCTACTGTCACCTTTTGTGCGCTGCGCAGCACAAAAGCCTTTGGCAGTTGAGGCGGGTGTTATGTGTTTAAAAATTAAAGGTAATGCTATGGCAGATAAAGCTCTGTTTCACGCGGTAGATATGAAAAATGGCCACCAAAAGTGGTATTCAATAGTTCCAGCCCAAAGTGCTCAACATGCGAAGTCACTTTTTGAAACGGAACATGTAGCTGTAACCAAAGTTACTTGTCTAGATTGGTGTCTAGTCAATGTCGGATTTGATGGAAATGATGTTGTTTTCAATGCGCAAGCGGGTGGTGAAAAGTGCTATTATGAGCCAAGTAGTCCTGGGTATGAGTTTTTAATGAACTACTTTCATGTGCAGGTCAGTCAAATTTTACGTGATGTAAGAGAACAGTATGGATGTTAAACCATTGCATTAAGCGTATAGCAAGGCCTTGAAGAGTTGACTCAGTTGCACTTCGTCTCACATCATGACCAGCATAATTTTGCCCATAAGAGGGCATTATTCTGATATCTGGTTAAATAGAGATTCTTTATAAGCGGCGCTCCAGCCGCTTTTTTATTTGCCCTGTCCCGTCCTGAATAAGGTTGACACATTTTCTATCCTAAACTGGAGAAATGTGATGACCACTTATCTGAAGCGTAC
>JBLWSY010000011.1:0-122164 GCA_048270425.1 Oceanospirillum sp.
TACGCTTCAGATAAGTGGTCATCACATTTCTCCAGTTTAGGATAGAAAATGTGTCAACCTTATTCAGGACGGGACAGTCATAACAAAAGGGGCATTACTTTCTGAAGGTAATGCCCCTTTTTTATCCCCAACAGACTCGGCGACATGCCGGCACTGCAGCTCAACGGCACGATAAACCGATCAGCCTTGCTGTTTGTTCCACCGGATACAGGCTTCCAGTGTTACGCCACTACCGCCGAAAATATCCAGCGCACTGCCAATAGTCAGATCAACCTTGCCATCAGACAGTTCATTGACACGTTTCAGATCTTCCAGAGAACGGGCACCACCGGCATACGTTACCGGAATCGGACAAGACTGCCCCAATAGACGAACCAGATCCTCATCGATACCTGCCTGTAAACCTTCAACATCTGCCGCATGAATCAAAAATTCTGCACAGTGGCTACTCAGTTCTTCCAGGGTTTGAGCATTAACCGCAAGCTCCGTCACGGTTTGCCAGCGATCGGTAGCGATATTCCACCCCGTCGCTGTTTTACGGCAACTCAGATCCAGAATCAGACGCTCTTTCCCCGTTACAGCTTTTACTGCTTCCAGACGCTCCCAACTGAATTGACCACCTTCAAACAGGTAAGAGGTAACAATCACGTGGGACGCGCCCGCCTCAAGATAAGAAGCCGCGTTATCTGCATTGACCCCGCCACCAAACTGCAGTCCACCCGGCCAGGCCGAAAGCGCTTCCAGTGCCGCGTCCTGATTTCCGGGGCCTAAAGCAATAACATGACCACCGGTTAGTTGGTGCTTACGGTAAAGCTCCGCGTAATAACGGCTGCTGTATTCACTGACAAAGTTAGTATCGGCACCTTCATCATTCAGGCTGCCACCAACAATCTGTTTAACCTGCCCCTGATGCAGATCGATACACGGACGAAACTGAGTCAAAACCATACTCCAACGGATTAAGAAGCGATGTTTAGCCTAGACATCTCGGCTTTAGTAATACAAGCGGACCAATAAGAAAAAATGGCCCGCACAAGGCGAGCCATTCTAGCAGAACTTCGGCCGACAAGGCGGCCTTGATTGACCGTCAATTTGGCTCTGAATCTAGTCTTTAACCACTTCTGCTGTTTGCATAATGGTCACCGGCGGATATCGATCCAGCGCCTTAGCAGAATCCATATTGACAATAAAGCTGAAGCGTTTAAGTGTTTCTACCGGAACGTCTGACACGGCCTTCCCTTCAAAAAGAATCTGCTGTGCTTTATAAGCGGCAAATTGTCCGACATTATAATAACGACTCACCAGCCCCATGTAGGCTCCAGCCTTACGAATAGGACCTTCGGTCGCTGAGAATACCGGAACACCAGCTCCATGGCTGGCACTCACCAGAGCCTTGGCATTAGAAATCAGAAATGAATCCGATGGCAAATACGTGATATCCGCTTTTTGATCTGCCACAAAACGCGCAAAAGCAGAGAAATGCTCACTTGCATTGCCATCATCTGCATCCGGCAGAGGGAAGCGAACCAGATCAAGCCCCGCCTCTTCGCAAGCCTTTTGCAGCCCTTCAACCTGAAGGGTGGAGTTCTTCTCTTTCGGGTTAAAGATAACAGCAACGCGCTTGATACCGCCCAGTTCCTGCATAGCCGCTACCTGAGTCGCAATCGGTACCAGGTGAGATGTCCCGGTGACATTGCGGCCCGGCTGCTCATAATCGGAAACAATACCGGCACCTTTCGGGTCAGCCACAATATTAAAAACCAAGGGAATGGAGCGGATGTACTCTCCCTCTTTGCTATTCGTCTCCTGACCAACCAAGGTGGATGTGACCGTAGTACCAAAGCTGTATATCAGATCGGGATTACGTTTCAGAATATCCTGGCGGATGATCGCCACCTGCTCACGACTTTTACCCGCATTACGGATAATGAATTCAACAGGCCTCGGCAGATTCATCATGGAATCCATAAAGCCACGCTCTGCTTCGGTAACACCGCGCCAAAGAACCATATAAACCTGCTTAACAGGTTCTGCCTCGGTTTCATCAGCACTCACAGTGGCGGATAGCCCCAAAAAAGCCGCAGCAAAGAGCGCAAGCAGATAACCTGAGATCATTCGCATCTTAGAACCAATTTTTGTCACCACTTATGCCTCCTGTAGCTGGCGCTGATCCATGGTGCGGAACATGAGATAAAGAACAACAAGAAGTATCAGACTGGCTGCGACACCGGTTGATAACCAAAGAAAAGAGTTCTGAAAGCCCAACAGACTGATCAACGTAGCAGCGACCAATGGACCCGCAATATTACCGATACGCTCAGTCAGTCGGAAAATACCGATGGTCTTACCCAAGGTAAGTCCGTTCTTCAGTTTCACCTTCTCCGTTAACAACGAAAGCTGGGGCGAAACGCCGACCGCGTGGGCAACACCCAGTAAGAGTACGCCGGTAAACATACCGTAGACTCCCGGTATCAGATACACCGCAAAAAGCGCCAAAGCCGATAAACCGCCACCAAAAATGATAAAGGCAGTCTTGTTCTTCAGACGATCCCCTAGCCAGGCACTTAGCGGGGAGATCAAAACAATAGCCAAGCCATAAGCCATCAGAATACGACCTACTGATGACTGATTTGCCCCCAGCTGATTCAGATAAACCGGCCCCGTGTAATAGAGAAACCCCGTCAGCAAAAGCTTCGCCGGGATTGCTGAAAGAAAGGTGATCAGCAGGAAATACTTATCCGTCAGTAATGTTGTGAAATCTTTAAAAGAAAGCACAGCCGGAGCAGGTGCATCAGGATCAACCACTTTCGGCTCAAAGAACTGCATCACAAAAATTGCTGAGATCAGAGACAGCGTTGCCGAGAGCATAAAAGTGGCCTCAAAACCGATACGGTCGGAAAGAATACCGCCAATAGCCGCACCGCAAAGAGAGCCCGAGAAGAAGCCAGACAGGAACATCGCCATCCCGCGGGTTCTGTTTTCTACCGTGGTGTTATCGGTGACATAGCCCTGAGCCGTTATAAAAACGACGCCATAACCCACAGCGGTAATGGAACGAACAATCAACAGCTGCCAGAGATTATCGCACCAGGCTGTCAGCAGCAGTCCTACTGCGGTAAGGGACGCCCCCACCATAAAGGCTTTCTTGCGCCCCACACTATCCGACCACTGCCCTGCCACCGGTAAAGAAAGCGCCCAAACCAACATAAAGACAGAGATCGGAAGGCCTATCACCATACTGGGCGACAAACCCGGTATCGGCTCATAAAGAGCATTCACATAGGCAGGAAAGAAAGAGAGTGACATCGACTCTGAAAAAATCACCAGAAACAGCGGCGGCCTAACAAAGGAGAGGCGGGTCAGCCCGACTCGTTTGGGCTCACCATCCGGCAATTGATAACCCAGATTTTCACGGCGGCCGGTGGCTACGTTTTTAAGCACCTCAGTCATACTGCCGATGGCGGCCGCTACACGATTCCCCAAGTGGGACAACTCATCTTTTCCTGGGAAAAGCACCACTTCGCGCAGGTCTTTATCCGCTACCTTATCCAGCATGGCGTTGATACCCGCCATTGGCGTTTTAATATGGTACGTGGTGATAAACATCAGCAGTTCCATGGCAAGCAACAGCGTCACGACCAGAATCGTTCCGATGTCGTAACCGATCTCTTCAAACACCTGCGCCATAAAGCCCGGATCAAAACCGACCCATACCTCTGCCAATACCTGGCCATCCCGCATCAGAGGATAGCGATAAAGGGCAAATGCTTTATCGGCATGAGAGAGAGTCTCAATGAGCTCACCGGAAGCCGTACTTGCCTGATAGAGCAACTTTTCGGACTCAGGCTGATAAATAGCCAGAAACTCAAGATCAGCATGCCCCTGAAGACGGCTGGAAAGTACCTCATCCATACGGCCAAACCGCTCCAAAGGCACCCCCTGATCCAAAAGATGAAGAACCAGACGATCCGTCGATTGAGCGACAATAGCCGCTTTTTCCTGTTGCGCTGGTTGCAAAGAGTCTTTAATCAACCCCAGTGAAATAAGAGCGCTGCCAGCAGTTCCCAGAACAATCACCAGAACTGCAATAAATACGACACTACCGGATAAAGAGATACGCTTCATACTTTAGCCCGAGAAAACCTTACTCGGCCTGACCCAGCAACTACTGCTGGCTCGGACCTGATTCGGATGACGCTCTTTGTGCCTCCTGCACGCGGTCATTTAATAACTGGAACCGGGCTTCCAATTCATCCGGTTGTTGAGAAATAGCATCTGCCTTCTGTGTCTGCGGCCCGCCCTGTAGCTGACGGTCAAGATTACCGCCAAGACGGAAAATTTGCTTACGCAAGCGACGCATCATCAGCCACAAAAATAACAATCCAACCAGAGCAGTGACAAAAACACTCAGCCCCGAGCGCAGAGCTTGCTGCTTAAGCAGTTGGGCATTTTCAGCTTGATAGACGCCCCGGTTATAAGCCAGAACCACAATACCGGACTGTACATCAAAGGTATTAAACAGCGGCTCTGAGACCAGAAGATAAGCATCTGTTTCCTGAATCAAAAGATGGCTTTTACCCCCACTCGCATCATCTGTCGTCTGGGCAAACCAGCTAGCAGGAATCAGTGATTGAATATCAACCGTCCCGGCCTGAAAAATAACCTGTTTCTGATCAGAGTAAACAACCGCTTTATCAATAGCAGCATCTGAGGCGACAAGTGCCTGCAACTGCTCACCGGTTTCAGACAAACTACTTAGAGGGAGACCCAACCCGGTACCGTAATCGATACCCAGTCGCACTTCATCTAACATCACCTGCAGACGCGAACTGATCAGATCACGATGACGCTTCTCATAGTTAAAATAGGCCAGCAAAGCACTCAGGCTGACACTAAATAGAAGCACAAAGACCAGTGTCAGGCCCAGTCGCCCCATTAAAGAGCTGCCCTTTGCACTTTTACCCTTCTTAATCTCTGGATCTGATTGAGCTATCACTGAGGCCATAACATACCCTCAATTATTCAGTCACAAGGGTACGGGCAGCGTCGACTTCCTGACGCGCCGCTTCGCTCAACTGCATAGCGGAGAGACGCCATTCCAACTGGCGCATCACATCCGCACACTGCTGAATAGTGCTCAAAAAGAGCATAGATTCCGCCAGTTCCGAGCCCTGCACCAGAGTCACTGCCTGTTGTTTAAGTCGCATCACTTCGACCAGATACTGTTTCAGCAAACGCCAGTCACGGGCATCTTTCTGATTACGTTCAATCTCGACCGTTTGACGGAAAACAGATTCCAGCTCAGCGGCAAGATTAACCCTTACCTGCTCAATACGACGACGACGAAGCTGACTCAACTGCACGACAACAACAATGAGAATAATCAGCGCTTCAATGATCAGCACCTTGTGCTCAGCAACCTGCCCCAGGAAACGGGAGAAATTATCCAACCCAACAAAAGGATTGTAATAACGATTACTCAGGGAGTGCAGAGGCAGGTAACGCAGAACAGGATCATCGATTGGGTTAATGTCCAGCATCACAGGAGCCTCTGCACGGATCTGATCGCTGTTGAGCTGATCCATAACCGCCTGCACCATTTTCTCTGGCAGGCCCGGACGGGCAGCCATCACCGCATAGGTAACGATCGTTTCTACCGACTCTGTCGGCGCAGGACCTGCAACGGTACTGTAAACCCCGGCCGGGATCTTAGCCGTGGTCAGCTGGGAATGGTTCAGGGCATAACCTTCTGCACCTTCCAGGGTCACTAACTTAAACAAGCCACTGGACATCACCTGACGAAGGTCCGGATTAAGCAAGCCTGTGGTGACAATAGCCCCTTCAAGAGAACTGTCGCTGAGCAGCTGCGTAAAGTACACATCATTGTTGGAGAACTGATCAGCCTCCAGGGCAAAATGCTCCAATACTTTCATCGACTGAGCGCGGTAGCCGGAACCGGGTTTACCCAGTGCAATGCTCTTGCCCGCCATATCAGAGAGGGAGTTAATCTTGCTATCTTTGCGCACGACAAGATGCATATAGTCCCGCCAAAGCGGCGCAATCATATAGAGGTTTTGCAGTGAAACGGAGTTAGTGCCTACGATAGCAAAATCAGCCTCGCCACTGAGTAATTTACCCCGGTTGTCCACAGACCCCCGTGTAACCAAAAGCTGCACCTGATAGCCTGTTTTTTGCTCAATATGGCGTTTTAAAAGTGTGCCATATTGGTGGTAATAACCACCCTTAGAGGCCGTTGCGATACGGATCAGTTTAGATTCGTGGCTCTTTTGATAGCCCCAATACAGGATCAGTATTCCGGCAATCGCCAGAAGAAACCAACTGATCATATTTTTCATACGATAGCTCAACATAGGATGCTCCAAATTAATCCAGCGCTATTCGGGCTTGTAACTGATAAGACGAACCATCAACAGCGGTAAAATCAGGTCTGAGTAACCAGGCATTCTGACCCAGGCGTCCCCAACCATTAAGGCCGGAGCCGTTAGCTGTGTTTGAGTGATCAGCACCAATCAAACCATCAACAGAGGAACTACCTGAGTTTTTCTGCTCCATGCCAGTACAATCCAGTAAAAATTCAAGTTCACAGCGCAGAGGTTGTCGCAGATATAAGCGAATCAGCTCTCTGAGCTGTTGCCACTGTCGAGAATCACTCAACAGCTGATCAAAACGTTTGTAGGCCATAGGGCCAATTCGTAAAACAAAGCTGCCGGTTGCTTCCGGCAGCCGACTTCCCAGAAGGGAACCTTCACCTAATCCCGCGGACTGTTGCCCAAGCTTCAGATGCGTTGAACGAGGTAGAGAAACCTGACGTATTTCACACTGAATCGCTTCAACCGATACACCTTCCAGAAAATTCTCCAAAAGCACCTCAAGACCGGCAGCAGAGCGATAAGGCGATGAAAGCAGGCGAAAATACCGCAACAAGCCGCCATCCGGCTCCTGGTCAGCATCCATCAATCCCGCTAAAGCCCTCAAACGGTCATAAAAGCCTTGATTCAGCTCGCTCTGCCCCTGAAAAACCTGCATTGATCGCTGCTGCGCCTGAATCAGTATCTGATAAATACGACGGTTCAGCAGGTTCAGAAAAGCTCTGGCCTGACCTTTCTCCTGTTGCTCAGACGCCAACAGGTAATCCGTCATGTAGGCAGGCAACACTCCGTTCCGGCCATACAGATTGAAGATATTCAGCTCAATCCTAAAATAACCATCATCGAGTTGTTCAATACGTTCAATAACGCTTCGGGCACTATCCAACCCTAAAGCTGGCTCAAGCTCAATCCGGGTTTCAGGCCCACCAACCTGCAATAACAGGCGATAAGCCTGAAGCAGACTGTATCGATGGCCGTGATTTAAAAGATCATCAAGAATCACAGCAGCGGCTTCCTGCCCAACATAGCGGGCCATTCAATAAGCTCGCCTGTCTGCTGATCAGTCACCCTGAGCAAACAGAAGTAATTCACCGGCACCATGCTGATAAAAAACTGTTGTAGTAAACGGGCAAACAGATGCAGCTCGGCTTTGGTTGGAAAGTGATCACCGGCCAACAAAAGATCCACTTCGTACCCTCTTACAGACATTGCCGAAACCAGACGATCACTCATCTTCAAGCTGATGCTACGGATCGCATCCACCTTTTTCATATTAATCTGTTGTCTGGCCAGATCAGGACTTGCCTGCATTACCAGCTCTTTCAGGGCCGCCTGAAGACGCTCTGTTGTCAGATGCCCCATCAGATTCCCACTGAGCTGGCGCACCGCCTGCCAATACTGCTGGTCAGAGGATAAAGCCTTACGGTAAGGAGTAGGTGTTGTGAGGTTTTCAAACTGCACCAGCTCCGGAGAACCGGAAATATAATTATCGATCTGCCCTGGCGGTATACTGGCGGCATCATTACCATTCGTGCAGTAGAGACGAGCCTTGATCACCTCCTGTTCGTCACGGGTCTCACCGCCCAAAGCAACCAAAAGTTCAAGCTCATCGGTTACAGGATGCGCGCACAATTGTTCCTGATAACGATAAGTATCCGATGTCACCTGCTGCCAGAACGGCAGATACTGATGGCTTTCACTCTGGCTACGGTATTGTCCGCTAACGTACTCAATACCATAAACACTGAGCTTTTCATCATCCCGTTGACGTGGAGTCAGCGGCATATAAGTCTGGCGCAAGTCCCTAACACGTGGTGGGGCATCTCGGGTAAAGAGGTTGGCAGCCGGTATCACATTTAAACGCAGAACCTTATTCAGATCCGCTTTGGGCCAGTCAGCTAGGCGATTGAAATAAAACTGTACGGTAAACTCGGAAGCTGGCTTATGTGATGTGGCAGAAGGCAAATTTAAAATAACCCCCTGAGCCAATTCCGGAGCAGTAAAATAGCGACGAACCAGTCTTTGTGCAGGTAGTTCCGGTTGCTCATCCGGCAGAAAAGCCCACTGCATCATCCCGGTATTCCATCGAGGCAGATCAAGGCTCTCTCTTTGCTTGTCAGGCCATATAATCTCGCCCCCTTCACAATGATCCAATAGAGCATCCAGCATTCTCGCCGCCAGAGCCTGTGTCACATTCAGATACAAGGGCAACTCTTTGCCAACAAGATCCGAGCTATCGCCAAACATGCAACCAAAGCGAATACTCAGGCAGTGAACGCCTGCTTCATGTTCATTGCTTTTGCGATAAACCGCATCTTTAATTTCCACCGGTAATACGCTTGCCGACGTCAACGTCCGGAACTCACAACGCTTTTCACTGGCAGGAGCTTTACCCGCCACAGGAGTACCCGCCTTCAGCAACAACTGTTCTTTTAAAGCCGGCCGACCTTTAAACTGCATAAGGGTGACTGATGGCAAGGGGCGCAGAAGATCCGGTGAAGCAACCTGAAGCACATTTTGAAGCAGTTGCGTCTGGTCTTTCTCCAGTTCCGCACGCAGCCCGGCTGTCAGAAAAGCAACACCTTCCAGAATCCGCTCAGCATCAGGGTCCGTGCTGGTACCCGCCAAATAACCCGCCTGGGATGGATTGAGGGCCGCATACTCTGTGGCCATCTCGTGCAGGCGGTTCAGTTCATCCTGATAATGGCGATCAATTTTTGCCATAAGTACTCTTCTTATTCCTGACCGGTGCGTCTTGCTTGCACTTAATACCGGTGCTTTTAACTTGTTGTTGTAAACTTACTTTTAAGCGCTCTGTTTCAATGCCTGCTGGCTTGATTCGCTATAGCGTCACGGTCTCTCTGACCGCGGGATGTTTCCAGTAATCCCGGACTTTATTTCCAGACAGCTTACTGTCGTCGGGCAGCGCCATCAGTCTGTAACCCCCGACAGAAAACACTGACTCGGCTATCACTGTCGATACGAACAGCGTAATCAGCCTGCCAACGTTCATACCCCTGCTCGAATACAGCCTCAAGGGCAAAAAGCAGTCCGCCTTGCGACTCGGCTTCCGGTATTACTTTAGGGTTCAGCAAACGCGGCTCAAAGTGTGCAATCTGCAACTGGATCACCTGAGCCAGTCGATGACTCTGCACGGCATCCCCCTGAAGCTGAACCGGTGAAATAGCGGGCAGGCCAAGATCACTTCGGGAGGGGCACGAGCCCACTCGCACATTCAGTAAGTCCTGAATCTGAAGCGCGATAAAGGCGGCTAAAGCCTGAACATCGCCCTGCAGAGCATCTTCGCCATTAAGACGTTTAAGTAGCCCGGCACGCATCAGGTTTTACCTGCTTCATTTCGAGCCTCAAACTCCACCTCGGCAGAGGGACCATATCGCCAATTAATCGACTCATAGAGCAGACTGACTCGCTCACAGTAAGGATGCTCTTCCTGACCCTTTACCAGCAGATCCGGCATAACCGGTTGCAGAGAAACCACTCGGGCATTTTTAAGTTCGATTTCGTACAGCAGCTCAAGGGTTCCGGCAGTGTTATACCGACACCAGAAAAGCACCACTTTTGTCAGCAATTCACGCTCACAAAGGGCCTGATAAAGCTGCGGTGACACACGGTCCAGAGGTTTGACAACCTCAATAGGCCGGTGCATCGGCTGGCCACCCAGCACACGACTGTCATCAGCACTTGGCAGATCAACACCATGACTGAAACTCAGGACATGACTCAGACCGTCACGGGTCAATTGCTTTTCAGGACCTGCCAGCGCACCCTGAGCAGAACTTGTAAAACTGATAAATCCGGGACGCGCCATCAGACTGCCTCCTGCAGAATCAGATCAAGGGAAAGTTGAAAACGCTCATCCATAAAACGCAGATGCGGCTGTAACCGAACTTCCATAAGGCAACCTTCAGACTTACGCAAAATAACATCTGCCTGACGAAAGGGCTTTTTCATCATCACATCGAGGGCAGGAGCCTCCAGATCAACAACAAAGTTTTTAAGCCATTGTTCCAACTTTTGGCGCAGCTGTTCAGGCTCATCAATAGAGCCGATCTGCTCCCGAAAGACCCGTTTCATCATGTGTGCAATCCGGCATACCGTCAGCAGGAAAGGTAGCTGCGCATCAGGAACAAGCTGCCCGTCATCCAGTGCAAGCTGATGAAAACTGTTCAGCTGTGCAAAATAAGAAGAATTTTCCTCTGGTAACGCAGACAGCACACAAAAACCATGACGGGACAAATCAGTAATCAGTGATGCGGGAAGCTCAACCTCCAAAGGTGAGAGCTCCAGATCCGCAAGAGGATCCTGCCAAGGCTTATGGAGCAGTTCCCGACCAAAATCACTACCTGTCATCTGGCTAAAAGAAGACTGCTGATCAAAGGTATTCAGAACGGAAGCTGCAAGGGAATAGCAACTGCTTCCCCACAATAAAGACAAGCCTTCAGCGTCCAGTTGTTCCTGAAAAAAGAGGCCGGAAAAATCGCCACTATAAGGAGCACGTACAACCTGATAAGGCATAACCATAAACAGATATCGGCTTTGAGGACGCTCCGCCAAATGATGCAAAGGCTGAAAACGGGGATTCTCAAACCACTCATTCAAAGATTGGCCAAGTAGCTGATCATAACCATTAAAGCCAATAAATCCGGGAGATACCGGTAAGACAACCGGGAGATGAGCGCTACGACCTATATCGGAAAGCATCTCTAACAGTGCAAGATCCTGCTCGGTATTTACGATATCGAAATCCACAACCATAAGATTAAATGGCTGCCCACCAAACTGACCAAACTCATGACTGTAGACTCGCTCGTAGAGTTCACTTCGAATCATTTCACCGGAGAGGTCTTCAGCAAGTGCTTCCTTGCTGGTGTTCAAAAGCACTACCTCACTGGCCTTGTGATAACGAACACAGGCACAAAGAGCAAAGACCTGACGCCAGAGCGACTCGAGTTCAGTAAACGCCGGATAGTGCAGAACCCGACTGAGTAATTCTCCCAGACAAACCTCAAGATCTGCATAGAGAAAATCGTCTGACAATTGGTCACGGTCAAGATCAGAATAAGAGTCCAGAAAATCCCGGGCTTCTTCCAGTAAAGTCAAAGAAGGTTCCGAATCAGCCAGCAACTGATCTCTCAGGGTAACACCGCGACTCAAAACAGGTGACCGACGAATCAGAACACTGGGATGAAAATCATCCAATGTACGAATCCGATAAGTTTCACGCCACTCGGGCATGAGCTTAGTGAAATTGATCGCACAACCCAGCTCAACCATCGCCTGCTCGGGCTTAACCCGATTCAGCACAATCTGGCGAAACAGCAACGAGTCATCAGCCAGTGAGTGATTACCACTGTAAGCACCAACAAAAAGAACCCGGCATGGCAGCTGTGCCTCCGGTTCCTGAGGCTTTATCATCAGAGATGCCATCAGATTAGTACGGGAATCCATTTATGAACTCCAACAGGCTGCAATGCGGCGAGGCGGTTCAAGATCCGATGCCGCCAGCGTTTTAATCACAGGTTTATGCCCCCGGAACTCATAACGCACATCAATATAGGAGATCTTATAGTCGATCAGACGATCCCGCATGATTGGGAAATCGTCAGGTACAAAGCGACGTTGACCACTCTGAAAATCCTTCAGAAAACGGGCAAAACCCTGGGGACCCGGATACCGTTTTTCCAGCGTGTAACGGCCGATATTGATCAACAGCGTTGTATCTGCACAACTCTGGTCCCAAACAAAAGCCCTGTCCTGAGCAAAGTTAAGGTTTTCAAGCTGAGTCGGCCCTAACTCACACTGCATTTCCAGCAGGGTACGTCTGGGAAGATATTTCGCTTCAGGATTTGCAGATGTCGGACGGGATTTTACAATGACTGTGTAACGACTCTGTTGCTGTTTACGGAAATCGTCACCCCGCGCCAGATACTCAAGCAGATCCGTTTTCAGCGGGAAAGCTTTACCGGATGCTTTAACCGGCACAAAGCCCGCGCCAAACTTAGGCTTCACGTAAGGATCCAGTTGAGCGTCTTTAAAACTCCACAAATGGCCGCCTTCACCATAGAGAAAACCGGTGCGTTTATATGCAGGAACACCTTGCATTCCTGCAAGAAAGTTATTCTCCCAACGTTCCTGTAACTCGCAGGCTGCCTCCTGAGTCATATAATCACGAAACAGCTGTACAGGGCCTGAAAAGACAGCCCAGAAAGCTTCATTCTGTCGATTACGCTTGCCCAGCATGCCCTGCAATGTTTTCATGCGTGCATAACTCTGAGCTAATGCTGTTTCACCGGCAGCAGGGTTATCGGGGTTCGCATAGAGACCCGAAACAGACGTAAAGGAAGTCGAACGGATGCCAGAGTTAAATACGATAGATTCAATCAGCTGTTTATACTCTCCAAGAAGTGTTCCCGCTTGCTCCAGAACTGCTAAGCGCTCTTCATCGGAAGGTGAGCCACCACCACCTTTCTTGCCTTTATCCAACTTCTTCTGTGTCTTCATAGCTGATTTACCGGCCTTGGCCACAGCTTTACCGGCAGCACCCGCTTTACCAACAACTTTAAGAGCCAGCTTTGCCAGCGCACCATTGCCGCCAGCATCAGTTTTATCTGCAGGCGCGTAGGTCGCCATCTGCTTGTAGTAGAAAATCAGAAATAACCAATCAGGCTTCTGTTCCATATTCTCATAGGGTTGAAGCTCTTCGGTCATGCGATCCAGCAGGTTAAAAAAAGGATTGCGTCCTGTAGCCTGAGTATCAACAGCACCCTGCCAATCCAAAGGACCCGATAAGCCTTCCGTTCCCTTATAAAAGTTCAAGGCAAACTGTCGCCAGGCATCCAAATAGCGCTTACGGTAGCTTTCCTGAAAGCCCGGTATCAGTGCATTGATCTTTTCTGCTGCCTGATCCGTTGCCAGAATCTGCGCAATAAAGTCATCGATCATCGCCTTACCTGCCAGTGTAAAAGCAGGGGCAACCTGAATAGAACGGTCCAGGGGCACACTTCCTTGCCAAAAGTCTGCTAGCCTGACCTCATTGGACTTTCCCGCGGTATTCCCCCAATTAACCAACCAGTTCAGGTTGTCCGGGTGATCCGCCAGAATGCGTTTCAGTAATCGCTGTTTGCGCTGCAGCGTAGCTTCGTAGTTATCAGTAGAAGAAGACCAGAACAACATTTTCAGGTAGAGACTGTTCAGACTGTCGAACTCGGACTCAGCCAATTCCTCATGCAGAAGTTCGTCTTCCGCCTGATATAAAGGAGGTAGCCCTGAGAGAGTCTCCAGATCTTTACCTGCCAGAAAATCCTGAAGAATATTGATCTCACGAACCAGAATCCCCACGAAACGGGCAATCTCCTGAGCCGCTTCCTCCGGAGGCAACTTATTATCAAACAGCGCTTTATTCAGTGATCGCTCAATACGACGATCTACCGGCATCACCAGATCATTCCAGACACGATCAACATAAATCGCCTTTAGCTTACCGACAAAGACCGGCTCTGAAGCAGTGTCATCAATCCAGGGGAAAAAGCTGTGCTGCTCCAAAGACTGGATCAGTGCAACAAATTGCTCACCATTTTTTATATTTCCGGCCAGATCACTACGCTGTACAATTTGCCCGGCAAACTTTTGCTCCAGAGAGGAGATGAAACCTTTATCGCCGGTATAGGTGTAAATAAGTGCAACCCAAAGCAATGCCATAATAGACGCGAAGCCAGTAAACCAGAGGTTACGGATCCAACGTTCAGCACGAACAGCGGCAGGAATTTTATTGACCAGCCCGCGATCCCTTGGCAGAACTTCGGTGAAGAATTCTTTGACAAACAGACCAGCACCAACACCAGCCTCACGATCTGAAGACCCCGTATCAGCCCCCATCCAGTAAACCCCACGCAGATGCGGGGAAGCCTGAAATACACTGCTCTGGAAAACACCTTTGGTGAAGGCCCGAATACCGGATCTCAGCTGCTCAAGTTCTGAGGGCAGCATCATGATGGCATCGTCAACGACGCCTCGGCCCATCAGTTCAAGGTTCAGTTGCTTCAGCTGCTCTGCGAGACTATCAAGAGCACTGTTAACACGTGTTTCAGTTTCAAGCTGATCGCCATCTTGCGGGAAGTGACGGCCCAAGGCCTGATCACGCATCTGCTCGGGCAGATAGTTGAGTAGCGAACGACCGCCGGCAAAAGATTCCAGGTCGTTAAAAACCAGATAAACGGGAGCGTTCACTTTCAGCGTTTGAATCATCTGATCCAAACGCTCACGCAGAATCATACCTTGCTGATAAAGCTCATCATCATTCCTGGACTGGATATCAGCCAGAGACACAGTCAGCACAACATGGCTGACCGGCTCAGCCGGACGTCGGGAGGCCAGCAGTTCCAGCAAACGCCCCCATTCCGGATTCAGAGCGCCACCACTGGCGCAGATTCCTGCAGGCGTCTGCAACACAACACCATCATTGTGCAGCCACCATTCAGTTTGGCAGTCGTCACCAGTGAAAATATCTTTATGGCCAGAAGGCAGTACCAGCTGCCCCGCGTTCACCAAACGCTCAGCATCGTCACGCCTGGCAGGTAACATAACCGACCAGGGCAGCTGATAAACAGGATCAGAGGCATGAGTATTGGGACTTCGCTTCAGGAAACGCATCGCATAAGTAAAACGACGTTCAAGACCCGATGTATCAGCCTTAAGCTGCTCTTCGGCCTCGTCTTTACGCCCTAAACGTATCAGTTGCTTGATGCGCCCTTTGGCATGCAGACGAATCAACAGGCGCTTAATCAACCTGTAGGTCAGCCACAGCAAAAAGATACCGATTGCGGCTACAACACCTTGCTGAGGCGTGAAGCCAAGAAACAATGCCAACCCGACAGTAACCGCGAAGATCACCAGCCAGATCAGCAAATAAAAAAGTACTCGAAGAAATGTTTTCACGATCCGTCTTCTTATTCTAAGTCCGCAACAACCCTGATCAGATCAGGGAAACCAGTTGATTGGCCATACCCACAATATCTAACTTCATAGCGACGTAGGTAATGACCAGAACCAGAACCGGAACTCCAAAAATAAAGGGAGTCCAGCGACCGGATTTAACTTCAACTTTCTGCTCACCACCTGCGGGGTAAGCTTCCGGGGAAAGTAGCACCCCTTCATCATTCAGGCGCGCATTCTGCCCAGCCATCAGCAACTGATAAGTATCCAGCCGAATACGCTCAAGACTGGCACGCTCTGCACGGTCAAAGTAACGGCCACTGAAACCGAGTGCCAGGCAGTAGTAGTAGACTTCCCGGATATCCCGGTGGGCAGGATCGATCATATTTAAACCGGCCAGACGATCAAAAAACTCAATCCCTGCAGAAGCCGTGTGATAGTAGTTACGCTGCAGCAGATCAGCAGCCCATCGCCCGGATTCATTCCAGGCGTTATCCAAAAGGGCCTCATCGATAAAAGCAACCACCGCAAAGCGCGCCTCATCATAGTGCTCGGACTGATACCCACCCTCCAGATGCAATGTGGATTTTTCTGTTAAAAGACGCTCCACATTCAACCTGACATCCTCAAAGTCTGGCTGCTGTCCATCGTTAATCAGCTGTTTCTGCTGCTGGACATAAACCAGCACATCTACAAAACTATCGATCAGGTGCATGGTTAACCTCTGAGTGAAACCAGTTCAACTTTCAGATCTTCGGGTGCTCCGGGCCAAATCAGGCTCAGACAGGCATCACTCTCAACGTTTTGCCAGAGACCGGAGGTAACATCCAAACTGAAGTAATGAGAATTCGGGCGGCTCGGCAAACCTTCTGGACGACTGTTCAGCAGTCTTTTACCGATACCGGGAAGAGCCCGCGCCTGATAAAGAGCCACTTGACTCTCCGCCCCCAACTTGGAGTAACGACGGAAATCTTCCAGCCAGGCATCCTGTGACTGCTCGGTGCGCAGAATCAGGAAATAGGTACCTTTACGCTCAAGCATGTCACTGCCCAATACCCCGCGGAAACTGGAAGCATCGAGACGCTCAAAGCTCACCATCGCCTCAGAAGAAACAGTGATTTCATTCAGCAAACGATGAATCAAGGTGTGGGCAATCGAAAAACAGTGCCCAAGATTAAGATGGTTATAGGCTGGCAAAACGATGTTTTCCGGTGCAATCTCGCAGGTCGAACTTGAAAGCGGAGTAAAAACGGAAAGCTCGGCTATCAGCTCACGTAAACAGCCATAGGTGCGCTCAGGAGGCAGATCAGGAATTTCCAGCAAATGCGTCAGGGACTGAACGTACCGAGCCATCACCTGCAGAGCCAGACGATAACGCATCTGGCGAGGGTTAAATTCTGATACGGTGTAGCTGGTAGCGGGCTGCTTGTACTCTTCCAGCTGACGGGTGCGCGAAAGAACCTCTTCGCGGATCCCCCGGAGCAATTCAACCAGATTCTGATCACCGCGCATGGTGATACAGGGTGCGATAAAGCTTTCATCAAGCCGAATCTGGTCGCCGGATCGAATCAGCTGCGCAACGGGAATCAGGTCATAACCTGATGCATGCTCCAGCTCGGATTCAAACCAGAGCTTTCCTTCAAGAGAAAGAACCTGGGCATCAACCCGTTCTGCCTGCTCGTAGCGATTGGTCAGGGTAGCGCTCTGCGCATCAATGACAAAACGACTGTTTAAAGCAGCATCTGTATCACCGGGCACTTCACGCTGAACCAAGGGCTCTTCATTACGCTTCTTGACTCCCAGGTAGATACGCAATGGCTTATTACGATCATCCCAGACGGGGCCATCAAAGATTCGACCATTCAGACGGGCATTTTCAGGAAACGAAAACAGTGTTCCATCCTGAAACAACACCCTGAGCTGACTGAAAGCCACCTGACCGGCATCGAGGTTTGCTGTATCCAGCTTCGAAGAGGCAACACCCCACGCCAAAGGAGCAACAGTGCGACGGATAACCGACTGGATAAACTCGTTATATGCATCCTGATACTGAAAGTGGTTTGGCTGCAAAAACAGCCCCTGATGCCAGTACAGTGGTTTATTCGTATTCAAAGTGAATCCTGCCTATATCCTTTCATATCCGTCTTGGCTGTGACCCCGAATGACGGAACATCCGGCGAAAGTAATCTGACGGGGGCCAGATCATTTACAGCTTTGTCTTCTTATTCGGTAGTTTCAGCTCTACAAGCCAAAACCAAAATGCCGCTAATATGCCTGAACCTGAAGCGTTTTAATTTCTGCGGGATCCATATCCAGCCAGAGCTTTAGGCGAGCAGGGACATCATCTGGCGCAGGTGGTGGCGGGTCACCAAAAGGCCAGGGCGTCGCATCGTAACAAGGGAGTACTCGAGCCTGAACGGATGGAATAGGTACAATCCGAACGCTCTTCTTACTTTCCATTTCAAAATAGCCAGCCACAAGAGCAAGGTAACGAACACCCTGCTCACGAGCCAAAACCAGCGTTTTAGTGCTGCCCGGCCCCACCGCCAGCGTATCTTCCCGCACAATACTGGCGGATAACTCTTTGCCTTTCGCTGCCATCAGATCAGACAAGCCAAAAGGGCTTTCACGTAATTCAGAAACAATCGCAGGATTGGTCAGCTGAATGACTTTTAAACTTAAAGTATGGGGCTGCCCCATATAGAGATTAAGCTGTTCAACAGCTTTGACCCTTAAAACGATAGAACGAGGTTCATAAACCCACTGATTGCCTGGTGCAGCTGGCTTTTCACGGGCACTATACTGCCAACGCCCTGCGCCATCCTGCCAGGTCCAGAGTCCCTCTTTGCTATTTTCCCGCTGGTCTTCAGCCTCAATTTTTTGAGTTTCAGGCTTTGCCGAAATGTCACCGCTCCAGCTGTCTTTGGAGGGCGGACAAACTGTACAGGCAGACAAAAAAAGCAGACAAAATGGCATTAGCCATTTTGCTGCTTTTGCGCCCCACGCTGACAAACCAGCAGAACCGATCGCAGCTGGCGACAGGTTTGCTGACTCGAACGTTGAGGACTGTTTTATTACAGCATTGCTCACAATAACTACTCTGCACCAGCCCAGTTATCGATAGCGGTACTGGAAGCAATTTCATGACTCCAGGTGATGCTGTTGTAGGTAAAGCGTACTTCTTCAAATGCCGGAAAGCCGTCATTCTCAGGATCAAGCATGTTAGGCGAACAGGTACGGATAGAAACGATCTTCGCACCTTCCAGCTCGATGGTGTAATAGTGCACAGGCTGACCATCACTACCGGTATCAGCAGGACGGAAGAAGTTCAGGGTACAGGTCAGAGCCTTAGGCTCAGCGATGGCCTGAAACAGCAAAGGAGAGCTTTTATCGATCAGCTTACGAATTTCAAGATATTCATGCTTACGATTCCCCATCACCTGACCGGTCAGACGATCTGTCGGGATAACCACTTTATGATCAAAAGCAGTTACAAAAATCTCATCTTCGTGAGCCGTCTTAAAGAAAGCACCAATACTCTCGGTACCAGAGGCACCCTCGGTTAAAGACTCGCCTTCTTCTGTTTCAATGGTCAGATAAATTTCACTTGGCATGGTAAGAACTCCTCAAATAATTGCTTAAACGCGGTCCAGGAGACCGGTTAATGACAGGGTGAAGTTCGCTCCCATGAACTTAAAGTGAGGCGTAACTTCCAGACCAACCTGATACCAGCCTGCTTCACCATCAACCTCAACAACATTCACCTGCGCTTTACGCAGAGGACGTTGGCTACGGGTTGCTGGAGATGGGCTTTCCTGATCGGCCACATACTGGCGAATCCAGCGATTCAGTTCAGCTTCAAGGTCTGCACGGCTTTTCCAGCTGCCCAGATTCTCACGCTGAAGAACTTTGATGTAATGCGCCAGACGGTTAACAATAAACAGATACGGCAGCTGCGTTCCAAGACGGTAGTTCAACTCAGCCTGACGCGCTTCAGGCTCAGTGCCAAACTGTTTAGGGCGCTGCACAGAGTTTGAAGAGAAGAAAGTCGCATTATCAGCATTCTTGCGCTGCGTCAGAGGGATAAAACCCAGCTCAGAAAGCTCGTACTCTTTACGATCTGAGATAAAGGTCTCTACCGGACCGTTCAGAGCAGTCGTGCCTTGATTATCAACGACATGCACAGCCAGATCTGTTACCGCACCACCGGATTGAGGCCCGATGATATTCGGGCACCAGCGGTATTGAGCAAAACTATCAACCAAGCGAGTTGCATAAGCGTATGCCGCATTGACCCAAAGATATTCTGATTTTTGGGCGACCTGCTCAGTATAAGTAAAACTTTTAACCGGCTTGTTTTCACCATAAGTAAGACGCCCCATAAAACGAGGCAGCGTCAGACCAATATTGCGAGAATCTTCGGTATCACGAAGACCACGCCACTTAAGGTACTGAGGCCCTTCAAACAGTGAATCCAACTCCTTAAGATCCGGCAGATCATCAAACTCCGACAGACCAAAGAAAGATGGACCTGCAGATGCGATAAAGGGTGCATGAGTTACTGCAGCCAGACCTGCCAAGCTTTCGAGCAACTTAACATCCTGTGCACCGGGACCAAATTCATAACCGCCAACCAGAACACCGTAGGGTTCGCCACCAAACTGGCCATACTCCTCGGTATAAACTTTCTGGAACATAGCAGTCTGATTCAACTCAGACGCATCTTCAAAATCTTCCAGAAGCTCATCTTTTTCAACATTCAGAAGTTCAACACGGATGTTTTCATTGAAATCTGTGCGATTTACCAGAAACGCCAAGCCGCGCCATGCTGACTCCAGTTTCTGAAAAGCCTCGTTGTGCAGAATTTCATCCAACTGCTGCCCCAAACGCTGATCCAGCTCTTCAATCATCTGGTCAACCAGAGACTTGTCAACGCGCTCAACCGGTTCTGATTTCGTCAGAAGCTCGGACAACATAGCTTCAACGCCCTGGCGGGCCAGCTCATACCCTTCGTCCTGCTCAGCAAGACGAGTAAACTCAAGAATCTCACCTACCAAAGGCTGAGATTGCGTTTTTTCCTGTACCTGAGTCTCTTCGCTCATCTTGCCGCCCCTACTTCTTCAGACCAAGTTCTTGCATCAGCTGCTTGCGGGAATCTTTATCTTCCAACATCAACTGAATCGTTTTTCGCATTTTTGGTGTATTGCCCAGAGGGCCCTTCAGGGCTTTAAGAGCTTCACGCAACTGTAAAACCTTCTGAAGCTCAGGAACGGCCTGAACGATACTATCCGGTTCCAGATCCTTAAGACTCTTCGGATCGAGACTAACAGCGATGTCATCACCATCAGCACTCAGCTTATTGGAAACTGCAAAATCCAGCTTCAGATTCATACCCGACATCACTTCATCGAAGTTAGCCCGATTGATGTTTTTGGTCGTGCGCTCATCAAGGACATTTTCATCCGGAGCAGGCGTAAATTGCCCCATCACCAGAACCTTAAAAGGGAGCTCTACCCGCTCCTTCGCACCACCAGTAGCCGGGCGATAGGAAATATTGATTCTTTCCTTTGGTGCCACCGACCCTGAATTTTTGCTAGCCATCCGTCACTACTCCGGGTTTATTATCATCAAAGCCCTGGCACCACCAATAAATGTCTGACGACCCAATGCAGTGCAAAACTTTAGGGCAAACTTACGTTTAACCTTTGTAAGATAAAGTAAAAACAATGTAAATTACAAAATAAAGTTTTATATATTTTTTATGACTCAGTTCATAATTCCGCACCCCAAATGTGCCAAGATGACGTTCCTGCTGTAGTTATTAGAAATGAACACTTACTCTAAAAAAGAAAAGTTACTGTTTAAAAAAACAAACAAACACAACATTAGTAATATATAGGTAGTGAATATGAGCCTCTCGTCCGATGTCCGTTTTTCTTTTCAGTGCGACAGCATTGCCCAGGACGAATTCAGGGTATTGCAGTTCTCCGGAACTGAAAGCCTTGGCGAGTTGTATCAGTTTGATATTCAGCTCATCAGCCATTCTGACACTCTGGATACAGATGCTTTATTGGAAGGCAACTGCACACTTACCATTGAGAGTTACGGCAAGAAGAGAGATTTTAACGGCATTTTATCCAATTTTAACTACCTGAAAACCACTGAAAATGGATACCTGTATCAGGCAACTCTCGTTCCCAGACTTTGGCTGCTGACACAATTCACCACCAACGAAGTTTATTTAGGGCTCAACCTATCGGAAATACTAACCCTCCTTTTTGACGAGGCAGGACTAACTTCCGATGAATACGATCTGGGCCTGATCAGTAGCTATCGTAAATGGGATTACCGCTGCCAATTTGGGGAAAGTCACTACAATTTTTTGAAACGCATCACAGAACGCGAAGGCGTTTATTTCTACTTTGAGCAAAACAACCAAAAAGCCAAAGCGATCTTTTGTAATAAAAGCAATCAACATCCGGTTGAAAACTGTAATGCGATCTATTCTGCTGTTACAGGTAACTCTTACTCCGAAGGATCGCCAGTAATATTTCAATGGACGCAGAATAATCAAAGAGTTCCCAAAGAAGTAATTGTTAAAGACTACAATAACGACCAACCATCAGTGGATCTTTCTGCAAAGTCACTCATTGACAGTTCAGGTATGGGGGAAGTCTTCCGTTATTGCGACAATCTGGTTGATCTGGACGAAGCGAAAGAGTTAGCCGATATTCGCGCTGAAGAGCTACTGATGCAGAAAACCCGTTTCTACGGTAACTCGCTAGATGTTGAGATCAGTCCGGCTTTTCCTTTAAATCTCACCGGTCACCCTCTGGGTAAACTGAATTGTGAATACACCCCAGTTAGTGTCAGCCATAACGGTTATGCGCCGGATTTAAGCCAAATACATCAGATCAACGAACAACCCTATAGCAATACCATTCAGGCAATCACTGCCGACATCCAGTTCCGCCCATCGTTAAAAACCGAAAAACCAAGATTTTACGGCGTATTAAATGCCATCATTGACTCGGAAGGTGATGGCAAATACGCCCACCTCGACAGTCGAGGCCGCTACAAAGTTGTACTCCCATTTGACCGTAAAGGTCGCGATGGCGCGCAGGCATCATGGTGGATTCCCATGTCTCAGCCAAATGCCGGTGACAATAGTGGTATGCACTTCCCACTTCTGAAAGGTGCAGAAGTGCTTCTGAGTTTTATCGGTGGCGACCCGGATCGACCGGTTATTACCGGTGCGGTTCCTAACGCATCCAAGCCCAGCATTGTCTCCGAAGAAAACCATACGGCTAATAAAATACAGACCGCTGCAGGTAATGTGATTGAGCTGGAGGACGACGAGGATAATAAGCGAATAAAACTGTTCTCTCCCAATGGTTACACCTATATGCACCTTGGAGCAGCCAACCCCTTTGAAGCGGAAGGTTTTATGTTCCTGACGCAGAAACAGTGGTTTCAGGAGATTGCAGGAGGGTATCAAACCACATTAATCTCCAAAGCCGCAGCGGAAGACCTGGCTGGGGTGGCTGACGATCAAAAAGCATTCAAAGACACAACGCCAGCCGATGCAATCGATTCAACCAGAACCGATGCAATTCGTTCGAATCCCTCTCAGGATAACGGTACCGTCACCGACATCATCGATGAGCAGGTTCTTTTTCAGTTCCCATGGTTATTCGGATCAGACACAGGTGAAATTAAACCTAGCGAGTTCTTCAGCAATTCGCATGAACGCTCAGGGATAGCAAACTTCCACAGGGAAACCGGAGAAAAATATACCTGGACAGATGGCAACACCTATACATTTGGCGGTTCTAAAGATTTTAATTATGGCAACAGTTATGAAGTCAGTTACGTAGAGACAGAAGGCCGATCAACTTGGGATGGAAGTTTTGGACTTGATTACTTTTCGATACCAGGCTACGACCCTGACAAGCTGTTGATCAGCAAAACGATTGGAGACACTTATGACTACCAGACTGGGAATAAAGAAGAAGTTTACTTCGGCCTGGATGAAGTTAGCCGCGGAGCCACATTGGCAACAACAGAAGTTAAAGCTACGGGGGTGAATACTTCTGCTAGCCTGTCAGTTTTAAATTTCGAGTTTGACGTTGGCTGCAAATTCTCGGTCAATCTGGGCCCCAGCTTTGAGATAACCAAAGGTCCACAGCTATCAAAGTCTGATGCATCACAGGACATTACCGGTGCAAGCGGTGTCGATATTGGATCAGGGGCATTAGGAAGCATTTGCCTTTTTAACTCCCCGGGGATTACTCCATGGTCAGCAGGGGCAACATGGGATGGCGCCGTTAATAACGCCTTGTCAACAGCAGCAACCTTAGAAGCACAATCTGCAGGAGCTAAAAGAGGTAAAACCACATGGCTAGAAATTGGTGCTGCAAAGCTTGAAATGGCAGCTACGCCTGCCAGTACATTCAAGCTACTGCCAGCAGGAACAAATATCAATACTCCAAAATTCACCTTGACTACAAGTGCCACGACAGACATAACTGCGGCGACAGCAGTTAATATAAAAGGATCTGTCATTACAGCTACAGGAACTACCGGCCCTTCTGTTTTCAAAGCCCCAATACTCGGTTTGAAAGGCACTACAACAGCAAACCTGACTGGGGGAGCCGTTATGGCCAAAGCAAATACGGCTCTGACTCTTCAAGGCGGAGCAGTGACAATTAAGTCAAAAGCTATCTGCAACGTGCAAGCCTCGGGCCTGATAAAGGTATCGGGCACAGTGGTGCAACTAGGCTAATTTATGACGCAATTAATCGCTCCGCCAGAAATCACAATCCAAACACTTCCTTATGCTTGGAAGGGTAAGCAGAGACTTGCTGTCAGCCTTATGCTGGCGACTCCGATAGACAACCATCACCCCTACTCAACACAGGATGCCTGGAACGGCATCATGCAGGTGATCCCAAAAGCCGAGATTTTTGACCTTGGCTACCCTAAGCCTCGTGGCGAAGTTTTGGTTTACGGCAACTATTATGCTCCCGACGGCTTTGCCATTAGTTCAGACAAAGTCCTGCTTCAGGTAGGAAGCCTAAAGAAGGAACTAATCGTTACCGGTGAACGGTTTTGGCGCAAAATCATGACACCCACAACTCCTGAACCTTTTACAAAAATCCCGCTGACTTATGAAATGGGTTTTGGTGGAGAGGAAGATGAGCGAAACCCTGTCGGTAAAGGCTTTCCTTTAAAAAGTGAGGCTCCAATGCCTCAATTGGAATATCCGGACCAACTGCTGGTAAAAAAACACCAGAAGCCTGCCCCGGCAGGGCTAAACGCCACATCGGTAGACTGGATGCCCCGGAAAAAGCTTTGGGGAACTTATGACACCGCGTGGCAGGAACAGGACGCTCCTTTTCTGGCACGGGATCTTAATCCGGACTTTTTTATGCAAGCCTCTCAGGATCAATGGTTTGAGAGTTTTGTTCCTGGTAACACGCCAATTTTTTTGGAAAATATGCACCCTCAGCAGCGGAAAATTGAAGGTCTGACCCAAAACTATCAGCTTCAATTTCTTGCTGAAATTAATGGCCAAACATCCCTGCATCCAACTGCGATTGACTCCCTTATTTTACTACCCGATATTAATATGCAAGTGGTCATAGCCCGAGCTGAACTTGACATCACTTCCATAGATGGGCACGAAGTCACTGCCTTAATGGCCGGTTACCACGCTGCAGATAAGCCTGAAAAGCGTGACCTTCAGCATTTTTCTAAGCACCTTCAACTAAGACGTAGCGATACGATTACCGATGAGGAAATTCTCGACTATAGCCCATTGAGACCCTCGGCAGTAAAAGAGCCATTAACCCCTCTGGTTATACCTCAGCCCGAAAAGACTGAAATTGCTCGTCCCGGAGCCTTAACTCTGGCAGCGTTGGCAGCAGCAGGAGGCCTTGCAGCCAAACTTGCTGCCGCGTCAGCAAAGAAACAAGCCGATGACGCATCAGCTGATACGGATTCTGAAACACCATCGTCCGAGAGCTCATCATCCAGCACGCCATCCATCTCCAAGATTCACGCTGAACAAGCTGCGGGATCTCTCAAGACACAGCTGGAGGCAATGGGTTTTACCGAACAGGAGCTCGACGCTTTAATGCAGGCACCACCTGAGCAGGTTCCCGAAATTATTAACCAAATGCTGGCTAAACTCTTCCCAAATCAGGAACTTGCAGATGCGTCAAACGCAGAAAGTGATCCTATCGTAAAGCAACAACTGGACAGAGCCGGGCAACTTGCTGAAGAAAGTAGTAAGAATGTTCCCCAAAGTGACAATCCAGACGTCAATAAAGCAATCGATGAAGCGTTAAGCTCACCCAACGCTAAAGCAGATTTCGATGTAATATCACCTCTGATTGAGCGACAACTTGATAGAGTTAACACCGAGTTAAAGTATCTCTATGACGTCTATCCCGGGGATAAGAGCGAGCTTGATGAGCCCCACGATATCGGAACCAAAGCTATTTTAAACCTCTTAAAAGGTTTATCAGGAAAGTCATGAATCTAGAAGAATTCATTGCACAAATTCAGAACGGAACCCTGCCGGATGAAGGCCTGCTCGAAAATGCTGAATTGGATCAGATCAACTTTTTGCAGCTGAACCTATCCGGATGGAGCTTCTCAAATTGCCGGGTGAGCCAATGCTGCTTTTCAGAAGTACAGCTGACAAACAGCCAATGGAACGAATGTCATTTTAATAACTGCTCGTTTACCCAAACGGTATTGACCGGCAGTTTTTTTATGGGCTGCACCCTATCCAACTGCAATAGCCAACAAAACCTTTGGCAATCTTGTGAGTGGTCAGAAAGCCGCCTCGAAAAACTGGAAACCAGGAACGACAGCTTTGCCGGCTCCAATTTTTCTCAAACTCATTTCACTGACTGGCAAAGTTTCGAATGCGACTTTTCAGAAGCAACCTTTATGGAATGCAAGATACCGGACGCTCAACACTACAAATTTCACGCACCACGCTGCAGCTGGTTAGATTGCGACCTTGATCGCTCAAATTATGCAGATTCCAACCTTGATAATGCCCGTTTTCTTGCGACCTGCCGCGCACGACAAGTGGATTTTTCAGGCGCATATTTACCAAATTCAAGCTTTGCAGAAGCTGTTTTGCAGAAAAGCTGTTTTGACGAGGCTGAACTGAATAGCGTCAACTTTAGTGATGCCAAACTGGCAAGTGCATCTCTTAACAGAGTTAACGCGGAGCGAACCGTTTGGGTAAGAGCTGATTGCTCTTCAGCTAATTTTTATGGCAGCTTGCTCACTTATTCGCTATGGCTGGAAGCGGATTTAAGACGAGCCAACTTCGAAGCCTGCAATTTATACAGCGCTGACTTTTATTTGGCCTCTTTTGGCGAGACTGTGCTTAAGAAGGCAAATCTTGATCAGACACAACTGGAAGAGTGGCAGCCATCATGACAACTTCATCTGCCTCGCAAATCACCGAAGAGCTTCAGTACCAGATAAAGTCTGATGAAGAGATCACCGGACGTACCTTCACAAAGGAAATATTTTTCCATACAGACTTAGCCGTTGCCCGC
Source organism: Oceanospirillum sp. (assembly GCA_048270425.1). Lineage (GTDB taxonomy): Bacteria > Pseudomonadota > Gammaproteobacteria > Pseudomonadales > Halomonadaceae > Oceanospirillum. Next base: position 26,930 of record JBLWSY010000011.1, read on the forward strand.
TTCAGCAATTGCAGGTTTAAACAATGCCAGTTTGAACAATGCGACCTGAGAGAAAGTGTGTTCTCTGAATGCCAGCTTTCCGACTGCACATTCAGAAACTGTGATCTTGAAAACAGCCAATGGTTTAGCAATGAGTTTTCAAACAATAAATTTAAAGACTGCGACCTCAGGCATAATCAATGGCTGGAATGCAAATGGTTAAACTCTGAGTTCAATAAAAACAATTTGCAGCATGCGTCATTCGAGCAAAACGTTCTCGAACACTGCCAACTAACAGGCTGTAATTTTGAGCATGCAACATTTTTTGATTCTGTTTTGGATAAATGCGTAAGCTCAGAAGGCATCACAGAGCGGCTGAATATCTACCAGTGCCGAATGACACCTTTTCCGTTTCAGGAAAAAATTCTGTCAAAACTTCTGATTGCAGAAGCAGACCTATCAGGAATTGACTTTACTGAAAGAGATCTCTCAATGAGTCAGTTTATGGATTGTACCCTGAATGATATCAAAGCTAACGGTGCAATATTCATTCAAACTAATTTTTCGGGGTGTAAGCTAAACAGAGCTCAAATGAGTAGGATTCAGGCAACCGGAGTTTTAATGGCAGGCTGTGAACTTAACGATGCGATTCTGAATGACAGCCAAATGGACCAGGCAAGCTTCCAAGGCTCACTGATGAACAGAGTACAAATGAAGCACTGTCGGTTAGAAATGAGCCAACTGCCGGATACTCAGCTCCAGCAAGCAAAACTGTCGAATTCTGTTCTGACCTACTCCGATTTGAGCAACGCCTTATTGAACCAAGCGGTAATCACTGGATGCGATCTGACCCGCTGTAATCTCCACAATATCAAGGAAGAAGATACTGACTGGGCAGGCAGCAACAAGCAAGATGCTCTGCCCACCGATGAAAAACGACTTAAGGCAGAGTTATGGCAAAAGCCACCTGCCAGAAGCCATTAACAACCCTATCAACACGTTAACTCGGTAAAGGTAACTATGTTCGCCAATAATCAACAAGGTGCCATGAGTATGATGATGCCGGATGTCTGCAAAGTACCTGCTCCTCCGGCACCACCAATACCAATGCCATTCCCTAATCAGGCGAACAGCATGATGGCAAACCCAGGGACAGCATCAACCAAAGTCATGATGATGAATATGCCTGCTCATTCGCTGAAAACCCTTGTCCCTCTGAGCATGGGCGACACACCCGGTGTGGCTGGCGGCCTGATATCCAGTAAAATCATGAGCGAATGCCGCCACATGATGGGTAGTATGAAAGTCATGATTCAGGGGCAGCCCGCTACCAAACTGAGTGCAATGACAGGTCAGAATGGAGCGCCACAGAATGGCCCCCCAGGTACGACAATAAAACCGGCACAATCCAAAGTTATGTTAATGGGTTAAGCATATGCAGCAGCAACCAAAAGAAAACAAAACAGGGCCAGTAACCAGTCTGCATGGCGAGAAACTACTAACCGCTCAAGTTGTTTCGGCCAAGGAGCAAGCTAGCCATATGATGCTTCAGTGCAAACTCGGAACAGTTAAAGCTGAGAAAGCTTTCAGTTGCCACACCGCTCCTGAAGTTGGTGACACCGTCCTGCTTGCCAATACTGAAGCAGGCCTATTTGTCACAGACATTTTATTGCGGCCAAACGATTCGCCAGCTAAACAGAATTACCCCCACGGCCTTACTGTTGAAACCCCTGAGAAACTCAGTCTTTCAAGCAATAAAGAAATTGAACTGAATAGCCCAGGAAAGACTTCAATCACGACTGCGGACTTAAGTATCGGTGCGTTAAAGAGCAGAATTCGGATTCTGGATGTCGTTGCCCAGATATCAGACTTCAAGGGCCGCTTTTCTAAACTTGCGTGGATCAGCGACTGGGCAGAGCAAAAGGCCACCATATTCAGACAACGCTTCCACCGCAGTGACAGAAAAGTAGAAGAACAGGATTTGCAAAAGGCTGGCAGCCTTGTCCAGCAGGTGGAAAAAACAGCCTCATTACGAGCCGAGCACACCATTATCAAAGCCCGTAAAGATGTTCAGGTGGATGGTAAACGTATTCATATGGGTTAATTCAGGCCTACGAGTCATCTCTGAAAAAAGTTTAAGTTCGAAAAGAAAAGGGCGGTTACTTTACAAGTAACCGCCCTTTTCTTTTATATCGGCGCCGCCGTTCGACTAATCAAACAATTCCTCCAGAACCTTATTGGAATCACTCAAACGCTGGGTCAACAACATGACCACAAACCGGTGCAGTCGTACTGCCATCAGCTGGTTATGCGTTTCCATCTCCTGAAGGGATTTTGCGGTTAAACGCATCAGCTGGGTATCTACAACCGCTGTCGCGGAAGCAGTTCGGATACCTCCGGTGTAAACGCCCATCTCACCAATAATGGTACCCGGCATCATGGTTTTCAGACGCTGACGGTTTTCTTCACCAATCTCAAGCTCTATATCCACTTTACCTTTCGTAATCAGATACAGAGAGTCCGCTTTATCACCCTGTTTAATAAAGGTTTCACCCGCCTTGGCTTCGATAGGCTCAAAGTAACGCACCAGATGTACAACCTCGTAGGGAAGCAGATCCAGACGCTCTTTTAGAACGGATTCCAGCGTATATTCGCCGGACTCATTCGTTGGCAGACGACTGATCAGCTCGTTTTCACACCATTCCAGCGCCCGGTCCCAATTAACAAATAGGCCTGCGGTATCCATGAGGCCGCGAGTGGTCAGTTTAGCTTCTTCGCCGTCCTCCAGCATCTGCAGATCCGAAGCTGCCAGCAGCTGTTTTAGTTCGTAAGGCACCGCCGTGAGAATCAGAATAATCTTTTTCTGCACACAGGCCTGATGAAGACGCAGCAATGCGTTTGCCGTGGAAGAATCCGTACCACTGACCCGGGAAAAATCCAGAATCATAAAGACACAGGGCGGCTCCAACATCGTTTTCAACTCTTCCAACAATGTATAAGCGGTTCCAAAGAAGAGAAAACCTTTCAGCCTAACAACACGAACACGATCACCGTATTTTTCCAGCGCCTTCTTATGGCGCAGCGGACGCTCAACACGGCTGCGCAGGGTTGTCGCGTCAGTATTATGATGGATTACCCTCAAACGGCTGTACTGGCGCACAAACATCAGAATCGTAATCAGAGTCCCCAGTAACACCGCCGGCAGGAAACCGCTCAGAATAATAACCGCAAAGATCAGTGCGATAATCTGATAATCCATAGCACCAAAACGGTTACGGGACTGATAAAGCCATTGGTCCATAAAGACCAAACCCTGATAAATCAGCACAACTGCCACGGCTGGCAGCGGCAAAAACGCCCAAACCGAACTTCCCACCAGACAAAAGAGCAGAAGAACAAGTGCAGCGATAACAACAGGTGCTTTGCCTTGCCCACCCATCTGCTGGTTCAGTGTCGTCTGACTCAACGACAAAGAAGCGACTGTACCGCCGATCAGGCCCGTGACTAGGTTAGCGCCGGAAGCGACTTTCAGCTCTCGGTCAAGATCAACACTTTCACCAACAGCCAGCTCAAGAGACGTTGCTTGCAGCAGCATGGAAAAAACACTGATCAACGCCAGAGTAAGGATCCCCCCCCAAGGCAGGTTAACCGCATCTGAAACGGTGATACGATCATACTGAGGTAACCAGCTCATGGACCAGAAAGAAAGAGTACGGCCATCAAAGAACCAACTATTGGACCATTCCGGGAAACCTGCACCCAGCAGGTTAAAGAGGAAAACCAGAATCAGAAAACCGGTTGGAAGCACCATGGAACCGCCCAGCTTTTTCTGAGCGAAAAACAACAGACTACCAAAAAGCAGCACCAACCAAACAGAAAGGTTCAGCAACAGATCCAGACTTAGCAGTTCAGGCTGCACCAAACGAATACCACCACTAAAAAAGAGCCAACCCACGCCAGCAAGAAAACCTGCCAGGACCGGTAAAGGCAGATACCGGATCACTCGCCCGAGTTTAGCCTGCCCCAGTAAAATCATCACAAGAGCCGCCAAAAGGGTACCGCATATCATCACGAGGCGAATATCCTGCTGCTCAATGGTCTGCTCGGCAACCAGAGCGGCAGTCATCGCTACCGCACTCGGCAAGGGAATCGCCGCCATACCGACCCGGGAACTGAAAAGGCCTATTGCCAACGTAGCAATAATAGCGGTCATCAGGAGCGTTGTGATACCCGCCTGAAACTGGCTATAACTGCCGCCACCAAAAAGTAAGGATGCAAACGATAACGAAAGTACCGTTCCTATCAGGCCTAACATCACACCGGATGAAAGGTTACGCATTGCAGATGTGAACATGGGTTCCCTAATTTTATTCCAGATTTCCGAGCCGGATTTTTTCAATGTCTGTCACAGATTACAAGCAGATCACTTGCAATCAAACCATTTAAGGGTATGTTGAAAAACTCACTAAGGACATGATGAATCAATAAGAGATTTCAATGAGCCAGCAACCGACCCAACCTGTTGAGCTTTCAGGCCAGGAAAGCAACTCCCTCCGGGATTATATATCGAGTCATCATACAACGGTATTAACCGTGATGTTTACCGATATCAAAGGATATACTGAACTGACTGAAGAGAAAGGCGAAAGCTATGTTGAAGAGATTCGTCGGGCTCACGATGTTCTGCTGCAAGGGATTATTGAGGAAGATAGCTCAGGCCTGATTCTGAAACATATTGGCGATTCCGTAATGGCCGTTTTCGCCGAACCCAGCCGCGCGGTGGATCGCGCCATTCAAATCCAGCAAAAACTGGTAACCTTCAATCAGGAAAACCCTCAATGGGATGATATTGAAGTTCGTATTGGCCTGCACATGGGGCAGGTTACCATAGAAGGTGAAGTGACTTTTGATATCTTTGGTCGCCACGTTAACCGGGCTGCACGTATTGAAGGCCTTGCTGATGGCGGACAGGTTTTCATGAGCTACACGGTATTTGATAGTGCGCGCAGCTGGCTAAGCCATCAGACCGACTACGGGTGGCAATCCCACGGCTATTTCCGCCTTAAGGGTATTAGAGAACCGGTTGAAGTGTTTGAAGCCTGGGATAAAACCCTGCGCAAACCCGCCCCACCAAAAAATAGCAAGCCGATAAAGAACAAGCCACGCGGACTCTATATCGGTGCCGCCGTTTTATTGGGTGTCGCCATTACCCTGGGATTAAGTGCTTTTAAAGCAACCGATGTTCGGTTGAAAGCTCCCTATCCGGATCACCTCTACACGCAGAACTGGCAGAAAGTTCCTCTGGAAGGCAAAGACACCGATCCGCAACGCAGAGCTGCTTTCGAATTTGAAGCCAAGGAGTACCCACTCTTTTATCTGATTTCGGAAAGTAGCGTGCGCTATGGCATGGTGGCACTTGAACGAGGTGACAACCTGCTCACACCGAACTATAAAAATTACAATTTGCCCGCTTTCTATATAAGACAGGCCGCCGAGGCCGACGACCAGGAAGCCGTAAAAGAAGCGAGCTGGTCCTATCAGGCAGTTAACAACGAGGGCTTACTTGTAACCTACAATACTCAGGCAAAGCTTGGTGTTATTAGCCGGGTTATCGATGGTAAGGCCCATCATCAGATCAGCTGGCAGGTTAGCCCCGAATATCCGGCCAAACTTGAAAAGCTGTCAGGAAATATCGAGCTGAGCAGGGAACTGAGTGCGTCAGGTTCTGATCACCATGAAGAGGTGATCGCACGCTTCGGGAAACAGAAAGTGGTGCTGCAAGCCTCTATGATCCGCAAATTTGTCCAGTTGCGTATGAATGTGGAATACGACTAGCCGCCTAGATTCCGTATTCGCATTTCACAGCAAAACCCTGATGCGATAATAGAAAGAAAACCCCGAGGTGTTTTTTGATACCTCGGGGTTTTCTTTTGCAACTCAATCAATCCAGAGTAATCGCCTTCATTTGGCTATCCAACTTATTCATCAGCTTGTGCAAAAGCTGGCACTCATCTTCAGAAAGCGTTGCAACCAGACTTCCTTCCCACTCCAGGGCTTTAGGGATAATCGAGTTATACAACCGAATACCCGACTGAGTAAGACTCAAGTGACTCACCCGGTGATCCTGCTGATCCCGCTCACGATGAAGAAAGCCTTCCTGATCCAGCTTATGCACCGCACGCGAAACTTTGGCTTTATCCATCTTGGTTCTTTGACTGATATCGGATGAGATCATGGTTTTCTGCTGCCCTAAAAGAGCAAGAATGCGCCACTCAGATAAACTCACACCAAACTCTGATGAATAGATTGAGGTGAGATTACTGCTAATCTGATCCGCCAGCTGGTTAAAGCGGTATGGAAGGTACTGCTCCAACTGAAGAGAAGTACTGATAACTTGTTCATCAGACTCCGGGGCCAATCCTTGCGGGGTTTCAGCCAAAGGGTTTTGAACTTGCATTCCGTATCTCGTTTCTTATTCTCGGTTATTATCCGGGCCTAAAATACCATCATGCCCGCTCATACTTTAGTCGCATAAAATTTAACAACATTATAATCTCTTAAGCACCGGGATCAAAGCAGACGGGGGTATTAAACACAGATCATCTCAGTTTATTTTTCTCAGGCAGCATATTTAACGAAGCAATCGATCAAAAGCAGCGTTCTTAACTTATACTCTGACTTTAACTGCCTTTTAAATCTGATATTCTGCCCGAAATAATTTATCTGTCCCCACAGGAGCCTGCTGTGTCTGAGAATCAATTACCCCGCATTAAAGCAATGACCGCTGATGGTGAAATAATCGAACTTAATAATATCTGCGAACTTCAGCTTGAATGGGATCAGGGCTTACCTGCAACACTGCTGCTATCTCCGGAACACCTTACAGGCCCCTCGATGACACTTGAAGTTGGCAGCGCAGAGGATGAAGATGACAGTCTGACGGAATACGGTGTGATTACGCTTCGGCCCGGAGCAAGCAATATTCTGGATATCAGCATAGAGACGGAATCCGTAGAGCGCGCAGCATGCGCGGAAGAATGTGATTGCCATTAAAATTGGGGCTGTCATTAACGAATGCTTCAAGCTGATCAGCCCGCCCCTTTGCGAGTCTGATTGACAATCAGTATCCCTTACAGACCGGGCTGTTCAGCTTAAGGATTCAAATAGTTACAAATGAGAGCTTTTACACCACCCAAAGGATCACTATCCTTGGCTCTTACCGCATTAAAAGACATAACCATCCTCTACCATAAGAAAGATATGACACCTTATCTTCGCTCTGTAACCTGGATCATCGGATTTTTTCTGACACAAGCAGCCTTTGCTACTGGTCCCGCAGAGCCGGATGCTGATCCATCTGCCAAAAAGTTACAGCCGACTGAGATTCAACTGGTCAGCTTCCTGATACCTCATTTCTCAGAATCAGAACAACAGGGGAGCTTTATTAAGCTCTACCGAGCCATTGAACACTCCGCTGGCTACCCGATTAAACTCTCGTTAATGCCCACAAAACGCGCTCAACTCAATTTCCAACAAAGTAATGCCGATGTATATTTTCCAGGCTTACAAACAAGTATTCCCGGAAAACATCTTCGGTCAGAGATTGTTTTGTACAAGGAAGTGTTCGCGTTTGTTCATGCAGACAATCAGATCCCCAGCAGCCTGGCGGACCTAGCCTCTCTTAGGATAGGTCTGACGGCAGGCTACAATTATGGTGAGATCCTTCAGTATTCAAATTTCAATATTCAGGAAGCCCAAAGCGACAAGGTCAACCTGCTCAAACTTGAAGCTGGCCGTATTGATGTTTTTCTTGTCGAACGCTATTCCGGCCTGAGAGCCCTAAAGGAAAGCCAGGTTGACAACATTAAATATGACCTGCACCAGCCTCTGAGCAGTGAACCCGTCTTTTTCATCTTTCAGAACACCGAAAGAGGCCTCCAATTAAAAGAGCTCTTCAATCAGGAGATTCTCAGACTCAGAGCTAGCGGAAGACTAAACTCAATCCTGCTCGATAACTAAGCCCAAATATTGTTCGACACCGCCTCCTTCGCAACACAGACTATCCGCTCTTCTACTAAATCGTTAAAATTCCGTTGATATTAACGGCCTATTTTGATCGATAGCAGCTTTTACATCACAATTAACACAGGCTAACAACCAAAGCTCACTACTCTTATCATCCAAGCTTGTGCCATTCTGAAAACCAGCAGCAACTTAGCCAAGTGATCGGCTAACTGCCTGAATACAAGGAGTTTTATTATGCTACCCGAACATTGGTCCTCTAAAGGGCGTCAGAAGGCACTGGACCACCTGGCAGATGAAGAGTGGGATATCATTATTATTGGCGGTGGTATCTCAGGTGCCGGGCTTTTATTTGAGGCGAGCCGAAGGGGGTATCGCACCTTACTGCTGGAAAAGAACGACTTCGCGTCCGGCTCCTCAAGCCAATCCAGTAAACTGGTTCACGGCGGCATTCGCTATTTGGCAACGGGCCAGCTATCACTGACCCGTCAGGCAGTTAATGCCCGAGAGCATCTTTGTAAACAGCTACCCGGATTGGTTGAACACCTACCGCTAATGATGCCCCATTATCGAAACCATCTGCCGGGACGCTTTAAATTCCGTGCACTCATGTGGCTTTATGACTTTTTGGCCGGAAAGAAATATCACAAAGGCCTCAGCACTGCGGATATGCAAAAAGCGGCTCCCAGCCTACGCAGCCAGCAGTGCTATGGAGCGACAGAGTTTAAAGATGCTATAACCGATGATGCCCGCCTCACACTTAGGGTACTGATGGAGGCTGCTCAATTTGGTGGTAAAGCCTTCAACTATTGCCAAGTCGATCATATTCAGCTTCTGGAATCAGGGCATCCTGATGGCGGATTTCAGGTCGATATGACACCGCAAGACCATGGTGGCATTCGATTATCAGCAAAGCAGGTTATACACGCCACAGGGGCCTGGACAGCGTCTCCTCGTCCTCACCCCTCTGATCCCCATGATGATCCGGTCAAAGTTCGCCCTTTGAGAGGGAGCCATCTCCTTTTCTCTCAAAAACGCCTCCCCTTAGAAAAAGGGGTTTGCCTGATACATCCGGACGACAGTCGCCTGATGTTCGCTCTCCCTTGGCTGGGCCACACACTGGTTGGCACCACCGACCTGGATCATAAAACCTCCATGGATGATCCGGTTCAGATGGAGAAGCAAGAGCAGGACTATCTGTTCAAAGCGCTGCATCACTACTTCCCCGCCAGTAAGCTAACGCCCAACGACTGCCTTAGCGTATGGTCCGGTGTTCGTCCGGTATTATCAGAACCCGGCAGCGATCCGGACAAGACATCACCCTCTGACGAGCGAAGAGAACATAAAGTCTGGTGGCAGGATGGCCAGCTTTACCTTTGCGGAGGCAAGCTGACCACATTCCAGAAAATGGCGGAAGATGCTATCAATCAGCTGAAATTTCGCCCCCAGGCCCCTGTCGCCAAACCCTGGCCCGAACTGGGTGCCAACAGCCACAACCAGGGCGAGTTTCTGCTTATTCCGGAAACGCTTCATCAGATGTACGGCGCTGATGTTATTCCATTGAATAAAATGATGCCCGCTGAACAAAAAGTTGCAGCAACCCCCTATTACAAAGCAGAGCTGCACTGGGCTCTGGCGCATCTGGCCGTGCAGCATCTTGATGATCTGTTACTCAGACGTACCCGAATCGGTCTTTTCTATGCGGATGGTGGTGCCAGTATGAAAGAGGAGCTATCAGCTCTGTGTCAGAAGTATCTGCAATGGGATGAAACAAGATTCGAGCAGGAGTGGCAACACTACCAAAACACCTATCAGGAGCTTTATCAGCACAGGCACTGACCTGCTCTATCGCCCCCGAAGCAGAACAAACGAAAGCAGCAAATAAAAAAAAAGGGAGCCTGAAGGCTCCCAAAAGGTTGATGAGTGTGACGATAGTCATCAGATCAACTTGCTTAACGCAAGATTGGCATAAGTTAAGAGTAAGCAACCGGGCAAAAGTTCGACTCAATTGAAAAACTTTTTTCTATCGTTTCACCGGGCCTTTTGTAACGGCCAACAGCACCATAAAAGTGCAACAGAAACCACCCGTATTCTTTGAAAAAAAAGCGATTTATCCCCAGAAAATCACTTGACTTCTCTTTTTGATGACAGTTCTACACTTTTTTGATGACATCTGGAAAAATACCCTTAACCGGGCTTGCTTTAGATCAAGCACTCAGGTATTGACTTAATAACTGAAATAGCAAAAACCCTTGTTTTTCAAGGCGTTCAGCAACCATAAGCGGGTCAGTTGCTGCCCTGGAAGATCAGAAGAGAAAAAATTACTTACCCACAAAAGCTGTGAATAACTCTTTGGATAAGTTGAGGAAATTCACCTGAAGCGGACAAAAAAAGGCATACAACCTTAAATTGTTTATTTTTTAATCAGCCTAAAGTTCAGTCTGAAGGTTTGATTGAATCTCTGCATAAGCCTTATACCAAAGCCGAATACTGTTACAAACGCCAACATCGGCTCTTTACTGACTATTCCTGCTGACTAAGATAAAATCACCAGCCTTTTTTAATGCCGCGCAGCCTCAATACATCCTAAGGCATTTGACTGATGGTCAGAGTTGAACATCCGGTCATCAGTGCAGGCAAATACACAGTTTCCTCAGGAAGGCACCCGATCCCGATGATTAAGCAACTGGCCGACACCGCTTTATATACCGACGCTGCCGCGAATCTTAAACAACATGCGCCGGAACCCATTCGTCAGGAGTACCTGAACTTTATTGAAGCGTTAAAAGCAGAAGGCTTTCAGGGCGACCTGAATCCGGATTACGCCAACCGCGTGGTGCTGTCTACGGATAACTCCATCTATCAGGTGCTGCCACAGGCGGTGCTATACCCGAAAAACCACAAAGATCTGCAGCTGATCGCCCGCCTGAGCAACCAGCCGGGCTTTGAACAGGTCGTGTTAAGCCCACGGGGCGGTGGTACCGGCACCAACGGCCAGTCCCTGACCGACGGTCTGGTGGTTGATATCTCCAAACACATGAACCAGATTCTGGAGATCAACGCAGAGGAAGGCTGGGTACGCGTTCAGACCGGCGTGGTGAAAGACCAGCTGAATAAAGCGCTGAAAGAACACGGACTCTTCTTTGCGCCGGAACTGTCCACCAGTAACCGCGCCACCATCGGCGGCATGATCAATACTGACGCCAGCGGTCAGGGCTCAGTACTGTACGGAAAAACCCGTGACCACGTGCTGGAACTGACCTCTGTCTTGCTGGATGGCACCGAGTGGACCTCCGGCCCCATCTCTGACGAAGCACTGGCAGAGATCAAACAGCGTGACGACCGCGTCGGTGACGTGCACCGCTTAGCGGATCAGATCTTCAGCGAGCAAGCAGAGCTGATCGAAGCCAAGTTCCCGAAACTGAACCGCTGCCTGACCGGTTACGATCTGGCCCATATCCGCGACGACAACGGCCAGTTCAACCTGAACGCCCTGCTCTGCGGTGCCGAAGGCAGTCTGGCCTTTATCACCGAAGCCAAACTGAATGTCCTGAAAATTCCGAAATACTCCGCTCTGGTGAATATTCAGTACGCCAGCTTCAACGATGCCCTGAAAGACGCCAAAGACCTGATGGACTGGAGCCCCACCTCCATCGAAACCGTAGATTCCAAAGTACTGAATCTGGCCATGGGTGATATCGTCTGGGATACCGTTCGCGAGTACTATCCTAAAACCACGGGCCCTGAAGGCAAAGAACGACAGATCGCCGGTATCAATCTGGTGGAATACACAGGTGACGATGAAGCGGAACTGAACGCCAAGCTGGATAAGCTGACCGCACACCTGGATCAGATTGCCGGTTCCGAGCTGGCCGGTAACGGCAAGAGCTTTGCCTATACCATCGCCCGGGGTGCCGGTGAGATCGGTAAGATCTGGGGCATGCGTAAAAAGGCCGTGGGACTGTTAGGCAACGCTGAAGGCGAAAAACGCCCGATCCCGTTTGTGGAAGACACCGCCGTACCACCGGAGAATCTGGCGGACTTTATTATGGAGTTCCGCGAACTGCTGGACAGCCATGATCTGACCTACGGCATGTTTGGTCATGTGGATGCCGGCGTATTGCACGTTCGCCCGGCTATCGATATGAAAGACCCGGCGCAGGAAGGCATGATCCGCACCATCACCGATGGCGTGGTTGCCCTGACCCAGAAATACAAAGGACTGCTCTGGGGCGAACACGGTAAAGGTGTACGTTCTGAATACGCACCGGAATTCTTTGGTGAGCTTTACCCCTTCATTCAGGAAGTAAAGGCCGCTTTTGACCCCCGCAACCAGCTGAACCCCGGCAAAATTGCTACTCCGGCACAATCGGGTGCCGAACTGCTGAAAATCGACGGTGTGGCCACCCGTGGACAGCACGACCGCGAGATTACCGAAGCCACCCGTAACGAGTTTAGTGCTGCCATGTACTGTAACGGTAACGGCGCCTGCTACAACTACGATCCGAACGATGCCATGTGCCCATCCTGGAAAGCGACCCGTGAGCGTACTCAGTCGCCAAAAGGCCGTTCTTCTCTGATCCGTGAATGGCTGCGCCTGCAGGAAGCGGCCGGTGCTGATCTGCAGCAGGAAGTGCGTGAAGTACGTCGTGCTGGTTTTGTCGGCAGCTTTATCCCGCGCCTGAAAAACACGCTGGCCAAACGTAAAGGCGGCCAAGAGAACGAGGACTTCAGCCACGAGGTCTATGACGCCATGGCCGGCTGTCTGGCCTGTAAATCCTGTGTCGGTCAGTGCCCGATCAAGGTTAACGTGCCGGAATTCCGCTCCAAGTTCCTGGAGCTGTACCACGGCCGTTACCTGCGCCCACTGAAAGATTATTTTGTCGGTACGCTGGAATACGTCATCCCCTACTTTGCTAAGGTGCCAATGCTGTACAACCTGCCGATGAAATTTGGCCCGGTTAAGAGCCTGCTGAAAAACACCGCCGGTATGGTAGACAGCCCGCTGATCTGCAAAGAGAACATCGCTAAAGAACTGGCGCACTATGGTGTTGCCTGGGCGACGCCACAGGCCCTGAACCGTGTTCCTGCGGATCAGAAGGACAAAACGGTCGTTATCGTACAGGATGCCTTCACCAGCTTCTTTGAAACCCGTCTGGTGCTGGATATTTTCGACCTGCTGACCCGACTGGGCTTCCGTGTCTTTATTGCACCGTTTAAACCGAATGGTAAGCCGCTGCATGTTCACGGCATGATGAAGCAGTTTGGCCGTGCCGCTGCCGATAACGCCGAAATGCTGCGGGCGCTGAACCAGACCGGAATTCCGCTGGTGGGTATCGACCCGTCGATGACCCTGACCTACCGTCAGGAGTACACCAAGGCACTGCCGGAAGGTGACGCCCCTGAGGTGTTACTGCTGCAGGAGTGGCTGGGCAACCAGACTGCTCAGCTGGAAGCCTATAAAGCAGCTGAAAAGGAAGCAGCTGAAACCGAAGCATCAGAAGACAAAGAAGTCTTCCTGATGGCTCACTGTACCGAGAAAACCAACGCTGCAGCGACTATCAAGATGTGGCAGCAGGTTTATGCCGCACTGGGTTACAAACTGACCCTGCAGGCCAGTGGTTGCTGCGGTATGTCCGGCACCTTCGGCCATGAAACCGCTAACCTGGAAACCTCGAAAACCATCTACAGCCAAAGCTGGGCCGGTATCGTGGCGGACAGCAGCAAACAGGGCAAACTGGTCGCCACCGGTTACTCCTGTCGTAGTCAGGTAAAACGCATCGACAGTCAGCAGATTCCGCATCCACTGCAGTGGTTATTGCAAAACCTGCCTAAAAATTAAATCTTCATCATCCAAAAGGCTAACACTGGTGAAAACCCCTACCTTTTTAGGGTTTACCCCGTTAAACTAACATAATGTTACAAAGCAGGGACGGCTGTATCACAGATGCAGCCGTTTTTTTTGCTCAGGGACGTCGGCAATAAAGGATATTCGGATGACAATACGAAGCGCATCAAAAAAACTGAGGCACTTTTTTCTGCCTCTGATGCTACTGCTGTTATCGCAAGGTTCGCATGGGGAAACCTTGCTGGTGGGAATTCTTGAATCTCCGATGATGGGTTACCGGGATGCCGACAATCAATTAAGCGGTTTTGAAGCAGAGCTTGCTCAACAGATCTGCGAGCGTATTGATCACCAATGCGAGTTTGTACTCCAACCCTTTGGACAAAATTTGGAAGGGGTTCGGCAGGGACATCTGGATCTGGCGTTTTCCAGCATTCTTATTAACGAATCGCGCAAAACGTACCTGACTTTTTCCGAGCGATATATGCGCTCCGTCTCCATCTACATCGGTAACCCGGAAAAACAGCCAAAATATCGACCAACCCGGGTGGGGGTTGTAAAAGACTCCGTACAGGAATTCTATCTGGAACAAAATTTCAGCGGCTCCATAGAAACCCTGACCTACACCGATGTAGAAGAGGCTTATGCGGCATTAAAAGAAGGTGATGCTGACCGCATCCTGTTGCCGGCTATCATTCAGCTAGGGTTTCTTTACAGTGATTCCAGTGGTCTTTTTGATCTGATTGGCGGACCTATCGACAACCCCAAACTGTCGGGGGACGTTGCCGTCGCCATTACACCTCAGCGAAAACAGCTGAAATCCAGTATAGATCAGGCGATTCGGGGCTTACTCACCGATGGCAGCTATAACCGACTGAATAACAAATATTTTCCCTTCAATATCTATTAGGGTTGAGTCATGCAATATCAGAACCGACACCCCATGAGTATCCATACCGTCTTACTGGCGGTTATGAGCTGTCTTTTAATGGCGCTAAGTCACCCGTCAGCGGCTCAGGAGATTATCAGAGTGGGAATCTCCACCTCGTTCAAACCCTTTAATTTTATTGATGAGAATGGCGAGATCAGCGGCTATAACGCTGATGTTGCCCGGGCAATCTGTAAAAACATGCAGGTGACCTGCGAGTTTGTCACGATGCCATTTCACAAGGTTATTCCGGCACTGGAAAATAACGACATCCAGCTGGCCGCCAGTAATCTGTTGAAAACCCCAGAGCGCCTCAGACAGATCAACTTTACGGATAAGTATTATCGCTCCACAACCAGTCTGGTAGGCCCGGCTGATGATAGTTTTAAAGATCCGGCAACCCTTCTGCAACAGCCAACAACCCGTATACTGGTCACCCGGGGATCAACTCAATGGCATTATCTGCAACAGCATTCCCAGGCTGAGATTATTGGCTTTGATACCCTGAAAACAGCTCTGGTATCCCTGCAACAAGGTGACGGAGATTACCTTCTGATGCCAACCCTGTTCGCCCTGAACTACCTGCAACAGCCGGAAAACAGTCATCTGGACTTTATCGGATTGCCGATCAACCACCAAAGCCTCGAAGGTGATGTGCACATGGGTCTCACCAAAGCACAGCCAGAACTACAGCAGCGCGCCAACAAGGCGATCCGCCAACTGGTAGACTCAGGAGAGTTACGGGCGCTGATCGATAAATACTTCCCTTTTAACGTGTATTGATATGATAAATCAGGACTCTCTCAACCAGCGCCCTCATATCCGCAAACTACTGCTCAGGCTGATCGCGATGCTGGTGGTTTTTATCGCCTGCACGCTGGCTGTAGTTGCAGTGATGCACAGCTATAGCCTCCAACTGATCAAAACCAGTCAGGAGGAACTTCTGCCCACCATTCATGACCATCAGCGCGCTGCGCTCAATCTGGAACGGCTGGAACGCATGGGCGACCTGGTGGTTTATGGCGGTAGCATTACGCTGATCCGCAAAAATGCTCTTGCGGCGCAGGTACTGGCTTTTCAACCGTCGTTTAACTTAAGTCCGGAAACCCGTAAGACCGTTCGGTCAGCCTTTGAGCTTCTCCGGGAAGTTCGGCGCACCCGTCAGATGCTTCTCAGCAGTCAGTCAGAACGCCTGAGCAGTCTTGAGCGCCAAAACCTGATTCAGCTCGAACAAACACTTCGGATCCGCTGGGGAGAATACAAACAGGAGCTTTTTGAGCTTCAGAATAAAATCATCAGCGACGCCACCTCACTGCAAAACGCTAATATGAATCAGATTACCTCAACCAATAATATGATGCTGATTGCTGCCGGAACCGGTGTTTCTTTGTTGCTGATGGTTATCTTCTTTATCGGCTATAACCTCTACAAACACCTGATCACCCCTATTATTGATGCCAGCGGGGCGCTGACCTATCTGGAGCAACAATCCGGAGAGGGGCAGGCACCCCATCTGGGCAAAGCCCGGTATCAGGAACTGCACACCATTCATAAAGCGGTGAATAACCTTGGCGAGACACTGTCAAAGCTACATGAGATGGCAACCCGGGACTCCCTAACAGGCTGCGTTAACCGAGGCTACTTTATGGAACTGGCGCGACAAGCCCTCAGTGATGCTCACAGAAGCCGAACAGCTCTGGCTCTGGTCATGCTCGATGTTGACCACTTCAAGAAGGTCAACGACCAATACGGCCATGCCGTCGGTGACGATACACTAAAACTGACAACCAAATGGATACGTTCAGCACTACCTGATAATGCTTTTATCGGACGTTTGGGTGGGGAAGAGTTTGCAATGATTCTTCCGGGTTACGATGCCGATCAGGCAGTCCGGCTCAGTGATAAGATTCGCCTTATGATTGCGAACAACTCCATCGACAGCGGAACCATTCCCGCCCTGACCGTAAGTCTGGGGGTAGAAGTGATCAAAAGCGCAACCGATGAGGTAGACAAGTTACTGTCTCAGGCGGATAAAGCGCTTTATCAGGCTAAAGCCAGTGGCAGGAATCGGGTGGTACTTTTTCAGGCCATCGAAGACAGAAAGTCCGGTGTCTTAGACACCGAAGAGAACGAATCACTGCAGCCAGACCTACTCGCCCCCGATACGAGCCTGCAGAAAACAGCCTCTCGAAAAGCAGATACAGAAGGAATGCATGTTACCGCATCAGGCGTGATCACCAACTTCCCCACGGAAGATACTAAGCCGCAGGCCTCGAAAAGCCTTTAGAGCCAGACGCTGTTCCGGCAAAAATCATATCCTCTTCACAGATCTGAGAGGGTGAAGGCAAGGTGGTATATAACTCCCGAACGTGAGAAGCGTTTAACAGAGCCTCCACCACACAGCTCAAAGGGTTGGGCCAGATGCCTTTAACCCTTCGCCCCTCAGGATGCGTCAGACTCACCTCCGGCGGGTTAAAGCAGGTTTTGACACCCTGACGGCTACCTCTGGCATCCAGATCGTACCAACCCGAATGCGGAAGATAGACCGTATTAAAACCGTGTAGGCGATGTTGTGTAGTACCCCATTCATTATCCACCTGCTGATAAGCAAACCCCGTGGAAATCCCATTGGCCCGTAAAAGAGCTGCAAGAAGATGGCTTTTGGCAAAGCAGCAACCGTGTTTGTTGATTAACACCTCTGAAGCTTTCAGAGGTACCGCTTCTTTCTGATATTCCCAACTGTGCTCGATCTGATCCCTCACCCAATTAAAGGTACGGGTGATCAATGCCTGAGGGTCATCACCCTGCTTGGCCAGATAGCTGGCAAGGGCAAGTACTTCCGGGTGATCCCAGTTAACGATCATGGTTGAACGCAGGAAAGGACTCATGTGGGCACTCCAGCCGAGATAATTTCAGCCGATCATGCCCGAAGAGAATGACAGTAGCTTGAAGGCTTGCTGACAACTTGATGACAGCGCTGTAATACCTAAGACATAGCGCTAGCCCTTCAGAATCCCACTGGAGGGGGTAGCGGAAGTATCGGCTACAACACAGTTTCTGCCAGAAGACTTAGCCTGATAGAGCACACGGTCAACTCTGTTTATTACCTGGTAAGCACTTTCTTCAGGGCGAAGTTGTGCCACACCAATACTAACCGTTAGCCGTCCTACTTCCGGGAAAGTGGTCGATTCAACCTGCTGCCGGATTTTCTGGCCAACGCTGAAGGCCTGCTCCAGATCGGTTTCCGGCAGAATCAGAAGAAACTCTTCCCCTCCCCATCGTCCGGCCAGCAATCCGTCATAAATAAAGGGCTTAAGAACCTCTGCAAAAGCTTTTAATGCCTGATCCCCGATGTTATGCCCAAAGCGATCATTGATCGATTTAAAATGATCCATATCGAGTAGCATAATACTCAGGCTATGCTGGCGGGAGAGACAATGAATAACAGCACCTTCCAGAGCATTTTCAATATGATATCGGTTTTTAAGCCCGGTCAAAGCATCCGTTCTGGAAAGGGTTTCCAGCTGCTGATTTTTACTGAGTAATTCATCATTTAAACGTAAGGTCGCCTCTTCAGCCTTGCGACGCTGAACCACCTCTTTAGCCAGAGCACGGTTTGCCCGCCGCAACCGACTATAAAACATCAGAAAAACAGCGATCAGCAACAGCATCATTAAAGCAGCCCGCAACAGGACCGTATGGCTTACCTCAGGCTCTGCAGTCACCTGCACCCAATGACGGATGATCTCGTTCATTCGTCCTTCAGGAAAGCTGTCATAGGCTTTCTGAACCAGATTACGCAGTTCGGGCCAATCTGAACGCACGCCAACAGCCAGCGGGGTGTTGTAAGGAAACAGACCCGCTATATGGAGATTATCCAGCCCCGAACGGCGTATACCATAGCCTGAAGCCGCCACAGTATCGATAAAGCCGTCTACTTCACCCATCGATAAAGCATTCAATGCTGCCGGCATCGACGCGTAGTTTTCCAGCTGAATATCCGGAAAATAGCGCGAGAGAAGTTCTTCATGAATCCCCCCCGCCAGGACGCCCAGGCGCTTACCTTTCAACTCCCGGATATCCGATATGTAGGCCTGACTATCCCGTGTCACAATCGCATTGCTGGCATCAATATAGCTTTCCGTAAAACTGATCATAGGCTGACGGTCAGGACTGGCAACAATGGCAGAGATGAGGTCGCATTGGCGCTCTTTTAAAGCAAACAAGGTATCTCTCCAGTTAGGCGCAGCAACATCAATCACTTCAATGCCGACAGGGGCCAAAGCCTGCCTTAAAAGCTCAGGTCCGATACCAACAGAGCGTCCCTCATCCAGGCTTTCATAGGGTAGCCAGTCCGGATAAGCACACAAACGCACCTGAGGATGCTCGCGCACAAAAGCCTTCTCTTCTTCCGTTAAGCGAATATCCGGACTTGGTAAATCTTTTCCGCGCCATATAAAACTCTGCAAATCATCGCTGGCATTGGTCATGGCACCACTGAGCAGATAGACCTCCTGTAACCGTCGCAGACGTTGCAGGTCGATGCTGCCCAGGGGGTAGACTTCCCGGGCGATAAGCTTAGCCACCTCACGCGCCTCAAAGTGAAGTGCGGCCGGGCTTTTGCGCTGACTGTATTGTCGGAAAATAAGGTCAACGATTTCAGCCGGATGCTCCAGCGCATACTGCCAGCCTTTCAGACTGGCACGACGGAAAGCGGCAACCCGTTCCGGATGCGACTGAATCTCTTTCTGGCTGGTAAAGAGATTATTGCTGTAAAAATCAGCCCCGTAGTTGGCCGGATCAATGATGACAATCGGAACGCCTGCAACCTGCAGTTCATGAGTCTGGTTTGTGATGTAGGCGGTTATGGCGTCCACGTCTCCCTTTACCAGCTCATCGATGCGATAAGTATGAGGGATTTTCTCAAACTGGTCCGGACGTACCTGGGAGCGATGGAGCATGTAGCTGATCTCGGCGCTATTAAGATCCATCTGCTGGGTCATCAGTCGCTTACCGATCAGATCTCTGGGCTGGCGGATACCACTATCCTGTCTGGCCAGAATAACCAACGGAGAGTGTTTAAACAGATTGGCCAGCAAAACAACCGGTGCCCCTCGCCCCCAGCTGGCAAGAAGATCAGCATTACCAAGACCATATTCCGCCCGACCTGAAACAACCTCATCCACAATGGATACACCGGCATGAGCTTCCCGGAGTGTTACCTCCAAACCTTCATCACGGTAAAACCCTTTTTCGATCGCGGCATAAAATCCGGCAAACTCAAACTGATGCAACCAGGGCAACTGAAGGGTGACCGGGCGAATATCCGAAGATACCTGATCAACAGAGTTATTCGCTAACGCGGACAAGGCTGGAAAACTCAGAGCGAGAAGAACAAACAGACGTAGCAGGGCTTCGGGAAACAGTCCGATAAAGTCGGGTACTTTAATGACGGATCGACCGGAATCTGCCACGAATAAGCCCTTGAAGTGATAGGGAAAACAATCGGTATCTAAAGATGACTTTACGGTGAATCGTTAGGGAAATCGACTAGGGATTACCCTAAAGCCCTCAGCTCATCAGCTCATCAGCTCATCAGCTGCCCCATCATGAGGCGTAGCTTCATGGGTTTAACCGGTTTGTTCAATAGCTGATAGTTGATCGCCCGAATCTCAGAATTAAGAGCCTTGGAATAATTGGCGGTAATCACAATCACGGGGACAGCTTCAGCCATCAGACCATTCAGTTCCTGAGCAACATCCACGCCTATCTCATCGTTATCCAGATGGTAATCCACCAGCAAAAGATCCGGCCTGAACCCGTCTTCAATCAATTGAAGGGCATCAGCGCGGCCAAGAGCCGTCATCACATCCATCCCCCAGCCATCCAACAGCTGCTCCATGCCCTGACAGATCGCCGGATCATTATCCAGCACCAACACCGGCCGGTTTTCCAGTGGGTTTATCTGTGACACAGGCTGCACGCGCTCAGTCTGCTCAAACTGATTGGGGTCAGCAAGTGGGACCTCAACCGAAAAAACTGAACCTTTACCCGGCACTGAGCGTACACAGATTTTATGATTCAGTACCCGAGCGATCTTATCGACAATCGCAAGACCCAGCCCTAACCCTTTATCACTGGCTGAGGTATTTCGCTTCAGGCGGCTGAATTCCCGGAAGATCTCACTCATCTTCTCCGGTTCAATACCCTCGCCGGTATCCCAGACTTCGATGCTGATGCAACTGCCTTTCTTACGGGTTGCCAACAGGATCTGACCTCCCGCTTCGGTATAGCGGCTGGCGTTAGTCAGGAAGTTTCGCAGAATCCGTCCCAGCAGCTGAGAATCAGAATACACCCGACAACCGCCCACCCGCGATCGGAATCGTTGCTGCTTCAGCGCTGTTTGCTCCTGATACTCATGACAGAGACTTTGCAGCAGATCGTCCAGCGTAAAGTTATTCATCTGGGCTTCAACCACGCCAGCATCCAGCTTGGAGATATCCACTAAGGCACCGATCAGCCCTTCCACATCACTTAAAGAAGAGGCCGTTGAGGTCACCAGTTTTCGGGCAGCACCGTCCAGCGGATATTCTGCAAGCGCACTGTTAAATAGTCGCGCAGCGTTCATAGGTTGCAGCAGATCATGACTGATGGCCGCAAGGAATTTGGTTTTTGAGAGATTGGCTTCTTCCGCTTGCTTTTTCGCATCCAGAAGCTCTGACGTCCGCTCTTCTACCCTCTGCTCAAGTAACACATTGGCATCTCTGAGGGCCTGAGCGGTCCGGCGGCGCTCGGTAATATCCTGAGTGAGTACAAAAAAGCCAAGGGTCTCGCCATTGGCTGCCAGATGCGGCACATAGGTTTTATGCAGATAGCGGATCTCACCCTCCTGATTGGCTTCATCCACCTCGAAGCTGACGCTATCACCCCGGATCACCTTATCGACATAATGCTCCAGACGCAGCAGCTGACGCTCAGAATAGACCTGGCTCAGGTGCCGTCCAAGAAGCTCATCCCGATTCAGGCCATGCCACTCCTGATAAGCTTTGTTAGTGAACTCATATTCCTGACGGGCATTGACGTAACAGATCATGGCGGGCAGAGCATCGGTAATCAGACGCATCTTCTGCTCACTCTGCTGAAGAGCACGGGCAAACAGGCTTCGCTCAGTAATATCAGTAAAGGTGATTACCCGGCCACCTTCAGCCCTTGGCTGCTGGCGTATTTCAAGGACCGAATCATCTTTCAACCCGATTTCGTAATGCGCGTTATCACCAAGGGGTAACGGCCAATTGGAGCCATCAGCAAGGCTATTCACGCCAGCTTTACTCTCCGGCCGCTGAATTCGACGGTTCAACAGGTCGGTAAAACTCTGACAATGCTCTAACGCTTGCTCATGAATACCGGTCAGCTCAGTCAGACGGGTGTTCCAGACCTCGGGAATGCCCTGATCACTGACCAGAACCACCCCCTGAGAAAGGTTTTCCAGAGTACTCTGCAAAATACGGGATTTTTCCGCCAGCGCAGCTTCACGACGCTCGGTTTCAATCGCTTTCAGCTCGGTAATATCGGTATAGAGAATAGAAAGGTCACCGGTCGAGGTTTCACGCTGATTGACCTGCATCCAGCGGCCATCTCTCAGGCGGATCACCTGCCCATAAGCCTGTTGATACAACTGAAGCTCTTCCTGCGTGGTGGCATCATCCAACAGGATCTCCGCACCGTGACGGTTAATTTCCGAAAGCGTTGTACCCGCCATAATCGGGAAGCCGTAACGCTGCCAGATCTCTCTGTAACGGCTGTTACACAGCACCATACGCCGCTGCCCGTCAAACAAAACAAAGGCATCAGTCATGCCTTCGATGGCATCCATCAGGCGGTTGTGCAGGGTTTCAATATCGATATGCGCCTGTTTCAGCGCCTGATTGCTGTCTCTCAGATCCGCCAGGGCGGCATTCAGAGCGGCGGTTCGCTCCCGAACCTGCTCGGCCAGCAAGGCTGAGTTCTCAAACGCGGCATAAGCACGACCACCGACATCGGGAGCCGCTTCAACCCGGTCGATCAGCGCCAGATTCATCTGCTGCAAACGGTAATTTTCATCAGCAAGGGATTGCTTACTGCTTTCCAGATCCTGAACCTGCTGACGCAGCGCCAGCAGTTCCTGATACGCTTCTGCAGACAGAGTTGGCTCGCTCATCTGACGGTCTCCGTAGCGTCACCATTCTCATTAGCCTTCACCTTGTTAGCCCCGTCCTCTGTAGCACTCATCTCGGGACATAGACCAATAGCAACTCCAGTGAAAGTAGCATTCAGATGGATACCATTCACATGCTCACCATAGGTATTAAAGCCAACTATATTGCGACGGGATAAACGGTCAGAGACCTGATCCAGTTCCTGACGGGAGGTCAGCTCCAGCTGACGGAAGATGCAGTCAAACCCCAAAATCAGCTGCTGGTCACCCAGCTCATCATCGATCCGTTCCAGTAACAGATCCAGTGTCTCAGGAATATTCATATGCCGGTTGCGGCGAAGGACAATGCCACGTTCCACGGCACAGTAAAAACTCAGGCTGCCATCAGCATTAGCGCTTTGAACCGCCCGAACAAAACTCTCGCCGGCAATGCGCACACTTAACGTATGCTGGGCAAAAATTGAGGGATTGAGCTGATCCGGTGTGACGCCCAGTGAACGGGCATAAACCTCTGCAGCGGGTTGAGCGTTCAGCTCGTAAACCCGGCGATGTTCACTGTCGACCTTGGTGGCGACAAACAGCTCATCGGTATCTTCGACATGCTTCTGGGAAAACACCATAAAGGGGCAGGCGGTATTGATCAGCATGAGTACAGCAGCGTTCTGATAGCTCTTACCCTGAAACACCACCTGGGTATGGGAAAAGTCCAGATCATCCCCCGCTGAGCCGCCCAGCATCGGGATACTGCCAAGCACGGCACTTAAGGTATTCAGTACCACCTCTTCATGTTCCGACATGCCATCGAGCAGGGTCAGCAGAAAAGTATGGCCCTTAACCGGTGCCTTCTGACGATGCTGGCAGCGCTCCAGCATATGACTGACCTGCTGCTGCGCCTCAGTAAAATCAAACTGATTGAGATGTTCGATCAGAGCCGTTTCGATATGAAAGGTGGTTTCCGGGAAGGCAACAGCTGTCACACTGCCCTGACAGTAGCCATCAGGACTCAGTTCTCCGGCACTGGTACAACCGATAATCGACTTATCCGGCATCAGGCGTTCCAGCTCAGTAGCCAAAGCTTCAACATCCAGCTGAGCTGAGCAGAAAAACAGTACCCATTTAAGGCTGGCGTCAGCAAAGGTATTGGCCAGCTCTTCAGCACTTGACCGGATATCTTCCTTATGCGAAACCGCCGTCACGGCAGAGACCGGTAAAGAAGATTGACTGCCCGAAGCCTCAGACACCGGCATAAGCGGTACCGACAAAGGAAGAGTTGTCTTCTCTGCAGTTGATATCAGTTCTTCGGTGATTCCTGTCATATTGGCTCCGATCTCTGGATTCCGATACGCCTCAGCAGAGGTTTCAGAATGGCCATACAGAGCTGTTTTTATAGTATTTATCACATCTGCTCACCATGAGTCCTAAGGCTCAGTTTTACTGAACAAGAGGTCAATAAAACGCCTTTTTTTTAATAAACCTTTTTACTACGACCATAAGGGGTTCGATATAGTGCCGAAGTACTATATTGCCCGCCGCCTTGCCCTGCCTAACATTGTTGGTGCCTGAACACCCTGTGTCAGGCTCTGTTAAGACCACAACAATAACCGGGTTAATGTTCACCATCTCAGTATGGTGTAACCAACCACCCAAACAGAGGTAAAGCATCATGTGGAAAAAACCTAGCTATCAGGACCTGCGCATCGGTTTCGAAGTCACTATGTACTTCAGCAACCGCTAAGCGCTTTGGCTGCCGGAGCTTTCCGGTTGCCGGGGAAAACCCGGCTTTGGGTTTTCCCTTCCGACGTTTCGGCAGCGATCAAAATACCTGACCAGCAAACATAAGGGGAAGCACTATGCATATTCGGGTTTTAGGTTCCGCAGCCGGCGGAGGCTTCCCACAGTGGAACTGCAACTGTCCCAACTGTACCGGCTTGCGTCAAGGCACTATCAAAGCCACCGCCCGTACCCAATCCTCCATCACCGTCAGTGTTGATGGTGAAAACTGGCTGCTGTTTAACGCGTCACCGGATATCCGCGCTCAACTGGAATCCTTCGGACCACTGCAGCCGAACCGTAAAATCCGCGACACCGGCATCTCAGCCGTTATGCTGATCGACAGCCAGATCGATCACAGCACAGGTCTTCTGATGCTGCGCGAAGGTTGCCCGCACACTGTTTACTGCACCGATATGGTGTTTCAGGATCTGAGCCAGGGTTTCCCTATTTTCCCGATGCTGGAAGCCTGGAATGGCGGCCTGCAACGTCGCAA
This sequence comes from Oceanospirillum sp., assembly GCA_048270425.1. Lineage (GTDB taxonomy): Bacteria > Pseudomonadota > Gammaproteobacteria > Pseudomonadales > Halomonadaceae > Oceanospirillum. The sequence goes on from JBLWSY010000011.1 coordinate 52,164, forward strand.
TATCCCCCTTTATGCTGAACCCTTCTATCTGCCGGAAGTACCGGGACTTCGCCTGCAGGTGGTTCATCTGAGCAGTAAAGCACCGCCTTATTCTCCGCACCGCTACGATCCGCATCCGGGGGACAACATCGGAGTACTCATCACAGATACCAATACCGGAGGCAAAGTGTTTTATGCGCCGGGTCTGGGTGAGATTGAAGAACACCTGCTCCCCCTGATCGATCAGGCGGATTGCCTGATGGTCGATGGCACCCTCTGGCAGGACGATGAACTGATCGAGCTGATGGGCGCGGACAAGCGCGGCAGCGATATCGGTCACCTGCCGCAATGGGGCGATGGCCCGAACGGTGAAGGCGGCATGATCGAGTTTCTGTCCCGCTATCCGGACAAAAAACGGGTGCTGATTCATATCAACAACACCAACCCGATTCTGGTGGAAGACTCGCCACAACGTGCCCAGCTGGACGAAGCAGGCATCGAAGTCGCTTACGACGGTATGGATATTCACCTTTGAAATTACACAGGGCTGCCGACGAACCGACAGCCCTGTTTTGCTTAGAAGACACTTTTTACCCGCGATCTAACACAACAACCAAACGCAGATGCGCATCACCAAGCACATCAACAATTAAGACAACCAACAACAATAAGAACGGAGGCCATTATGAGCCAGCAACATGCCCCTGAGACCCTGCCTTGGACTCGCGAAGAGTTCGAACAACGCCTGCGTGCCAAAGGTGATCTCTACCATATCCATCACCCGTACCATATCGCTATGCATCAGGGCGAATGCACCCCTGAGCAGATTCGCGCCTGGGTCGCTAACCGTTTTTACTATCAGGTCAGCATTCCGGTAAAAGACGCTGCGATTATGGCCAACTGCCATGATCAGGAAGTTCGCCGCCACTGGATTCAGCGCATCATCGATCACGATGGTCGTGAAGGCACGGAAGGTGGTATCGAAGCCTGGCTGCGTCTGGGTGAAGCGGTCGGTATTCCACGGGAAGAGTTGCTGGATCATCGCCACGTACTGCCGGGTGTCCGTTTTGCGGTAGACGCCTATGTGAATTTTGCCCGCAAGGCGACCTGGCAGGAAGCCGCCTGCTCGTCTCTGACCGAGATGTTCGCGCCTAAGATTCACCAGTCACGCCTCGACACCTGGCCGGATAACTATCCGTGGATCGAACAGGAAGGCCTGCAGTATTTCCGCAACCGTCTGAGTGAAGCCCGTCGCGATGTGGTTCACGGCATTCAGATCACGCTGGATCACTTCACCACTCGCGAACAGCAGGAGCGCGCTCTCAACATTCTGCAGTTCAAGCTGGATGTACTCTGGTGTCTGCTGGATTCTCTCTCTATGGCCCATGAGCTGAACCGTCGCCCGTTCCACACGGTAACCGACGAAGTGATTCACCATAGCCGTATTGTGTAACCGGCCCTATCACCGAATGACAGGAGAATCCTGATGAACAGCCTGATGCAGCAAACCCCTGCCATTAACCGGCTGTTTCGTTTCCAGTGGGAGCCGGCCTCCCACTGCCATGTCCTTCTCTACCCGGAAGGCATGGTGCGGTTAAACGAATCGGCCGGTGCCATTCTGACCCATGTGGATGGTAACCGGACTATCGCTCAGATTATCGACCAGCTAAAAGCAGACTTCCCCGAAGCTGGTGACGATCTGATTCAGGACGTGATCGACTTTTTTACCGAGGCGCACCATGAATTGCACTGGATCGATTTTGCCTGAAGCCCCCAACTCAGCATCTGAGCAACAGCATGCAGACGTTCCGCCAAGACCGGAAACCGGTCAACCCCTTTGGCTGCTGGCGGAACTCACCTATCGCTGCCCACTGCAATGCCCCTACTGCTCAAACCCGCTGGATTTTGAACAACGCAAACAGGAGCTGACCACAGAGCAGTGGATCTCGGTCTTTGAACAGGCACGCAAACTGGGAGCCGCTCAGCTGGGCTTCTCAGGCGGCGAACCCCTGCTGCGTGACGACCTTGAAGAACTGATCAGTGCCGCCCGGGATCTGGGGTACTACACCAACCTGATCACCTCCGGCATGGGTCTGACCTATGAGCGCATGCAGGCCTTTAAAGAAGCTGGACTGGATCATATTCAGGTCAGCTTTCAGGCCAGCAACGCCGAGATGAACAACTACCTGTCCGGCAATCAGCGTTCCTTTGATGAGAAGCTGGAAGTGGCCCGCACGGTAAAAGCTCTGGGTTATCCCATGGTGTTCAACTGTGTGATTCATCGGGAAAACATCGACCAGATCGACAAGATCATCGAGCTATCTATCGAGCTGGAATCCGATTATGTGGAACTGGCTACCTCGCAATATTACGGCTGGGCACTAAAAAACCGGGATCACCTGCTGCCGTCCAAGGCGCAACTGGTAGCCGCAGAGGCGACCACCAATCGCTATCGGGAACAGATCAAGGATACCCACCGTACCAAGCTGATTTTTGTAGTGCCTGATTACTACGAAGAGCGACCGAAAGGCTGCATGAATGGCTGGGGTAATCTCTTCCTGACCATCACGCCTGATGGCACTGCTCTGCCTTGCCATAGTGCCCGGGAACTACCCATTGAGTTTCCGAATGTGGTGGATACTCCGGTCGAAGAGATCTGGTATCGCTCCAGGGGCTTTAACCACTATCGCGGTTACGAATGGATGAAAGAGCCTTGCCGCTCCTGTGATGAGAAAGAGCAGGATTTCGGCGGCTGTCGCTGTCAGGCTTTTGCCCTGACCGGTGATGCTGATAACGCCGATCCTGTGTGCAGCAAGTCACCACATCGTCATCTGATCACGGATGCTCAGGCCAATGCGGACAAGGCCCAACCGGCCAGTGAACCTCTGATCTACCGTAACCGGAAAAACTCGACACAGCTGATCTCGGTTCAACAGGTTGAAGCAGAGTCGGTTTAAAAAGCGTTTAAAGATGCGTCACATAACGCCAGCAAGAGGATAGTGAATGGCAGCAGCGCCGGAGCAGTTAACCTATAACACGCTGACACCGGAACAGGTGGTCGCCTCTCAGGCTCAGGTCAGTTTTCCTCTGAGCACGAACTATGGCGACTTCTGGCTGCTGCACGATCCCGAAACAAGCTCGGCCACCCGCCTCTGGTGGTTGCCGGTACCTCAAACAGACGAAGAAAACCTTGATTCAGAAAGCCCCTATTCAGAAAGCATCGATTCAGTAAGCACTCAACCTCAGCCGGTTTTACCGGAAAACCACAGCCTGAGAAGCCGTGTTCATGAATATGGCGGCATGCCCTACGCACTGGGAAGCTCTTCAGCCCTTACGTCTGAAAAACCTGAACAAACAGGTGCAGTACAGCTGCTGATCTGGGTTGAGGAAGCGGATCAGCAACTGTATTACCTACCGTTTGATCCGGCTAACCCCGTGCCTGTCGATACATCCCGGCTGAATGGCTTAAGTGATTGGACAAAGGAACTATCCAACCAGAACAGATCCTTCCGTTACGGTGAACCTGTCCTGCATCCAAGCCTGCCGTGGGTTATCGCAATTGAGGAAGAACATACTCCGGATTCGGTTATCAACCGACTGGTCGCATTTCATCTGCTAAGCCATAAGCGGAAAGTGCTGGCAGAGGGCGCTGACTTTTACACCAGCGCAACTCTGAGCCCTGATGGCAAACAGCTTGTTTGGGTGCAATGGCATCATCCCCATCAGCCCTGGAGCGCCAGCCAGTTGGTAACGCTGAGTGACGCATTCGGTGAAGCTCTCGAAACAGATGACCTGCCGGAACATATAATCCTGCTGGATGGTGAGAAAGCCTCTTCACATTGCAGCCTGCAACAGCCCAGATTTTGCCCTAACGGCCAGCTCTACTTTCTGAGTGATCAGCAGGGTTTCTGGAGCCTTTATCGTTTTAAAGAGTATCGTTTGAAAGAGAGCAGACTTAGCTCAGACGCTCCTGACATTAACACCAACACCAACACTGACTTTTCCACTGACATCAGTATTGAAGCGGTATACACCCCACAAGCGGATTGCGGTTCTGCCCCCTGGCAGTTTGGTAACCGTCACTTTCAGTTTTATCAAACCGGCGACCAACTCAAATTGATTCTGACGCAATGCACGCAGGGATTATGGCAACTCTTAGAAGTGGCGCTTCCTGATAAGAGCCAGGATGAAGCACCGAATGCCAGACCACTACTTGCACTGCCGGATACGGAAACAGATAAACACAGTTTTTTCTCTTACCTGAGTATCGCCCCTGAAAAACAGAATCATCTGATCTGCCTGACCGCTGGCTCTAACCGTACTCTGCATCTGGCGCGATTCGATCTGAAAAAGCAGAATCAGGAAGATGCTGAACTCAGCCCTATCACCACCTTTGCAGAACTTGCAAATTCACCTCAACCGGAACGACTCAGCCTGAAACTGCCGGAGCATCCGGTGTACGGTATTTTCCACCCAATTCAGAAACTGCGCTCTGAATCGGATGCTAAATCAGATTCTGAAAACGAGCAGAACCCTCTGCTGATCATCACCCATGGCGGGCCGACAAGTTGCGCTTTTCCGGGACTTCAGCTGATTGTTCAGTTCTGGTGTCAGCAGGGCTTTAACGTGCTGGAGTTGGATCACAGAGGCAGCACAGGTTATGGCCGAGTCTATCGTGAACTGCTTAAGGGCGAATGGGGCGAAGCCGATCTGGAAGATGCCCGCTTATTCAGCCATTACCTACAACAGAAACGGGGTATCTCAGCAAACAAGGTGGCGATTCGGGGGCACAGCGCGGGTGGTTATACCTGCATGCGCGCGGCTGCTCTGGGTTATTTTGATGCCGTGGTGAGCCTGTACGGCATCAGTGATCTGGAGCGCCTTGCAGCCAGCACGCACAAGTTTGAGTCCCACTACCCTGACTGGCTGATAGCCGCTGCTGACAGCCATCAGATGCTGTATCAGCTGCGCTCGCCACGCTTTAACCTCTGCCAGCAAAACCGACATCCGGCGCTGCTTATGTTTCAGGGTGGTCAAGATAAGGTCGTTCCACCGGATCAGAGTCTGCAGTTTAAAAGTGATTACCAGAATGTCGGCGGTTATTGCGAGCTGGTGCTTTATCCCGAAGAGGGTCACGGCTTCCGCCGGTATGAAAACCGACTGGATCAGCTGAACAAAGAACTGGCCTTTTATCGCCAACAGGGAATTTTAGCGCAGGATGCATCACTAGGTCAGAAGCAGGCTTCTGAAGTAACTTCTGACTCGTCATCCCAGTATTCTCATGCACACTTATAATCCCATGAACATCTGTAATCCCAGCCTTCTTCATCTGAACCCATCCGATGATGACTATTGCCGTGCCATCGTTACCATCCCGTTTGGTAGCGGACATGAACCAGAGGAATGGCCGGGGTTAGCACACCTTCTGGAGCACGCTCTATTTCTGGGTAGCCATGCGCTATTTCTGGACAGCCATGCGCTGTTTCTGGATAGCTATGCTCTGGCGGAAGGTTTATCAAAAGCCCGTTCGGGCTCAGTATCAGAACTTGCTGCCGGTGAGCTTCAGGGATTGATGGCACAAAAAGATATTCGTATTAACGCCTCAACACGGCTTGAACAAAGCTGCTATATGATCGAATGCCTGCCGGATCAGCTTGAAGAAGCCTTTACCCGGCTCTGCCAGCTGATCTACGCGCCAGTATTTTCAGCGGAACAGGTGATTTCCGAGATCAGTATTATCGACGGCGAATATCAGGCCTATTGCGAACACCCTGCTCAGCAGCTACTGAACCTGATACAGACTCAGGCTCATCCTGAACATCGCTTTTACCGCTTTCTGGCGGGTAATCGCGCAAGTTTGGGACACAATGATCCTGAGTTGCTCAAACAGCTCAACCTCTGCTTTCAGCAGGGTTATCTGCAACAGGCCACCAGTCTTTATATCGAATATCCTGAAGGTGCGGGTTTTGAAGCCCAAGGCGAGGTTCTTTACGCACGGTTAGAAGCGATTCGCCACTACGCAATCAGAAACCATAGCGAACTCAGTAAGCAGTCACTCACTCCTAATCCTCAAGCTCTATCAGATCCGGACAAACCAGCTTCACATACTCTCTTCTGTGGCCAACAGACTTTTCTGGCTGTCACAGATCAGCCGGTCATTCAGTGGGTATGGCCTGTCAGCAATCCGTCTATTAATGAACTGCTGTTAACATTCCGGACACTGAACCAACTGGCAAAAGCCCTGCAAATCCCCGGCGAGTACTCACTATCTTTGGCTATGCAGTGGCAACAGCAAGCGGCTCTGCTGGTTGAAACCGGTATTCCGGAATCAGCTGACACACTGGAGAAAATTCAGGTTCACGCTCAGGAGCAACTGGCACGTTTTCAGAAAAGTTTGCAACAAGGGTACGATGCCCTGATTGCGGATGCGGACAAACTCGAAAGGTTAACTGACGGCGCGTCATTTCAATCCAAAGGGCCTGCACTTCTCAGAGCCACTGAAACCGCCATTCAATATCAGTATGCCGCCCTGTTTACCGGTTTTATATGGGAAACCCAAACCGGCAGAAAAGAGATGCAGACCGAAGCAATTAAGGATTTGTTAAACGCTTTGGATCAACCACCAGCGGTTACGCTGATCAGTCATCCGGGATTCGAGCAGCTTAAACCCGATCAAGTGGGATTGGATTATCAATCCACTGCGTTTTTCCCAACCCGTTATCTGGCAGCCAATCTTTTGGCGCCAGCCGGGTCAGAGGGTTCTGCTGTCGACATTCTCACTCAGCAACTGGCCTATCCCAAAACGCCAAGCCTGATGCCTTTCAGGGCTGTTATGCAGAAGCTGGCAGAAACCAAACTTACCCAGGATCAGCATCAGATTTGCCTTCACCACACGACACAGAGAAACCATGCCGCTGTTATCTGGCGGGATATTGAAAGCCTGAATTTAAGGAATTCTTCGGAATCAAAATCTCCCGAAGAGCTTTGCAGCGAACTCTATCCGGGATTTTACCGCAAACTGAGAATCGAGCAGCGTATCGGCTATATCGTGCAGATCATGCCTTATGCGGTTGAACGTGCAGATCAAACTGCCCAGCTAAGGGAAAGAAAACAGGGCATCGCTTTTCTGATACAAAGCGCCTCATACGCCAGCGACCAACTGATCGAAGCACTGAATAGAGAGTTAAAGAGCATTCAACAAATGGATAAGCCTCAGTCTTTGTCAGAGCTCGACCTTCAAAAGATACCCCTTTAAAAAAGCAAACATTTATAAAAAACTCCATTTACCTTAAAATCCCCATTTATAGTTAGGATATGACAGTATCCGGGACACTCAGGGTTATTAATCTGCTCTGACAGAAAAACCCAATTGGGCATTAGCTGCAGCTACATCGAAGCGTGACTGGCATTCTGTTTGCTATGTTAAGAAGTACAACACTCTACTGTGCAGACTATCTGCCCTGAATCGGATTCCAGTTAATGAAACCTGACCGAGCTGCATTCCATCAGCCATTATCGTCGGCACCTAATCTTTATCTTATCTGGATGCTGTTAATGAGCATCCTAATGACGGCATCCCCGCAAGTTTTAGCAGAGGAAAAGCCGGTCATCGCCACTATCTTGACGACCAGCGGTGACGTTCAGGTAATTGATCTTAATAAGAAAAGTCAGCCAGCAACTCCCGGCCAACTTTTATCTGAGGGCCAAGCGGTACGTACGGGAAGTAATGGAGAAGCGGTTCTTAAAATAAGAGATGGCAGCACCTTTGGTATTCTTCCTAAAAGCTTAGTACCGATTGATGGCCGGCTGACTCGTGAAGAAGCGGTCGGGACCGTGCTTTTTGTGCACGGTAAAACTGAAGTGACCTCTCTGGATGGAATTTACCGCCATGCGATCAAAGGCGGCAAAATATATCAGGGTGATGTCATCGAAACGGCAACAGCCAGCAGTATGCAGCTGGATATGGTTGACGGCGGTTATTTTGCGGTGCGTCCGGACAGTAAGGTCGAAATTAACGATTATGTCTACCAGCAAAAAGAGACCGATAAAGTAACCGCTACTCTTTTACGGGGTGGTCTGCGCTCTATTACTGGGGCTGTGGGTCAAACGAACAAACGCAACTTTGCACTAAAAACACCAGTGGCCACCATTGGTATTCGCGGCACCGACCTTGAGATCTACTATCTGTCTGAACAGGATGCGGTCAGTCTTACGGAAAAAACCGGTAAAGTCACAGAAGCCGGTAGTTACCTGAAGGTAAAATCCGGTGAAGCGGTACTGAAAACCGATATTGCAGAGCAGGCCGTTAAGCCCCGGGAAATTGCCTATACCACCAGCCCTGCAGTCGCCCCGGTATTTGTTCCCGTTGAAGAAGCGAAAGAGAATACACCTCCAGTCTTTGAAGAAGAAACCTACGAAGAGCCGATTCCCGGTAAAAATATTACTGAGAAAGACGCTGCTGCAGAACAAGACACTGCTACAGCGGAGGAAGACAAGCCATCAGCCATCACATTTAAAAGCTCAGCTTTGGCCAGTCTTTCTCAAACCAGTCAGTACGTTAACGTTGACCCGGGCGATAGCGAGTTAAGCACAACAACACTACCTCTGATAGGACGAGGTCAATGGCCAAGTGACGGTGGTGACAGGGAAAACCCTGAATCGGTTTATATCGGTATGGCCGTTGAAGGCAGCATGCATTACCAACCCTTTGAAAGCACCGAGTTTTACATCGGCGGTTTACTGGGTAAACGTTATGCCGATGAAAACCAGGACATCAACCAGTTCTCTGTGAAAGCTGGCGCTGTGATTGATATTGGTGATGCTTTCACTCTTTCCGCCCGCTTCCGCCATCACCTGGCTGAATCAGCGGTCACTGAAGACCTTAACCTGTCGGAAACTTATCAGCAGCCAGAATCCGGCTACGAGACAGACCAGCTGGTTACCCGGGTAGATTTCCGAGTAATTCCAACACTGGATCTGTTTGCACTCTTTCATACGTCAACCATTCGATGGGATGAGCTCTATTCAGACGGCACCATGATCTATAACAGTCGTCATGAGAAAGAGTTGAACCTTCTGGAAATGGGTGGGCGCTATCAGATCACTCCAGTAATTGCGGCAACTGCAAGCCTTGTTGGAGGAGAAGCTATCACGCCATCTTATGACGGCTTTGAAGAAAAAGAGGATCTATCGGGGTTTAAACTTAAAGCTGAAGCAAGCCTGGGAGATATGAGCCTGTTTGCTTCTGTCGATCAGTATCAAACCGAATATTCTGACGATTACTACAGCAACGAAAGCGATATTCAGGTATTGACGCTGGGAGGTACAATGAGTTTGTCGGAACAACTGGAACTGAATGCAACCAGCAGGCACATCTCCGTTGATAATAATGATGCCTATAAAGAGACTGAGCAGGCCGACCTTACTCAGATTAATCTTCGCTACACGTTCTGATTAAGCTGATAAGCCACCCAATCTCAGAATGAAAGCTGCAAGCATATTCTCCGGGGGCTAAACAAGCTATCTGAACGTATCCTGAAAAACGCCCCTTATCGCTTGGCCAGCTCCTCCGCCAGCTGCTGACAAGCACGCGTAGGAGGAGCTCCTATCACCAGCTGCTCACAGCTCTGACTCAACATACTATCGATGCAAGCCTCGGCTCTGACCTCAATGTGCATTTCCCTAACCGGAGGCAAGTCACCTTTAATAGACTGACAAACCCCGCTCAAACTCTGCCTGAGTTCCTGCTGACTCTGTACCGGAAGGTTGTCAGCATCCAGATGTTGCCAGGCACAACGCTCTATTCTCTGACAAAGCTGATCACTCTTGGCATCAAGCGCGGTCTCGTTCTCGGCGGCCTGCACTCTGGTCAAAGATGATGCCAGAACAGTCAACATCACCAGCAATTTGGCTATTCGCATTTTAGCTTCCCGATTATCCTTAAAACTGAAACTATCCCTGAAACCCGAACATCAGTGATCATAGTGACAGAAGCGCAGTGCCCTCAACAGTGTTTTTATGCAACAAAATTTCACAGGTATCGCAACTCTGTTTGCAAAACTCATGTAAGGAATGGGACTCAACATAAGAAAAAGCACATATAAAAAATGCCAGACAAGATGCCTGGCATTTTGTTGGCTCCCGCTCAGCTTTTAGCAGAGAGCCTTGAAGGATATTTGTAAACGTCTTCAGGATATGGCGATTTAGTGCAACTTCATCTTAGGACGCACCACCTTACCCAACTTCTCCGCCAGAATTACCAGCATCGCTTTGGGCCAACCATGAATTGCAATCTGATGCATCCGGTAGAGCGAGATGTAAACAAAGCGCGCGATACGCCCCTCGATAAACATACTGTTACCCGTAAGATTTCCCATCAGGCTGCCCACCGTACTGTAACGACTCAGGTTCACCAGAGAGCCGTGGTCTTTATAAACATAAGGCTTCTGCGGATCCCCCTTGGTCAGAGCGATCAGGTTAGCCAGTACGCACTCCGCCATCTGGTGTGCTGACTGCGCCCGTGGGGGCACCCAGGAGCCATCCGGTTGTTCACAGGCACAGCAATCACCGATCACCCAGATATTGTCGAAATTTTTAGCCTGAAGTGTTGGCTGCACCAGAATCTGGTTGTTACGGTTGGTCTCAAAAATGCCTAACCGGCTCACAAAATCCGGCGCTTTCACACCTGCCGCCCAGATCATCATATCCGCCCTGATCACTTCATCTTCCGCTGTGACAAAGCCTTCATCGTTAGCGGAAGCGACACGAACTGATTCACGAACATTAACTCCCAGACGAACCAGCTCTTTGCGGGCTGACAAAGAGATGCGCTCCGGCAGTGCAGGCAGAATACGGGGGCCCGCTTCAATCAGACTGATCTTCAGCTGCTGCGCCGTCATCTGGGGCAAGCCATAAGATTTCAGCAGATCAGCAACGTGATATAGCTCTGCGGACAGCTCAACACCGGTTGCTCCACCACCGACAATAGCAATTTCCAGATTATCGGCAGAAGCTTTCTGGTTAATACGCAGGAAGTTATTGATTAGGCCGTGATGAAAACGCTCTGCCTGCGCGTGCGAGTCGAGGAAATAACAATGCTCCGCAACACCCGGCGTGCCAAAGTCATTACTGACACTCCCAATCGCCAGTACGAGTTTATCGTAGGCAATTTTCCGTTCCGGCAGCACCTGATCCCCTTCGCTGTCGTAAGAAGGTGCCAGAGTGATGGTTTTCGCTTCTGTATCAAGATCGCAGAACTCACCCAGCTGGAAACTATAGCCGTGTTTGGCGGCATGAGCGTGATAAACCACACCGTCGGTACTGGTGTCGAGCGAACCGGTAGCAACTTCGTGCAGCAGGGGTTTCCAGATATGAGTCCGGTTTTTATCTACCAGGGTAATATTCGCTTTGCCTTTGCGGCCAAAACGACGTCCTAATTGGGTGGCCAGTTCAAGCCCACCGGCTCCACCCCCTATAATGACGATCTGTTCCATGTTTTTTCCTTACTAATGATATGGGACTAAACCCTGCAGAATCAGGTTATTCAGTCCCATGCCATCAACAGAAAAGACAGCTGACTTCATTTAGTGTCCAACCAAAGCCAGTGTCATACCATCCTGCCAGAGAAGGTAAAAATCAACTAAAAACTGAACTTTAGTCGTAATTAGCGATCAGTTGCTGATCGCTTTAAGGTTGAATCATTCTGATACCGCACTGCACTTATATATGCAGGTTAAGAGGCTATAATAGCGCCCGTCTTTACTTAGCAAGTGATACCTTTAACCGGATTCTCATAGCCCTATGCCAAAAACGATATTCACCACGCCTGTAATCCGCCATATCTTCTACTGGTTCTCAGTCATCACCCTGAAACTGGCCGGATGGAAAGCGATAGGCGATGCCAAAAACATTCCGGATAAAGCGATGTTCGTCGCAGCCCCGCACACAACCAACTGGGATCTCCCCTTCGCACTGATGCTCGCTTTTAAACTTCGGCTTCCCATCTACTGGATGGGAAAAACCTCGATTTTCAGGTTTCCTTTTGGCGGCCTTATGCGCTGGCTGGGTGGCATTCCGGTTGAACGCAACCGCTCTACCAATCTGGTGGATGCTATGGTGCAACGCTTTCAGGCCGAGGAGAAACTACTGATTGTTATCGCCCCGGAAGGCACCCGAAAAAATGTCAGTGAATGGAAAAGTGGCTTTTACCATATCGCTCACGGAGCTGGTGTACCTCTGGTTCTGGGGTTTATCGATTATCCGAACAAACAAGGCGGTGTTGGGCCTCTGTATCAGACCTCTGGTGACTATGAGAAAGATCTCAAAGAGATCAAAGCCTTCTATACGCCTTTTCGTGGCAAATAATTCAGAACCAAAGATCAAAGATAAGGAGCGAAACAAGCATGAACTGGAATGTTTATCTTTCAGGTGAAATCCACACCGACTGGCGTGATCAGATTGAAGCCGGTGCCCGCGAGCGCGGCCTGCCAATCACCTTTACTTCCGCCTGTACCAACCATGAAGCCAGCGATGCCGCAGGTGATGTACTGGGCGAACAGAATGACAGCTTCTGGCGGGACCACCAGTCAGCCAAAGTGAATGCGATCCGCACCAAAAACCTGATCGAAAAATGCGATATCGCCGTGGTTCGTTTCGGTGATAAGTATAAGCAGTGGAATGCGGCTTTTGATGCGGGTTACCTGGCGGCACTGGGCAAACCGTACATCACATTGCACGATGAGAACATTATTCATCCGCTGAAAGAGATAGACGCCGCCGCAATGGGATGGGCAAAAACACCGAAACAAGTGGTAGAAGTACTGGCCTACGTCGTTGCCGGTAAGGCTTAATCTGAGCCCGAAATGCAAAACGCCGGAAGCGGTTTTAAACCTGCTTCTGACGTTTTGTCAATCGGAAACGTTTCAGGCGGTACACCCGATAAACCAGAGCCATTAAAAGACAGCAGACTATTGGTAACACTAAAGCGAAAAACTGGAACGACTCAAACAATAAGCCGCCCGCTGTCCCACCCATCACGAAGCCAAGAATCAGCAAAAGAAATAATAGTGCCTTACGCCGATCAAAGCCCCGCCCCTTTAGGCTCTGCCCCAGCATAATTCCAAGATCCGTTACGATTCCCGTCATATGCGTTGTTCTCACGACTGCGCCACTGTATGTGGTCGCTAACGCATTCTGAACACCACAAGCCGCCGAGGCGAGGTAATGCCCGTAAAGCAAGCCTTCATTCAGGGACCAGAGCGTAGCCACAAGTAACAAAGCTTCAATCAGCAGAAGAGAATCGTAGTGCCGGCCCAGTTTAAGAGAGTTGCTGTTCAGCAACACACCAGAAATAGCCGCTCCGACAAGAAAACTGACAATAATCCCAAGCAGATGAAGGGAATCCAACGGAGAATCAACCCATTGGGTACCCAGAAGAGTTGCCGTACCTGAAACATGGGAAACAGCCTGATGCTTAAAACCTAACAACCCAACCGCGTTAACGCTACCGGCGATCAGAGCCAGCAAAAAAGCACCTGCTTCTACCCACTTCGGTAAACGTGAAACCAAGTCTGCCCCTCTTTTCCAATCAATGCATTCTCCGAGGGTAACAAATACATTCCTGTTTCCCTATTGGGTGAAGGTGGAAGAAGGGTTTGCTAAAGGTGGGATACTGCCGCTCAAATAACAGCCTCATGAGGCTCCGTAGCATGATGCACCTCGGAGAAAATTCTATCTCGTCCGGCATTTTTTGCAGCATAGAGCAGATCATCAGCCCGCTGCATCAGATGATCTCGGGATTCATCGGCTCCACGCTCTGCCACTCCGGCACTGAAAGTCACAATGCCATGCTCAAGTGAGCTTTCACGAAGCTGCATAGCCATCGACTGCAGACATTCAACAACTTCTGCTTTCGGCATCGGAAGAAGCATAACAAACTCCTCTCCGCCCAAACGAACGGCTAACCCTTTGTGATTCAGTGCCAAACGATTCAGCGCTTTTGAATAAAAACAGAGCACCTCATCGCCGTAACTGTGGCCAAAGCGATCATTAAGTTTTTTGAAGTGATCCAGATCGATAATCGCCAGAGAAAATACAACTCCACGATCTTTTAAAGTATTAAGATAACGATCCATCGCCCTTCGGTTATGCAGACCGGTTAAAGGGTCCTGCTCAGAAAGAATTCTCAGCTGATCTGCCAGATGCTCCGCCTTATCCCGCTCTAACCGGTAACGACGTGAATAAGTCCCCATCATCACCAGCAGTAGAATTGATGTCACCACAAAGCTGAAACTGAGATCAAGGGCACGCGCGATATCGCTGGGGTAGGCATATATTAACGCCGGATGCGTCAGGTCCAGCCACATCATCACAAGAGGAATAACAATCACCAGACTGATGCCCAGCTTTCGGTAAAACCCAAAATCCCGGAACGCTACGCTGATATAAGCCAGGGTGCAAAGATTAAGAAAGTAAGTGGGGCCGGCAAGCCCGGCGTTGTAGACCCAGTTAACCGGCAAAGCCACCAGAACCAGCAGAAACATAAAAATCAGTGCCATACGCCGGTACTGATTATGAAAACGGGAACGGTACCAGATCGCCAGAATCAGTAAGAATAAGGCCAACTGAGCATACGCCAGAATGATGTCAGCAGTCTGAAAGATATAATTAAAGATACTGCAGGCCAGATAGCCTAAGCCCCCCACCAAAAGGACTGCATGGTGGGTATACTCATAGGGCGATGACTTACTGCCAAGCAGAAAAAAAAGCAGCCTGTCGAGCGGGGATTTTGCTGGCATAAACTAACCTTGCTTGTTCAAAAAAGAGACCTTTTCGTTCTTTCTCGGGTGGAGTTTACCCAGCAGCACGCAAGGTTAATACCGCTTTAGCGTTCTGAGTTACAATTTGTCATATTTTGTCAGAATTTATTTCAAGCTCAGATGCCAACTTAGCCCTGACATCTTTCAGAACAATCTCCAGCGCCTGTTCAGCAACGCGGTTATCAATTCCGTTGCTTTCAAGCAACTCAATCAGATCCACCGCCAGTTTAATATGATCCGGTGCGGTCTCCAGAGACATCAGACACTTCCTCGCTGTCATTAAAAGGGGGAGATCATACCTTGCCGCTTCACAGGCGAAAAGCAGGTAAAAAAATGCCTCCTGCACCGGCAGGAGGCATTTTTAATCTACAAGCTTGGGCTGATTACTTACCGCAAGGAACACAGGTTTTATCCCCGTAGTAATTATCCTTGTAGTTACACTCAAACTTCTGTTTGTGTGCCAACGCGTTCTGCTGCGGGCTGGCTTTCTGATTCTGAATTTTCTTAATAAGTGCTGACATAGGATTTCCCCAAACCGGTTCAACCGGCAAAAAACAAGGCTAAGATCGCCGAAAGGTTAAGCGCTTTTCAGATGAAAAAGTCGCCCCTCCACCTTCTGTATCGCTCACTATAGGCATCAGACCATGATTAATGAAATTGTCAGTTTCGATCCCAAAGATAGAGAAGATCTATCGTAAAAATTCGCCCTGAAAACCATGAACAAAAAGAACAAAATAGCCTTTTTGCACATTATCTTTTGCTTTTTATAACTCAGGTCTACATTGGCTGGCTGATAAAAATAAAAGCCAAAAAGGTAGTCCTATGACTGTGTTTCTGCGTTCGATCAAAGTCACCACACGTATTATGTCTCTGGCCGGTTTTCTCGTTCTGGTCAAACTCTCAGTGTTACTGCTGATTCTGTTTCAGCTGGACGAGATCGCCAACTTCAGCAAAAGCCAGCAGGAGCAGGTTGCAGATCAGAACCGCTGGATAGAACAGGAAGCGCGGCTGATCGACCAGCAGACCATCACACAGCAGCAACTTCAACAGGCTCAGGCTATCCAGAAAAACTATTCCGATATGCTGTTCTGGTACTTCGACGGCAGTATCACTCAGTATTACAACTCACTGAATAAAGCAGCAGAATCCGCTGACAAACTTGAGAATCAGCTGGCCAATCTGGCGATGGAGCCCAACCTCCGGGAGATGATTGGCCCTCTGTTAAACAATCTTGCGGGATACCGTAAGTTTATGGAAAGCGCCAACCACTATTATCAGCAGGGCAAGAGTAATCTTGCCGCGTCTGAGATCAGCGAAGCGCACCTGATTGTCGAATCCATGAACCAGCAGATGATGGAGCTCACGTCCCTGTTTCAGCAGCAGCTTAAAGCCAGTAACCGCCAGGTGCAGCATGCCGTTGAACAAACCCTGGATGCCAGCGCCCGGGTTGCAGCCTTCAGCACCCAAAGCAGTCAAAGTATCGACGGAATTTTTCGCACAACCCTTCTGATAATTGTGCTCACTCTGCCACTGTCCGTTCTGGTCGCTGTGGCTGTCATTCGGTCGATCACCCGCCCGCTCAATCAGCTGCAACACGAACTGACCACCATCGAAAAGGAAAGTGATCTGACCCGACCACTGACACTGAAAGGTCGGGACGAGATCAGAAGTATGGCTGAGGCTATCCAGCTATTGCTGACAAAGTTCAAAACCACCGTAAGCGATGTCGGTATTCTGGTTGACGACCTGAAATGCACCGCCCGCGAAGGGCTGGAGACCAGCCAGACAACCTATCAGCAAAGCGATGAACAGAAACAACTCAGCCAAACCCTCGCCTCAACGGCAACAGAGCTGGGGGCCAGCGCAGACTCTATCCTACAGACAACGGATCAGGGACTTGAACAGGTTGAGCAACTCACAAAACGGGCCGTTTCCGGACAACAGGATGTTCAGCAAACGGCTAAAACCATCGGAGAACTGGCCGAGCATTTCAACAGTGTTGAGCAGAACGTAGAAAGCCTGGTCCGCCACAGCACTTCAATACAATCGGTTCTGGAAGTGATTCAGGACATTGCCGGGCAAACCAACTTGCTGGCCCTCAACGCAGCGATTGAAGCCGCACGGGCCGGAGAGCAAGGCCGCGGCTTTGCTGTCGTTGCCGATGAAGTACGTAGCCTTGCCCAACGAACCAGTCAATCAACAGAAGAGATTCAGCAGATGGTTGTTACTCTGCAGCGCCACTCGCAAGGCGCGATCCGCTCTCTGGAGCAGAACCGGGATCAGGTGAATGCCGGTGTTGCGCTGTCAAAAACCGCTGAAAGCTCAATACAGGTGATTACCCAGGAGTTACACCAGCTCGCCCAGGTGAATCAGTCCATCGCCGAGATCAGCCGGGAACAACAGGAAGCGGTCACCAGTGTCGATCAGGGTGTGCAGGATATATTGCAACGGGCACAGACCGTTACCGAGCGGGCATCAGCCTCCCGAACGGTGAATGAACATCTGAATCAGATGGCCGAGCAACTCCAACAGCAGATCAGCCATTACAAACACTGAGCCATTAATCAGCAAGGCCAAAAGAAAGAAGAAAGTTCGAAGAGAGAAGAGAAAAGAGAGCGCAAAAGCAGGGCAGCACAATTAGCAGATACAAAAAAGCCCCGACTTAGCGGGGCAAAGGATCCCGGAAGAGGACGACAAAGCTTTGGAGGGGTTCGGAGGAACAAAAGAACCCAACCAGGGGATCATTCCGTTAACAGAGCCAACAACGAAAAAATCCCGCTTCTCTTCTGGAAGATCAGATACGCCGTGAAGCGCAACGTAGCAGGTTTGCCGGAGGCAGCAGCTCATTAAAGAGACTGCCGCTCCGGCAGAGTCATCAGTCCGGAGCTTAGAAGAAGCCCAGAGGATTGATGTCATAGCTTACCAGCAGGTTTTTAGTCTGCTGATAATGATCAAGCATCATCTTGTGGTTTTCTCGACCGACACCAGACTTCTTGTAACCACCGAATGCTGCATGTGCAGGGTACTGGTGGTAGCAGTTAGTCCATACACGGCCCGCTTCGATACCACGACCCATGCGGTAAGACAGGTTCATGTCACGGGTCCAGACACCGGCACCCAGACCGAACTCAGAGTCGTTAGCAATCGCCAGAGCTTCTGCTTCATCTTTAAAGGTGGTTACGGATACCACAGGACCGAAGATCTCCTCCTGGAATACACGCATGTCGTTGGTGCCTTTCAGCAGTGTTGGCTGGATGTAGTAGCCACCCATTTCATCACTCAGTGCTTCTTTATCACCACCAACCAGCACCTCGGCACCTTCGTTACGGCCAATTTCCAGATAGCTCAGAATCTTTTCAAACTGTTCCTGAGAAGCCTGTGCACCCACCATCACATCGGTATCCAGCGGATTGCCACGCTTGATCTGACCAATACGCTCGATAACCTTACCGATAAACTCTTCGTAGATATCTTCCTGAACCAGCAGACGGGAAGGACAGGTACATACTTCACCCTGGTTAAAGAACGCCAGAACCGTACCTTCAACACACTTGCTGACAAACTCATCTTCCTGATCCAGAACATCTTTAAAGTAGATGTTAGGAGACTTACCACCCAGCTCAACAGTGGATGGAATGATATTGTCTGCGGCACATTTCAGAATATGAGCACCCACCGGAGTAGAACCGGTAAAGGCGATCTTAGCGATACGGGTAGAGGTCGCCAGAGCCTGACCTGCTTCGGCACCGAAACCATTTACAACATTCAGAACACCGGCAGGCAGCAGGTCTTCGATGGTTTCCAGCAGCACCAGAATAGAGGCTGGCGTCTGCTCGGCTGGCTTAAGCACGATACAGTTACCGGCAGCCAGAGCAGGAGCGATTTTCCAGGCCGCCATCAGCAGCGGGAAGTTCCAAGGGATAATCTGACCCACAACACCCAGAGGCTCGTGGAAGTGGTAAGCCACAGTGTTCTGGTCTACTTCACCGATAGAACCTTCCTGAGCACGGATACAACCCGCAAAATAACGGAAGTGATCAACCGCCAGCGGCACATCTGCAGCCAGAGTTTCACGAACCGCTTTACCGTTGTCGTAAGTTTCAGCAACCGCAATTTTTTCCAGATTTGCTTCAATTCGATCAGCAATTTTAAGCAGCAGGTTAGAACGCTCAGTAACTGAGGTTTTGCCCCAGGCATCTTTAGCAGCGTGAGCCGCATCCAGAGCCAGATCGATATCCTCAGCAGTAGAACGTGGAATTTCGCAAATCGTCTGACCGTTTACCGGAGAGGTGTTCGTGAAGTACTGACCTTTAACGGGCTCAACCCACTTACCACCAATAAAGTTACCGTAACGCTCTTTGAAGTTTACAACTGCGCCTTCTGTTCCAGGTTGTGCGTAGATCATCTTAATCGCCTCTGTTTGTTGTTGTCTTTAAAGGGGGCTTCCGGCAAGGAGAATCCCCTTTAGGGCATATCACTTATGAATTAACTCAATTTGGGAAAACCGCTTAGGGCTGAGCCTGTTACAACTCTTCTTTCCCTGTGTGACTACATCATGGTTGATCACCGCAGCCCCAGACATGACACTTTAGAGGCTAAAAAATAGTACTTTGGTACTAATTTTTTAGTTCCACGACCATTTGCCACCACAGGAAAACAGGACTACAGTGCTTTTTGGTAAGCACAAAACAGCCCGGCAATGGCTGAAAAATTACCTGTAACCTCAGGATTTTTAAGGTTTTTTAAAAACAAAAATATTTATTTGATGGTGCATTTTCACGTAACAGGCACCCCCACTTTCAGGAGTTAATCACGATGAAACTGGTAGGTTCTCACCCCTCCCCCTATGTACGCCGTTTACGACTCTGGCTGGAAGGTCACCACTACGAATTTCTGCCGCTGGATATCTACAGTGAAGCGGGCCGTGCCGAGCTGGAAACCTACACCCCGGCGATGAAAGTCCCCATGCTGGAGGATGAAGAACACTCAGTGTATGACTCCCGCATTATTCAGCGCTATCTGAACCAGAAACTGAAAAAAGAGCAGCTCAGCTGGGAAGACGAGAACCTGATGTCACTGATCGACAGCCTGCAGGAGTCTTTCATTATTCTGCTGATGAGCCAGCGCTCCGGTATTGATACCTCCGATGACCGCCTGATTCTGAATCTGCAAAAGGAGCGTATTGCCCGTACCATGCCAGTACTGGAGCAAGCCACCAAAGATGGTGATTTCAGCGAATGGCGCTATCCGGCGATCTGTCTGTTTACCCTGCTGGACTGGATTCAGTTCCGCGAACTGTTTGACCTGACCGATTATCCCGCTCTGGCTTCTTTCCACTTAGCTCAACAGAATAAAGCGATTGTTCAGGAAACCGATCCGCGCAAGATCAACTAAACGAATTGCCCTTCAGGTAACGCCCAAAACTAAAAGGCCGACTGCACGTTAACGTACAGTCGGCCTTTTTTATCTGCAGTACAGGTGCTTAGAAACCGATTAAAACGGGGCTAAAGGCGAATACCCGCCTGCAGCACGTCAGCAGGGTTTAGTTCAGGAAACCAAACAGACCACCGCTCTTCTCGTTTTCTTTAGGCAGTTTGAAGGTCCAAACGGAACCACCCTGATTCAGGTGTTTAACACGCTTAGCGACTTCGCCTCCCCACAGAGGAACAGCACCACCCCAACCAGATACGACAGATACAAACTGCTCACCATCCTGCTCCCAGGTAATTGGAGAACCGACAATGCCGGAGCCCGTGTTGAACTTGTACTTCATTTCACCGGTTTTCGCGTCAAACGCCATCAGATAACCTTCCGGGTTACCCATAAAGACCAGATTACCTTTGGTCGTCAGAACACCACCCCAGAGAGGGGCGTAATTCTTGTAGCGCCACTTCTCTTCACCGGTTTTCGGATCAATCGCTCGCAGCACACCAATGTAGTCATCATTCAGAGGCTTAATCGTGAAACCGGCCCCCAAATAAGCAGCCCCCTTCTTATAGGAGGTTGGCTCATTCCAGATATCCATCTCCCACTCGTTAGACGGCACATAGAACAACTCTGTTTCCTGACTGTACGCCATCGGCATCCAGTTTTTACCACCCAGGAAGGAAGGCGCTGCCACTACCGGCTCACCTTTCTTACCGTCAGCACTCTTACTCGGGTCTCCCGGACGACCATTCTTGGTATTAAAGATAGGACGACCTTTCTCATCCAGACCTTCAGCCCAGGTGATCTTATCTACAAATGGGAAACCCCGGATGAAGTCACCGTTTTCACGGTTCAGAACATAGAAGAAGCCGTTACGGTCAGCCGTTGCCGCCGCTTTAACGGTTTTGCCATTTTCCTGATAATTGAAAGAGATCAGCTCGTTTACACCATCGTAATCCCAACCATCGTGTGGGGTGGTCTGGAAATGCCATACGATTTTGCCGGTATCAGGGTCAAGCGCCAGACGGGAAGAGGAGTAGAGGTTGTCGCCCGGACGCAAGTGGGAGTTCCAGGGTGCCGGGTTACCGGTACCGAAGAACAGCAAATTAGTTTCTGCATCGTAAGTGCCGCCTAACCAGGTCGCTGCGCCACCGGATTTCCACAGATCACCCGGCCAGGTTTTACCCGCTTCGCCACCGGTGATACCGTTTTCAACTTTCTTACCATTTTCAAAGAGATACCCCATATGCCCTTCTACGGTTGGGCGGGTCCAGAGCAATTTACCGGTTTTCGCATCGTAAGCCTCCACTTTACCAACCACGCCAAACTCACCACCGGATACGCCGGTAATCAGCTTACCGTTTACCACCAGAGGTGCAGCAGAGATCGAATAACCCGCTTTGTAGTCCGCCACTTTTTTCTTCCAGCGGACCTTACCGGTTTTCTGATCCAGCGCCACCAGCTTGGCGTCCAGAGTAGCAAAGATCACCAGATCTTCGTATAACGCAGCACCACGGTTAATAACGTCGCAGCACGGCATAATGCCGTCCGGCAGCCGGGCATCATATTGCCAAAGCTCATCGCCGGTTTTCGCATCAATTGCAAACAGACGGGAATAAGAGCCGGTCACGAACATCACACCATCTTTAACCAGAGGCTGAGATTCCTGACCGCGCTGCTTCTCGCCTCCAAAAGAAAAGGACCAAACCGGACGCAGATCTTTAACCGTGTCCGTATCCAGTTTGTCCAAGGGAGAAAAACGTTGACCACGATGGCCCAAACCGTTGGTTACCACATCGTTAGTGGTCATCTGGTCGTTAGCAATATCGGTGTCGGTTACCTTAGCGGATGCAGTACCTGCCATCATGGCAGAAACCAATGCCGTCGCCAGAAGCGACTTCTTGCCCAAAGCTTTTGTTATCATGAACTGTCTCCTGTGAGCGCCTTTGTTATTAAATTGTTCGGCTCTCTCATTTCAATGCAGAGGACAGTCACCAACAATACAACCACAGACCAGTTTTGGTTGTACGTTTCGGGGTGAAAAGTGCTGTTTTCCCCCACTTTAGGCGTACCCCTTACGTCATAAGTCGCACACTAACAGCACCAAGGTATTAGGTTCTAAATACAGCCATATCTCAGATATCTGTAACGACAGTCCCCACTCAAACTTAGTAGTATTACCAGCATCTAAATTTGGCATAATAGGAATATAATCTGTTACTTGATGTATATCTGATCTTCCAAACTCGCTCCTGCAAGCCCGGTGAGCTTTCGACATGACTCAGCACCTGATCTGACATTTTTTATCGGAAAAAACGGTCAGATTATCCAGACGCGGGGAAAGGACAGCGACTCTATGAGCTTTTTATACCGCTTTAATACCAAGCAGATCTTTCTGGGCATTATCCTGGCTGAAGCCTTGGCTATTTATCTGCTTTTAAGCTTCGTTTTTTCCGTCTTAACCGCTCAGACAAAAAAGCAGGCGTTAACCGATATGGAAGCCATGACGCGCTCCGTGGCCCAACAGATCGATAAGGAGCTGAACCGGGTCGCCCTGAGTACCAAAATCATCTCCGACGCCTATATGCAGGCCTACAATGATCTGCCCGACAGCGTTGATGACCAACTCTGGCGCAAACGTATGCATCAGACTGAGACCAGCTGGGGATTTTTTCACGACGGCAAAAATGACCCGGCAACCCCATTTCAGTCCGATACCCTGACCAGTTTTGTCGACCGTAATACCACATTTGATCGGGATGTCGCCCGCCAGATCGCAGCGGCAGATGCCATTAAATATCTGATTCAGGGGGTGTATCACAACTACCGTTATTCGTGGGTTTATATCAGTACCGAAGATGATCTGGTGCATATCTACCCCAGCGTCAGTCTTGAATACTCATCAGCCTCCACCAAGCCCACCACAAAACACTGGTATCTGGCTGCTGATCTGAAAAACCGGAGCTTTGGCTGGGAAGAGCCCTACAGCGACCTGGCTGGTGAAGGACAGATGGTAACGGTGTCCTACCCTTTCTATGACCAAAACGACCAGCTTAAGGGCGTTACCTCGCACGATATTAAAGTACAACAGCTGCTCGATAGCTTCCTGAAAGGGATCGAGCTGTACGACAATGCCACCATTATCGTTACCTCACAGTACGGCAAAGCGATCTCCACGAATCAACAGCGCTATAACGATGAGATCGAAAACCGCAACAAAGAGAGTTACAAGGGTGTGCTCTATTACATAGCACCGGAGCGACTGAACGAACTCAAGCTGGAAAATCCTGGGTTCGTGAACTCCTCATTTTTCGAACTGAATCGTCTGTCTGAAAGCGTAATGTATCGATTAGCCAATGACGAAGACCTCTCCTTTGAGCTTAATACAGATCCGGACAGCGACAATGAGCTTTATCAGGTTAGCGCGGTGCAAATTCCTGTAACCGGCTGGACCATTATCAACGCTGTACCCAACGCGTCTATCGTCGGTGCACTGGACTCTATTAATCACCAGATGCGCATTGCTATCGCCATGATTCTGGCCTGTCTGTATGCCGCTATAGGCTTTATCTACTACTCCCGTTTGTTTGTACCGATTCATAAGGTTTCCAACATCGCCAAAGCGATCAGCGCTAATAATCTGGATCATAAACTGCCAACCCGCTACTCCGGCGAGATGGGCAGTCTGTTTAAAAACTTTGCCCAGATGATCGAGCAACTAAAGCAGTCCAAAGCCCTTGCCAACCGCTATCACAAAGAACTGGAAGAAGAGGTCCAGGCCCGGACTGAAGAGCTGCATGAGAAGAACAAACTGCTGGAAAAAATCGCCGAGACTGACGCCCTCACCCAACTGGCAAACCGAAACCGGCTATGGCGATCATTGGCAGAAGCCCTTGATCCATTCGATAGCCAAAAACCGGAAAGCTTTACCTCTGTCATCATGCTGGATATCGACCATTTCAAAGAGGTTAACGACACCTACGGCCATAATACAGGGGATATGGTGCTGCAGGAATTTGCAAAAATACTGCAAAGCACCTGCCGGGATAGGGATATTATTGGCCGCTGGGGCGGCGAAGAGTTTCTGATTATCTGCCCGAATACTCAGCAGGATGACGGCCGGCAACTGGCGGAGACAATCCGTACCAGCATCGAAAACGCTGCCTTTCCGCAGGTGGGCAAGGTCACCGCAAGCTTTGGTGTCAGCCTCTGCCAGGCCAATGACAGCATCGATACCCTGCTGGAACGCACCGATGAAGCCCTCTATCAGGCCAAAGCCAATGGCCGCAATCAGGTGGTGTGCTTTACCAATTCAGAGCACGCTTTAGGGACCTAATTAGATGGCATAAAAAAGGCCAGCGGGTAGCCGGCCAACAAGAGGGTGAAAACCCAAGAACAACAAGCACATCGCTTGTTCAGGAGTAGAAAGGAAACTTCAGTCTTAATCTGACTATAGACTACATTTTATCCGGCGCACCAAAATTAATCAGAAGAAACTCAGCGTTTAAATGCATTTTCCTCATAGTGGGGATACCAATGGCTCAGTGATCGGGTGAACTCATAACGCTGCATCACCACAGACTTGAAAGCAGGATTCAGCGGCCAGTTCAGCATCTCTGCCATTGACCAACCCTCTTCTGCCCCCTGCTTAAAGCTTTTATCCAGCCATTTGAGATAGTCCCGGGTCTGTCTGATCCCTTCCCCCTTCTGATGCACA
Source organism: Oceanospirillum sp. (assembly GCA_048270425.1). Taxonomy (GTDB): domain Bacteria; phylum Pseudomonadota; class Gammaproteobacteria; order Pseudomonadales; family Halomonadaceae; genus Oceanospirillum. The sequence continues at coordinate 77,103 of JBLWSY010000011.1, forward strand.
GGCCCGTGCCCCGGCACCAATATACTGTGGGGCAGCCCCTCTAACTGATCAAGCGCCGCCAGCCAGTTATCAAGTACCGCATGGGGTGTGGTAAGCGCACGATTGTAGAACACCAGATCACCGGCAAAAAGCACCCCTGTAGTGCGATCCAACAGGATCAGATCACCGTGAGAATGTCCTTCTGTAAGGCGAACCTCCAGCTGATGTTCTGATGAGCCCGCCCCCAGAGCAAGCCGGCTGACACCTTCCTTAAAGACGACACCGGGAGCCTGCGAGTGCGTTCCCTTCATTGCCGCCCCCACCATTCGGTAGAGGTTTTCTGCCAGATCAGCCCCCTGGGTAACAATCATCTGCTGAGTGGGTTCTGTACTGTAGATTTTGTCCTGCGGAAAGACCTGATTGCCCAGAAAGTGATCCGGATGAGCGTGGCTGTTGAGTACATAGCGGATTGGGCCACCGCCTTGCTCACGAACCCAGTTTTCAAGAGCATCGGCAAAGCCTTTCGAGGGACCGGTATCGAACAGAAGAGTTTCCTGCTCGGTAAGAATGATGCCGATATTGGCGATCATGCCGCCATTTTCAGGGGTGAAGGGTTCATTCTTACCAATCACGACCCAGGTGTCCGGCGCGATATTAACCGGTTTAATCTCATAAGGACTGGCTGCAAAACTGACACCGGAGAGCATCCAGAAAACCAGAATTCCTATCAGAACAGCCCCTGAGTTAAAACGCTCCAGTCTGAAACGCAGCATAAGACGAAAATGATTTAACAGATCAGTCTTCGATGGCATAGGTTTCATTACATCACCTCCTTGCCAGACAACCGGTACACAGGTGAGGTGAAATCATTACCGTCATTATCCCTCAGGTGCAGCTGGTAGCCCTCAAGGCTCTTCGGGGCGCTCTCTTTGGCAAAACTAAAGGTCAGACGTGGATTAGCACTTACCGGAGCCGACAGGTTCAGCCGCCCAAGTGCGTTGGCACTCTGATCGGTCAGGGTAATCTCATTCAGCCAGAAAGCCGGAACCCCTTCCACAAGGCCAGTATCCATAGGGTGCGAGACCTGCACCTTCAGGCGGTGGCTGTTGCGGGTGAATAAGCGCCCTTCGATCTGGCCAAGATTGCTCGCCCAATCATCACTGGCCTGCTCAGTTTTTGGCGCGGTACACCCCCCACCTGAAGCATCCACATAATTGCGCCCCACATGCCAGAGACCGGAAGCATCCTGCACCAGTGCATGCACCGGTGTCGCCTGCTGCACCCGGAACTGCAAACCGATATCCGGCAGACCACCGGCATCCACGTCGTAGGTGGCAATATGCTGAATCGGGTTCAGATCCGCAAACAGAATCAGGCGGCGGGCATCAGCAATCTGATGACGAACCATAACAGGCACCTGCGTCGAGTCTTCAGCAAATTCCGGCAGGATAATCTGCACATTGGCACTGTATTGCCAGGGGTCATCACGGATGAATTGCTCGCGCATGTAATCCCACATCACATCCATCAGAGGATTGGCTTCATCAACAGCAGGCTCTGCCGTTGCATGAGCGGGATTAGGCAACGCAAATATTGAGAGACATGCCATAAGCAGCAGACCACGCGCCTTGACTGTAAAGCAGATCGACATAACACCTCCCCTGTCAGCGGAACTGACTTATTGTTTTTGTGTTGGGTGTTTCATTTTCAGGACTTAATTTAGGCTGCCGGTTCAGCGCCTCATCGGCTACTGAGCTGGCCGATAAAGATCGGGCAGCCTATAGCTGACACCGTAACGCCGGCTGATTTTCTCCAGCGTGCCATCTTTCGATGCGGCCTCCACGATATCTGCCAGTGCGTAGGCAAACTGGCGATAGTTGGTATGCACCGCCATACCGATATCCCAGTCCAGCTTGTGCAGTCCCGGCAGAGCAATTGCCGGAATTTCCATAGAGGGCTTTTTCTGACCTGCAAGCCACTGCAACTGACTTTGCATACCCATCATGGCAGCGATCTCTTTGCGCTTCATCGCTTCCATCGCTTCCGACAGGCTCAGGAAGTGGCGCACCTGATTACGCATCTGACCGTTAAAGGCAGACAGCAGGTAGATATCCGGCAGACTGTCGGTTTCCACTCCTACCGGGTAGTAACGCAGCACCGCCAGGGTTTCCAGAGAATCCATCTGAGCCGGATCATAACCCACGCGCCAGCGCTCTTTCTGATACGGGCCAAACATATGTACCAGATCGTTTTTCACATGACCAAACTCATCGGTCTGATATGAAAACTCACGATCATAAGGAACACGCAGCATCACATCGGCTATACCGCCGCCAAGATAGTGACCTTTCCAGACATGATTACGCAGATCGTCGTCCAGAGTTTCATCCGGCACCATCCAGCGAAGTTTCAGATCCAGCTTCATCTTCTTAGCAATATGCTTAGCCAGATCCACATCGATTCCCCGCTCTTTTCCGGATTCATCCTTCCAGGAGTAGGGAGCAAAATCTTTGTATACGGCAATCTCGATAACACCGGATGCCATAACATCATCATACGAACGCGCCTGAGCCGGCAGCACCTGCCCCAGCAGGACAAGTGCCAGACACAGCGCGCTTAACAGGTTCAGGCGCTTCATCATCAAATCTCTTTCTGAGTTCGATTAAAAGGTTGCATTGTGCAATAGCCGTTAAGGATCAGCACTTACAGATTAGGATCGTACTTGGTTTCTAACCACGCACGGATCGACCAAAGCGTCTCCTGACTCAGGTAGTCCGCCATTTTTGGCATGTAAGGTACGCCATTACGAACCGCACCATTACGCACACGATATACGAACCACTCGTCACCATCATAGCCAGGCTCCAGTTTACGCAAATCCGGTGCGATACCGCCGGAGATACCATCCAGACCGTGGCAACGGGCACAGTTCTGTGCGTAAGCAGATTCACCAATCTTGATTGCGTCTTCATTACCACTGTACGGGTTGGTTTCTTCCCACTCTTCACCCAACTGGGGCAAGACTGAAGTATCCATTTTTTGTGGCGTAACATCGCCATGAGCCCAGGCCTGAGAAGCCATGACGGAAGCGCCCAGTACAGCGGTCATCAGCAGCTTGCGCGCGGTTTGAGAAGTGCTCAGCAGTGTTTGTGAAGGGGTTAGGCTGTTGTGAGTAGTCATTGTTATTCTCCAGTTCTATTTCTAAGCCTGCTTAAGGGATTATTTTTATGAAATTGGTTTTTAAAGGCTGTGCTTACATCAACAGGTCGGATAAAACAGGCGACCTCTGTGTGCAGGGCAGTGCACACACAAGCCGCCCAAACCTGAATCAGCGCACGTTAAACACCCCATGCATCCCTTTATGCTCCAGACCTTCCGCAAAGAACTTAAACTTGCCCGGTTTTACCGGTACAAAGAACAGTTCCATCTCGCCAGCCTGTTCGAACTCCAGCTCAACCAGAGAAACGGCCTTAATCTCTACATCTGCCACTTCCACTTTGCGCAGATAAACAGAGGCGAAGAACTCCGGAGCTTTCAGTGCGTACTCCTTCAGACCGGATGATTCAATCTCAAGACTGTAGGCTTTGCCTGTCTCAAGCTGATATTCGGTCTGTGACATGCCATAGCCGCTTTCCTGAGTACCCAGCACCAGTTTTGGCAGCTCGGTAGGCTTACGGGTCAGATCTCCTTTTGCCTGAGCCAGTCCCGGCAGCAGAACAATCAGAGCAGTCAGTACGATACTTTTCATGCGAGTCATGTGAGTCATAGGTGCTTCCTCCTGAATATGGCATTCATGTTAGGAAGTGACCGAAACTGAAAATATGGTACTTGAGAACTAGATTGTTCCTTCTTTGTTCTCATTCATAAATGCCCACCACAGACCTAATCTGCAGCTATATTCATTAACCGGCGTCACCGCTGGAGGGAAAAATGCTAAGGATATTTGCTGCGACCCAGGCCTTTAAGCCGGGCTCTAAAAAAGACAATAAAAACAGAAAGATAACGCCCCCCAAAAGCTATCTGAAAGCGGCTCTGGCTATCGGTATTGCGCTTTTCAGCGCCAGCAGCCTGCCTGCTATTGCGGCTAAAAAGGTGACGGAAATCCCGCTGCATTACCTACGCCTTGTGCCTGAAGCCCGCCCGGTTCTGTCTAATATTCTGCCGCCGCCGGAAGATCTCGGTGAGGCCGGCGCTGAGCTGGCGATTGCCGACAGCAACACCACAGGGCGCTTTCTTGGACAGCACTACACGCTGAACAGCCAGCGCTTTGATGAAGCCGATGCTTTGCTAAAGGCGGCTGAATCTGTGATTCAGAAAGATGCTCTGGTACTGGTGGATGTGCCGACTTCACTGATGGCCACTCTGGATAAACAAGCCAGAGAGAAGGGCGCACTGCTGTTTAACATCGCCAATCCGGATGATGCTCTGCGGTCCAGCCAATGCCTGAATAACACGTTCCATACCTACCCCAGCCGCAGCATGCTGACCGATGCGCTGGCACAGTGGCTGGCGGGACGCCGTTTCAGTCAATGGTTCCTGATTGCAGGGCCGACTGACGGTGATCAGGCCTATCTGGCAGCTCTGAAGCGCTCTGCCAAACGCTTTGGCGGCAAGATCGTTGATGAGAAAAGCTGGAGTTTTGATACCGACCTGCGCCGTACCGCTCAAAAAGAGCTGCCCCTGTTTACTCAGGCGGAAGACTACGACGTGGTTCTGGTGGCCGATGAAGAGGGCGACTTTGGTCATTATGTGCCCTACAACACCTGGCTGCCACGCCCCGTGGCGGGTACTCAGGGCCTGACGCCGGTTGCCTGGCACCGTGTTGTGGAACAATGGGGCGCGGCTCAGCTGCAATCCCGTTTTATCAGGCAGCAGGAGCGCAACATGCAGAGTGAAGACTACGCGGCATGGGCTGCTGTTCGCTCAGTTGCGGAAGCGGTGACTCAAAACCGGAAAGATCCGAAGGCCTACGAGGCCTCACATATTCAGCAGTTTCTTCTGAGCGACAAATTCCATCTGGCGGCCTTTAAGGGCCACAAGCTGACCTATCGGGACTGGAATGGCCAGCTGCGCCAGCCGATCCCTCTGGTTCAGCCCCGCTCTCTGGTCTCCCAGTCACCGCAGGCTGGTTTCCTGCATCCGGTCACCGAACTGGACACCCTGGGTTTTGACCGCCAGGAAAGCCAGTGTGAAATGAAGAACACGCTTTAACAGCTTCACCGGAGAGTGAAGCGCTGAAATAACAATAAAACCCTGACCGAAACAGCAGCCATAACAGGCTGAAATGATGAAAAAAAATAACACCTACGGACACAGGTAACCGACTATGAAAATGCTAGCAACAACCAAAATACTCAAACAGCTGAGAAATCTGCCTGCCAAAGCAGGCCTCTCCGCTCTGATACTGGGTTCACTGACCCTTGCCAACCCGGCTGCAGCCGATATGGCTTATATCAGTAACGAGAAAGACAACTCCCTGTCTGTGATCAATCTGGACACACTGGAAGTGGTAGACACCATCGATGTGGGTCAGCGACCACGGGGGATTATTTTCAGCAAGGACTATAGCAAGCTGTATATCTGCGCCAGTGACGATGACACCGTGCAGATTCTTGATATCCGTACCGGCCAGATTATCGCCAACCTGCCATCCGGTGATGACCCGGAGCAGTTCGCCCTCTCGCCGAACAACCGCCATCTCTATATTGCGAACGAAGATGATGCTCTGGTCACCATCGTCGACACCGAGAAGCGCGATGTCATCGCCCAGATCGATGTAGGTGTCGAGCCGGAAGGCATGGCCGTCAGCCCGAACGGCAAAATCGCGGTAAACACCTCTGAAACCACCAGCATGCTGCACTGGATCAACACTGAAACCCACGAGCTGTACGACAACACTTTAGTGGATCAGCGCCCGCGTCATGTGGAGTTCAACAAAGATGGCAGCCTGCTGTGGGCATCCTCTGAAATTGGTGGTTCTGTGGTGGTGATCAACACCGAAAACCGCGAAATCCTGAAAAAGCTGCGTTTTGAGATCTCTGGTATTCACCCGGATCGCATTCAGCCCGTGGGTGTAAAACTGAGTGCCGATGGCCGCTACGCTTTTGTAGCCTTAGGCCCCGCTAACCACGTTGCGGTTGTTGATGCCAAAAGCTATGAAGTGATCGATTATCTGCTGGTGGGTCGTCGGGTATGGCACATGGAGTTCAGCCCGGATCAGAAACGCCTGCTGACCACCAACGGTATCAGTGGTGATGTTTCCGTAATTGACGTCGACAAACTGAAAGTGATCAAGAGCATCAAGGTTGGCCGCTACCCTTGGGGTGTTGCGATTCTGCCAACAGAAGCGATGAACCAGCTACAGGCTGAACGCTAAGGAGCCGCCCATGAAGCCGCTGAACATGACAGATACTGACGCCGTCAGTTCCGATGAGACCCTGTACTCAGTTCCTGTTTTACTCTCGGTTCAGGGACTGAACCATCGTTATCGCCAGCGGCAGGCGCTTATTAAGATCGACCTTAAGCTCTATCAGGGGCGCTTTAATGCGCTTCTGGGGGCTAACGGTGCGGGCAAATCGACCCTGTTTAATCTGTTAGCAGGGCTGATTCGCCGTCAGGAGGGTGAGCTGGTGTTTAACGGCGAGCCCCTTGATAAAGCGACACCGGACTACCTCTGCAATCTGGGGATCGTTTTCCAGCAAAGTACACTGGATCCGGATCTGACGGTCGGCCAGAACCTGCACTACCACGCATCCCTTCAGGGCATGAGCCGCAAAGAGGCCAAAACCCGGATCCATCAAGAACTGGAGCGTCTTGAACTGCTGGATCGCCTGAACACACCAGTTCGACAGCTCAACGGCGGCCATAAGCGTCGGGTAGAGATCGCCCGGGCACTGCTGCACAACCCCGCTTTTCTGATGCTGGATGAAGCCACGGCAGGTCTTGATATTCAGACCCGCCATCAACTGACCGAATACCTGCATCAGCGCTGTAAAGAAGGTTTAACGGTACTCTGGACAACACACCTGCTGGAAGAGGTTGCCGATGAAGATCCGGTCACCATTCTGCATCAGGGGGAAGTGGTTTGCGCTGGACTCCAGAAAGCGCTTCTTGAGCAAAGCCCGGATGCCTCACTGGCGGGACTGTTAAACGGTCACGCAGGGATCTGTAAAGAGGCGGGCAGTGAAACCAGCAAAACGCCATCACAAGATCCGGAGCCAGCGCTATGAATGCCCCGATTAAGATCCGAAAACATCAGGGTGGCATCAGCCGCTACTGGCGCACCTTTGTCGGCATCAGCCAGCGCGAACTGCTGCGCTTTGTCCAGCAACGCACCCGCTTTCTCAGTGCGCTGATCCGCCCTCTGCTCTGGCTGGTGGTGTTTGCTGCCGGTTTCCGAGCCGTACTGGGGGTTTCCATCATGCCCCCCTACGGCACCTACATCACCTATCAGGTTTATATCGCACCGGGCCTGGTGACTATGATCCTGTTGTTTAACGCCATGCAAAGCGCACTCTCTATGGTGTACGACCGGGAGATGGGCAGTATGAAGGTTCTGCTCACAAGCCCGCCACCACGAAGCTTTCTGCTGATCAGCAAGTTAGTCGCCAACGCCCTAGTCTCACTGCCTCAGGTGATGGTGTTCCTCCTGATCGCCCTTCTGGTGGATGTTGATCCGCCACTGATCGGTTATCTGGCGGTTCTTCCCGCTGCGCTTCTGGTTTCGGTCATGCTGGGTGCGATCGGTTTGTTTATCTCAACCTTTATCCGCCAGCTGGAGAACTTTGCCGGCGTGATGAACTTTGTCATCTTCCCGATGTTCTTTCTCTCCTCTGCGCTCTATCCTCTCTGGAAGATGCAGGAAGCGGGTATTCTGCTGCACACCATCTGCCAGCTGAACCCCTTCACTTATGGTGTGGAACTGATACGTTTCAGCCTGTACGGCGAACTGGACAGCCACTCGCTGATGGTGGTTACAGCAGTCACTCTAGGCTTCCTGACGCTGGCAATTATCAGCTTCGACCCGCAACGCGGTATGAAAAGCGGCGGGAAACCAGTACCAAAGGCGTAGTTTTTCTACGCCCTGAGTAGCAATCAGCAGCCACCAAAGCAGAAGATCATTCTTTAACCAGAAGGCCTAAGTTAAAGCTGGGGTCGGTGATAACACAGATACCCAGCTACTGCTCTGCACATTTTTTAAAGCAACAGCCTTCTGGCGACGAGAGACAATAATGACAATATCTCGCACAGGGGTTCCGAATGGCACAGCTCTGCCTGCTCGTTGGCAGGATTCCATCCGGCAACACCTGACAGGTTTACTGCAACCTGCCGATTTTAAAGACTCAGGCCATCTCTTCGGAAGAAAAGGGTTGGCTGTAACCGCAATTCTGGTTGCGCTGTTCAGCTCTGCCGCCTGCAGCACCACCGATGTTGCAACTAAACCGGATACTGCAGGCTTATCGGCACGACTTGCCGGACAACCCACCGCGAAGCAAATCGCCTCAGAACAAAACACCGCAAAACAACTGCAGCCCACTCACTATCTCCAGCCATTAACGGCGGAAGATATCACACTGCTTTCCGAACATGAGCTTTTTGACTCAAAAGGCTTACGAATCAGCCGTTACCGTGCTCCGGTTCCCTCTCAGGCTCCGGGAGCTATGACGCTTTCCAATAGCGACTTTATCGCGCTTAAAGAGCAAAACCGCTTACTTCTGATCGATGTCCTTCCGGCGACCCTGCGGGAAGGTCGCTTTATCAATACCAGGCAGCATAAAACGATCCCCGGCAGTTTCTGGCTGGCAAATACCGGCAAGGCCGATGCCCCTGAATCGATCAATCAGTATTTCTCTGCCCAGCTTTCCATCCTGATGGCCCACTATCCCGATAAGACGCCGGTATTCTTCTGCAAGACCGATTGCTGGATGTCCTGGAATGCTGCAACGAAAGCCAGTGCCTTAGGCATAAAACCTCTGTACTGGTATCCGGCAGGTATTGATGGCTGGAAGGAAAACGGCGGCGAACTGGTGTTACAGGCACCGGTTCCACTAAGCACGACTAAAACCTGACAAAGCAGCACTGCAAAGCCGGAGAACCACTTTAATATTAATGAGTTACGAGAATAGTTTTGTCAAAAATGACTGAACTATTGTCGGATGCCCAAAACGGAATCAAAGAGTCATGATAGACTGATAGATGATTCCGACGGCGACTGAATCCGATTAAGAAACCCATAAGCTAACAACCCAAACAGCCTGCACATGCTAATGCATGCTGATTTTTACGACCCACGACAAAAGACAATAAAAAGGGGTTTGCCATGTACAAAATTGTGACTGCTGACGACCATCCTATTTTTCGGGAAGCGATCGCTAATGTGGTACGCAGCCGTTATCCGGACAGTGACATTCTGGAAACCTGCAATCTGGATGACACCCTGGCGTTGATTGAACAGGATGATGAGGTCGATCTGGTACTGCTGGATCTGAATATGGACGGCATGGATGGCTTTCAGGGTCTGATGCGTCTGCGCGAAATGGCACCTTCAATTCCGGTTGTTATCGTCTCCGCCGAAGAAGACAAAAAGATTGTGCTGCAGGCGATCACCTTTGGCGCGGTTGGCTTTATCACCAAATCCTCCCCACGGGATCAGATGCACAAAGCGCTGGAACAGATTCTGGCGGGTAGCGTCTATCTGCCCTCAGATATTATCCGTGGTGATAATAACTCATCGGGCAATCTCTCAGGTGCACAAGCGCTTCGCCAACAGAAACAAGCAGAGACTATTGATCCGGCCCTGCTGTCCTCTCTCACCCGCCGCCAGATTATTGTGCTGCAGCGTATGGCTGAAGGCGAATCCAACAAACAGATCGCTTATACCCTGTCGATTGCTGAAACCACCGTAAAAGCCCACGTATCCGCTATTCTGCGCAAACTTGGCGTCAGTAACCGCATTCAGGCGGTGATCGCTGCCCGCGATATCGACTTCTCTGAGCTTTCCCGCTTCTGAGTTAACAGTTTTAAGTCTCTGAACCCGCCATCAAAAAGCCCGCATATTGCGGGCTTTTTGGCGTTTGTTAATGACAGGCTGATATCAATCCGGCAGATAACCCACCCGGAAGCCGCCCCAATGGCGACCATTCACAAAGACAGGTACTGATAAGTCATGCAGAACCTCACCGGTATCCCGTTTGTAGGTCTGCAGCAACAGTTTTTCCTGATGCTGACCACCGCGCTGACCGGTCTTGTCGTTGAATATCCGCTTACTACGGCTTTTTACCAGATCCACAGCAGGGTCACCGGATTCTTTGTGCGCATATTGGTTATTGTGGGTCGGTACATAACCATGGTCATCGATCATGATTGCGTAAGCAAAACCGTTAGTATTCAGAGTATCTTCCTGAATCGCAGGTAGTACGCGATCTGTGAACTGATCAAAACGGGTGGAATATTTCTGTGGATTAGTACCCTCGATCGGCTTGTAGTTACGGTCAAAAAGGTCATCCATGCTGAGGGTTCCACTGGCAATCGCCTGCTCAAAAGCCGCCTGAACACGCTCTGCAGCACGACGACAAGCCGCGTAACTATCGCGATGCTTGCCTGCCGCTGCCTGACGGGCAAGCTCTGCGGTAATCGTTTCAGCACCATGCATAAGACTTTCAGCTTGTGTGGACAGGTCGTGCATCTGATGATTGCCCTCGGTCACTTCTTCCTTCAGAGAAGAAATAGAACGCGAGATATCTTCGATGTGCTCATGGCTGTGTACCACAGCTTCAGCAATACTGCTGATCTGGTGCTCAACCTCATCAAACTGGTTCGCCATATCACCCAAACGATTCCCTACAGTTTCAACTTTTTCCGAGCCAAAGTTGATACGGGAAACCAGATCCTCAATGGTGGTCACCACTTCCTGCGTGCTGGACTGAATCTCCTGCACAATATCGGCAACCTGCTGGGTGGAATCGGAAGTACGACTGGCAAGGCTACGAACCTCATCGGCAACTACCGCAAAACCCCGGCCGTGTTCGCCAGCCCGTGCGGCTTCAATCGCTGCGTTCAGTGCCAGCAGATTGGTTTGCTCAGCAATGCCCTCAATCACACGGGTCACATCCTGAATCATGTCAGACTTTTCATTCAGCTGATTAATCAGACCCAAAGTGTGGTCTGTACGGGAGCTGATATCCCGCATCTGAGCGATCGCCTCCTGCAGCTCATCGCGACCGGTAAAGCTGTATTCTTTGGCCTGAGTCGCCAACTCGGTCACGCTACTGGCATTTACGGAAACCTGCTGCATGGTAACGGTGATGGATTCGACACGAGTGGAGACTTTTTCGACCTCATCCTGCTGAATATCCAGACGTTTATCCATCTGATCAGCCAGGTGAGAGACTTCTGCCGTCGCGATAGCGGTTTTACTGGCCGTTCCACCTAGGGCTTCTGCCATCAGACGCAGCTTGGCATAACCACCAACAAAGCGACTGACCGGAGTGCCCGTCATACCTTGCTGCTGTAGAGTGGATCGGGCATGCTGCAAATCTTCCGTCGTCACCTCTTCCTTTTTCAGCAGTGCATCCAGTACAGGATGAGAACCACCACCGGAGCGGCCAGTAACTAATGCCAACAAAACCGGCAGAGATGCAGCAATTAAAAGACCGATTCCCCAGACCGCCGGAATCGTGCCGGAAAGCATGCCGAACAGCACACCACCTAAAACCGGTACACCTGCAACCACCTGAACCATTTTTTGATTAGATGTTGAACTCATACGCAACTCAGCTCCACCCTGCCTGCACAGGAATTATTGTTGTAATAGTTGTTGTGGTTATTAGCTTTTTATTATTTTCGGGAATTCCATAATAAGGCCTGATCGAGCACCAAGACGCCCTACTTTAGTCCAAAAAAGCTAGCCAGTTGGCGTAATTTGGCAGCAAAATTCACTCTTTTCCCAGTTGCAGCGCACAATATTGGTATGACCTACCAGGGTTTTCACCAGGTCGCTTACAGTGAGAAACAAAAACCGCCTGAAATCAGGCGGTTCAATATGGCTTCGGATTTGTCCGTTAGTGTGTCGTCGGTTTTAGCAGATAATCATGTGGGGACAAAACGAAGAGCCACACCATTGTTACACCAACGTTCACCTGTTGGCTTGGGGCCATCATTGAACACATGCCCCTGATGACCGCCGCAACGGGCACAGTGATATTCAGTGCGGGGATAGATCAGTTTAAAGTCGGTTTTAGTTTCGATATGACCTTCAACCACGGTAAAGAAACTTGGCCAGCCGGTGCCACTGTCATATTTCATCTCCGAGGTGAACAACAGCAGATCACAACCTGCACACCGGTACTCGCCCTTACGTTTCTCATCATTCAACGGGCTGGTGAAGGCACGCTCTGTACCCTCTTCACGGAGTACATAAAACTGCATCTTATCGAGACGCTCTTTCCACTCTTTGTGGCTGAGTTTGAGAGGTTCGATCTGATGATCCGGCTTATGGCTGGCCTCCACCGCAGGAACAAAAGAGATCGCTGCCGGAAAACCAACCAGTGCCTGTAAAAAAGTACGACGTTTCATCGGGCACTCCTGACTCACAAAAGACTAATAACCTAGAACAAAGGCTTTTGTGTTTATACGCAGGTAATACCCCGGGCGGATTCAATTCTGAAATATTGATTTAATCAATCAGGTATCGCTGCGCTTCCAGAAGCCCCGACTGCCACCGGCTTGCTTCGGATCAAACCAGTTCAGGCTTTCGTGCAGAGATACCACTTCACCCACAATGATCAGGGAAGGTGGCTCAACCTGCTTGTCAGCGATATGCTCGGCAAGGGTTCCCAGAGTCGCGATATAGTTTTTCTGGTTACGGGTTGTACCCTGCTGAATAAGAGCTGCCGGAGTATCTGCGCTTCGGCCATGGGCGATCATCTGACGGGTAATTTCCGGCAGTCCCACCAGTCCCATATAAAAGACCAGCGTCTGGTTTGGCGCAGCCAGTTCCGACCAGGGCAGATTGGTACTGCCATCTTTCAGGTGACCGGTAACAAAACGAACCGACTGAGCATGATCTCTGTGAGTGAGAGGGATACCGGCATAAGCCGCGCAACCGGATGCGGCAGTAATACCCGGCACTACCTGAAACGGCACACGGTTCTGGCTTAAGGTTTCGATCTCTTCACCGCCCCGACCAAAGATAAAAGGATCTCCGCCTTTCAGGCGAAGTACCCGTTTACCCTGCAACGCCAGATCGACCAGCAACTGGTTAATATCACCCTGAGGCACCGCATGATCAGAGCGCGCTTTACCCACATAGATGCGTTCGGCATCGCTACGGCAAAGATCAACGATCTCAGGTGCCACCAGACGGTCATAAAGCACCACATCCGCCTGCTGGATCAAACGAACAGCGCGCAGCGTCAGTAGTTCCGGATCCCCCGGCCCACCGCCAACCAGATACACCTCACCGGTTACCGCGCCGGTTTCGGCCTCAGCTTCCGCCAGATTGTTTTCCAGCAGCTGCCCTGCCTGTGCTTCACGGCCGGATAACATGAGTTCGCCAACCGCGCCTTCAAGCTGTTGTGACCAGAAACGCTCACGCAATTTCAGTGTCGGGAATAAAGCCTTTACCCGATCCGAGCCCTGATGAACCAGTTTCGCCAGATGACCAAAGGAACGGGGAATCAGAGACTCAAGACGCGCTTTCATAATACGCGCCAGTACAGGGGCTTCACCGGTAGAACCCACCGCAATCAATACCGGATGACGATCAATCAGATAAGGCAGGGAGACGTTAGACCATTCCGGGTGAGCCGCCACATTAACCAGTCGGCCCTTTGCTTTAAGCTCAGTCGCTTGCTGTTGCAGCTCGTCCCCTGCTCCTTCTGCCAGAATCACTAACGGATAAAGCTCAGCCTTGGTGAGCGCCTGGTCCACAGCGATTTCAGCAACATTATGCTCCTGCATCAGCTTTACCAGCCCCAGACTCAACGGCTGAGAGGAAGCGACTGCAACCTTAGCACCAGCTCGTAACAAAGCCTGAAGCTTACGGCGAGCCGTATCATCATGACCGATCACTGCGGCACCAAATTCCTGGGTATTCGCCATCAGGGGGAGCATTTTCATGGACAGATCTCACAAGGGAAATGGACTGGCTTAATTTTATATAACCAAATCAAAGATACAAGAAATCTTTTATAACCAATTTAAAGAAACTGCAGAAAACCCTTCAGTGCCCTGTAGAACAGTGAAAGCAAGCCGGGCAGGTATAAAAAAACGGCCTGTGCTTTTCAGCACAGGCCGTTTTCTTTCGCACAATACTTAAGCAGATTAACCGATAACGGTAATGCCACCCATGTACGGCTTCAGGGCTTCCGGCACGTGGATACGGCCTTCTGCGTCCTGATAGTTTTCCATAACCGCAACCAGAGTACGACCAACCGCCAGACCGGAACCGTTCAGGGTGTGCAGCAGCTCAGGCTTGTTGGTTTCCGGATTACGGAAACGGGCCTGCAGACGGCGCGCCTGGAAGTCTTCAAAGTTAGAGCAGGAAGAGATCTCACGGTACTTCTGCTGACCTGGCAGCCAAACTTCGATGTCGTAAGTTTTTGCTGCAGAGAAGCCCAGATCACCACCACAGAGGGTCACCACACGGTAAGGCAGGTTCAGTGCCTGCAGGATTTTCTCTGCATGGCCGGTCAGCTCTTCCAGAGCCTCGTAAGACGAGGACGGCTCAACCAGCTGTACCATTTCCACTTTTTCGAACTGGTGCTGTCGGATCATGCCACGGGTGTCACGACCGTATGAACCCGCTTCACTACGGAAACAAGGGGTGTGAGCAGTCATCTTCAGCGGCAATTCTTTGGCTGCCAGAATCTCGTCACGTACCATGTTGGTTACCGGTACTTCAGCGGTCGGAATCAGGTAATACTCGCTTTCGCCCTGCAGTTTGAACAAATCTTCTTCAAACTTAGGCAGCTGACCAGTACCGCGCAGTGAGTCCTTGTTCACCATGTAAGGCACGTAAACTTCAGTGTAGCCGTGCTCACCGGTGTGAGTATCCAGCATAAACTGAGTCAGGGCACGGTGCATACGGGCCAGAGCACCACGCATAGCCGTGAAACGGGAACCGGTGATTTTTACGCCGGTTTCAAAGTCCAGCAGACCACCCACAGCACCCAGATCAACATGATCCTTAGGTTCAAAATCCATCTCACGCGGTGTGCCCCAACGACGCACTTCGACGTTATCGTCTTCGCTGTTGCCTGCTGGTACAGATTCATGAGGCAGGTTAGGAATGGTCAGCATCAGGTTGTTCAGTTCTTCCTGCAGCTCAGCCAGCTTCTGCTTACCGGCATCCAGACGATCACCCAGATCGCTTACTTCTGCCAGCAGAGGTGCAATATCTTCACCGGAAGCTTTTGCCTTACCAATCGCTTTCGATCGGGTATTACGCTCGTTCTGCAGCTGTTCGGTTTCGGTCTGCAGCTCTTTGCGCTGGGACTCCAGCTCCTGCAGACGAGCGGTATCCAGTTCAAAACCGCGAATTTTCAGTTTTTCCGCAACAGTTTCCAGATCCGTTCGGATCAGCTTTGCATCAAGCATTTTGATTACCCATTAGTTACAGTCATATTCCCGGTCAGACAAACTGCCTGCCCAACCACATGCCAACGGCTACCGCAGCCAGACAGCAAACGACACTCAAAACAATGTACAGTATTGCTGCGGATACCCGCCCGCTTTGAAAAAGATTCAGTGATTCCAGTGCGAAGGTTGAGAAGGTGGTAAATGCTCCGGTAAAGCCTGCCATCAGAACAGCCTGCCCGTGAGGCTCCAGTTTTAACTGCTGAACCAGAAGGGTGTACAGAAAACCGATCAGTACAGAACCGAGAACATTGACCGTCAGCGTTCCGTAGGGAAAGCCCCGCCCAAACCATTGAGTGACTAAACCGACAACCCAGTAACGCCCCATCGCTCCGAATGCCCCGCCAATTGCAACGGCTAACATCTGATTCATGACGGTTTCCTTAACAGGTTTACAGGGTTGGGATTAGAGGCCGATTAACTACAGCCAATTCACTGAAATCCAAGGGGGAACATTGTAGAGAAAAGAGCAGCATTTCCAAAGCCCCCGCCAGCGAATAATCACGGATAAATTGATGACAGTGGCCCGTAATACGAAAAAGCCCGCCAAAGAAGGCGGGCATCGTTCAACACACGTGCGGTTTCAGGGATTTATTCGCGCAGACCGGAAGATGGTCAGGCAACAGCATCTTGCTGGATCAGTGACTTGTACAGCCGCTTATACTCTTCCGCAACGTTGTCGCCAAAGAGCGGGTCTTCACGGGTCTGCAGCCTGACCTGAAGGTTGAGCCAGTCTTTATCCTGCAGCAGCTTTTCCAACAGTGGGAAAACGTTGCCCTCTTCGTTATTAAGATGGTCATACTGTTGGCGGATAAAATCTTCAAGACGCTGATTAAAGATATCCATAGAGACAACGGAGTCCATCAGAATGCTTTCAATAAGTTGCTGAAACTCGCGGGTATCATCACGGATCTGCTTGTGCTCCCCTTCGACTTCAGAAAGCATCTGCTTGCTGGATGGGTACTGATGAATTGTGTAGTCGTAGATCTGATCTTCAAGAGGGTGGTGGTGGGCATCGGCGTAATCAACAATGTAGGTGACAACGTCGAGTATCAGCTGATAGTCGGGGCGCTCTCCCGCTTTAAGACTTACCAATTTATCTTTAAGAACTTCCAGCAGTCGGCTGAGATTCAGATGATCCAGATGCAGTTGTGACATGATCGTACTCATCTCACACCTCCTCTATTTTCGGTAGGGAAATAAACCGCACAAACGGTTTAGCTTGCTTGTCGTCATCACCACCTTATTCATTTTCTCTTATTGGCCATCAGGCTTGGCGGTGACTCTTTTCCAAAACGTCCTATCGAATATAGTCAGCCTCAGGAAAACTGCGCATGACCTGTATCAAAAACACCGGATAAAAAGCGGGGCTATTTGTCGCACGTGCCAACCGGTCCAATTTAGATGGAGTTGAAACCGGTTACAGGGACCCAAATGCATTAAAACAGTGCAGAAACCTGTTAAAACAGAATCAGGACTTATCGGGATAACGTTTCAGATCACTGACGGCGTCTTTTTCTGCCAACCATAGCAGCTTCTGCGCGATCTTCTGCTCTAACCCCCGGTTCTCCGGATAGTAGTAACGGGTATCCGCCAGCTCTTCCGGGAAGTAGTTTTCACCGGCGGCATAAGCATCCGGTTCATCATGGGCGTAGCGGTACTCCTGACCGAAGCCCATCTCCTTCATCAGCTTGGTAGGTGCATTTCTCAGATGAACCGGCACATCGTAATTACCGGTTTCGGCCACATGGGCACGGGCCTGATTGTAGGCTTTGTAGGCGGCGTTACTTTTTGGCGCAGAAGCCAGGTAGAGAATCGCCTGTGCGACGGCAAGCTCCCCTTCAGGACTTCCGAGACGCTCCTGAACATCCCAGGCATTAAGACAGAGCTGCAAGGCACGGGGGTCAGCATTGCCGATCTCTTCACTGGCCATACGCACCACACGCCGGGCGATATAGAGGGGATCACAGCCGCCATCCAGCATACGGCAGAACCAGTAGAGCGCGGCATCCGGTGCCGAGCCCCGCACAGACTTATGCAGGGCGGAGATCTGCTCGTAAAACAGATCCCCACCTTTATCCATGCGGCGGGTACTTTCTGCCAGAACTTCAGACATCACCTGACTATTAATACGTCGACCGTCCGGTGTATCTTCCGCCAGATCAGAGGCAACTTCCAGCAGGTTCAGGGCACGGCGGGCATCACCGTCAGCTGCTTTGGCCAATAGCTCCAGATGCTCATCATCGACCTGAAGATTCTGCTCGCCCAGTCCCCGTTCCGTATCGGTCACCGCATGACGCAACACTCCCACCAGGTCATCAGGCTCAAGGCTGCGCAAGACATAAACACGGGCACGGGACAGCAGTGCGTTGTTCAGTTCAAAGGAGGGATTTTCTGTGGTCGCCCCCACAAAGATAAAAGTGCCATCTTCCACAAAAGGCAGAAAGGCATCCTGCTGGGATTTGTTAAAACGGTGCACCTCATCAACAAAGAGCAACGTTTTACCGCCGTGAGCCCGGGTCTGCTGAGCACGCTCAACCGCTGCCCGAATCTCTTTGACTCCGGAAAGCACCGCCGAAATGCTTTCAAAGCGCGCCTTGGTCAACTCAGCAATCAGACGCGCCAGCGTGGTTTTACCCACCCCTGGCGGCCCCCAGAAGATCATCGAATGCAGCTGATCCCGCTCAATCGCCTGACGCAGAGGTTTATCTACCGCCAGCAGGTGCTGCTGACCGGAATATTCATCCAGGGTGCGGGGGCGCATGCGGGCAGCCAGTGGCTGCCACTTAGGTTCTTCGGCAAAGAGATCCATATCAGAAAGGGCTTACTGCATGATCACGTCGACACCTTCCGGTATCGCAAAGGTGAAACGGTCTTCGGCAAGCTCAGGATTCAATTTGGTGGCGAACAGTTCAATGGAGGTTCGCTGCCCAAGACTGTCGGACAGCAGCAGAGAAGCCAGCTCATCAGCCACAAAGCTCAGACGCAGCTCTTCAAACAGCGATTCCTGACCGGTAGGAATCAGCAGAAACTCTTTAAACTGAGCGCTTTCACGGGTCAGCTTGATGGTAAAACGCTCTTCAATCGAATCGATATTGCCACTTAGCAGCATGGCTGGCGTGCGGCTTTGGGAAGGATCCATCTGCTGCACGGTCACCTGCTCAAGGTCCGGATCATACAGCCACAGGGTTTCGCCATCGGATACCACGGTCTGAGGAAAAGGGTTTTCAGTTTCCCAGTAGAACTTACCCGGACGGGCAAGGCTCAGATGACCGGACACTTCCTGCAGACGACTGCCTTTGGCATCCAGAATACGCTGTTGGAAATCCGCATCCAGAGTTTCCATTTTGGCCAGGAGTTGACCAAGCTGATGGGCTGCAGAACTGGCGGTCGTTGAGCGGGCATCTTCTGCCTGAACCGCATCCCCCGCCTGAACGAAAGAGATCTGAAACAAAAACACACTGGTGATGGCCAGTACAGTAGCGATAAAACGTTGCATAGAATTCCTTAAGCTATGATCTGCAAAACTACGATCCACTAAACTCAGATCTACAAAACTACGATCCTCAAAATCAGGATCCACTTTTCCTAAACCGGGTTATTCCTGAGGATGGCTGGGCGGTGCCAGCACTTCACGCTGACCATTACTGCCCATACCGGAAACCACACCGGCAGCTTCCATTGACTCCACCAGACGTGCCGCCCGGTTGTAGCCAATTTTGAAGCGACGCTGAATACCTGATGCGGAGACACGACGGGTTTCGGTAATAAACTCCACCACCTCATCGTAAAGCGCATCCCGGTCTTCATCGCCAGAGTCTGCACCACCACCTTCAGATGGGACACCGTTTTCTTCCCATCCGTTCAAAATACTCTCAACATAATCCGGTGCGCCACGGCGTTTCCAGTTCTCAACCACGCGGTGCACCTCATCATCATCGACAAAGGCACCGTGCACACGAATCGGCATCGCCGTTCCCGGCGGCAGGTAGAGCATGTCACCATGCCCCAGCAGCTGTTCAGCACCGCCCTGATCCAGAATGGTTCGGGAGTCAATTTTCGAAGACACCTGAAAAGCGATGCGGGTCGGGATATTGGCCTTAATCAGGCCGGTAATCACATCAACCGATGGACGCTGGGTCGCCAGAATCAGGTGGATACCGGCAGCACGGGCTTTCTGCGCCAGACGGGCGATCAGCTCTTCTACCTTTTTGCCGACGATCATCATCATGTCGGCAAACTCATCGATTACCACCACAATGAACGGCAGCTTTTCCAATGTCGGCGGTGCTTCACCCTGCTCAGGCTTAGCGGTCGGGTCAGCAACCCGTGCGCCCTGAGCCGCAGCCTCATCCAGCTTGCTGTTAAAGCCTGCGATATTTCGCACGCCCATAGCCGCCATCAGTTTATAACGACGCTCCATTTCGGCCACACACCAACGCAGCGCATTGGCCGCGTCTTTCATATCCGTCACAACCGGGGTTAACAGATGCGGGATGCCATCATAAACCGACAGTTCCAGCATCTTGGGATCAACCATGATCAGACGCAGTTCTTCCGGCGTCCCCTTGAACAGCATGCTGAGCAGCATGGCGTTCACACCCACAGACTTACCGGAACCGGTTGTACCTGCCACCAGCAGGTGCGGCATCTTGGCAAGGTTAGCAACCACAGGCTGCCCGGCAATATCATCACCCAGCGCCAAGGTCAGCGGTGAGTCAGACTTGGAATAAGACGGGTGATTCAGCACTTTATGCAGGCGAATCATCGCCCGGTTCTGGTTTGGAATCTCAATACCAACAGAGGACTTACCGGCTATTACCTCGACCACGCGCACACTGGTAACCGCCAGTGCGCGGGCAAGATCCGTTGCCAGATTGGTAATCTTGCTGGCTTTGACACCGGCTGCGGGCTGAATCTCGAAGCGGGTAATCACAGGCCCGGGATGAACATCCACCACCTGCGCCACAACATTAAATTCTTTAAGGCGTACTTCAAGCAGTTCAGACATGGTCTGCAACTGCTCTGGGGTGTAGCTCGGTTTATTAAAGCTATCACCCTGTGTCAGCAGATCGATAGACGGCTTATCACCGGTGATCTCACCAACCGGCGTGGTATCCGGTTTCTGGAAACGGGCAACACTCCAGATTTCGCCATCGTCGGTAACCTGCGTAACCGCAGCCAGACGCTCTTCCATGGTGGGCTCGGTATCGAAACCCTCCTGAACTGCAGGCATCTGCTGAGCTGCCTCCTCTTCCCAAGGCAGCGACTCGGCCATAACAGGTTGCGGCTCATCCATAGCGGCCTGAGCGGGAACCATTGGTGAAGCAACCTGAGTTTCCGACATCGCAGTCGGAGCTTGCTGAGCCTGAACACCGCCGAACGCCTGCTGCAACGACGGTGAAATATCCAGTGTCGGCTCCCTGCTACCCAAACGATCATCATCGTTGGCAACCAGAGACGTACCCAAGGTCAGAGCGGGCTCTACCCTTTCCTGTAACGGGGCGCGGCGCCCAGCCCTAGTCTCTTGGCCGCTATGCTCTTTGCTGTTAAATAGAGGCGGCAACATCGGCAGGCTATTCAATAGTCGCTTATACCAGGGCTGAGTCGGATTTCTTTCCCCCCAGTCATCATCCTCATTGATAGCTCTTGTCGAATCATAAGAAACAGAGGCTTGTTGCTGAGCATTATCAGGATAGGCGTCCCGCACGGGGGCAAAAAAGGCATCATTTTCTGACGTCGACGGTGCAGCAGGAACAGGTTGCCCCTGATAACGATCAGCATAGAGCTGATCTGCCGATGGCGCAGAATATTGCTCCGGTAACCCGGCACTGGTGTCATTAGCTTCTTTTTTCAACCATTGAAAGACACGGTTTGCCCCTGCTTCTGCGTAAAATCCCACCGTATCGATGATCAGCATCCAGGACCAGCCGGTCAGTAGCGAAAAGCCTATCATCCAAAGCGCCAGCATCAGCAGTGTAGAGCCCATCAATCCCAAACTGGTGAGCAGGAGACTGGTAAACGCCTCACCGATAATGCCACCAGCACCGCTCGGCAGAGCACTTTCCGGGTGATAAAAATGCAGGCTCGCCAGAGTCGCATTAGCACAGATCCAGACCACAAAGCCAAGAAAACGCAACCCCAGAGCGGCACCATCCAACTGCTGACGACCAATATAAATTCGGTGCGCGGAGTAATAGAGCATCACCAGAGGAAACAGATAAGCAGAGAACCCGGTGAGACTGAACAGAAGGTCTGAGGTGAAAGAACCAAAACGCCCCATAAGGTTTTCAGGAATACCGGAACTCTGGCTGGTAGACCAGCCACCATCTGCGGCATCGAAACTGATCAGGGCCAGTACCAGAAAGCTGCACAGCGCCAGAATCAGAATCACAACGCCTTCCCGCGCGCCTTTGCGAATACGATCTGCCAGCTCCTGACCCGGTTCTGTCGAATGTGGCGGCTCAGGTTGATGGTCTGTTGTCATGAAACTTCTACCCTAATGAATTGTGCCCTTATAATACCTGAGCAAAGAGATAAGCAAAACGAAGGCAATCAAATACTTGGCATCCATCTTAGCCCCTTCACGCTTATAACCCTGAACATCCTCAATGAGCTTTTTTTATGATAGAGCTACCCTGGCTTGATCCCCAGTATCCACCCGCCTTCCCTCCGGTGACAGACGCCCTTGATGATCCACCGGGTATTCTCGCTTTTGGCGGCCAACTTAATGATCAATGGCTTCTGGCCGCCTATCGACAGGGCATTTTCCCCTGGTTTAATCCAGGCGAACCGATTCTCTGGTGGTCTCCCGATCCCCGGATGGTGATTCTGCCGGAGAACTTCAAAGTTCGCCGTAGCCTGAAAAAGACAATTCGTAAGCAACTCTACGAGATCACTTTTGATCAGGCCTTTGATCAGGTACTGGATGGCTGTGCAGCTTCCCGTAACTATACCGATGAGACCTGGATCACTCCTGAAATGCGCACCGCCTATCTGAACCTTCATCATAAAGGCTACGCTCACTCGGTAGAGGCCTGGCAGGATGGCGAACTGGTCGGCGGGCTTTACGGCGTTGCTATCGGCAGAATCTTTTGCGGCGAGTCCATGTTTGCCCGGGCAACGGATGCATCCAAAGTGGCTTTTGTGCATCTGGTGGAACAACTGAAAGCCTGGCAATTTGAGCTGATCGACTGTCAGGTTTACACTGACCATCTGGCGAGTTTTGGTGCCGAAGAGATCGAAAGAGCGCGTTTTCTTGACTATCTTAAACTGTATGCCGCTTCCCCTATGCCGGTTGGCCACTGGTCACTGGAACAACGCATTAAGGAATCTGTGCTTTGAGTAGTGATGCCCCTTTTATAGAACCGCAACTGCGCTTTTATATGACCGTGCCCCATGACTGCAGTTATCTGGCAGATCATACGGCCACTACACTCTTTCTTGATCCTGAGCAGCCGGTAAGCCAACAGGTTTACGATCTGCTGACGCTCGTTGGCTTTCGTCGCAGCGGAAAACATCTCTACCGCCCCAATTGCAAAGGCTGCAACGCCTGCATCTCGGTTCGGGTAACCACTGAGGAGTTCCAGCTCAAACGGAAACATCGAAAAACCCTGAATCGCAACAAAGACCTTACCGCCAGCATTGTGCCCGCAACCTACGTACAGGAGCATTATGACCTGTATGAGCGTTACATCAACGAGCGTCATGCTGATGGAGATATGTTTCCACCCTCAGAGGAGCAGTACAAATCCTTCCTGACTATAGATAAACACTTCTCTCACCTGGTGGAATTTCGCGACCCGACAGGCAAACTGGTCGCGGTTTCGGCTATGGATACCCTCAGTCATGGCATTTCAGCCATCTACACCTTTTACGAGCCAGACCAGCCCAAACGCTCTCTGGGAGTTTACGTGGTGCTCTGGCTGATTCTTCATGCCAGATACCATCAACTGCCCTATGTGTATCTGGGGTACTGGATCGAAAGTTGCCAGAAAATGAGCTACAAAACCGAGTATCAGCCTCTGGAACAGCTCAGGGATAACCACTGGTATCCCATTGAACTGGAGGATATTCCTAAGCGAAGCAGTAATTAAGCCTTAAACACCGTACCAACCAATGCGTTACTTTCATTCTGACAAACACATCCTTCGCCAGCGCCCGGCCAACTGCCCCTACGGCTCGTCCAGCCAGCCCCGGTTGTGTCAGCAAAGTGTCATTTTTCAGTGGCATCTTAGCGCCGGGAAGACTAATTTATCGCGGCAAAGAGATCATCACCTGAAAGTTTTTTGGCTTTTTTCAGGGAACTTTTGATTAGCCTGGCAAAATAAGGCAAAATACGCGCGCTTATTTTGTGTGTGGCGTTATCCGATTTACACCAAGCCCATAGACACTAAACCTGACCTCGCTGAGCAAAGCTCCTACCCGGTCGGGTTGTGTAGCACCAAATTATTCGAACCCGTCGCTCCTGCCCGAAAGACATGCCAGTCTCAAGCGGAGTGCGGTTTATAGACAGCAGAAAGAACCCGAGGTATTTCCTGCATGGCAAAAGAAGATTCTATTGAAATGGAAGGCACCGTGGTCGACACACTGCCCAACACTATGTTCCGCGTTGAGCTGGAAAACGGTCACATCGTTACTGCTCACATCTCTGGTAAAATGCGAAAAAACTACATCCGCATTCTGACCGGCGATAAAGTAAAAGTGGAACTGACGCCATACGACCTGACCAAAGGCCGTATCGTTTACCGCGCCCGTTAATAGCGGAGCCTTCGGCCAGAAGGCAGCGATATAGTTTCTGAAAAAGCCCGATCTCTTTCTGAGCAATCAGAATGAGTCGGGCTTTTTTGGCTGAAAAATTTATTCTCCAGTGCTCATCAGTCGCAACGGAAAAAGTCAGCAATAAAAAAACCCCGCAAATGCGGGGTTTTCAGTAACAGCCTTATAAGGCGCAACTATCGAGATCAGGCAGCTTCGCCAGCTCTTTCCGCTTCCAGCAAAATCTCACCATTCTCATCAAGAGTTACATGCACCTCACCACCGGATTCAGCCAGATCACCAAACAGAATGATCTCCGCCAGAGGTTTTTTGATTTTCTCCTGAATCAGGCGAGCCATTGGGCGGGCACCCATCTCAGGATCGTAGCCATTTTCCGCCAGCCAGTTCTTAGCATCATCTTCCAGTACCAGCTGCACCTTCTTCTCATCCAGCTGGGCCTGCAGTTCTACCAGGAACTTATCAACCACATTACGGATCATTTCGAAGTTCAGTGCAGAGAACTGAATAATGCCATCCAGACGGTTACGGAACTCTGGTGTAAAGGTCTTACGGATAACCTCCATACCATCAGTACTGTGATCCTGATTAGCAAAACCGATCGAACGACGACTGATCGCTTCGGCACCGGCATTGGTGGTCATAATCAGAATAACATTTCGGAAGTCCGCTTTACGGCCGTTGTTATCGGTCAGCGTACCGTGATCCATCACCTGCAGCAGCAGGTTGAAGACTTCAGGGTGTGCTTTCTCGATCTCATCCAGCAACAGAACACAGTGTGGATTTTTAGTGATCGCTTCGGTCAGCAAGCCACCCTGGTCATAACCGACATAACCCGGAGGCGCACCGATCAGACGCGATACGGTATGGCGCTCCATGTATTC
Organism: Oceanospirillum sp.; assembly: GCA_048270425.1. Lineage (GTDB taxonomy): Bacteria > Pseudomonadota > Gammaproteobacteria > Pseudomonadales > Halomonadaceae > Oceanospirillum. Next base: position 102,377 of record JBLWSY010000011.1, read on the forward strand.
GGACATATCAAAGCGTACCAGCTCAATACCCATGATATTAGCCAGCTGCTTACTCACCTCGGTCTTACCAACACCGGTAGGGCCCGCAAACAGGAAGGAACCGATCGGTTTCTCCGGTGACTTCAACCCGGCACGGGACAGCTTGATGGCATTGGACATAGAGGTGATCGCATCATCCTGACCAAAGACCAGCATCTGCAGGTTTTTCTCCAGATCTTTAAGGACTTTCTTGTCAGACGTGGTAACGCTTTTCGGTGGGATACGCGCAATCTTGGCAACAACGGTTTCCACCTGTTCCACATCGATCGTATCAACACGGTCTTCTTCTTTCAGCAGACGCTGATACGCACCAGCCTCATCAATTACATCAATCGCTTTGTCCGGCATATGACGGTCATTGATATAACGGTCAGCCAATTTAGCGGCTGCTTCAAGCGCCTCATTGGTGTATTTCAGATCATGGTGACTCTCAAAGCGGCTACGCAGCCCTTTCAGAATCTCAATCGTGTCATCAACGGTTGGTTCCATCACATCCACTTTCTGGAAGCGGCGGGCCAGAGCACGATCTTTTTCGAAAATGCCACGGAATTCCTGGAAGGTGGTTGAACCGATACAGCGGATCTCACCGGAACTCAGCAGAGGTTTCAGTAAGTTAGACGCATCCATCACCCCACCAGAAGCCGCTCCGGCACCGATAATGGTGTGAATCTCATCAATAAACAGGATCGCATGCGGCTGTTTCTTGAGTTCTCCCAACAATGCTTTCAGACGTTTCTCGAAGTCACCGCGGTACTTGGTACCCGCCAACAGCGCGCCCATGTCCAGCGAGTAAACCACGCTTTCGCCGATCACATCCGGCACTTCACCATCAATGATGCGCTTAGCCAGACCTTCAGCAATGGCGGTCTTACCCACACCAGCTTCACCCACCAGCAGCGGGTTGTTTTTACGGCGACGGGCCAGAATCTGAATAACACGCTCTACTTCGTGGTCACGACCCACTAAAGGATCGATACGTCCCAGGCGCGCCTGCTCATTGAGGTTGGTTGAGTAGCCGGTCAGAGGGTTATTGGCATTACCTTCCTGCGCACCTTCTTCCGATTCTTCATGGTGCTGCTCATGCTCCATTGGAGCCTCATGACCGGCAACCTTGGAGATACCGTGGGAGATGTAGTTAACCGCATCTACACGGGCAACATTCTGCTGACGCAGGAAGTAAACTGCCTGGCTTTCCTGCTCGCTAAAGATCGCCACCAGCACATTAGCGCCGGTTACTTCACTTTTTCCAGAGGACTGAACGTGGAATACCGCGCGCTGCAGCACACGCTGAAAACCCAGTGTTGGCTGAGTTTCGCGTTCCAGTTGATCATCGGGAATCAGAGGCGTGGTCGAGTTAATAAAGTCCTGCAACTCGATTCGCAGCTTGTTCAAATTGGCGCCGCAAGCCTGAAGCACGCGTGCGGCAGAGTCATTATCCAGCAACGCCAGCAACAGATGTTCAACTGTCATAAACTCATGGCGTTTGCTGCGAGCTACGGTAAATGCAGCGTTTAACGTTGATTCGAGGTCTTTGCTTAACATGGGACTACCCTCTCTTGCCGCTTTTTTATATCGGCCCTTTTTGTTCCGGGATTGATTCCGGTATCAGCCCTTACGGCTTCAATCAGCCTGCTCAATATCACACATCAACGGATGTTCATGTTCTCTTGAGCACTGATTTACCTGGGCGCATTTGGTTTCAGCAATATCCCTGGTAAAAATTCCGCACACACCCTTGCCTTGGGTGTGAACAGCCAGCATGACTTGCGTGGCTTTCTCCTCATCCATGTTGAAAAACACGGTGAGCACTTCAACAACAAACTCCATCGGTGTGTAGTCATCATTCAGCATCACGACTTTATACATTGGCGGACGCTGAAGTTCTGGTTTAGACGGAGCGACTGCCACTCCGCTGTCACCGTCGTGCTGATAAGGATCTGAATGGTCATCCTGATTAACGATGGTGAAATAAGGGTTTGCCATGGCGGTACCGCTAATCCTCTATTTTTAAGTTTAGTTTAAAGCGCACTTTAGCTAAAAAATAAGCACAGTTTTGATCAAACTCAAGTTTATAAATCGGTCAACGGGGCAAAACTCTTAAGATCCGGGAACCTAAAGGTCAAGCCTTTCACGACCTGTTTGTTTTCTATATGGGGCTAATAACCTACTTATAAACTAAGAATAATTAAAAAATCCGGAAACACAACGAAGCAATCTCGATAACACCTTATTTTTTCAGGACTTTACCCCGATATGTGAAACCCTTAACAGATGAAACAAAACAGCAACAAAGTTCAATGTGCAGCAAAGGCCCGCTGTACCGGCAAAACAACCTGACAAGTGACGATTTATGCACAGAGATCAACCTGTTATCCAACAGCAACTCTGTATATCATGCTTCACCTTTTGCTTTAGAATCTGAAGCCTCTCTTTTAACCGCACCCGTTTTACTCTGCCAAGCGCCAAAAGGATCATCTTCAACCATGAGCCGACTGATTTTGTTCAACAAACCCTTTCAGGTCCTGTCGCAGTTTACCGACTCAGAAGGACGCAGCACTCTGGCAGATTATATAACCGAATCCGGTGTCTACCCGGCTGGACGCCTTGATTACGATTCAGAAGGTCTGCTTCTGCTGACCGATGACGGCCAGTTACAACACAGAATCGCCTCACCGGATATGAAGCTCTCCAAGACCTATGTTATTCAGGTTGAGGGCGACGTCACTGAAGAAGCCCTGCAACAGCTGCGCAAAGGCGTTGAACTGAAAGACGGGATGACACGTCCGGCGAAAGCCAGAAAGATCAGCGACCCGGGCTTTGCTGAACGTAATCCACCGGTTCGCAAACGCCAGAGCATCCCGACCACCTGGGTGGAGCTTGTCATCAGCGAAGGCCGCAACCGCCAGGTGCGCCGCATGAGCGCAGCTGTCGGCTTTCCAACCCTGCGACTGGTTCGCACCCGTATCGGCAACTGGACACTGGAAGGTATTCAAGAAGGCGAAAGCAGAGAGATCGAGGTAAACCTGCCGGTTGCACCTAAAAACACCGCTTCCAGATCAAAAAGCACCTCCTCCGGAACAAAGGCAAAAAACACTGCCCCGGGAAATCGCGACAAGAGACCGGCCTCCAAAAACAGCAGCAAGAGCAGTAAGGGTGGAAAAAACAGCAATCGTCCCCACTCTAAAGACAACTCTCGCGCAGGACAGAAAAGCCCGACAGGCAAACCCAGGCGCTAACCACTTTTATCCGCGTTGTTCTGCCTGATGAGCAAGAGCACCGCAAAATGCTTTCTTTAAAGGATCACCATGCTGTCACGTGACGATGTCTGGAAACCCAATTCCACCGTAGCCACGGTTGTTGTTAAAAAAGATGCTGAAACCGATGAAGATCTCTTTCTTGTAGTTGAGGAATGGAGTCAGGGCAGCAAGGTTCTGAACCAACCTGCCGGTCATATTGAAAAAGATGAAAGCCTGATTGATGCAGCACTTCGGGAAACGCTAGAGGAAACCCGCTGGCAAGTGCGTATCACTGCTTATATGGGCCTCTATATCAACAAAGCCTCTGAACAGCTGACCTATCACAGACACTGCTTTATTGCCGAGCCGGTTCAGCACCATCCGAATGCCAAACTTGATGAGGGTATTGAAGATGCTCTCTGGCTGACCTGGGAGGCTCTGCTTGAGCAAGAGAAAGCAAACAGAATGCGTAGCGAAGCTGTCATGAAGTGCTTTGACGATTACCGACAAGGTAAAAGCTTTCCACTGGACCTGATTACCGACTTTAACCACCCTTCGCCAGTGTAAGTAAGGATTGAGGCTACTCCCGAACTCTAGCATTGGCCGTCAATAGCCTTAACGAGATTAACTGCGCAGGCTGGCAACATCCGTTATAATCCCGCCTGTCTGCCCAATACTGAAACGATTAGCGAATCATCATGCCAAACAGTCAAAACAGCCCGGAAAGCCAAACAGCCAACAGCAACACTAACGCCACTGACAATAGCCAGATCAAAGTGATCGTTGGTATGTCCGGCGGTGTTGATTCTTCCGTATCTGCCGTCCTGCTGATGCAGCAGGGTTATCAGGTAGAAGGCCTGTTTATGAAAAACTGGGATGAAGATGACGGCACCGAATACTGCACCGCCATGGATGATCTGGCGGACGCTCAGGCGGTTTGTGATCGCATCGGCATCAAATTACACAAAGCCAACTTTGCCGCTGAGTACTGGGACAACGTCTTTGAGCACTTTCTGGCGGAGTATAAAGCGGGCCGTACTCCAAACCCGGATATTCTGTGCAATAAAGAGATCAAATTTAAAGCGTTTCTGGAATACGCTGAGGCGCTGGGTGCTGATCTGATCGCCACCGGTCACTATGTTCGCCGTGGTGAACAGGACGGCAAAGCGACACTGCTGAAAGGTCTGGATAACAACAAAGACCAAAGTTACTTCCTGCACGCTGTTGGCCATAATGAGATCGGTAAAACCCTCTTCCCGGTGGGCGAAATTGAAAAACCGGAAGTACGCCGCATCGCAGAAGAACACGATCTGATTACCGCCCGTAAAAAAGACAGCACCGGTATCTGCTTCATCGGTGAACGTCGCTTTAAAGACTTCCTGCAGCAATATCTGCCAGCGCAGCCGGGTACGATTACGACTCCGGAAGGTGATGTGATCGGCAAACACAGCGGCCTGATGTACTACACCATCGGCCAGCGTCAGGGACTGGGTATCGGCGGATTGAAAGACTACTCCGAAGATCCGTGGTTTGTGGCCGAAAAAGATCTGGATAACAATATCCTGATCGCCGTTCAGGGCACCGACCATCCGCTGTTGTTCAGCCGGGGCCTGAAAACGGAAAGCGTTGACTGGGTTGCCGGCCAGCCACCGGTCAATGGCGAGTTTAAATGTCGCGCCAAGACACGCTATCGTCAGGATGATCAGGCCTGTACGGTGAAACCTTTAGGCAACAACGAGTTCGAAGTAATCTTCGATGAACCACAGCGCGCAGTGACGCCGGGGCAATCCGTTGTTTTTTATCTGGATGATCATTGCCTGGGCGGTGCTGTCATTGAGAAAACCTGGCGCGACAAGGCGTGAATCAAGAAGATCAGGCAAATATATCCGGACACTCTGACTACAGGAATACAAAAACGACTATGAGTTCAACCCGACAGGATCAGGAACAGGCTTTAGCACTGGCAGGTGTTTTTCAGGCTGCGGCACTGGTACATCAGCTGGCGAATAAAGGCATGGTAGGTCAGGACAGCTTTGAGACCAGCATCGCCAGTATTCTGGAAACCGATCCGGAAAATACGCTGGCTGTCTACGGCGGATCAGCTCAGGGTTTGCATCTTGGAATCCGGACTCTGCGCGGTTTCGTCAACAAGGACAATGACACCTCTACTCATGTCCTGCGTTACGCCATGTCGATCCTGTATCTGGAAAAACGTCTGCGTAAAGACAATCAGATGCTGAACGCCATCGGCCAGCGTCTTGAGCAGGTAAAAATGCAGAGCCATCACTTCTCAAATACCCATGAGAACGTGATTGCCAGTATTGCCAGTCTTTATCAGGACACGATCAGTACGTTCTCTTTCCGCATTCAGGTACAGGGCGAACCCAACATTCTGCGCCAGAACACCAATGCCGAAAAAGTTCGCGCCCTGCTGTTTGCCGGTATTCGTTCGGCTATTCTCTGGCATCAACTGGGAGGTCGTCGCTGGAAACTGCTCCTAGGTCGCAAGAAGATACTTCGTGCACTGGATGACGTAGCCCGACTCTGACTACAGAACCATAAGCCTTAAAGCCTCTTGAAGAGCCGTCATTTGACGGCTCTTTTTGTTTACATACAAGGGAACGGTCACCAACCATCCTCCAGCCCAACAGCCAAAAACCCCGCCCGCAAGCGGCTGCAAAGCCATTAGACAGAGAAACATTAGCGGTAATCCTGTAATAAAGTTCAGTTTCAGGTATGATGGCGCCTTTCATGAAATCAGCTTACAGAGAGCAGTAACAAACAATGCAGCTTTCCAGCCTTACCGCAATATCCCCCGTTGATGGCCGTTATGGCTCTAAGACCGCTGACCTGCGCCCTTGGGTGAGTGAATTTGGTCTGATCCGTGCCCGTGTTGAAGTTGAAATCCGCTGGTTACAGCGTCTGGCAGATCACGATCAAATTGCTGAAGTTCCTGCACTGAGTGCAGAAGCGAACCAGATTCTGAACGATTTGGTTGCTAACTTCAGCGAAGAAGATGCTCAGCGCATCAAAGAGATCGAACGCACCACCAACCACGATGTAAAAGCGGTTGAGTACTTCATCAAAGAGCGTATTGAAGTTAACAGCGAACTGCAGGCAATTACTGAGTTTGTTCACTTCGCCTGTACGTCTGAAGACATCAACAACCTGTCTCACGCTCTGATGCTGAAAGGTGCACTGGACAACGTTGTTCTGCCAACCATGAAAGAAGTGGTTGAAGCGATCCGCCAGCTGGCGATCAACAATGCAGAACAACCGATGCTGTCCCGTACCCACGGTCAGACGGCATCTCCGACCACTCTGGGTAAAGAGATGGCGAACGTTGCAGCACGTCTGCAGCGTCAGGTTAAACAGATCGAAGCGGTTGAACTGCTGGGTAAAATCAACGGTGCTGTAGGTAACTACAACGCTCACCTGTCTGCTTACCCAAGCATCGACTGGGCTGAAAACGCTAAAGTTTTCGTTGAAAGCCTGGGTCTGACCTTCAACCCGTACACCACTCAGATTGAGCCACACGACTACATCGCTGAGCTGTTTGATGCGGTTGCCCGATTCAACACCATCCTGATCGACTTTGATCGTGACGTTTGGGGTTATATCTCTCTGGGGTACTTCAAGCAGCGCACTATCGCTGGCGAAGTGGGCTCTTCCACTATGCCGCACAAGGTTAACCCGATTGACTTCGAAAACTCCGAAGGCAACCTGGGTATCGCTAACGCTATCATGCAGCATCTGGCCGCTAAACTGCCAATCTCGCGCTGGCAGCGTGACCTGACGGACTCTACCGTTCTGCGTAACCTGGGTGTTGGCTTTGGTCAGTCACTGATCGCGTATCAGGCATCCCTGAAAGGTATCAGCAAACTGCAAACTAACGCAGAGCGCCTGAATGCCGATCTGGAAAACAGCTGGGAAGTACTGGCTGAGCCGATTCAGACGGTAATGCGTCGTTACAACATCGAAAAACCCTACGAGAAGCTGAAAGAGCTGACCCGTGGTAAAGCGATCACTAAAGAAACCCTGCAGGAATTTGTTCAGACTCTGGACATGCCGCAGGAAGCAAAAGATGAGCTGATGCAGCTGACGCCGCACAACTACATCGGTAACGCGATCGATCAGGCAAAAGCGATCTAAACGGTTTTAACCGTTCGGCGCAGTTTTTTGCACGATCTGAAAAAGGCCCTGATATCTGTCAGGGCCTTTTTCTTTGTGAGCTGTTTTACTTAATGACATCGATTGCTCTCGTCAGCATCTTCATTCATCAGATTTTATTTCCGGAAAAACAACCATGTTACAACTCCCCGAAAGCCTGCTGGGCCATATCAGTTACGAAGAGTTCCTGCGGGATTACTGGCAGAAAAAGCCACTGTTCATTAAAAATGCGATCCCGGATTTTGAATCCCCCATTGATGAACATGAACTGGCAGGACTGGCACTGGAAGAACAGGTGGAATCCCGCCTGGTAATGGAAACCGGCCCGAACGGAGAAAAATGGCATCTGGAAAACGGCCCGTTTAAAGAAGAGCGCTTTAATGAACTGCCGGAAAGCCACTGGACACTATTGGTTCAGGCGGTTGACCACTACATCCCCGAAGTCGCAGCCCTGATGGAAGCCTTTGATTTCATCCCGAGCTGGCGGGTAGATGACATCATGATCAGCTACGCACCCAAAGAAGGTAGCGTTGGCCCCCATCTGGATTACTACGATGTATTCCTGCTACAGGCACAGGGTACCCGTCGCTGGCAGATCGGCGGTTTTGCCGATGACAAAACACCTTTTATTCCGGATGTGGCACTGCGTATTCTTCAGGAATTCGATGCCACAGAGACCTTTATCTGCGAACCGGGTGACCTGCTCTACCTGCCGCCACAACTGGCGCATTACGGCGTATCACAGTCCGATGACTGCATGACCTGGTCTGTCGGATTCCGCGCGCCATCTGCTGATGAGATCGTGACGTCCCTGGCAGACTTTATCGGTGAATCCCTGTGCGAAGATGACCGCTACAAAGATCCCGATCTGGCTCTGCAAACTCATACCAGCGAGATCGGAGATGACGCTATCGGACGCGTACAGGCAATCATTCAGGAAAAACTAACCGATAAAGCCACAATCAAAGCCTGGTTTGGCCGCTACATGACCCAGCCTAAGTATCTGGATCAGCTGGTTCCAGCCGAAAAAGCCCTGACTCAGGCTGAACTGGAGCAAGAAGTTGCAAACGGAATGACAATTTGCCTCAGCGAAGGTAGCCGACTGGCCTTCTCACACACCAAAAATGGCATTTTATTGTTTGCCGATGGCGATGGTTTTGACGTTTCTGAGCAGGACCAGCAGGTAGCCCTCTTCCTCACCGAACAAAAACACCTGATCAAAGATGAATTATTTTCATCTTCAGACGAATTTAAAGGAATAATATTAGAGTTGATTAACCGTGGTTCACTTTTCTTAAGTGACTAAACCATTGTAGACAGTCACGAGTTTCTACCCGTGGCTGTCAGTTTCCTCTTTTTCTTCTGCCCGCTCCTTTCGTACCTAACATTCTGTTTCAGCCCCCGATACCTGCTTTAAAGCGCGGCCTGCCTCTGGGTAGAAATACCCTCTTTCAGAAATCTGCGTCTCATGCGAAACAAACCATCTAAAAAACGCCAAGATTGTCGACAATCTACAAAGTTAAGCCGTCAAGGACAGGTCATAAAACCGTCATTTTTGAAAGTAAAACTACAACACTATTGCATCGCAGCAAGAAAAAATCATTCAAACGGTAGTCAGACTACAGAAAACAATTTGTAGTGTAGTTACAACAACTTATATAGCCCAAAGTAGCGTTTGCAAAGGCTTTGCAGCTTAGGGCATAGTTAAAACACACAAAACGACAAACACTCGTTTTAAGCAAAAGATAAATTTTCAACGAAAGATTTCAGATTCTTAAAACGCGTAGATGCCGGAGTGACAGAAACAGTGATAAACGCTGTTTCGAAATCACAGGCGCAACAGGAATGGATCTGCTCCGACGGCACATCGAAGCAGAACAAAGGATACCTTAAGGCTTCAGGCACAACGTTACCGCGGCGACTGCCGCCCGATAACGGTGAAGCCTTAAGGAAATAACCTAACAGGCACACTCTGTAGAGGAATAAGCATGTCAACTTACAAACAAGACATCGATGCAGTAGCAACACTGAAAGAAACCAACGGTTCTCCATGGGATGCAATCAACCCGGAATCTGCAGCACGTATGCGTGCTCAGAACAAATTCAAAACCGGTCTGGACATTGCTAAGTACACTGCTGGCATCATGCGTCGTGACATGGCTGAGTTTGATAAAGACAAAACTAAGTACACTCAGTCTTTGGGTTGCTGGCATGGTTTTGTGGGTCAGCAAAAGCTGATCTCTATCAAGAAGCATTTCGGTTCTACCGAGCGCAAATACCTGTACCTGTCCGGCTGGATGGTTGCAGCTCTGCGTTCTGACTTCGGTCCTCTGCCTGACCAGTCTATGCACGAGAAAACAGTTGTAGCGGATCTGGTTGAAGAGCTGTACACCTTCCTGCGTCAGGCTGATGCCCGTGAACTGGGCGGTCTGTTCCGTGAACTGGACAAAGCGCGTGAAGCAGGCGACAGCAAGCTGGAAGCAGAAATTCAGGACAAGATCGACAACCACGAAACTCACGTTGTTCCGATTATTGCTGACATTGACGCTGGTTTCGGTAACGCAGAAGCGACTTACCTGCTGGCTAAGAAAATGATCGAAGCAGGTGCTTGTGCACTGCAGATCGAAAACCAGGTTGCTGACGAGAAGCAGTGTGGTCACCAGGACGGTAAAGTAACGGTTCCTCACGCTGACTTCCACGCGAAAATCCGCGCGCTGCGTTACGCCTTTCTGGAACTGGGTGTAGACGATGGTATCATCGTTGCACGTACTGACTCTGAAGGTGCTGGTCTGACTAAAGAGATCGCAGTTGTTCGTGAGCCAGGCGATCAGGGTGACGTTTACAACTCTTACCTGGATTGCGAAGAAGTCACTCCAGAGCAAACTTCTGAAGGTGATGTACTGATCAGCCGTAACGGCAAACTGGTTCGTCCTAAGCGTCTGCCTTCCGGTCTGTACCAGTTCCGTCAAGGCACTGGCCACGAGCGTTGCGTCTTTGACTGCATCGAAGCAATCAACGCCGGTGCTGACCTGCTGTGGATCGAGACTGCGGTACCTACCGTTCACGAAATCCGTGACATGATGAATGAAGTTCGTAAAGTACACCCGGATGCGAAACTGGTTTACAACAACTCTCCATCCTTCAACTGGACGCTGAACTTCCGTCAGCAGGTATTTGATGCTTGGGAGAAAGAAGGTAAAGATGTTTCTGCCTATGATCGCAACAACCTGATGAGCGCTGAGTACGATGACTCTGAGCTGTCTGCTGAAGCTGACAATTGGGTTCGTAACTTCCAGGCTGACTGTTCACGTGAAGCGAACGTATTCCACCACCTGATCACTCTGCCGACTTACCACACAACGGCTCTGTCAGTAGACAACCTGGCTAAAGAGTACTTCGGTGAAGCCGGTATGCTGGGTTACGTTGAAGGCGTGCAGCGTAAAGAGATCCGCCAGGGTATCGCTTGTGTGAAACACCAGAACATGGCTGGTTCAGACATGGGTGATGACCACAAAGAATACTACGCTGGTGAGATGGCTCTGAAAGCTGGCGGTGCGAAAAACACCTCTAACCAGTTCGGCTAAACAGCGATTGCTGTTCAGTAAAACTGGATAAGGGAGGCACTCTGGGTCAGACTCTTCTGGCCCAGAGACACCCTAAAAAAGGCGGCCCTTGTAAAAGGTGTCGCCTTTTTTTATTGATCTGATTTTCACGCTAGAATGAGTTACCGCTCATGCGGTCCATAGAACTTGCAGTTCAACTTTTACCGATTGTTTAACTTTTACAGATGGCCCGACTATGACAACTGACACACCAGCTTTTCTGAAAGATGCAAAAGATTTATTAACCGATCAGGGCTTTGCCACAAGCAACATCTGGTACCACGGCACCTCATCTGCTCTGGTGGATGCGATACAGGAACAGGGGCTGAAGCGATCCGGTGATCTGGCTCTGAAAGAAGCCGCCAAGAAAACCATGGCGACCATTGGCGATGATCACTACACCGAAACCACAGAACCTGTTTTTCTGACTCAAAGCAGAGAGCTGGCCTACTATTGGGCGCAGCAAACCGTCAGAAACCGTAGTGTTCGCATCGAAGGCACTGAACAACCGGTTGTGCTCTCCATAGAGCTGCCGGAAGAGATTCACACCGCCGTTAAACCCGATGTCGGCGCGGCCAGCCTCTTAATGGTCAAAGAAGGTGAAAACTATATGGCATTTCTGGCCGGTATTTATCAGGCAAACAATCAGCCGACACCGGCTATCGACCTGATGAAAGCGGATCGCATGGACTACCTGAACCTGCTGGGTATGGCCTATATTGACCGCGACCTGCCAGCAGACTGCATTAAGCTGGTCTGCGAATAACCCCCCACTCTTTCCAGCGTTTAGCCCGCACAAAACTTGCGGGCTGATTTGTTTCTGCTCTATTTTCCTATCAGACCAAAGGTTCTCTGGCCGCTGTTTTGTAAAAAAATTTCCCTGAAAGGGCTAAAAACCCATATTTACTAGCCATAAGTTGTAATTCTCCACCATATAAAAAGGTGATGTTTTTTAGTACAATCCAGCGCCAACAGACAGAATAAAACTCCTTCAGATCTGGGATGGCCACAAGCCATCTTGTGTTAGGTCTTTGGCTACACGCCATAACAATAGGGATAAAAATGACAACTCCAAATTCAGAGCAAAAAATCGTCTATACCCTCACCGATGAAGCACCGATGCTGGCAACTGGCTCACTCTTGCCTATCGTGCGCTCCTTCACTGAAGCTGCGGGTATCAAAGTTGTAACCAGCAATATCTCCGTTGCTTCCCGTATCCTGGCTGGCTTTGCTGATCGTCTGACCGACGAGCAGAAACAAGAAGCAACCGATACTCTGGCGGAACTGGGCGAGCTGACTAAAGATCCTTCATGTAACCTGATCAAACTGCCAAACATTTCAGCGTCTATTCCTCAGCTGAAAGCAGCAATTGCTGAACTGCAGTCTCAGGGTTACGACCTGCCGGACTATCCGGATGAAGCCACCACCGACGAAGAGAAGGAGATTCAGTCCCGTTACGCCAAAGTTCTGGGTAGTGCTGTTAACCCGGTTCTGCGTCAGGGTAACTCTGACCGTCGTGCGCCACCGGCAGTTAAAGCATTCGCTCGCAAGTACCCGCACTCCATGGGCAAGTGGAGCATGGCTTCTCAATCCCACGCTGACTATATGCGCGGCGGTGACTTCTTCTCCAGCGAACAGTCTGTAACCATGGACGCTGCTGACGAAGTACGTCTTGAGTTCGTTGATAAGAGCGGTAATGTTGAAGTTAAGAAAACCGTAGCCCTGGAAGAGGGCGAAGTTTTCGACAGCATGTTCATGAGCGCTAAAGCGCTTGACGCCTTCTTCGAGCGCACTCTGCAAGAGTGTAAAGAAGATGGTGTTATGTGGTCTCTGCACGTTAAAGCGACCATGATGAAAGTGTCTCACCCGATCGTATTCGGCCACGCGGTTCGCGTTTTCTACCGTGAAGTGTTCGACAAATACGGTGAGCTGTTTGAACAGCTGGGCGTTAACCCGAACAACGGTATGGCCAGCGTTTACGACAAGATCAAAACTCTGCCTCAGTCTCAGCAGGAAGAGATCGAAGAAGCGATCCACGCGTGCTACGAGCACCGTCCTGAAATGGCAATGGTTGATTCCGTTAAAGGTATCACCAACCTGCACATCCCAAGTGACGTAATTGTTGATGCTTCCATGCCGGCGATGATCCGTAACTCCGGTAAGATGTGGGGCCGCGACGGCAAGACCAAAGACACGAAAGCAGTAATGCCTGAGTCTACTTATGCCCGTATCTATCAGGAGATGATCAACTTCTGTAAGACTAACGGTGCATTTGATCCGACCACTATGGGCTCTGTGCCTAACGTTGGTCTGATGGCGATGAAAGCTGAAGAATACGGCTCTCACGACAAGACTTTCGAAATGAAGCAAGACGGTACTATGCGCGTTGTTAAATCCGACGGCACCGTACTGATGCAGCACGACGTTGAGAAAGGCGACATCTGGCGTGCATGCCAGACTAAAGACGCTGCAGTACGTGACTGGGTGAAACTGGCTGTGACCCGTTCCCGTCAGTCTGACACGCCTGCGATCTTCTGGCTGGACGCGGAGCGTGCTCACGACCGTCAGCTGCGCCTGAAAGTTGAAAAATACCTGAAAGAGCACGATACCGAAGGTCTGGATCTGCGCATCATGGGTTACAGCCGTGCGATCCGTACCTCTATGGAGCGTATGATCCGAGGTAAAGACACCATCTCCGTAACCGGTAACGTACTGCGTGACTACCTGACTGACCTGTTCCCAATTATGGAACTGGGTACTTCTGCGAAAATGCTGTCTATCGTTCCTATGCTGAACGGTGGTGGCATGTACGAGACTGGCGCAGGCGGTTCTGCTCCTAAGCACGTACAGCAGGTTCAGGAAGAGAACCACCTGCGTTGGGACTCACTGGGTGAATTCCTGGCACTGGCCGTTTCTCTTGAAGAGATGGGCATCAAGAACGACAACCCGGACGCTAAGCTGATGGCTAAAGCTCTGGATGCTGCAACTGGTCAGCTGCTGGAAAACAACAAGTCACCTTCCCGTAAGGTTGGCGAGCTGGACAACCGTGGCTCTCACTTCTATCTGGCAATGTACTGGGCTCAGTACCTGGCAGAGCAGACGGAAGACACTGACCTGGCCAAGCGTTTCACGCCTCTTGCTAAAGCCCTGACAGAAAACGAAGACAAGATCGTGACTGAACTGGCCGAAGCACAGGGCAAACCTGCCGATCTGGGCGGTTACTACCACCCTGATATGGCTAAGGTTGACGCAGTAATGCGCCCAAGTAAGACTCTGAACGATATTCTGGCTTCTCTGTAAGCCGTATCTCGCAATGAGTCGAGCCCTAGTGCTCAACAAAAACCCGGGCTTGCCCGGGTTTTTTTATGTCTTTTAATTCTTAAAGCCGCTAGAGATCAGCCAGAACTGAAGGATCAACAATGCCGACTTCTTTCATCGCCTCGGCTAAGCTCTCTTTGAGTTGAGAAAGCTGAGCCTGCATCATCTGTAGCTCCTTCATGTGCATCTCTAAAACTTCCGGGGAAACATTAGGCTGGCGCTGCAATTCTTCAAAGGTCTCCAGCTTCTCATCCAGTTTTTCCTTTAACTTTTCAGCCTGTTTTTTTAATGCTGAAACATGAGGCGGAAGACTGTCTTCCTCTTCTTCCGTCTTTTTCACCTCTTCTCCGCGAAGGCGCTTAAGAGCCTCTTCGGAAAGCGTTACTCTATCCTCCTGACGCTCTTTGCGTTCCTGTTCACGCTCGGCAATACTTTTATGCCCCCCTTCATTAAGGGTCTCTTCTTTTACTTCAGCTCTCAATCGTTCAGACGCCGGGGGTTGCTCGATCTGCTCCTTGGTCAGTCTGATTCTGTCATTCATAACGCTTAGCTGAGTTTTAGGAATCGAAGTATCCATATCGAACTATCCTGATAACAATTACTTGATGCTGCTCTAATTTCAGCAGACCTGATAACAGCATACAGGCACCTCAATCCTTAAGACACACCCTACCGATGCCAAAATTATGCAAACAATCTGTTTCTATTAAATTTTTATCCCGATTCACTCTGATCTTTATAAAGCAAAGGCAAGGGCAAGGGCAAGGGCATGAAAGCTATCAGAATAGCTTTTGCGCGGATAACAGCCATTGATTCCAGCGGCGGGCAAAATCCTCCACAACCCCCGACGAGTTATTACCGCAACTTTGATCAATCACCAAAGTTCGCACACCCTCTTCAACGCTTGCCCGCTCTCTTGGAAAGCTTCTGGCAATCAGGGCATCTTCTGTCTTGTAAACCCGGTAGCTTTTTTCCGGATCAATCGACATATAGGTTGATGAACCAAATCGAGTATCAACCAGAAAGCTATCCGCCCCCTGAACCAGAGATTCACCGAAGGGAAACCAGGTTTCCGGCTTCAGCTCATGGACACTTGGCACTGCAGACTGAGCTTGCTCAATAGCGCTGTAACGGCCACTCAGACGATCCAGCGCCACTCGGGAGTCGCCACCAAGAAGAACGGCAATACCTTTCCATTTCAGAAACATCGCATCCAGCTGCCACTGATCACCCTGAATGCGAAAATTCTGCAGCGTGCATTCCGGAAAACGGGTCACCGAAGCCAGATACCAATCTTTGCCCAGGGGTTCAAACTCAAGCCGGGCAACCGGCTGCTCGCTGCTGAAGCGGGAATAGACATAGTAAGGAGCCACTAAAGACCAGAGTACAAGCAAAAACAGCATCAAGGGCCAAATACGCCAGATGCCCAACAAACGCCTGATCAGCGAGGTCTTGCCCCTTTTGTCCGCTGTGTTGCTGACACTCTTTTTATTCGCCATCACGATCCATCCTTAGCGAAAGCTAACCGATTACCAGAACCTACTTATCCGTACTCGAATGAGTTACAGCTTACTCGCCCACCAGCCAACGAATATCAGCCACACCAGTTTCACCCAGCAGCACTTTTGCCAGCTCCGGTAAACACTGTTGCAGCTCTTCATCCAGCTGATACGGCGGGTTAATAATCATCATACCGCTACCGATCATGCCGAAGGTCTCGCCCTGTTCCGCTTCACGACAGACCTCGGCCACCAGAATACGGCGGATACCACTGCGCTCGAAACTGTCGAGCATCATCTCGCTTTTATCCGCTATCAACACCGGATACCAAAGCGCATAAACTCCCGTTGGCCAGCGTTTATAAGCATTGGAGATACTCTTAACAGCTTTGGTGTAATCGGTCTTGATCTCGTACGACGGGTCCATCAGCACCACACCTCGGCGAGGATCAGGCGGTACAATGCCCGGCAGACCTTCAAAACCATCCCGGTGATGAATAGCAGTATCCGGCCAGCGGGATGCTTTACGCTTCAGGGTGCTGGTTTCGTTATTGTGCAACTCCATCAGCTGCAGCTTATCTCCGGCACGCTGATAGTGATGGGCAATAGCAGGCGAACCGGGGTAGTGCTCCAGCACGCCAGACGGGTTATAAGCCTTAATCAGCTCACGATAGCTCTCGGGCAGTGCAGGATGGTCGATCACCCGCACGATCCCCTCTCCCGCTTCTCCGGTTTTTATCGCCTCCTCGCTCAGCAGATCATAATCAACGCCGCCGGAATGGGTGTCGATGTAAGAGAAAGGCTTGGCCTTTTTGTGCATCGACTGAAAAATCAGCGCCATAGTCAGGTGCTTAATCACATCGGCGTGATTACCCGCGTGGTAAGCGTGACGATAACTGAGCATAGATAACCCTTTGCAAGAAACTGTAAGAAAGACGAAACAAGAAAGGCGAAACGCCTCGTAAATGGCGACATTGTAGCACCGGCAAAATCGAGCACCTAATCAGCAAATCATTCAACAGATAATGAAGCCCGCTCATACCAAGCTGAAAAACACTGGCTTGACTCAACAAAAGATAACTATATGATGCGCCTACGTTTTGAGCTGGGGAAACAGGTGAGAATCCTGCGCTGCCCCCGCAACGGTAAGTGACCGGTTTCTGTGAAACCGGCACAAGCCCGATTACCAGCTTTCAACGTTTCGGAGACCGAGCGTCTCCCGAGTATTTACGGTGTTGCGGAGGGCGACACCGGTGTAACTCAAGCTATCTCCTACCGGACATTGCCGCTGTTGCGCCTGCCCTCCCTCACGCTTATCTATTGCGCTGAGGATTGTGTTTTACCATGAAGAAAATTGTACTGGCTGCCGCTATTTCTGCCGCCCTATCACCTGCTGCCTTCGCAGAAAGTTCTAGAACCATTGTGATTACTGCGAGTCGAACACCTCAACCACTGGAAAATGTTGAAGAGTCGACGCAGGTCATTACAAGCGAAGAGATAGAACAACAGCAAGCTACCTCATTACCCCAACTACTAAGCAAACAACCAGGGCTACAGGTCAAAACCAGTGGCGGACCAGGTACAAAAAGCACACTCTACCTTCGCGGTCTGGATGCCGGACATATTCTGGTACTGGTTGATGGAGTTCCTGTTGGCTCAGCTACCAGTGGTACAGCCAGCCTTGAGCACATTGATCCGGACATTATCGAGCGTATCGAAATTGTCCGTGGACCAAAATCAAGTCTTTACGGCGGTAATGCAAATGCAGGTGTGATTCAGATCTTCACCAAAACGGCCTCTGCTAGAGAGACTGGAGGCAGCATTAAAGCCGGTTACGGCTCCAATAACACCTTCAGCACAAGTCTTTCCGGTACCTATGCCGATCACAGATCACAAATTTCAGCCACTGTCAGCCGTTTCCAGACAGATGGCATTGATGCCATTGACAACAATATTGACGAAGATGATGGCTACGAAAACCTGACGCTGTCACTGTCAGGCTCACACCTGCTGTCGGATTCAACCAAAATCTCTGCTGGTTTCTCTCATTCCACCGGCAACAACGAGTACGATGGCTGCAGCTCCAGTACCAATGACTGTAGCAGCGACTTTACTTACCAGGTTATCAATGCCGGCGTATCACACGACTTCTCTGAAACCGTCAACCTTGAGACCCGTATCAGCTCAAAGCTTGATCATAGCCGAAGCATAGAAGACGGTGAAAAGGGTGATACTTTCGAAACACAAAGCAATTTCTTCAGCAGTATCGTCGGTATTCAGGCAACCCGGAATATCAGTATTCATACCGGTCTGGACTATCAGAACGATGACGTAGGTGAAAGTACACCTGACGGTAATGCCTATGATGAAACCAGCCGTGATAATACCGGTGTTTTTGTCAGCGCCGGTTTTGACAACAACATAGCAACTGCTGAAGCTTCGGTTCGTTACGATGACAATGAGAGCTTTGGCGACTTCACCACTTACGGTTTGGGCGCCGGCTATCGCATTAACTCGCTGGTTAAAGTGAATGCGAGTCTGGCAACTGGCTTCAA
This sequence comes from Oceanospirillum sp., assembly GCA_048270425.1. GTDB lineage: Bacteria > Pseudomonadota > Gammaproteobacteria > Pseudomonadales > Halomonadaceae > Oceanospirillum. The sequence continues at coordinate 120,796 of JBLWSY010000011.1, forward strand.
GACGCCAACCTTCAACGATCTCTACTACCCGAACTATGGTAACCCTGACGCAGAGCCAGAGACTTACACCACTAAAAGCATTAGTGCGACTCTGACTCCAAACCGTCAGGTTAAAGCGATTGCAACCCTTTACCGGACCGAGGTTGATGACCCTCTGAACGTCAACAATGATTCTGTCGAGAACGGAGATGATTCGAGGATTACCGGTAAAGAACTGACGCTTATATACACCGAACGCAATTTGGAACTCGCCGCTACCCACGAGTCGATTGATCCGGAGAACAAAGAATCAGGCAAAGATCTGCGATTTGTTGCGCGTCAGAAAACCACAGCGTCAGCCACCTATAGCATCAACCAACTTTCTGCCGGTCTTGATATCGAGAACGTTGGCAAACGCTACAAAGATAATGACAATGAGGTCGAACTGGACAGCTACACCCTCGTTCACCTGAATGCAGGTTATGATCTGCAAAAAGATCTGAAACTTGCCTTTAGCGTAAAAAACGTCACTGACGAAAATTACGTCAGCAACCAGACTTACGGTGGCGACGACTACAATGTAGAAGGCCGGACTTTCTTTGGCTCTGTCCGCTACCGCTTTTAAAACACTGCACTGATTTAATACTGCAAAGGGATACAACCGGAGACCCCATGACTGATCGCGATACCCGCCATAAAAAGGCGATGCAAAAACGCAAAGAGATGGTTGATGCCAAAGTTGCCAAGGCAACGGAAGAGCGCGGCATTGTCATTCTGATTACCGGTAACGGTAAGGGCAAAACCACATCAGCATGGGGCACGGTGGCCCGCAGCCTCGGCTACGGCTACAAGGTTGCAGTAACGCAGTTTATTAAAGGCACCTGGGATTGCGGTGAGCGGGATATATTTGAAGGAAATCCAAACCTGACCGTTCATGTAATGGGCACAGGTTTTACCTGGGAAACTCAGGATCGTGAGCTGGATAAAAAAGCCTGTCGTGCTGCATGGGAAAAGACCCTGCCAAATCTGAAGGATGAGAGTATCAAGCTGGTAGTGCTCGATGAGATCACCTACATGCTGAAATACGGTTATCTGGAGATTAAAGAGGTGCTGGACGCCCTGAAAGGTCGTCCGAAGGATCAGTCTGTGATTCTGACCGGTCGAGCTGCACACCGTGATCTGGTGGAATACGCCGATACCGTATCTGAAGTGCGTGATGAAAAGCACGCCTTCAACGCCGGTATTAAAGCGCAGAAAGGTATCGACTGGTAACCCGACCGATACCTGAAAAGCTCGAAGGAAAGCCCGTTAAATGAAGTGACCCCATAAAGTTGGACACTTTATTATCCGGCTGCCATGGCCTGAGTTCGATATTCAACTGGACTCAGGC
>JBLWSY010000012.1:0-117400 GCA_048270425.1 Oceanospirillum sp.
CTGGCCGGTATGAAAGACTCTAAAGTGATCGTCGCCATCAACAAAGATGAAGAAGCGCCGATCTTCCAGGTAGCAGATTACGGTCTGGTCGGTGACCTGTTCACCGCACTGCCTGAGCTGGAAAGTAGGCTTTAGCGCGCTGGGCAGTCTTACTCTGAGACTGCTGATGAATGGGCGTTGTTAGTGATTTGCCCTGATGCTCTGCACTGAACGGCCACAGGTTTTAACCTGTGGCCGTTTTTGTTTCTGCCGCTGGAGATGTCTTCTCTTCTTTTTTCATGGAATTAAACGCCGGATCAAAAGCAAAACTTGCACTCGGTCATTTTGTATTTAATATATGAATACATATTCATAAGTTAAGGGTGAGTTGCCATGGCTCAATCACACGACGATCACAATCACCAGCATTCACATGCTCACGGTCATAGTTGCGGTCATGACCATGATCACTCCCATGTACCGGAGATGTCCGAAGATAACGAGCGTAAGGTGCTGCTGTCGTTCTTCCTGATTTTCAGTTTTATGGTTGTCGAGGTGATCGGTGGTCTTATCTCGGGATCGCTGGCGCTGCTGGCAGATGCCGGTCACATGCTGACCGATGCCGCTGCACTGGCACTGGCTTATGCCGCTTTCCGGTTTGGCCGTAAGGCTGCAGATACCAAGCGCACCTTTGGGTATCTGCGTTTTGAAGTGATCGCCGGTTTTATCAACGCCATTACCCTGTTTGTAATTGTCGGCTGGATTATGTTTGAAGCCTGGGAGCGTTTCAGCGAGCCCCAGCCGGTGCTGGCCGGGCCTATGATGGTGGTGGCGATTGCAGGTCTTGTGGTCAATATTCTGGTGTTCTGGATTCTGACCCGTGGCGACAGTGAGCATGTGAATATCAAGGGTGCTGCCCTGCATGTGATGGGAGACCTATTAGGTTCCATTGGCGCGGTGGCGGCTGCGGTGATTATTCAGATCACCGGCTGGACGCCCATCGACCCGATTTTGTCCGTCGTGGTATCTCTGCTGATTCTGCGCAGTGCCTGGGCGCTGCTGGCGAAATCCCTGCATATCCTGCTGGAAGGTGCGCCGGAACATGCGGCTCCAGAGAAGATCCGCAGTCATATCAAAGCGGAAGTTAAAGGTGTTACCGAGGTCAGCCATGTGCATGTCTGGTCTATCACCTCCGGTCGCGCTCTGGCGACTTTACATGTACGCCCGGTAGAGGATGCCATGGCGCGGGAAGTGACGCAGGCAGTAGAGCAGGAGCTGAAAAACACATTCCGGATCGAACACGCCACTGTTGCGGTGGACTGGAATGAAGGTGGTTCCAGTGTCTGCAGCCTATCGGAGCCTTCCGGCGACAGCCGCGAGTATGACCACAACCACAGTCACAACGACAACCACGGCCACGATCATTCACATCAGCATCAACATTAAGCGGGGAGTTAGAGACCATGTCGGCACAAAACCATGATGACACTCTGTCCCTGCAGGACAGTACCATTCTGGCAGAAACCTTTCGTCTGTTGGGCGACCCCAGTCGGTTACGCATTCTGTTCTACTGCCTGAACGAGCCTAAATCCGTGGGAGATATCGCGGAACAGCTGGATCTGTCCCAAACGCTGGTCAGCCATCATCTGCGTTTGCTGCGCGGTGCCCGACTGGTTGTCGGTGAGCGCCGCTCCCGTCAGGTGTTCTACGCACTGGCGGATGATCATGTGCGGGATATGCTGAAAGATATGGTCGTGCATATTAATGAAGAGCATGATACTGACTAAGATCAAATAAGGCACCGGTAGGATTGATTGCTTATTTATCAAAAGGTTATGATCCTGCACGAGTCATAGATTGGCAAAAATCAGGATATTACAAGGAAGTACAATGAATAGGATTTTGATTGCGTCTTTAGTTGCACTGTTGCTATCGGGTTGTTTGGGAGGAGAGGAGGAATCCAATAACTCTTCACCACCACCTTCTGGTGAAGACACGCCAAGTACTACAGATAATAGATCTGATACAGATGCTGGTGTAATCACTTCAGGGACAGATGTAGCGAATCTTAGTCAGGGTGCTACTGCAGTTTCATCGTTCAACTCCAGTACTGCCAGTAACTTGATTGATGGCAGTGAGATGAGGGCATGGATAAGTGCTCCGGATATTCCAATCAATATCACGCTGAGCAAGCAATACCAAATTGCTAAGATTGAAATTGCTAAAGATCACGAAGCTGGTACAGATGTGACGCTAGAAATTTCAGATGATGGTGTTAATTATAAAACTCTTTCTGTAACGAACTCTCCTGCTGATGTTACTTGCTCTGACTCTGCGTTTTATAGCATTAGGATTAAGTGCTTATTCGAACCTGCTCAAACAATATCGCACATACGTCTAACCTCATTAAATGGCAGGTCATACCGTTCTCAGGAGCTAAGTGCTTACACTGATTAGAATAGCTTAAAGGCCTGGTGACAGGCCTTTTTTATTTTTAAAGCCCCATGTCCCCAATCTAAAAAAAAGGTCGCATCCCGGACAGAAACTCTTGCGTACTTCAGCAATACTGAAGACAACGCAAAATAGGATGTCTTGAGATGAGTAACGACTTTACCCAATGGCTTGAGTGGATCGATTCACAGCACGACACCATGCTGGCCAATACCATTGCCCTTTCTGAAATCAACTCAGGTAGCCTGAATGCCGCCGGTGTAAACCGTGTTGGCGATGAGCTGATCCGAATTTGCGAGCCTTTAGGTGGCGACGTTGAGCGCATTAAGGTTGCGCCTTATCAGAGCGTCAACAACCAGGGCGTTGTTGAAGAATTCCCTCTGGGCGATGCGATCCGTATTCGCAAGCGTCCGGAAGCTCCACTGCAGATCTTCTTCTGCGGCCACATGGATACCGTATTTGCTATCGATCACCACTTCCAGACCATTACCTGGCTGGATGACGATACCCTGAATGGCCCGGGCGTTGCCGATCTTAAAGGCGGCCTGATGGTGATGCTGACGGCGATTCAGGCGCTGGAGCGCAGCCCATTCGCAGAGCGTATCGGCTGGGAGATCCTGTTTAACTCCGATGAAGAGATCGGTTCTGCCGCTTCTGCACCTCTGATTGCTGATGCCGCCAAGCGTGTGCATCTGGGTCTTATCTATGAGCCAAGTTTCCCTGACGGTAATCTGGCCGGTGAGCGTAAAGGCAGCGGTAACTTCAGCGTTGTGATCCGTGGCCGTGCAGCACATGCCGGTCGTGAACACCATCTGGGACGTAACGCGATTCGTGCCATGGCGGACTTTATCGCCATGCTGGATGACCTGAACGGTCAGCGTGAAGGCGTCACCATCAACCCTGGTTTTATCGAAGGCGGCGGTGCGGTCAATATCGTGCCGGATCTGTGTGTTTCCAAGTTCAATATCCGTCTGGAACGTCCGGAAGATGAGCGCTGGTGTCAGAATCGTCTGGCGGAAATTGTCGCTAAGATTCACGCCCGTGAAGGCATTCTGATTGAGCTGCACGGTGGCTTTACCCGTAAGCCTAAGGTGCTGACCCCGGCTAACCAGAAGCTGTTCCAACTGGCGAAAGATTGTGGTGCTGATCTGGGTATGCAGATCCAGTGGCTGCCAACCGGTGGTTGCTGTGATGGCAACAATCTGGCTGCGGCAGGTATTCCGAATATCGATACGCTGGGTGTTCAGGGCGGCAAGATTCACTCTGCCGATGAGTACGTCAAAGTATCCAGCTTTACCAAACGGGCTAAGCTGAGTGCATTGATGCTGATGAAACTGGCCACTTCCGATGATCTGGGCTGGTTGGGTGTTCAGAAGGAGAAAGTCTGATGCTGGTACTGCGTCCTTTAGCGTTTCACGATCTGGCAGGGCTTGAACGTCTTGCTGTGATCTCCGGTGGTCGTATGACGACGCTGCCGGATAACCGTGATCATCTGAGCCAGCTGATCAGCAATACCCAGCAATCCCTGCGTAAAGAGGTCGATCGTCCGGCAGGGGAGAGCTATCACTTTGTGCTGGAAGATACCGGGACTGGCGAAGTGGTTGGTGTTTCCGGTATTGAAGCGGCGGTGGGTATCACCTCTCCGTTTTATAGCTACCGTATCGATGATGTGGTGCACGCTTCCAGCGAGCTGCAGATTCACAACCGGGTTCCTGCACTGCATCTGTGTCAGGACTACACGGGGGCATCCCGTCTTTACACGCTGTTTTTGGATGGCCAGCTTTTAAGGGAAGAGCACCGTCAGGCCGAGAACATTCATCTGCTATCCCGCGCCCGCATGCTGTTTATCGCGGCGCACCCGGAGCGTTTCTCTCCACGTCTGATCGTCGAACTGCAGGGTGTGGCTGATGAGAAAAACCAGTCGCCATTCTGGGAATGTCTCGGTCGTCACTTCTTCAACATGGATTTCAATAAAGCCAACTACCTGACGGGTATTAACTCCAAAGGCTTTATTGCAGATCTGATGCCGCACTACCCGGTTTATGTGCCCATGCTGAATCCTGAAGCTCAGGCGGTACTGGGACAAACCCGTGATGATATGCGCGATGTGCAGCAGCTGCTGGAAGCGGAAGGTTTCGAGTATCGCCGCTACGTGGACATCTTTGACGCCGGTCCAACTTTGGAGGCCCGCACCGAGTACGTTCGCTCTGTCAGCCAGAGCCGATGTTTGCCGGTTGCGATCGGTGAGACTGCAGACGATCAGCCGATGGCGCTGATCAGCAATAACCAGCTGAACAACTACCGCTGCATTCTGGCATCGATGAACCCGGAGCAGCCGGTACTGACCGAAGCGCAGGCAGATGCACTGGAGCTGAGTACCGGTGACAGTGCACGGGTACTTTGGCTGTAAGCGGATCATTATCCGATGGCCTCATCGTCTCTCAATAGAAGAATGATGAGGTCATCAGCAGGACGCTGAAAAAACGCTATAGCGATTAATAAAAAACAGTAACTGCCGGTGTTGTACTGCTGGCAGGCAATCTTTCTGAGACTTTTTGAGGAGCAGCCCGCCATGATGGTGGTTCGTCCAATTCAGGCTGAAGATCATGCAGCCCTGCGAGAACTTGCTCGCAAAACCGGTCCGGGTTTTACCTCCCTGCAGGATAACGATGAGCAGGTAGCCGGAAAAATCGAGAGCGCGCTGGAAGCGTTTAAGCCGAACAGTATTCCCGATGAAGCCCTGTACCTGTTTGTGATGGAAGATACCGACACCGGTGAGGTTGTGGGAATCTGTGGTATCGAAGCCGCTGTTGGTCTGAGCGAGCCCTGGTACAACTACCGCGTGGGTACTCTGGTGCACGCGTCCCGTGAGCTGAATGTTTATAACCAGATCCACACGCTGACCATCTCTAATGACCACACCGGTTATTCAGAGCTGTGCACCCTGTTCCTGAGTCCTGAAGCCCGTCACAGCAAGAATGGCGCGCTGCTGTCCAAGTCCCGTTTTATGTTCCTGGCAGAGTTCCCGCAGCGTTTTAACGAGTACCTGATCGCAGAGATGCGCGGTTACTCCGATGACAAGGGCGTATCGCCTTTCTGGGAAGGTCTGGGACGCCACTTCTTCTCTCTGGACTTTGCCGAAGCCGACACCCTGTCCTCGATGGATAAGGTGTTTATCGCTGAGCTGATGCCGAAGAACACCATCTATACCAACCTGCTGCCAAAAGATGCACAGGAAGCGATCGGTAAAACCCATGAAGCCACGACCCCTGCCCGCAAACTGCTGGAAGCTGAAGGTCTGCGCTACACCGGCTATATCGACATTTTTGACGGTGGTCCAACACTGGTTTCCCGTACCCACGACGTGCGTGCAGTACAGGAAAGCCGTTATGTAAAAGCCCACATTCTTGACGAGAAAACAGAGCGTCAGCCTGAGGGTGAGCTTTATCTGGTCAGTACCACTGACTTCGCTAACTTCCGCTGCTGCATGACGGCAGTTGATGGGGTTGGTGCTCTTGGGTTAGGGAGGCACGTTGTCGGACTGCCAAAAGCGGTCGGTGATGCACTTCAGATTACAGAAGGCACCACGGTTCGCATCGTGCCGATGGCCTCCGGCCGTAGCCTCTGGTAATCGAATCAGAGCTGAATGATTTGAAAAGGTGCTGATGACTGATCAGAAATCAGCACACGAAGTGATTACCCGTGAGAAAAGAATTAAGCCTTTTAGGGAGCTAAAACAATGACAGCTACAAACAAGTTTTCTGGCCAAGCTTTGATCGATGGGCAGTGTTTTATCAATGGAGCCTGGCAAGCGGGTGAAGGTCCGGAATTCACTTCCCTGAACCCGGCAACCGGTGAAGTGGTTTGGCAGGGTAAAGAAGCCTCTGCAGCCCAGGTTAATACGGCAGTAGAAGCAGCCCGTACCGCCTCCGTTGAGTGGGCGATGACCTCTTTTGAAGCCCGTGAAGCGATTGCACGTCGCTTTGCCGAGCTGCTGGGTGAAAACAAGGAAGAGATGGCGACCATCATCGCCGCGGAAACCGGTAAGCCTATCTGGGAAACCCGTACCGAAGTTGGCGCTATGATCGGCAAGATCGCCATTTCTGTAAACGCATACAACGAGCGTACCGGCAGCCGCGTCAGTCAGGTAGCCGGTGCCCGTGCGGTGCTGCGTCACAAGCCACACGGTGTGGTTGCGGTATTCGGCCCATACAATTTCCCGGGTCACCTGCCAAACGGTCATATCGTACCGTCACTGCTGGCGGGTAATACCGTGCTGCTGAAACCCAGTGAACTGACGCCACACGTTGCGGAATTTATGGTTCAGCTTTGGGAAAAAGCCGGTCTGCCAGCGGGTGTTCTGAACCTGCTGCAGGGGCAGAAAGATACCGGCATTGCACTGGCGGCCCACGATGATATCGATGGTCTCTTCTTCACCGGCAGCTCCCGTACCGGTCACATTCTGCATGAGCAGTTTGCCGGTCACCCGGGCAAGATTCTTGCGCTGGAGATGGGCGGTAACAACCCGCTGATCATCGACGAAGTGGCTGATATGAAAGCGGCCGTTCACGAGACGATTCAGTCTGCGTACATCACCAGTGGTCAGCGCTGCACCTGTGCCCGTCGTCTGTTTGTACCTGTTGGCGAGTGGGGCGATCAGTTTATTGCTCAGCTGCAGAAAGCGGTTAGCCAGATCAAGGTGGGTGGCCAGTTTGATGAAGACGCGCCTTTCATGGGTAGTCTGATCTCGGAAGCAGCCGCTGACGGCATCGCGGCAGCTCAGGACAACCTGATCGGTCTGGGCGCAAGCTCTCTGGTGAAACTGGAGAAACTGAAGCCGGGTACCGGTTTCCTGTCTCCGGGGCTGATCGATGTAACCGCTCTGGTTGAAGCCAATAAATTACCCGACGATGAATATTTCGGCCCACTGCTGCAGGTGATCCGTTTCAGTGATTTTGATGAAGCGATCCGTCAGGCCAACAACACCCAATACGGTCTGTCTGCCGGACTGTTCAGCGACAGCGAAGAGCGCTTTAACTACTTCTACGACCGCATCCGTGCGGGCATCGTGAACTGGAACAAGCAGCTGACCGGTGCGGCAAGTAGCGCTCCGTTTGGTGGCGTGGGTGCCAGTGGTAACCACCGCGCAAGCGCTTACTACGCCGCGGACTACTGCTCTTATCCGGTAGCGGGTATGGAAGCAGACCAGCTGGTGCTGCCTGAGACTCTGTCTCCAGGTCTGAACCTTGACGCCTAACCGACGGATGAAGAACTGATATGAAAGCGTTTGAAGCGAATTTTGATGGTCTGGTTGGACCTACGCACAACTACAGCGGCCTCTCTTTCGGTAACGTAGCGTCTGAGAACAACGGTGCGAATGCGTCTAACCCGAAACTGGCAGCGCTGCAGGGCTTAGCCAAAATGAAAGCCCTGCACGACATGGGCATGGTTCAGGGGGTACTGGCACCTCAGGAGCGTCCTGATCTGTTTACCCTGCGTCGTCTGGGCTTTACCGGTTCTGATGCCGAGGTGCTGGCGCAGGCTGCAAAAGAAGCGCCGCGTATTCTGGCGGCTTGCTGCTCGGCCTCCAGTATGTGGACAGCGAATGCTGCCACCGTATCCCCAAGTGCGGATACTGCGGATGGCAAGGTGCATTTCACACCAGCCAACCTGACCAACAAGTTTCACCGTTCGATTGAACATGAAACCACCGGTCGTATTCTGCAGGCGACCTTTGCGGACGAAAACCACTTTGCCCACCATTCTGCGCTGCCGGGTGTTGAGCACTTTGGTGACGAAGGCGCAGCAAACCACACCCGTTTCTGCCATGAGTACAGCGAGCAGGGTGTTGAGTTCTTTGTCTTTGGCCGCAGTGCCTTCGACAGCCGTTATCCCGCACCCAAGAAATACCCGGCGCGCCACACGCTGGAAGCGTCGCAGGCGGTGGCTCGTCTGCACGGTCTGAGCGCAAGCCATGTGGTTTATGCACAACAGCACCCGGATGTGATTGATGCCGGTGTTTTCCACAACGACGTCATCGCTGTGGGTAACCGCGACATTCTGTTCTGCCACGAGCAGGCTTTTCTGGATCAGTCTGCGGTTAAACAGCAACTGACCGATGCCATGGGTGGCCGCTTCCAGGTTGTAGAAGTTCCGTCCAGTCGTGTGTCAGTTGACGATGCGGTACAGAGCTATCTGTTTAACAGCCAGTTGCTGAGTCTACCGAATGGCCGCACTCTGCTGGTGATTCCGGAAGAGTGTAAGAACAACGAGCGCGTCTGGAACTACCTGACAGAGCTGGAAAGCGGCGACAGCCCGATCGACGAACTGAAAGTGTTCGATCTGAAGCAGAGCATGAGCAACGGCGGTGGCCCTGCTTGTCTGCGTCTGCGTGTGGCCATGAACGAAGCGGAACTGGCAGCGTTTAATCCGGCAACCCGCATGAGTGATGAGCTGTTCACTACGCTGAACAGCTGGGTAGAGCGTCACTACCGTGACCGTATTCTGGATGCGGATCTGGCAGACCCTCAGTTGCTGATCGAATCCAGAACCGCACTGGATGAGCTGACTCAGATCCTGAAACTGGGTTCTGTCTATCCGTTCCAGCGGGTCTGATTGATAGATCCCTGATCTTCCCTGCGAAGATTCATTGTAAGCCTCTTGTGCGCAGCTTTTTTGCAAGCTTTCTTGCCCCGACCTGAAAAGGCCGGGGCTTTTTTTGTGGCTGCAATAAATAGTTTGCACTACAATTGTAATTACATTGGTAATGCATGAGGGTTTGAAATATGGGCAACGTCACGTTTCGTGTTGATGATGAGTTGAAAGCGCGATCCTATGAAGCGTTACAGGAGTTAGGGGTGACGCCTTCCGAACTGTTACGCCAGACATTGGAGTATGTTGCGGAAACCGGGCGTCTGCCTTTCAAAAAAGCACTGATCTCGGATGAAGATGAAATGTTGTTGAATGAAGTACGGGAGCGTCTGAAAGATCCGCAACCTGTGAGGGTCAGTCTGGATGACCTATAACCTCGACTTTGATCGTCGGGCGCTAAAGGAATGGCACAAGTTAGGTGATAGTGTTCGCCAGCAGTTTAAGAAAAAGTTAGCGGAAGTGCTCGAAAACCCCCATGTTGCTGCTAACCAGCTTCGGGAGCTAGATCACTGCTATAAAATCAAATTACGTGCTTCGGGTTATCGTCTGATTTATCAGGTTATTGATGAGACGGTTACTATTTTCGTTATCGCGATTGGAAAACGGGAAAAAGACGATGCCTATCAACGAGCCGCTAAACGACTTTAAGGTGGCTTGGCAGTCCCTTTCCCGTCTGTTTATTACTCCCGATTCAACGCTTCCAGCAGCTCAATCTCAAAAATCAGATTACTGTTCGGTGGGATCTTGTCGCCAAAGCCGCGTTCTCCGTATCCCATCTCCGCAGGTACCTGCAGTTTGCGTTTGCCGCCCACCTTCATACCTTTTAAACCTTCCACCCAGGCGGCGATCACTTTCTTTCGGCTCAGTACCACCTGAAACGGCTGGCCTTTGTCGTAGGAGTTATCGAACTCGGTGCCGTCTTCCAGCCAGCCTCTGTAGTGTGCGGTCACTAAAGCGCCGCCCTTTTTAACTTCGGTGCCTGTGCCTTCAATCAGGTCTTCGATGATGAGTTCGTTCAGATCAGCCATGGTCTTTCCTGTTTGCTCTGTAGTTGCTAGTTGCGGGCACCCGGTTTTTATATTGGATGGGCGGGCAGATTAGGTGTTCACAGCCCTGCTTTCAAGGGGAGCGTGAACAATGAAGGATGTCATGGAAGTGTCATGTTCGGAATTTAATATCTGTTCAACCATATATATGTTTTTTCATATATCTATTCAGGTATGATGAGCACTTACTTTTTCAGACAGGCAGGCCGATGCTGGACCCCGTGATATTTTTCAAACAATTGGCGGATGAAACCCGACTGAGGGCATTGCTGTTAATCACACAGGAAGAAGAGCTGTGTGTCTGCGAGCTGGTGGCGGCGCTGGATGAAAGCCAGCCGAAAATCTCCCGGCATCTGGCGCAGTTGCGTAAAACCGGCTTGCTGGAAGATCGCCGTCAGGGACAGTGGATTTTCTACCGTTTAAGCCCTCAGTTACCGCCATGGTGTCTGCAGGTGTTAGCCACAACCGCTGCTGCCAATACCGGTTATCTGCGGCAGGCACAGACACAGCTGGCTGATATGGGCGACCGGCCGCAGCGGCTGAAAAGCTGCTGCTGATTTTGACTCTGCAAGGAAAAGACGATGGGATTTTTTGAACGCTATTTATCGCTCTGGGTGGGGCTGGCGATTCTTGCCGGCGTCCTGTTAGGCAACCTGATGCCACAGGCATTTGCAGCGGTGGCGGCCCTTAAGTGGGCGCACGTTAATCTGGTGGTGGCGGTACTGATCTGGGTGATGATCTACCCGATGATGGTGCAGATCGACTTTGCCGCCGTTAAAGATGTCGGCAAGCGCCCGAAAGGTCTGTTGCTGACGCTGGTGATTAACTGGCTGATAAAACCCTTTTCGATGGCAGCGCTCGGCTGGCTTTTTTTTAAGGTGCTGTTTGTCGATTGGGTTGATCCTGCCAGCGCCAGTGAATATATCGCCGGTATGATTTTGTTGGGCGTTGCGCCCTGTACAGCCATGGTGTTTGTCTGGAGTCAGCTCACCAAAGGCGACCCGAACTACACGCTGGTACAGGTCTCTCTGAACGACATCATTATGGTGTTTGCCTTTGCGCCGATTACCGCCCTGTTACTGGGTGTGAGTGATATTCAGGTGCCTTGGGAAACTCTGCTGCTCTCGGTGGTGCTCTATGTGGTGCTGCCTCTGGCGGCAGGTGTTTTAACCCGTCGAATGCTGCAGCAGGCAGATACTGTTAATGCTGCAGATACAGCCGATGCCGGAGACAGCCGGGTGCAGTCTTTTCTGGCGGCGGTAAAACCCTGGTCGATTGTTGGCCTACTGGGCACTGTGGTACTGCTGTTTGGTTTTCAGGCCCAGACAATTCTGCAGCAGCCGCAAACGATTCTGCTGATCGCCATTCCGCTGATGCTGCAGACCTACGGCATTTTTGCGCTGGCGTATCTGGCCGCCCGCTGGCTGAAACTGAAACATGATATTGCGGCTCCGGCCTGTCTGATCGGCACCTCCAATTTCTTTGAGCTGGCGGTAGCGGTGGCTATTTCTCTGTTTGGTCTGCACTCCGGTGCCGCACTGGCAACCGTGGTGGGTGTGCTGGTTGAAGTGCCTGTGATGCTGAGTCTGGTCTGGTTTGCCAACCGCACCCGGCACTGGTTTGCCTGACGATTATTGATACGCGAATTTTTATTCTCCGTTTTTTGATTCACCTTGTTAACGATACCGAGACAGAACTATGACCATCAAAGTAGGTATTAACGGCTTTGGCCGTATGGGACGACTGACACTGCGTGCGGCTTTTGACTGGCCGGAGATCGAGTTTGTGCAGATCAATGATCCGGCAGGGGATGCGGCCACGCTGGCGCATCTGGTCACCTTTGATTCGGTACATGGCCGTTGGCACCATGAGGCATCTTCCGAAGGCGATACGATGCTGATTGATCGCCAAAGCATCCGCTGCACCCAGAACAAGGCTATCGCCGATACCGACTGGTCCGGTTGTGATCTGGTGATTGAAGCTTCCGGCAAGATGAAAACCCAGAGCCTGCTCAAAGCTTATCTGGATCAGGGCGTGAAACGTGTTGTGGTGACCGCGCCGGTTAAAGAAGAGGGTGTGCTGAATATCGTTATGGGTGTGAATCACCATGAATACGATAAAGAGCGCTACCCGATTGTGACGGCGGCTTCTTGCACGACGAATTGCCTGGCCCCTGTGGTAAAGGTACTGCATGAGAAACTGGGCATTGTGCATGGCTCCATGACCACGATTCACGACATCACCAACACCCAGACCATTCTGGATGCGCCCCATAAGGATCTGCGTCGCGCCCGCGCCTGCGGCATGAGTCTGATCCCGACCACGACCGGCTCGGCTACTGCAATCACTCATATCTTCCCGGAGCTGAAAGGTAAACTGAACGGCCATGCAGTACGAGTGCCCTTGGCGAATGCTTCCCTGACCGATTGTGTGTTTGAGGTTAGCCGCCCAACCAGAGAGGAAGAGCTGAACGCCCTGTTTAAAGAAGCGGCGGAAGGCGAGCTGAAAGGCATTCTGGGTTATGAAGAGCGTCCGCTGGTCTCCATCGATTACCGTACCGACCCGCGTTCCACTGTGGTGGATGCGCTGTCGACCATGGTCATCAATGGCACTCAGGTAAAACTTTATCTGTGGTACGACAACGAGTGGGGCTACGCCAACCGTACCGCTGAGTTGGCGCGTTTTGTTGGCTTGCAGGATCAGTAAGTCATGTCTCCGGAATCCTCTAAATCCTCGCTGCTTGGGAAGCTCAGGACATTGCCGGAAGGTGTGCGTCAGTATCTGATCGTCACCGGTAACTATTGGGCCTTTACCCTGACCGATGGTGCCCTGCGTATGCTGGTGGTGTTGCATTTTCATGGTCTGGGTTTTTCGCCGCTGAATATCGCCATGCTGTTCCTCTTTTATGAGTTTTTCGGCGTAGTGACCAACTTGATCGGCGGCTGGCTGGGGGCGAGGCTGGGGCTAAACCGGACGATGAATATCGGTCTATTCATGCAGGTGCTGGCGCTCTCGATGTTGCTGGTGCCTGCGGATTGGCTGAGCGTGGTTTGGGTGATGGCGGCACAGGCGTTATCTGGTATCGCTAAAGATCTGAATAAGATGAGTGCCAAAAGCTCGATCAAGCTGTTGGTGCCGAAGGGTGAAGAGGCCAAGCTCTACGGCTGGGTGGCGGCGCTTACCGGATCAAAAAATGCTCTGAAAGGCCTGGGCTTTTTCCTCGGTGGTTTGCTGCTGACCCTGCTGGAATTTCAGGGCGCAGTGCTTGCGATGGCGCTGATGCTGTTGCTGGTCTGGCTCTCCAGTCTGATGCTGCTGAAGCAGGATCTGGGCAAGGCAAAAAACAAGCCCAAGTTCTCAGAGATCTTTTCCAAAAGCCGGGCGGTGAATCTGCTGTCTGCGGCGCGACTGTTTTTGTTTGGCGCGCGGGATGTCTGGTTTGTGATCGCTCTGCCGGTGTATCTGGCGGCGGTTTTTGGCTGGGATCACTGGCAGGTGGGCGGCTTTCTGGCGGCCTGGATTATCGCGTATGGCCTGGTGCAGGGGGTTGCCCCCCGGATTACCGGCAGAGATAAGTCCGCTAAGAGTGAAGGCGCGCAGGTCGGAAAGGTGCCGGATGGTAAAGCGGCTTTGTTCTGGGTGGCCTTTCTGGCGCTGATTCCGGCGGGTATCGCGCTGATGCTACAAGCCGCCGACAGCACAGTTGCAGGTTTTGTGCTGATCGCGGGTCTGCTGCTGTTTGGTGCTGTTTTTGCGATTAACTCATCCCTGCACAGCTATCTGATTGTCAGCTACGCCCGGGATGAAGGTGTGTCCATGGATGTGGGCTTTTACTATATGGCCAACGCCGCCGGACGTTTGCTGGGTACTGTTCTGTCTGGCTGGTTGTATCAGGCCTATGGCGAAGGCGCGGCCGGACTTGTGGCTTGTCTCTGGGTCTCTGCCGCCATGCTGGTGCTGACGGCGCTGATCTCGATTGCTTTGCCACGCCATCAGGCTGTTTAGTCTGATCCCGGGGTTAGTCAGTTTTCCAGTTTGGCAACGGGCTGCTTGAGTCGGCCAACAAAATGATCCCAGGGTTCAGGTTTAGCTAACAGGAAGCCCTGAATCAGCTCTGCATGCTGAGCACTGACAAAATCAAATTGCTTATCGGTTTCCACGCCTTCCACCACTACGCGCATATTCAATGTGTGCGCCATGGCGATGATGGTACGCACAAGCGGGGCATCCTCATGATGCTCCAGCGCCTGAATAAAACTCTGATCGACCTTAAGCTCATCCACCGGCAGATCCTGCAGATAGCTGAGGGAGGAATAGCCGGTGCCGAAGTCGTCCAGTGAGATCTCGACACCCAGCTCCCGAATCTGGCTGAGTTTGCCTTTTACTTCCTGATCCATCAGCAGGGATTCCACAACCTCCAGCGTCAGCTGATCCGGTGAGAACTGGTAGCGTTGCAGCAGGTTGGCGATCTCTTCGACAAAGTTTTTCTGCTTCATTTGCAGTACTGAAATATTGACCGACAGGCGAATGGTGTGGCATTGCAGCAGTTGGCAGGCGCGATCCAGAATCCAGCGGCCGAGAGGGAGGATTAGTTCTGTCTCTTCTGCCAGTTCAATAAAGTGAGCCGGTGAAAGTAGTCCCCGATCGGGGTGCCGCCAGCGTACCAGGGCTTCTGCGGATACCAGCTCTCTATCGCAGTTAAATTGCGGCTGGAAGAAGAGCTCGAATTCCTCATTCAGAACAGCTTGCTCCAGTTCTGAAATTGCTTCATTACGGGCTTTCAGGCCGGTGCTGACATCGTGGGAATAAATGGCGTAACTAAGGCCGGGAGTTGAACGCACATGCTGCAGTGCCAGTTTTGCACGGTGTTGAAGGGTTTCCGGGTCCTGACCATCTTCCGGATAGCGGGCCAGTCCCATCTGAAGTTTCAGGCCATAGCTTTTGCGTTGTACCTGCCAGTGTTTGCTCTCCAGCTTGGTCGTGAGATATTCCAGAAAATCGGTGACGCGATCTTGCTCGCCTTCGATAAAGAGTCCCAGCCTATTGGCAGGTAGGCGGATCAGCAGGCCTTCGGGGCTCCAGGATTCCAGCTCCCGCATCAGACACTGGGCGAACTGACGGAAGATATCGTTACCGCTGTCAAAGCCGTGGAACTCATTGATGATGTGCAGCCCCTGAACTCTGAGAACGACCAGAAATCCCTGATTTCTGCGGAACAGGTCCGGGTACTCTTCAGTGACAAAAGCGAGTCTGGGTAGTCCGGTAATATCATCAAAATGGGTCTGTTGATAAAGGTCTTCTTCAACGGACTGTCTTTGAAAGGCTTCGCCAAACTGAGCAACGGCACCGGCAAATCCTGAGCACGCGTAATAGTCTGATTCACTCCAGTGTCGGCTGTGGTGGCTGCAGAGCGTGAGGATGCCGCGGAGTTCTCCACCCATATAGATAGCCGTGGCAAGCAGACTGCTTACTTTGTAATCCCGGAAAAAACCGATCAGTGATTGGCTGTGGTTTTGTCGCTCAAGGGTGTGAGTATGGGGTAGCTCGATCAGTGTCACCGGACGCTGATGAAGCTGATTCAGGGTTTCAGCCATTTCTGACATCAGCAACCGGCTTCCCGTCATAGGCGCGTTACTGGCCTGACAGGTTAGGTGCTCGCCTGAGGCCTCAAGTAACCACACCGACGTTATATCTGCGCGGGTAAGGTGTCCGGCTTCCATAATCAGTTCCTGAAGAAGCGCTTCCTGATTATGTTGTCCCTGAAACTGTTGACGTAGCTTTTGCAGGGCAATTTGCTGTCTGCTCAGGTCCTGTCGGGTTTGGGCAAGGGTTTGCATCTCTGAAAGGCTGTGTCGACCCTGGCGCAAAATACGTCGGATCAGAAAAAAAGTGGCAACACTAAGCAAAAAAAGTAAGCCGATAACATCCGGCATAAGACGATGCAACAGGGCGGTGCCGGGATAAGCGGGAAACCAGTTGATGTAACTTAATACCTGACCCTGTTTATCTTTGACGGCAAAGTTGGCCATGCCTTTGATCGGTTGTGGTCCGGAGATCGCATCAGAGGTTTCTGTATGAATCTTCAGTAGCCGAATAACGGAATCAGTAATGCGCTTTCCAAAGATAAAAGCTCTGGGGCTGTCAGTGGGCAATGCAGAACGAGTTTCAGTTTCTATCGGATGAGAGCCTAACAGCCATAACTCGTTGTTGATCATAAACAGGCCCGAGGCCTTTTGATTCAACCGATAGAGCTTTTGTTGAAAGCTTTCAATATCAGGTGGAATGTCGTTCGGAATGCCTTCGTAGCTGCTGAACAGCAATTTATGGTTCTGATCTGTGACTGCGGCCCAAGCGATATCGAGGTTTTCATAGAGGCTCAGGCTGAAGTTGCTATTGATCCAATTATCATCAGCGTAGCCGTCAACGACCCAGAGTTGATATGCCTCATCCCAGATAGCGTAGTCCCTTAACTGGGCTTCCAGTTGAACGTGTTCATAGTTAAGGCTTTCCAGAATGGTCACTTGAGTGTGGCGAATATCTTCTTTATCAACCGCTTTCGCCGCCCCCCAAACAGACAGACCAATCAGAAAAAAGCAAAGTGCAAAAAGCACCAGCATGCCTACCAGAGTGTTGGAATACTGACGTGACAACTGATTTGGCAGTTTGTTCTTCAAGTGAGCTTGTCCGCGTTAGCTAGGGTAAACACCGAACCGGAATGATAGGGCGGGTCGGGGGATACTAACATTCTTTTGTTATATATCAATTGTATAATTATTAGTTTTCAACCAGTTCATCCAGTGGGTATCCCCGAAAAGGCTTTACAGTTGTCAGCACCACATGGCTGCTGATATTGACCATGCCCGGCAATACATCCAGCAGCTGATCGTTAATTTCGTTATAGCGCATCATATCCGGCGCGACAATGCGCAGGAAAAAGTCGAAGGTGCCGCTGACGGTATAACATTCAACCACTTCCGGATGGCTTTGAGCTGCCTGCTGAAAGGTGCGGAAGGCATCAGTACTCTGATCTTTCAGACTGACCGTGACAATCACTTCAACACTTCGGCAGATCTTAGGCAGATTCAGGGTGCTGAGATAGGGACCGATCAGACCGGCTTCCTCCAGTTTACGCACCCGGTTCAGACAGGAGCTTGGGGAAAGCCCAACGCGATCCGCCAGTTCCTGATTGGTGATTCGGGCTTCCTGTTGCAAAGTCGAAAGAATCTTTCGGCTAATCTTATCCAGTTGCATTTTATATGCTCTTTTATCGTTATTTCGGTCGGCCAGTCATGATGATGCGATGACTCAAGTATGGACTTAACTGATATAAAAGCCGCATTCTATCGATGTCGCGGGGCTAGTTTGCGTATCAGGATAGCTCAGCGCAAGCCTTTTTGCCGATACCGAATTTTATTCGGTATGTGTTATCGGTTTCTGCAATATCTGCATTTTTTACCTGAAATCAGACAGCTCATTTTGTCACTTCGACACTAAAATTAGCTGCATAAACCGCATTGATAACGGCAACAGCAATAACCAGAACAACCATAACCGCGAAACAACGTGCGGGCAGGAATTAGGGTAGGAAGGCTTATGTTAATTATTCGTCCATGTCAGTTGGCTGATCTTGAAGATCTGATGGCTCTGTCCAAAGCTGTGGGACGGGGAATGACCTCTATGCCAGCGGATCGTGAAGCCTGGCTGAAAAAGATTGAAGCCACTGAGCGTGCTTTTTCTGAGGCGGGTAAACAAGATCCGATGAGTACCTATTTTATGGTGCTGGAAGATCCTGAGACCGGTCGTGTGATTGGCTCTACCGCTATCTACACCGGTATCGGTCTGGACCGCCCTTTCTACTCCTATAAAATTTCCACTCTGGTGAGCAGCTGTAGTGATCTCTCGGTCACCCGTCAGGCTCGCGTGCTGAGCATGGTGAATGACTACACAGGTGCGACCGAAGTGGGTTCGCTGTTTGTGTCTCCGGACTACCGTAAACCTGGCATGGGTCAGTTCCTTTCCCGTGCACGTTTTCTGGCGATGGCGGATTTCCCTGAGCGCTTTGGTGATACCGTCATGGCCGAACTGCGTGGCTGGCAGGATGAAGCCGGTAACTCGCCGCTGTGGGAAAACTTGGGTCGTCAGTTCTTCGGTATCGATTTTCAGGAAGCGGTGAATACCGTGGCTCTGAAAGGCACCCAGTTTATCTCTGACCTGATGCCGAAATATCCGATCTATATCGACCTGCTGCCTCAGGAAGCCCGTGAGGTGATCGGAAAGCCTAACGATTCTTCAGCACCTGCCCTGCATATGCTGAAAAAAGAAGGTTTCCAGTTTGCTGGTTACGTAGATCTGTTTGATGGTGGCCCATCCGTGCAGTGTGCCCGTGATGAGATCCATACCGTTCGTGAAAGCCTGAACGGTGATGTTCGTGTTAGCAGCCACGTTAAAGCTGACGATGCCCTCTTTATGCTGAGTAACGGCAGTGCCGAGAACTATCGTGTGGTGCTGGCTCCGGCTCGTTTAGCCGCCGATGGCACCCTGTTGATTCAACAGGCAGCAGCGGATGCTCTGCTGCTGGATACCAGCCATGATTTCAGCTCTGCTAAAGTCCGTTTTATGCCTTTCAATCAGAAACGTCAGGCGGCAGCACATGCGGCCTGATTGTCATTAGATGTAAAAACTGAAGTGTGGTGATCGGGAATCGTCTGCTCCCGGAGAATTAGAGCGTTATCCGGCGCCCAAAAAAAATCCCTGCCAAATCTATCAAGGATTCGGCAGGGATTATCGTTAGCGAAAAACCGCTAACAATCCGATAACAACAGCGTCTTATGGCTGTTTCGTGGTGCGCAGATACGGCAGTTTGATGTCAATATCACCGAATTTCGCTTTTGCTTCATCATCATTCAGGGACAGCGCGACAATCACATCCTGACCGGCTTCCCAGTTGGCAGGTGTTGCGATCGGCGTCTGATACGTTGCCTGAAGTGCATCCAGTGCCCGCAAAACTTCTGCAAAATTACGACCCACGGACATCGGATAGGTCATCGACAGTTGCAGTTTTTTGTCCGGACTGAAGATAAAAACCACCCGAACACTGGCGGACTCTGCTGCGGTACGACCATCCGGCAGATAAGCATCTGCTGGCAGCATATCCAGTGCTTTGGCAACCGCCAGATCATCATCAGCAATGATTGGGAACTTAGCCGGCGCA
The DNA here is from genome assembly GCA_048270425.1 of Oceanospirillum sp. GTDB lineage: Bacteria > Pseudomonadota > Gammaproteobacteria > Pseudomonadales > Halomonadaceae > Oceanospirillum. The sequence continues at coordinate 19,339 of JBLWSY010000012.1, forward strand.
CCGGAGAACTTCTCAATATCGGCTTTCCACTCAACGTGTTCATCAACACCGTCTACAGACAGGCCGATCACTTTAGTATTTCGTTTTTCCCACTCGGCAGCCAGCTGAGCTACTGCGCCAAACTCAGTTGTGCAAACCGGGGTAAAGTCTTTCGGGTGGCTGAACAGGATTGTCCAGTTGTCACCGATAAAGTCATGCAGCTTGAAATCCCCCAAATCTGTTTTCAGATCCAGATTGGGTACAACATCATTGATTCTAAGTGCCATCTTTCTACTCTCCTGTTTATATCCATCATTAGGCGTTAACCCTGTTAAGACATAATGGTTTATTAGGCTAATCTTATCTAATTGGTGTTTCCAATCTAAAGGATAGGCGAAAGCGATTTAATATCGGGTTTTTCTAAATTAAAGGTTGTGTGCTCACTGTCTGCTTTTGACCTGGGGAATAACGTAATATTGAATCCTGTCTTCTTATTTTTTCTTCTTTATTAGGGACCTAATTCGCGTATACCCCCAAGCGGGTGCTTGTGTTCGGACAAGGGCAAAAGTACCATTAGCCTTTCGCTTTTTTACGCGTTTTTTTCGGAGACGACAGATGATCAAAGGCAGTATTGTTGCATTGGTAACCCCAATGACCACCTCGGGAGCTATCGATTGGGAAGCACTGCATCGTCTGGTTGAGTTCCATCTGGAAAACGGTACCGATGCAATCGTTGCAGCGGGCACCACAGGTGAACCTACCACGATGTCATTTGAAGAGCACTTTGACGTCATCCGAAAGGTGGTTGAGCAGGTTAATGGCCGTATCCCTGTTATCGCGGGTACTGGCGCGAACAACACAGCGGAAGCTGTTGAGCTGACCAAATTTGCCAAAAAAGTAGGCGCGGATTACTGCCTGTCAGTAACTCCTTACTACAATAAGCCGACTCAGGAAGGTTTGTTTCAGCACTTTAAAGCGGTTGCTGAAGCCAGCGATCTGCCGGTTATTCTTTACAACGTGCCGGGCCGTACAGCGGTTGATCTGCATAATGAGACCGTGGTTCGTCTGAGTAAGCTGGACAACATCGTTGCACTGAAAGATGCCACCGGTGATGTTGAGCGTGGTAAAGAGCTGATGGATCGTCTGGAAGGTTCTGACTTCCTGCTGTTCTCTGGTGATGATCTGACAGCCGCTGACTTTATCCTGCAGGGGGGGCACGGCAATATCTCTGTAACCGCGAACGTTGCACCGCGTCAGATGTCTGAGCTGTGTGCTGCGGCCCTGAATGGCGATGCGTCTACGGCTCACCAGATCAATACTCGACTGATGCCGTTGCACCGCGCACTCTTTGTTGAATCGAATCCGATTCCGGTGAAATGGGCCGTTGCTGAAATGGGTATGATGGAAACCGGTATTCGCTTACCTCTGACCGTTCTGTCCGAGCAGTACCATGCAACCGTACGTGAAGCTCTGCAACACGCCGGAATCATCGGATAACACATCAGGAATAAACAATGTCCAGAAAGGACTTGCTAAAACTGACAGCCGGCAGCCTTGTGCTGACCGGCTTTCTGTTAACAGGCTGCAGCTCATCCGGTTACTACTACGACCGTAAAACTGATTACGTGGATGCCAAAGAGTATCCGGCGATTACGTTGCCGGCGACAGCGGATGCCTCTGAGTTTAAGCAGGCTATGCCTCTACCGGATATTGCTGCGCAGGAAAAACTCGATGATGAGTTTATTGTGCCGCGACCGGACGCTCTGCCCGTTGTCGATGAAGATCTTCCGCCGTCAGAACTGCGCGAATTTGCGGGTACTGAGGGAATTGCTTCCCGCCTTTGGCTCTCTATCTCCAGTGACCCCGCGGTAGCCTGGCCAATGCTACAGCGCCAGTTTGAACAGCTGAACTGGGCGGTTAAAACTGCAGATCCGTCCACAGGGCGAATCAGCTTTGTACCGGATACACAGGTTAATGCTCAGCCTGTTTCTGCCAAGCTACGTCAGGGAATTCGAGGTGGTTTCAGTGACCTAGAACTGATGACTCAACAGGGGCAGGTGCGTACCGACAGTGCGGCTAAGGCGCTGCTGAGTCAGATCAGTAGCGGACTTGCGGATCAGGAGATCGGATCCCAGAGTGTTTCGCTGCTGGCGCAGAATATCAGCCGAGAGAAAACCGTCGTTCTGCAGTCCGCAGGTGGAAAGGATCCGGTGCTGAAGCTGGGTACCGAGGCTGACCGCACCTGGATTGGTCTGGAAGTATTGCTTAGAGAACAGTTTCAGGAAAATGAGCAAAAGCTTCTCCTTGCAGATGCCGCAAAGCGTGAGTTTACGCTTATCTGGGTTCCTGAGGATGAGCGCAGTAGTATTCTGACTCGCTGGGCTTCCCGTCCCGGACCTGAGTATCAGTATCAGTTGGTACTGACCGGATCATCTCCTGTTTCTATCCGGGTTCAACAGAACGGACGCGCCGTTGATCCCCGCAAATCCCGCCAGATTCTGGCCGGGGTTCGTAAACTGTTGAACTGATTCATCAGACCTTTTGGTCTGATGTGTCTTAGCTGTATGACAGCGCCCCGAAACCTCTGGTATCGGGGCGTTTTTGCTTCGGAAAATGCTGTGACTGCAATTCGTTTTGCCTCCCTCGGTAGTGGTAGCCGGGGGAATGCCACCCTGATTGAGAAAAACTCAACCCGCATCCTGATCGACTGTGGTTTTGGGGTAAAAGATACCCGTGCCCGTTTAGAGCGTTTGGGATTGGCTTTGGAAGACATTGATGGTGTTCTGGTCACCCATGAGCATGGTGATCACATCGGAGGTGTCGGAAAAATTGCTCGCGCCAGTGGTATGCCGGTTTATTGCAGCCATGGCACTTATCTCACCGGGCGCTTGGGCAATGTGCCCGATCTTCGGCTCATCAGTAGTCATAAACGTTTTGCGGTGGGCGACCTTGAGATTGAGCCAGTGCCTGTTCCTCATGATGCTAAAGAGCCGATTCAGTATATCGTCGGGGATGGCGATACCCGTGTTGGAGTGCTGACCGATTTAGGCAGTATTACGCCTCATATCCGTCACTGCTATGCGCGGTGCGAGGCGCTGATTCTGGAAACCAATCATGATCCGCAAATGCTGCAGCAAGGGCCTTACCCTCCAAAGTTGAAACGTCGGGTAGGTGGTGCTTATGGTCACCTGAGTAATGGACAGGCTCAGGCTCTTTTAGAAGGCTTGCAGCACGATAAATTGCAACATGTAGTCGCGGCTCATATCAGCGATAAGAATAATACCGAACAGCTTGCAAAAGAGAGTCTGGCTTACATTCTGGGCTGCGCTGCGGACGAGATTCCGGCTATTGACCAGGAGAATGGGCTGCACTGGATGAGCCTGAGATCAGCTTACTAATCGCTTTGGTCTTCTGAGCACTTGATCCCGCTTTCTGCTTGCTGGTGCTTTTTTATAGTTCGGTGTAGCGGAAGACTGTGTGAGGTTTTGTACCTGAGCTGATGCTGAGCAATCTGCTGGCAGATTCTGTTTTTCCATTCTTAAATTGCTGCACCGCCGCTTCACAGAGTGTCACAAAAAAATCATCTGCCTTAAGAAAACCCTAAGCAACTGGTAATACTGTAGTTTTTACAGGTTAGTCATCAGCCCTTTGTTTATAAGGCCTTCAGCGCATACGAAAAGCCTTGCCGGATCCTGAAACCACCTATACTCAAAAAGTGTCTTATCCAAAAGACACTGAAATTCATCGGCAGAGGGAGGATATCTTGCCATGTATTATTCGGAAGAGTTAGAGGTTCTGGATCTTTGGATCTCAGATATGGAAAACGTGATTGACTGGGAGTCCGCCTGGCTCGCCGAGGGTGTTGATGCTGAATGTTTCTACTCAATCGCATCGGATCCAATCGCACCGGAATAGGAAGCCACGAATCATTCAGTAATTGGCCCGGAACTTATGCAGCCTGTCTGTGATGTTCCGGGCTTTTTTTATTGCTGTACCCATCACTTTTTTTCAGGCAAAAAAAAAGCGTTTATCGATACTGGGGACAGCAGCGATAAACGCGGATTCAAAAGGCAAAAGCCTTGAATAATAAGCTAAGTACTAACAACCAAGTCCTGCGTTGGACATCTCTTATTTTGCATAGCCTGTGCCAAAAATATAAAACCTTTTAAAATCATACAGTTATGGTTTTCGCCTTGCTTGTTAAGTGCTTGTCGCCTTGCTTGGCGCATTTTTGTTTTACCTGCCAGTATTTTTTTGCTCCCAATTGGTGCGCTTTTCATGCTGCATGTGCACTATTGGGCTGAAAATGGTTAAACCGGATAATAAATCTGTACCTATTAAAAATTAATTTTTTAGGCCTGAACCTTATTGTCATTACTCAGTATGCTGCGCTGAACCGGTTTGCACCAATTACCTGAAACCTAGAGATGATGTCATGCAGCAAATTCCCGTTAACCGAGTGCGCTCTGACTCGGAGATCATAGAACGCCCGCAGAAATTTTATGTAAGGCTGACCGAAGGTCGTTTTCAGAACTGGCGACGTTTGGTCAGTGGTCCACTGATTATCGCTTTCTTCCTGCTGGCCTGGTTGCAGTGGGATGGTCAGCCGCTCTTATTATTCTCTTTTGAAGAACGACGTATCTATCTTTTTGGCGGTCAGCTGTCCTGGCATGATCTGCCTCTGATGGCGGGGCTGATGATTGCGGGTGCCTGCCTGCTGTTTTTTATGGCTGTGGGTTGGGGGCGAGTCTGGTGCGGTTTTGCCTGTCCGCAAAGCATCTGGACCTGGCTGTTTATCCGAATCGAGCAAATGACGGAAGGTAAAGCCAGTCTGCGGGCGAAGAATGATCGCTTGCCGTTAACGGGTAAACGTCTTTTAAGACGTCTGGCTAAACACGGGCTTTGGTTAGCGTTTTCCTTCTTAACAGCGCTGACTTTTACAGGATACTTTCTGCCGGTGCAGGAGCTGTTTACCGGTTTCTTTACTCTTGACCTGTCTCTTGCGGTTTGGGGATGGCTGATCTCGATGGCAGCTCTGACTTATGTGAACGCTGGGTTGGTACGGGAAAAAATCTGTCTGCATGCCTGCCCCTATTCCCGTTTTCAGGGAGTGATGTTTGATCAGCATACCCGAACGGTCAGCTATGATGACGGGCGTGGTGAGCCTCGTCGCCTGAGAGGCAAAAACGGACAGGTTGATATGATACCGGTGCAGAACCTTGCGGTTGCCCCTGTTCAGAAGCGGGTGGCTAACGATAGCTCAATGCCAGTAATAAAAAACTCTGCCGGTGACTGCGTGGATTGTACGATATGTGTGCAGGTTTGCCCGGTTGGTATCGATATTCGTGACGGACTTCAGGCGGCCTGTATCGATTGTGGTGCCTGTATTGATGCCTGCGATCAGGTGATGGATAAGGTAGGCAAGCCAAGAGGCTTAATTCGTTTTGCATCTGAGGTTGAGCTTTCGGGCTCGCCAGTTAAACAAACGCTGATGCGCCCTAAACTTGCTGGCTATGCTGTGGTGATGTTGTTGGCTTTGGGGGCTGTGATGTTGGGCTTTACCCAGACGCAGGATTTGCTGCTTGAGATTCGCCGTGATCGTGGGGCGCTCTACACACGTCAGGATAACGATCAGATCTGTAATCACTACAAAATCAAAGTAGAAGGTTATCAGCAAGGGGTTCAGAGTGTTCGTATCAGTACAACAGGGCTTGATGGGTTGATCCTTTATGGTGATCAGAGTCTTAGCCTTGATGATAATAATGCCGGGTGGCGGGCCTATCGGGTTTGTGCGCCGGAACCTTCGGGATTGGCTCAGGAGATTCGCTTTATTGTAGAAACGGACGATGAGCAGATTCCCCGGTCCAGAATAGAGAAAACCACAACTTTCCTGACCGGCAGCCGCTGATCTACGGCTTTCTTTAAGAGCGTGTTGGCAGATAAAAAAGGGCTGAAGCAATCTGCTTCAGCCCTTTCGTGTTTTTACGCCAGAAGAAACGGGTGCGTCATCAGTGAAACAGATGCAGCTGCGGTTGACGACGGCTCTGAACCAGCTGGATCAGCAGAATCAAAGCACAGAAGATCAGTAAGGGCAGGCTGCCAAACTGAGCAAACAGCGTTTGCCCGACCATCCCCTGAACTTCACCCCGGACTATTGCCTGCTCAAATTGAGGAGCGCTTGCGATAATCCGGCCGCGTGGATCAATAATCGCGGTCACACCGTTATTGGTACTGCGCAGCATATAGCGGCCGTTTTCTGCAGCTCTGACCTGAGCCATCTGAAGGTGCTGAAGTGGGCCAACTGAATGTCCAAACCAGCTGTCATTAGAGATGGTAATTAACAAATCACTTTGTTGTGCCTGCTGGCGAACAAACTCAGGATATACCACTTCATAACAGATAAAGGGCGCGATCTGCATACCTTTAGCGCGCAGTAGTGGCTGATCACTGCTGCCGGGAGCAAAGCTGGACATGGGCAGATTAAAAAAGTTAATGGCGCCACGAAGCCAGGTTTCCATAGGAACGTATTCACCAAAAGGAACCAGCTTTTGTTTCTGATATAAGCCTTCACCGGCTCCTTTGACCATGATGCTGTTGTGATACTGGATCGGGGCATTGCTGTCCGGGTGAGCTTGCTGGGGAATGCCGGTGATCAGTGCTGTATCTGCCGGGAGATCCGCTAGTACCTGGTCAAAGTACTCGTGAGAGTATCGATAAAGTACGGGTACGGCGGTCTCGGGCCAGACGATTAAACCGCTGGTCTGCACGTCCAGAGTCAGGTTGTAATAGAGTTCCAGAAATTTCTGACGGTTCTGAGGCTGCCATTTTTCATTCTGATCGATGTTGCCCTGAACCAGTGCAACTTCAACGGCACCCCGGGTAGATGGCACTGTCCATTGAATCGAATTCAGTAGGTGTCCACCGGCAAAAACTAAAACAAACCAGGCGGTCAGTGTGCGTAGTTTGAGCTTTTGTTGGGTCAGCTGAAAGAGCAGGCTGCCGCTCATTACCAGAATAAAGCTGGCCAGGTACACGCCGCCTATGGGCAACCAGGCAGCTAGGGGCGAATCCACTAGGCTGTTACCCAGATAGAGCCATGGAAAGCCGGTCAGCAGCCAGCTGCGTAGCCACTCAAAGAGAACCCAGAGTGCCGGAAAACTCCAAACCGGAGAGGTTTTAGATAAGAAACGTTGAAAAAGGCCAATCTGCAGGGCAGGAAGAAGTGCAAGCCCCATAGCGAAAATCGTTGTTAGCAGCAGTGCCAGGGGGACGCCGGTATAGCCGTAATCATGGATACTGACATAAACCCAGGAGACACCGTTGCCAAAAAGACCTAAGCCAAAGAACCAGCCCAAAATGAAGTTGGTTTTAAAATGGCCACTAAGCTCGACCGCTGAGCGCCCGCCTTTCATGGCAATCAGTAGCAGGCAGATCGCAAATGGAGTGATAAACCAGTAGTTGTAGGGTGCAAAAGAGAGCGGAAGTAACCAGCCTGCGAGTGTTGCAAGCAGATAGCGGTGTAGCCCCTGTCGGTTAGAGATTTTCTGGAAAACGCCTGTCAGTGCCATGACCTGATTGAGTCCAATAGTTCTTCGTATCAGCAGACTATCAAAAGGCTATCTCGCTGAAAACATGTAGATTTCCTAATGACTTAAATCAGCTGAAACCTCTGCTATATCCGTATATCGGGCAAAAAAATACCGATGATTAGAACATCGGTATTTGTATGCATTGACTGTTGATCTTCAGGTGTTATCCGCTATGGGTGTTCACCTGCAGCAGGCGAATGCGTCGGTTATCAGCATTCAGAACCTTAAACTCCAGACCTTCCAGCATAGTCGTCTCGTTACGGTTTGGCAGATGACCAAAACGCTGCATTACGATACCGCCGATGGTGTCGAACTCTTCATCACTGAAGTGCGTGCCGAAGCTTTCGTTGAAGTCTTCAATCGGTGTCAGTGCCTTAACGATAAACTGGCCATCATTGATGGCGCGGATATCCATGTCGTCTTCTTCGATGTCATGTTCATCCTCAATGTCACCTACGATCTGTTCCAGAACGTCTTCAATGGTAACAAGACCGGCAACACCGCCGTATTCATCCACTACGATCGCCATGTGGTTGCGCTTCACGCGGAACTCACTCAGCAGGCTGTTAAGGCGTTTGGATTCCGGAATAAAAGTCGCCGGACGGAGAATATCGCGGATATTAAAGGCACCCGGTTCGCGCTTCAGTATCAGTGGCAGCAGATCTTTCGCCAGCAGAATGCCGATCACTTCATCCGGATTCTCACCGATAACCGGAAAACGTGAGTGGGCTGAGTCGATAATCAGCGAGAGGAAATCTTCCGGTTGCTGGCCGTCTTTAACCGCGACCATCTGCGAACGAGGAATCATGATATCCCGAACCTGCATCTCATTGATCTGCAGTGCGCCTTCGATGATGTTCATCGCTTCAGCATCAAGCTGAAGGCGCTGTTCCGCATCCCGGATAAACTCCAGAAGCTCCCGACGGGTTTTAGGCTCGCCGGTCAGGGATGTCATAATATTTTGAAGCCAGGATCTTTGACCCTGACCGTTGCTCGATCGGTCTTCGCTCATCGTCGTGTGATTCCTTAGTGTCCCGTTCTCTGTGGCCAGTGGATGGTTTTAGTCCAGATGATAGGGATCTTTTATATTGAGGCTTGCCAGAAGTTCTATCTCAAGAGACTCCATCTCTTCGGCTTCCTCTTCTTCTATATGATCATATCCCAGCAAATGCAAGCATCCGTGAATGATCATATGCGCCCAATGGTCTTTCAGGGCTTTGTTCTGTTCGATTGCTTCCTGTGCCACAACATCGGCACAGACAATAAGATCACCCAGTAAGGGTAATTCAAGTTCCGGTGGTGATTCAAAAGGAAAAGATAAGACATTCGTCGGCTTCTCTTTTCCCCGGTACTGATGGTTCAGTTGCTGACTCTCTTCAGGTGTCACGATCCGTACGGTAATTTCGTTACCGGTATCCTCGTGAGCATTGAGCACTTTCTCCGTCCAGAGTTTTAAGTCGGCTTCCTGAGGCAGATCAGTGTTGTCACAGGCGATCTGCAGGTCGATTATCGCTTCTGTCATCGGTTGGCTCATCAGCTGTCTTTATCGTCAGCGTTTTTGTTCCCTGACGCCGAGTCTGCGGCTAAAGCCGCAGCGACTGCTTCCTGGCGAGCAGCCTCACGAGCTTCGCGTTCTGCTTTCTCTTTGGCAGCAACTTCTGCTTCGTGGTTGTCATAGGCTTCAACAATACGCTGAACCATAGGATGACGCACAACGTCTTTGGAATCGAAGCGGGTTACGCCGATACCTTCAACACCGTCCAGTACGTCCAGCACATGAACAAGACCGGATTTCTGGCCTTTAGGCAGGTCGATCTGGGTAACGTCACCGGTAATGACCGCGGTAGAGCCAAAGCCGATACGGGTCAGGAACATCTTCATCTGTTCCCGGGTGGTATTCTGACTTTCATCGAGAATGATAAAGGCGTTGTTCAGGGTACGGCCACGCATATAAGCCAGAGGTGCCACTTCGATTACATTACGTTCAATCAGTTTTGCAACCTGCTCAAAGCCCAGCATCTCATAGAGTGCGTCATACAGAGGACGCAGATAAGGATCGACCTTCTGCGAAAGATCGCCAGGCAGGAAGCCGAGTTTTTCACCGGCTTCAACAGCAGGACGAACCAGCAGAATGCGGCGAACTTCATCATTGCTCAGGGCTTCAACCGCACAGGCAACAGCCAGATAGGTTTTACCGGTACCGGCCGGGCCTACACCAAAGTTAATGTCGTTGGTCAGAACCGTACGAACATACTTCTGTTGGTTAGGTCCGCGTGGCTTGATGGTGCCTTTAGGCGTACGCAGGGTGATCAGGTCGTCAGCCGCACCTTCACCATCCTGTTGGCTGTTACTGACCAGTTCGGTAATACCTGAGGTTTGCAGATGCAGGTGGATCGATTCCGGGGTCAGCTCTTCTTTGGCGGTATCCTGATAAAGCGCTTCCAGAAGGCTGGCTGCAGCCTTGACCAGATTCAGTTCACCGGCAAGCTGGAATTGATTGCTGCGGTTACGGATGATGATGTTCATCCGGCTTTCGATCAGACGCAGATGTTCATCGTGCAGACCGCAAAGATTAGCCAGACGCTGCGCGTCATTGGGTTCTAAGTCGAGCTTTAAAATATGGGTTTGGCTGTTATTGTTCAAAGCGTTACCTGTAATTGCCTGCATCCTGTTGACCCTGAGTGACCTTGTTAAAGGTTAGTGTGACTCACGGGTGTGACAAAAGGCTTAAAGCATCATGGATTTAGTATTCAGTATAGCGGAGCGTTTTAGCGCTATGCGACAACCGGTGAAGGGTGCCGCATATCCGGGATACCCGTCTTTGCGATGTTAGTAGCTCAGATTGTCGATACGTTCAGCGCGCAGAGAGTTCGGGAACGCTTCCGTGATCTTCACATCAATAAAGCGCCCGATCAGTTCCATCGGATCTTCGGTGCGGAAATTCACTACCCGGTTATTTTCGGTACGCCCCTGAAGTTCACCGGGATCACGTTGTGAGAAACCGGTTACCAGAATACGTTCCACATTGCCTACCATACGACGTGAGATCTGCATCGACTGCTGGTTGATACGATCCTGAAGAATATTCAGACGCTGCTTTTTCACCTCTTCCGGGGTGTTGTCTTCCATATCCGAAGCAGGAGTACCCGGTCGCGGGCTGTAGATAAAGCTGAATGAATGATCAAAACCGATCTGGGCGATCAGGTTCATGGTGTCTTCAAAGTCCTGATCGGTTTCGTTCGGGAAGCCTACGATAAAGTCTGATGAGAAGCTGATATCCGGACGGTTGGCCCGGATGCGCTCCATCTTGCTGATATATTCATCCCGGGTATGACCACGTTTCATCGCTGCCAGAATGGTGTCGGAACCACTCTGAACCGGCAGGTGCAGATGGCTGACCAGCTCAGGAATATCTTTGTAGGCGTCAATCAGGCTGTCGCTGAATTCTACCGGATGAGAAGTGGTGAAGCGGATACGGTCGATGCCATCAACAGCGGCCACAAAACTGATCAGCTCTGCCAGATCGATCTCGTCGCCTTCTTCGTTATGCCCCCGGTAAGCGTTTACGTTCTGGCCCAGCAGGTTGATTTCGCGTACGCCCTGCTCTGCCAGATGCACCACTTCGGCTACCACGTCTTCAAATGGGCGGGAAACTTCTTCGCCACGGGTATAAGGCACCACACAGAAGGTACAGTACTTGCTGCAACCTTCCATGATGGAAACGAATGCGGTGGCACCTTCTACTTTTGGTGCTGGCAGGCGGTCAAACTTTTCGATTTCCGGGAAGGTCACATCAACCACAGAGATCTTGTTCTTTTTCGAGGCGTCAATCATCTCCGGCACGCGGTGCAGGGTCTGAGGGCCAAAAATCACATCAACGTGATTGGCACGCTTACGGATGTTGTCACCTTCCTGACTGGCGACACAGCCACCAACGCCGATCACCAGATCCGGGTTTTTCTCTTTCAGCTTTTTCCAGCGGCCCAGTTGGTGGAAAACCTTATCCTGAGCTTTTTCACGGATCGAACAGGTGTTCAGCAGAACAACGTCTGCCTCGTTCTCGTCGTCGGTCAGCTCCAGGTCGTGACTTTCACCCAGAAGATCAGCCATACGAGCGGAATCGTATTCATTCATCTGACACCCGTGGGTTTTGATGAATAATTTTTTAGCCATGGAAAACACCTGTTCGTTTTGTACGGATAAGAAGTACGGAATTAAAGCGCAATGGTTAGCCGTTGCGGATAAAAACGCACCATTATACGAGCCGATAGCCCCAGCGCATAGGCTTTGTCACGAAAAACCTAGAGGCTGAATTTGAGCGTCTGATGATTTGATCGTGGCGGGCTTGTAATGTGCGGCTCTGCCCGCAAATAGAGAGGGCTATTTGGGGGTGTGGCCGCCAAAATTCAAGCGTTAACGGGCTGCTGCATCAGAGGGACTGAATTGTTAGAGGGGGAAGGTTGATGTCTGATTCTTCAACGGTGTATCGGGTTATCTTCCTGAACAAGAATGAGGTATTTGAAGTCTACGCCCGTCAGGTTTTTCAAAGCGATCTGTTTGGATTTCTGGAAGTGGAAGAGTTTGTTTTTGGTGAGCGCAGTCAGGTTGTGATTGACCCGAGTGAGGAGAAACTCAAACAGGAGTTTGCTGGTGTGAGACGGAGTTATATTCCTTATAACGCGATTGTCCGCATTGATGAGGTCGAGCGGGAAGGTTTGCCTAAGGTGAGTGAATGGAAATCTGACGGCAATGTTGCTCATTTTCCCGGACGTCCGATTCCCGTTCCACCGGATTCGTAGCCTGTCAATTTACCCCAGACGCTGTATGATCCTTCTACCGATCTTTAAGGTGGCTGCACTGGTCTAAAGCAGCAATGATTTTTGTAACAGGCTCGTTCACCATAGGTGAAAAGACCTGAACAGTGGAACTCAGTATGGATAAAGCATTCTGGCATCAGCGATGGGAAGAGGGGCGAATCGGCTTTCATCAGGATGAAGTGCATCCGGCGTTACCCGCCTATTGGAATAATCTTCCTGAAAAGCTCAGAGTATCAAGCGGCGATGTCGGGCAGGTTGAGCCTGTTGCCCAGAAAGCCAAGGTGGTATTTGTCCCTCTGTGCGGCAAGTCTAACGATATGGTTTGGCTGGCAGAGCAGGGCTGGCAGGTTATTGGCGTTGAACTCAGCGAGCTGGCGGTTAAGGAGTTCTTTGAAGCTCAGGGACTGAACCCGGTGCATACTGAGGTTGCTGATCAGTTGAGTTGTTATCAGGCAGGGCCTTATCAGCTTTATTGTGGTGACTTTTTCCACTTGCACCGTCAGCATATGATCGATGTGACTGCGGTATATGATCGCGCATCTTTGGTGGCATTACCCAAAGCGAAGCGCCATCGTTATGCTTTCCATCTGGCGCAGATGTTGTCTCCTGCTGTTGAGATGCTGCTGGTGAGTCTGGAGCATCAGAAGCCATCCGGCCCGCCTTTTTCTGTAGAGGCCGATGAGATTGAATGGCTGTTTGGTGCCAACTTTGAGATTGAGCAGCTGGCCCGTCTTGAAGAAGATGACCGTCAGGTAACGGATGTGGTTTACCGCATGATGCGTAAAGGCCTGAAGTCAGTATCCGGCCGTAAGCGAAAAAGTCCTGGGCTTTAATTAATTCGGTTGTCTAGACCTGAAAAGTCAGTCGCCTGATTCAAAAGCAGTATTCAAAAAAATCCCCGGCGATCTGAGATCAGTGGGGATTTTTTTCGAGAAGTTAATTTTTTAGCGAGCGGTTTATTTTTCGAGAGTCGTAAAGCGGGCGGAAGCTTTAGTCAGCTTTTGCCATAGCGGACTCTGCCAGTTCGATCATATCCAGCAGGATACGGCCACTTTCCACCAGCTCGATATCCTGATTCGGATCTTCGTCATTATCCGGAATATCATTCAGCTCTTCGATTGGCTCAAGACCTTTCGCTTTGCGTCGTTGGTTTTCCAGCGCCAGTTGCTGAGCGTCAAGACGCTCACTTTCAGCCTTGCGGGCAGCTTCGTTCAGACTCACCTGTTTAACCGAGCGCATCTCTTCAAACAGATCCTGCTGAGCTGCAAGATATTTCAGGTCCGGATCTTCTTCTGCCCTTACCTGATGACGCTCTTTCAGTTCTGGCAGCCAAAGTTGCAGAGGGCTGTATTCTTTATGGCGAACAGCCTGAACCTTATCCCATGGCAGAGCAAACTCAAGGGAGCTTTCGCCCACCTGATCCGCATCTACCAGACTTGGGTACTGGATATCCGGAACTACGCCCATATGCTGGGTGCTTTCACCTGAGATACGATAGAACTTGGCACGGGTCAGTTTTAGCTGGCCATGTTCCAGTGGCGTCACGGACTGAACCGTACCTTTACCAAAGGTCTGGCTACCAATCACGATGCCGCGTTGATAGTCCTGAATTGCACCGGCAAAAATCTCAGAAGCAGATGCGCTCAGGCGGTTGACCAGAACAGCCAGTGGACCATCGTAGGCAACGTTCTGATCCGGGTCGCCCAGGATATCAATTCGGCCCTCAGCGTTGCGAACCTGAACAGTTGCACCGCGCTCAATAAAGAGACCAACCAGTGAGTTAGCTTCCTGAAGTGCGCCACCACCATTGTTGCGCAGGTCAATGACAAGTCCGTCAATATTTTCAGCCTGAAGCTCCTGAATCAGCTTCAGTACATCGCGGGTGGTACTACGATAATCTTCTTTGCCCTGTCGCCAGGCATCAAAGTCAACGTAGAAGGCTGGAATATCAATAACACCGATCTTCTTCGTCTGACCACCTTCGTTCAGGGTGACAATTGATTTTTTAGCCGCCTGATCTTCCAGTTTCACTGTGTTGCGAACGATTGAGATCACTTTGGTCTGACTGTTGTCTTTGGCGTTAGCCGGAATCACCTGCAGGCGCACCGTGCTGGCTTTCGGCCCCCGAATCAGATCGACTACTTCATCAAGACGCCAGCCGATCACATCAACAATCTCTTCACTATCCTGACCCACACCGACAATCTTGTCGGCAGGTTTCAGTTCACCTGCCTGCGCTGCTGGACCGCCCGGTACTAAGCTCACCACCTTGGTAAACTCATCTTCAGTCTGCAGCAGGGCACCAATGCCTTCGAGAGAAAGCTTCATGCGGATATTGAAGGTCTCTGAGCTTCGTGGTGACTGATACTGGGTATGGGGGTCATAAAGCTGGGTATAAGCGTTCATGTAAATCTGGAATACGTCTTCATCGCGGGTTTGTGTGATGCGTTTCCGTTGATTTTCCAGACGACGTTTGAGGGTTTTCTTAGCCTCGGCAAGTGTTTTGCCTGAAAGCTTCAGGCTTAACAGGCTGTTTTCGAGTCGTTTGTTCCAGAGTGTGTTCAGCTCATCATCGCTGGCCGCCCAGGCAAAGTCTTCCCGATCAATCATCAGGGCATCGTTGCGCTTGAACTCATAGTCATCCGGAAACTGGTCCAGTTGCTCAAGTTGACTATCAATGCGGGCGGTGACTTTTTCCTGATAAAGGTTATAGATCTCAAACGCAGCTGTCAGATCGCCCTTTTTCAGATCGTCGTCCAGTCTTTGCTTATAGCGGTCAAACTGCTTAATTTCCGACTGGGTGAAATAGGCTTTGTTGCCATCCAGCTGTTCCAGATAGTGATCATAGATCTCTTCAGAAAGCTGATCATTTAGTTCAATTTCACGATAGTGGCCGTAGTTCAGTCGCTCAACGATATCCTGAGCGGCCTGCTGCTGTTCTTTAGTCGGTTCGAGTAGATCAGCATAAGCACTGCTGAAGGTTAAGCTGCTTGCCAACAATAAGGGCAGCAGGTAGCGGGTAACCGTGGTTATCATTCAACTCTCCGGGCCGGAGGTCTGCTTCGGAACAGAAGAAAACCTGTAGCAATCTTTTAATTTGTGTCTGCCAAGGGCTTTTCAGCAAACAGTTTTTCAGAGCTAACTCTATGACTTACAAAGAATATGGTTTCAGATCACCGATAATCAAGGCTGAAAAATCATTAACGCCCTGATAAACGCCGAAAATCTTTGCAAAGGGTAAACCAGAAACCTGATTTTGGTTATAAGGCTCATAGGTCATCTGAAGAAGTAATTTTGTTATAGTACACCATGCCGCTCGTTTTGGTTCAGTTAAGAACTGCAAAGGCTGGGATCTACTTTTATTTTTCCTCGGGGTATCCATGACTCAGAATGATTTTAATCAGCAGTTGCTGGCGTTTCTTGATCGCTCTCCAACACCTTTCCATGCAACACAAAGTATGCTTGATAGCTTTCTTGATGCAGGTTTTGAGCAGTTGCAGGAACGGGATAGCTGGTCTCTCAAACCTGGCGGTCGCTATGTGGTTACCCGTAATCAATCTTCAATTATCGCTTTTACCCTGCCTGAAGATGACAAAACAGTCCAAACTGGCTTCCGTATGTCAGGTGCCCATACCGACAGTCCTTGTTTGAAGGTAAAGGCAAATCCGGATCTGCAAGGTCAGGGATACCTGCGTTTGGGGGTTGAGGTATACGGTGGGGCTCTTCTGAGTACCTGGTTTGATCGTGATCTGTCAATTGCGGGGCGCGTGTCTTACCGCGCCGATAATGGTTCGGTGAAGCATGCTTTGGTTAACTTTGAACGGCCAGTTGGCACAGTACCGAATCTGGCTATCCACCTGAACCGTGAAGTGAATAATGGTGTTGCGATCAATGCACAGACGCAGCTGCCGATTGTGCTGATGCAGCAGAAAGATGAGGTCACAAGTTTTAATGATCTTTTGATTGCTCAGTTAAAAAATCAGGACGTCACAGATGTTGCTGAAATTCTGGAACATGAATGTCTGGCTTATGATACTCAGCCTGCAGCGCTTATCGGTTATAACGAAGACTTTATCGCTTCGGCCCGGTTGGATAATCTTCTGAGCTGCTTTATCGGTCTTAAAGCGTTATTGAAGAGCAGTCGTGATGTGCCTTCACTTCTGGTGTGTAATGACCATGAAGAGGTGGGCAGTTTGAGTGCTTCAGGTGCGCAAGGGCCTTTCCTTCAGTCAGTGCTAAAGCGTATTGCCGGTGACGAGGAGAGCTATCAGCAGATGATAGCTGCTTCTATGATGGTGTCCTGCGATAACGCCCACGGTATCCACCCGAATTACGCCAGCTATCATGACAATAATCATGCGCCTTTACTGAATGCCGGACCTGTCATCAAACTGAATGCAAACCAGCGTTATGCTTCGAACAGTGAAAGTTCCGCTTGGTTTAAGTTGGCTTGCCAGCAAGCGGGTGTAGAGGTTCAAAGCTTTATTATGCGTAGCGATCTGGCTTGCGGTAGTACGATTGGCCCTATCACGTCTGCGGAGTTAGGGGTTCGAACTATTGATGTTGGCGTCCCGCAGTTTGCAATGCATTCAGTCAGAGAGTTGGCGGGGAGTCGTGATGCATTCAAGTTATTTCGGGTGCTGGCAAGCTTTAACGAATTAAAAGAGATCTGATCGTATTTAAATATTTGTGAATTATCACAAGTTACTGTCAAAGGCTGGGGTGTACACTCTGGCCTTTATTTTATCTCTCGTTAAGTTACGCTTGCGCTAATTATTTAATGCCTTAAGGCGACAGAGTTTTTTTCGCTGAGAGGGGCTACAGTGAGAGAGAGTATGTATTTAAGGAAAGAAGGCGTTTTTGCTGAATTGCAGGCGAAAAAAAAACCGGCCTTTAGCCGGATTAGGAAAGTTGGCTCCCCGAGCAGGACTCGAACCTGCGACCAATAGATTAACAGTCTACTGCTCTACCAACTGAGCTATCAGGGAACTGTGCTCAACTTTCGAAAACGCATTATAGAGATGGAGAAAAAAGGGTCAAGCATTTTTTTGAAAAAAACTCTAATTTTTTAATGACTTAGCATCATGGGCTGGGCAGGGTTACAAAAAAGTCAGAGAGCATTAGAAGTAAGCGGGGGACAGAAAGTGTGCTGTATGTCAGAATTTTGGCCCTTTGTTTCAAACTTTTTCAGGATGTGTCGGAAGCGTGCACTATTTCAAGGTTTTTGTTTGTCTTTTGTTCTTTAATACCCTTGTCGGAATTGAGGGTGTTGGCGCTAATGTTTTAGGAAGTGAGGCTGAGCTGACCCGGTTGAAGGAGCAGGCTATCTATTATCTTTCCAAAAAACAGCCTGAGCGTGCTTACGAAACTTTGAAACCTGCTGAGCTGGTTTATGCGGGAGATGCGCAATATAACTATCTTTTGGGTATGGCTGCTATCGACTCAGGCCATCCTGAAGATGCGTCATGGGCATTCGAGCGAGTTGTTGCGGTGATGCCTCACCATGCAGGAGCTCGTATGGATATGGCCAGGGCTTTCTTTCAGCTGAAAGATTATCCAAGGGCAGAAAAAGAGTTTCAGTTACTACAGGCGATGAGTCCACCCGAATCAGCTCAAAAGGCGATCGCTTTTTACTTGGCCGAAATTGATCGCTTATCGGACCGGCATCCGAAGTGGATTTTGTCTGGTAGTGCATTCACGACTGCAGGCTATAGCTCCAATGCAACAGGAGCTCCAAGTGAGAGCAATTATATTGCCGCTTTTGCGGAGATGTTTTCAATGTCTGAGGATACGGTTCGTCGTTTGTATGATGTTACGGATGGGGAGTTTGAGGCATCTGATAATTTTGTTGAGGCAGGCATTTCCGGATCTGCAACTTATAAACTTCCTGGACCCTGGTCGTTTTACATTGCGCCTACGATATCAAGAAAAAACTGGTTTGATGAAACAGACTATACAACGACATCATGGAGTGCACGCTTAGGTACTAGGTGGCGGCAAGGCCGCTCTGATCTGAATATTTACGCTCAGCGCTCTGACTCTTCTCAGGAAAATGATAGTGGAGTAGCTGTTAGTATGCTGATGGCGGATTATGGTTTTCTCCTGAGCAACCGATCACGGGTTGGTGGGCAGGTATCGAAATCAGATAACACCTTTGATGGCAGCAGTACGAACGACAGCGAAACCACCAATCTGACATTTTATGCTAGCTATATTTTTGGTCAGTACCGCCCGATTGTTTTGCAAACACAACTGACCAAGACTGATGATAAAGCGGTTAACGGCAGAACGGATGGAGATAAAGACGCCCTTGGCATAGCTGTTATGGGGCAGTTTATTTTCAATCAGAAGCATATCTTTTTTGCTAACGTTAACAGGCTGACAAGTGAATATGACCTGAAAAGGTCTCTCTATGATACCCCGCGTGATGAAACGCAAATGATCTACGGATTGGGTTATTTGTGGCAATTAAATAAGCAACTTGGCATTAAAGCACAGGTTAGTCGTACCGAGACCTCTTCCAATATTTCTCTGTACGACATGGATAAGCAGGACGCTTCTGTTCGATTGAACTACAACTTTTAGTGCTGCCAACTCATGGTCGATATTATGAAAACTTTAACGCTGAGATATCTCCTGACCATCACCGTATTTTGTGTATTCGGGGTGACATCTGTTAATGGCTTTGCCGACGATGTTGATCCTGTAGGGACGGTGCTCTTTGTCCATGGTGAGGTCTCTATCTTTTCACCCACAGGTGAAAAGAGAAATGCCAACCGTGGTGATGCTGTTTTTGAAGGTGATCGCATTGTCTCCTCTGCGGCAAGCAGTATGCAGATTAAGATGGTAGACAGCGGTTATCTCGCAATCCGGCCTTCTACTGAAATTCGTATTGATAAATACCGCTTTGAACAAACCCAGGATGACCGTGCTGAGACATCGCTTCTTAAGGGCGGCCTTAGATCTATTACGGGGACTATCGGCAAAACCCGCAAAGAGAGCTTTAAGCTTCGTACTCCTGTGGCCACCATTGGTATCCGGGGAACGGACCTTGAGGTTTTTTATGTACCTTCTGGCAGAGACAAACTACTGGCACAAGGCGCGTATCTGAGAATTAACTCTGGTAAGGGCTATTTACAGACGTTTGAAGGTGTACAGTTTGTGAGTCCTAACCAGACAGGCTATGTCCGTGATAAGCGTGAGTTGCCTAAATTGATCCAGCTTCCAGCGGACTTTTTTAATCAGCCTGATGCCCAGTTCTGGCCTGAAAATGACTCGGATAGCACAGAGAGCGATGATAATCGCGAGCTTTCTCAGGAAGGGAACGATGAGAATGACCTTGATAACTTAAAAGAAGGTACTGCAGAGTTTGACAACGTATCTTCTGAAGAATCAGAACCTGAGTATGTTGATCTGGATCTGCCTCCTGATTTGATGGAAAGCTGGAATAGTGAAGCCGAGTTTGAAGATCAACCTGATTTTGTATTGCAGGAAACTGATCTGGGGATCTTTGAGCAGTTTACTTCGCCTGATGCTATATCGAATCAGACCGGAACATTTAACTATAAAGCCACTAGCCTTGATATTGCCGGCGCGACCCCGACAGGAAGTAATGTTGAGCTCAATGTGGACTTCTCTGCAGGAACTCTGGATTACAACCTGTATTTAGACTTTTCTTCCGGAACTGTTGGGCCAGTGCCATCTGCGCTTGCCGGTAGCTCGGGCGGTGCCTGGTTATTTTCGGGCAGTGGCCAGTTATCTGATTTCTTAAGTGCACAGGGCATGGGGATCAGTGGTTTTTATTACGATACCAGTGGCGGTGAAAATGTCGCCAATGGCATCTGGTACGGTGCCTTTATCGGAACCGGGGCAGAAGAGCTGATTTCAGGCTTTACGCTCTGTCAGGGAAGTTATAACGCAGATGGTAGCTGTTCAGGTGTTGGGCTTGAGGGTGGAACATACAGCGACAGTCGCACCGAGGCAACTGAGACTTTTTCCCCCCTTACTGGAGACTACGTCTTAGCCGCTTTTCCTCGGGATAGTGCATTTATGAACAATGGCTATTCACGTTTGGCTGAGTCTTCCGATGGTTATTCAACCGTTACCGTATCTTCGCTTGATGGAAGAGTGGTAGCTTTTGAGCAAGCAACCGTTGATGATACCGGTATTGGGGGCTCTGAGCGCTTTGAGGCACTGTCTGATGAAACTGTGTTTGGCTACTCAAAAAATGATGGCGTGGATACAGCGTATTGGGGGTACTGGGACGGCTATGCCTATACCGGAGAGGATGGAGTGACATCCTCAACGGATCAAAATTTTTATTACACCTATCTGGATAGTTCAGCGTTGCATGAATGGGGGGATGCTGGCCGCCCTAATATGCAGGCTAAGTTTAATTTGACTGGTGGCGTGGCTCATGATGGCAATGGCCGCGAGCTGTTTTTCAACAGTGCCAACTCGTATATGTTTATGGATTTTAATAGCGGAATCATGCACGGCCAATTTGAGATGGCAACAAATGATGAGCAGGAGACTCAGGATACCTGGTATCTCCGGTCTGATAATCTAAGTCTCGATTCAATATATAATGGAATGGGGCAGGCTATCCTGCAAGGTGATGTGTATACTTCTGACACCACCGGCTCTGTGCTAAATTCCGCTGGTGTTTTAGGTAATTGGGATTTTCTCTGGGGTGGGTCTGAGAGTAACTATTTGCTGGGCTCATTCGGTGCTTCAGGTTTTTATGTCGATCAATCTGGAACAATCTACTATTCGTCAGCTGGTGTGTTAGTTTTTAATGAGTCGGACAACGCTCTTAATGATGCAACATTGGGCAGTGGTCTGTCTGGAATCGCAACGGGCTATGGTGACGGTTTCATCATGGGGCTTGGTTTTAACACTACCGGCCAGGGTGATTTCTCAGGTTATTATGAGAATTCAGGCGACTCTTCGCAGTTGATCGGTTTCTATAATGATCAGCTGGGTATATCGGTCAACGGTGGCTCTGCGGCCTTGATCAGAGATGCTTCGACTTACAGCGTTGCGTTTGACGACTACAGTTTTCAGTCTGAAGGTGATTATACGGCTGTTGGTAAAAATGGAATTCGTGATACTGATGGATCAATCGTTGCCGAAGTTAACTGGGGACGTTGGATGTCTGATAGTGCTGGAGATATTCTGTCCAGTAATGGAGGCAGTGTCGAAGAGATGAAAGCGCTTCACTACATTGCTGCAACAAACCTTACTCCACAAGCAACCATTGATAACTTGATCTCTGCTCAAACTGTAGCGACTTTTTCATTCGCGGGTGGAACATCGCCTACTTTAATTTCAGGTGACAGTGTATCTACCGGAACGGTTAATAACCTCAACTTAAGCGTAAACTTCTCTCAGAATGTGATTGACTCCGATATGTCGCTGGATTTTAACGGTGACAGTATTGCAGCCTTTGGTAGCGGAACTATCGATGCGTTTCGGGCTAATGGTTTTGCGCTGGAAGCGTATCGTTCTGAAACAAAGATTGGTAACGGTTCTATTCGAGGTGATTTTGTTGGGCCAAATGCTGATGGTGCTATTGTTGGCTATGATCTGACGGTTGATAGTGGCCAGATTAACGGTGCTGCAGCTCTTCAGAGAATCCAATAGGCGGCTAATCGGGTGACGTTAAAGTCTCTTGTTAGCCAAGAGGCTAATGTTTGAAATAGCCCTTGTGAGTTTTAGCAGCAGTAAGCCGGAGAAGTTTCTCCGGCTTTTTCGTTTGTGTTGCTTTGTCCTGCAGGATTATTTGCTGGTATGGGTGAAGACGCCATCCCAGTCTGCTCCGGGGGGATTCTCACGATAGAGTTCGATGCGCTCCAGGTAGATAGCGTAGATCATGCGCTCTTCCTGAGTTTGTAGTTCCCTGAACATGCGTTCGGCATACCCCCATTCCTGAGACCTGAAGTGTGCAAGTGCCTGCTGGTAACGTTCCAGGTACTTCTGTGTCTCCTCATTGACCTCTGACTTGAGTGCTATCGGCTCAAAAATAGCCACAGGCTCGTGTTTGCCTTTAACTTTAACAAGATCAAGCTCGCGGTAGAGGTAGTCGTCAGCAGCCTGTGCAGTGGTCTCGCTGACCATCAGATCAACACCGTATTGTTTGGTCAGGCCTTCAAGGCGGGATCCAAGGTTTACTGCGTCACCCAGAACCGTATAAGCCATTCGGAATTCAGATCCCATGTTGCCGACGTTCATTGGGCCGGTATTCAGACCTACGCCGATTTTTAATTCCGGCCAACCGCGTTTCTTAAATTCAGGGCCTAATTCCTTCATGATCTGGATCATTCTCAGCCCGGCTTCAACCCCGTGCTTGGCATGCATAGGGTCTCTCAGTGGAGCCCCCCAAAAGGCCATAATCGCATCGCCCATATATTTGTCGATGGTGCCCCTGTACTCATGAATCACGCCGGTCATGGGGGTTAGAAAAGCATTCATCAGGCGCGTTAGCTCTTCAGGGTTGAGTCCCTCTGAGATGGTTGTAAAACCACGGACATCGGAAAAGAGTACGGTCATATCCCGGCTTTCACCTTCAAGAGAGATGCTGGCCGGATCGTCATTCATCTCATCTACCAGCTCAGGCGGCACGTATTGACCAAAAAGTCGGGTCAGCTGACGCTTGCCTCTGGATTCCACCAGGTAACCATATGCCAGTTGATAAGCGATAATCAGAGCACTGAGCAGAACAGGCGTCGCGAGCGGGAATACCCATTTATAATCCGTCCAAAGCATCAGATTGCCATACCAGATACCCGTAAAGATCAGGGAAGAGCCAATCAGAATCGGAAGCGGGTTGAGCTTTGGCAGAGCAAATGTCAGCAAGAGTCCCAGGAATGTCAGAACCAGAATTTCACCGCCAATGGTGTACGTCGGTTGGTGCTTAAAAGATTGGTGCAGAATACCGGCAATCAGGTTGGCGTGTACTTCAACACCGGGATATACACTCTGTACAGGGGTGGTTCGCAGATCAAGCAAGCCGGGCGCGCTGGCACCAAGCAGCACAATGGCACCTTCAAGTTTTTCTTTTGGCACGGTTTGTTTAAAAACATCGATTACTGAGATGTATTCGAACGTGCCCCGCCCCCCGTAATAAGGCACAAGCGCGCCGGTTTGATTATCCACAGGAATCCGGAAGCCACCGACATCGAGAGCTTCAAGAATCGGGTTGCTGTCATCACCGCTCATGATGAACTCAACCGGTGGCATACCCAAGACGCTTCGTACAACCCCTAAGGACAGTGACTGATAGTAGTTCCCTTTGTATTCCTGAATCATAGGTACGCGGCGGAATACGCCATCCTGATCCACCAGTGGGTTATCAAAGAAACCTGCTGTCAGGGCATTCGCCTGATGTATTGGTTGGTTACCTGAAAAGCGCTCCGCTTTGGGGATCGGTAAAAGCTTAGGAGACATAGGGCTGTTGATCGGCAAAGGATCGGGGAGTACGCCCACAGATGGCGTCTTTTCTTCAGATTCCCGGTCAAGATAGAACCCCATGACGGCTGGGGTCTGACTAAGGAGCTCCGCCAGCTGATGGTCACCATCCATCGATTCCAGTAGTGGAGAGATGGTTTCGGTCAATTCTGGTTTTTCCTCCATAAGTCGCTGAAGCACTTCCATGGCTCCCCGTCGATCGGGTTCGGGGAAAACAATATCAAAGCCCAGCGTGCTAATGCCATATTCTCCAAAAAGGATATAAAGCAATTCTGCAACATACTCTCTGGGCCATGGAAACTGGCCGATTTCCCGCAAACTGTCCTCATCAATATCAATAATGAGAATTTGCGGATCTCCCTCTTTTGGCAATGTCATATTGATCCGGATATCGTAGGCAATCTGCTCTAAGCGATTGAATAATCCGATATTCCAGTAACCGATGGCGTGTAATAAGAAAACAGCGAGAATGATCAGGCTGCCCAAGGGACGAATCAGGGGGAAGAGTGCTTTTTTTAGCGAATCCATGGCTGGCGCATCTTTGTCGGGTGATTATTTTTTCTGAGCATACTATAGAAGCCATCTGAAGGGATATGCTGGCTTTTTTAATCCGATAAGCGAGTCTCATCATTGTTTGCCGTTGGCATAAATATCGGAACACGTAAGCATAGTGTGATAAGGCAGGTAGGCAAAAAAAAAGCCGCTTCATTCGAAGCGGCTTTTTAAAATATGGTGGCTATGGCGGGACTTGAACCTGCGACCCCAGCATTATGAGTGCTGTGCTCTAACCAACTGAGCTACATAGCCAAACTTGTTTAAACCTTTCGGTTCGTCAGCAAGTGGCGCAAATTATCTTTACTTCGCTGCTGCCTGTCAAGCTGAAAATAAAATAAATTCAGAAAAAACAACAGGATAGCTTTAATAGTAAAGAAAAAAGCCGCTTCAGATGAAACGGCTTTTTAAAATATGGTGGCTATGGCGGGACTTGAACCTGCGACCCCAGCATTATGAGTGCTGTGCTCTAACCAACTGAGCTACATAGCCATTTGCGGGAGCAGATTATACTGTAAATCTTTCCCGCTGCAAGCAAATAATTACCTGTTCTTTTCTGACTGAGTCGCTTAACCGTCCTGGCGTATAACGCAGGGATTAAACGTTAAAGCGGAAGTGAACCACATCGCCATCTTTCAGAATGTAATCCTTGCCTTCAAGACGCCATTTACCGGCTTCTTTAGCGCCCTGCTCACCCTTGAATTCGATGAAGTCATCGTAGCTCACCACTTCTGCACGAATAAAGCCGCGCTGGAAGTCGGTGTGGATAACACCTGCGCCTTCAGGTGCGGTTGCACCGATTTTAACCGTCCAGGCACGAACTTCTTTAACACCAGCGGTAAAGTAGGTTTGTAGACCCAGCAAGCCGTAACCGGCACGAATCACGCGATCCAGGCCTGGCTCTTCCATACCCATATCTGCCAGGAACATTTCACGCTCTTCATCGTCCAGCTCTGCAATCTCAGCTTCAAGCTTGTTGCAAACCGGAACAACAATCGCACCTTCCTCTTCTGCGATACCTTTAACGATATCCAGGTAAGGGTTGTTCTCGAAACCATCTTCATCAACGTTCGCGATATACATGGTCGGTTTAACGGTCAGGAAGTTGTATGAACGAAGTAGTTTTTTCTCGTCATCGTTCAGGCCAAAGCTGCGCAGAGGTTTGCCTTCCGCCAGGTGCGGCTGGATTTTTTCCAGCAGCGCTTTCTGAGCCTGAGCTTCTTTATCACCGCCTTTGGCAATTTTGGTCAGGCGGTGGATCGCCTTATCCACAGAGTCCATGTCGGCCAGAGCCAGTTCCATGTTGATGATCTCGATGTCCTGAGCCGGGTCAACACGGTTAGCAACGTGAATCACATTCTCGTTGTCGAAGCAGCGCACTACGTGTGCGATCGCATCAGTTTCACGGATGTTAGCCAGGAATTTATTACCCAGGCCTTCACCTTTGGATGCGCCTTCTACGAGGCCGGCGATATCCACAAACTCCATCGTCGTGGGCAGAACACGCTCTGGTTTTACGATTTCAGCCAATGCATCAAGGCGGGGATCGGGCATAGGCACGATACCGGTATTGGGCTCGATGGTGCAGAAAGGAAAGTTTTCGGCGTCGATGCCGGATTTGGTCAAAGCATTAAACAGCGTCGATTTACCAACGTTTGGCAGGCCGACAATACCGCAGTTAAAACCCATGATGATGATCCTGATATGCGTGGTTGAACCGGCGCGTATACCAGCAACTGGCTGGCAGATACCGACGTGTCATCAGCGTATGCTGACAGATGCCGGCAAGGGGAGAAGAGATCAGGCGGATTTGAAGCTGTGCAGGCGGTTCATAGCAGCGGGCCATTGGCCTGCAACTGCATCGGGTAAGGCTCTTATGGCTTCATCGATACAGTCATTCAGAGCATCTTGCTCTGACTTAGGTGCCCGACCCAGCACATATCCGGTAACCTTATCGCTACTGCCCGGATGGCCGATTCCAAGCCGTAAACGGTTGAAACCTTTTTCGTTACCAAGTTTGCTGATGATATCCCTGAGGCCGTTATGGCCACCATGACCACCGCCCTGTTTAAAGCGTGCTGTTCCCGGAGGAATATCCAACTCATCGTGAGCGACAAGAATCGCAGCAGGGGGGATTTTGAAGAAACCGGCAACAGCAATCGTTGACTGACCGCTACGGTTCATAAAAGTGGTGGGAATCAACAGATGAAGGTCTTTGCCTTCAAAGCGGGCCTTGGCATAGAGCCCATGGTATTTCTTTTCGGGACGCAGGCTAACACCGCAGTGCTTCGCCAGCGCCTCGACAAACCAGGCTCCGGCATTGTGACGGGTCTGCTCATACTCTGCTCCGGGATTGCCCAGACCAACGATTAGCTGAATACCTTCACTCATACCGAAACCTCGTTCAGAAAGTCAGCGTGGATTACTCCTCGCCAGCTTCCTCTGCTTCTGCTGCAGCGCCTTTAGGAGCGTTAACAGTTACAACCGCTGCATCGTGATCTGCACCTTTAGTCAGTTCAACGATTTCAGCGCCTGCTGGCAGTTTCAGATCAGACAGGTGAACAGTCTGGCCTTTTTCGATCTTGGTCATATCAACATTGATCGCTTCTGGCAGCTGGCTAGGCAGTGCGCGTACTTCAATTTCAGCTTTATGGTGCTGAATAACGCCGCCCTGAGTTTTAACACCTTTACATGCCGCTTCGTTCAGGAAGTGAACAGGAACATGAACGGTCACTTTGCAAGACTCATCAACGCGCTGGAAGTCAGCGTGCATGATAACTTCTTTGAATGGGTGACGTTGCAGGTCTTTCAGGATAACTTGCTCGTTATCAGCACCTTCAATGTTCAGGTTCAGGATGTGAGTGAAGAAAGCTTCGTTTTCCAGCTTCTTGAACAGTTCACGTTGCTCAACTGTAATAGCTACAGGCTCTTTACCCAGACCGTAAACGATCGCAGGAGTAGTGCCTTCCAGACGACGCAGGCGGCGGCTCGCACCTTTCCCCTTGTCGCTGCGTACTACAGCGTTTAATACGAAATCAGACATGATTATTTCCTCAGTTATATAAAGTAAGTGCAGGTTACCGCGACCAGAAACCTGCAGCATTTTTCAAACAGATTTGACTGTTTTGAAAATCGTTCAGCAATAATGTTTGGCTGTTAACTCTTAGGCTAATTAGCGAAACATGGCGCTGATGGATTCCTCATTGCTGACACGGCGAACCGCTTCAGCCAGCAGACCGGAAAGCGTCAGTTGGCGGATCTTACCGCACTTCAGCGCTGCGTCAGTCAGAGGAATAGTGTCTGTGATGATCAGCTCATCCAGAACAGAATTACGGATATTGTCGATAGCCGGGCCGGACAGAACCGGGTGTGTTGCATAAGCAACAACACGTTTTGCACCATGGGCTTTCAGGGCTTCTGCGGCTTTGCACAGAGTACCTGCTGTATCTACCATGTCATCAACCAGTACGCAGGTACGATCCTGAACGTCACCAATGATGTGCATAACCTGAGCTTCGTTTGCTTGCGGACGACGCTTGTCGATGATCGCAAGGTCTGCATCGTTCAGCTGTTTTGCGATAGCTCGCGCACGAACTACGCCACCTACGTCAGGCGATACCACAACCAGATCTTCATAGTTCTGGCGCTCGATATCGTCCAGCAGAATTGGAGAACCGTACACGTTGTCTACAGGAACATCAAAGAAACCCTGAATCTGGTCAGCGTGCAGGTCTACAGTCAGAACGCGGTCAACACCGACAGCTACGATCATATCAGCCACTACCTTAGCGCTGATAGGTACACGAGCTGAGCGAACGCGGCGGTCCTGACGGGCATAACCATAGTAAGGAATTACAGCGGTGATACGCTGTGCAGATGCACGACGCAGTGCATCAACCATCAGGATCAGTTCCATCAGGTTATCGTTGGTAGGTACACAGGTAGACTGGATAACAAAAACGTCTTTACCGCGAACATTTTCGTTAATTTCAACAGCCATCTCGCCGTCACTGAATTGACCAACCGTGGCATCGCCCAGACGAATGTCTAAACAATCAACAACTTTGCTGGCTAACTGGGGGTTTGCATTCCCCGTGAACACCATTAATTTTGACACGTGTAACTACCTTTGGATTCAGTCTGACGGGAGTAAATGCGGGCCGGGTCTGCAGTTCTAATGACTGTCATACCAGAAAACAGAAATGGCTGGGGTACCAGGATTCGAACCTGGGGATGCTGGAATCAGAATCCAGTGCCTTACCGCTTGGCGATACCCCAACTTTATACCGATTAGATGGCGAGAGTTGAATGTAGCGGGGATCTGTTTTTACCCCAGGCTACAAAGCCCTGCCAATGCTCCGGTAACGCTGCCAAAACAGCATCGGCTGTTTCTTTGTCGTCAAATCCTGCAAAAACGCAGGCACCGGTGCCGGTCATCTGTGATTTGCCATGCTGACTAAGCCAATCCAAAGCTTCAGCAACTTCTTTGTAAGCTGCTTTAGCGATCGGTTCGCAGTCGTTATGGCCGCCCTGATCAAGTGCGCGCGTAATTGTCATGATTTCGGTATCTCTTGTCAATTCGGGATGACAAAAAATTTCCTGAGTAGAGATATGACAATCGGGGCAAATCACCACATAACACAGCTCGTTCGGCTCAATAGGGCTTAGTTTTTCACCAACACCTTCAGCCCAGGCGGCAAACCCTCTGACAAAGACAGGTACATCGGCACCCAGAGCCAAACCGATTGCAGCCAGTTCATCAATAGAGCAGTCCAGCTGCCAGAGATGATTCAGGCCGATCAGGGCTGTTGCCGCATCTGAGCTACCGCCACCCAGGCCTCCGCCCATTGGGATCTTTTTATCCAGTTCGATAATGACATCAGCCAAAGGCTTGGTGATGCCTTTGTCGCGACTAAAAGCGATCAGGCGACGACCTGCTTTAACAATCAGATTGTCTTCATTGGCAATGCCCGGAATCTCAGGGGTTAGTAAGATGTCAGGTCGCTGTGAGGCTTTATTGCCCTCGATAAATGTCAGCTGGTCACAGAAAGCCAGAAACTGAAACTGAGTCTGAAGCAGGTGATAGCCATCGTCACGACGACCGACAATATGAAGCATGAGGTTCAGTTTGGCAGGGGCAGGCAGAGTCAGCATTGTTCAGATAACCGCTATTAAGTTGTCAGTGGTGAAGCTGCAGTTTAAGACAAGGTACAGATTAAAAAATACAGCGCTAAAAGATAATAGAGGGCGATTATAGCGATAGGGATTGGTGAATGCAGGCGCATATGTTCAACATCTGCCTGCATTCTATACTCAGGGCAGGGTGCATTGTCGGTTGCGGAAGTATCTTTATTTCAATAATGAAACCTGATGTTCCGGAAGTGACCATTGGTTGATGATAAAGGTTAGTTCCAGTTGGCCTTTGGCAACTTTCATGCGCCCCGGTAGTTTTGGCGCATCAGCATCGGAACTGTTAACCAGTCGGTAACGGTCATAATGTATGTCCCAGCCATCCTGTTGCAGTCGGGCAATCTGCTGTTGGCTGTTCAGCTCAGACTGATAATCCGACCCCGGTGCAGGCAAAGTGCGAACCCAATAGAAGAGACTGCTTAAGGGCAGGTCCCAGCCAAAGTAGTTATAGAGCAGGCTTTCCGGGGAGCGATCAGAAAAACGACCTTCATCCGGGATCGTCAGCACTACCTCATAAGGGGTGCCCTCAAGAATCGCACCGGTCTGGCCAAAAGGCCCGCTCAGTGTCAGATTGTAATGGTCGCCAGCCTGTAGCCACTGAATATTAGCGCTATCGGAGCTTTTTGCCGTCTTCAGGCGAATTTTACCGGCAATCTGCCAGTGAGTCAGTTGAGAGAGGCTTCGGGTATGTTCTTCCATAAAGGGAGACGAGGCCTGCTCCAGTTTCTCAGTTGTGGTACAGCCGCCGAGAATGACCAGGAAGGAGATCGTCAGAGCAGTATAAAACCTGGTTTTTGAAGGCGAATTTGAAGTGGATTTAGCTGGAGTTTTCATAGCGCTCTTCATAGTATTTGGGCGGATTAGTTGGCTTGAGAATCTTCAGTGCTGGTTTCAGAAGGATCGCCGTCTTGCGCCGGGCTTTTGTCATCAGCATTCTGTTCACTGGCTTCCTGAAGCGTTGCTTGTTTGGCGAGTTTGGGGAAGCGGCGCTCAATATCTTTTAGCATCGGATTGTCCGGAAACAGTTGGCGTGCTTCCAGCAGAAGGGCAATCGCTTCTTCCTGATGTTGGGAGACCCAGTAAACCTCAATCAGATGACTGGCTACCTCGGGGTCCTGTAGCTGATTGTATGCCTGTTGCAGGAAAAGTATTGCCTCGTTGAGTTGGTCCAGTTTGAAGTAGACCCAGCCGAGACTGTCCGTAATTGCCGGATCTCCGGGTTTCAGTGCTGCAGCCTTACGGATCAGAAGCAGAGCCTCAGAATAACGGTCGGTATATTCCGTCAGGGTGTAGCCCAGGGTGTTCAGCACCATGGCATTATTAGGCTCGTTCTCCAGAATTTCCCGCAGATCACGCTCCATCGCTTCGATATCCTCTTGTCGCAGAGATACCATGGCGCGACTATAAAGCAGCTCATAATCCGGACCTTCTGAGTTAATCGCTTCGGTCAGCAGAAGATATGCTTCTTCTGAGCGATCCAGGTTTTGCAATAACTCACTTTCCAGCAGATACAGGCGAACACGATATTCCGGTAGCGTCAGGCGCAATGTAGCCAGATGGGCACGGGCCTCATCAATATCACCCTTTTCGATCAGCAGCCTCGCCGCGCGGGATTGGGCCTGCAGGAAGTCTTTGCCTCCCTTGACCATGCGGTAATGATCGATAGCCCCCTGAGTATTGGATTCCTGCTCTTCAATGCGGCCCAGGTAATAATGAGCGGCATCCTGTTCCAGCCCTTTTTCCAGCAGCTTGTTCAGCTCCTGGCGCGCCTGATCCGGCAGACCATTTTCCATCAGAATCAGAGCCAGAGATAGTGTCAGCTGACCGTTTTCCGGGTGGTTGTCAGCCATATTTGTAAAGACTTTCTGAGCCTGATCAATATCACCGTCTTTGACCAGAGTACGCGCCAGAGCAAGCTGCAGACGAAGGTTGTCCGGTTGTTTGCGTATCGCCTGCTTCAGCACTTTAATGCCTGCCTGAGGGCCATCTATGGTGATCAGAAGATCTGCCTTTAACAAAATACTGCGGATATTCTGAGGTGAGAGCGCAAGTGAGGTCTCGATCGCTTCGTTGGCTTCCTGATATAAGCCCGAGAAATAGAGTAGTTGAGCAGTGGCTGTGAGCAGATCCGGGTTGTTAGGATGACTGCTGCGTAAACCGTTCAGGGCGATCAGGAGTTCATTGCGGGTATATTCATCAGCCTGAGCACTTTGTGCAGCGAGGTAACTGAAGTGGGTTTCTTCTCCCATTGCCAGCAGGTCACTCTGAAAATCAAAGGCCTCAAGAAAATCGCCTTGCTGGATCAGAAGGGTGCTACTGATACGGCGTGATTCGACATTATCAGGGGCCGTTTGGCTCCAGATCGCTGCTGCTTCCAGTGTGGTTTGATTATCTCCGGCATATTGCGCGATGTAGGTTGCTCTTCTGGCCAGTTCCGGATTTTGTAATCGGGTCGCCTGCTCCATGTAGAGCTGTAGGGCAAAACCGACCTGGTTTCGTTGTCCGGCAATCTCAGCCGCCAGGAGTTCCTGTACGGCCTCGCCGTCAAGGCCTTGAATCGGAGGATGTTGAGCGATGGTTTCGTTGGCGCTCAGTGTGCTCTGCATCTGTGGGCGCTGATAGTTACTGTCGAAAGCCGTATCGTCACTTTGCTTGGTTTGCTGACAGCCGGAAAGCCAGAGGGCAGGCAGCAACAAACTGATTTTTATCAGGTGGGAAGAAGAGAGTAATGCTGACTTGCCTTGCATGGTGTCACCCTGATACCGATAAATAGAAGTGTGGCGGGGATCGTCAATCCAGAGCCGTTGATAGTTGGAGCCGTCATTAAAACGCGCGGCAAGACTCACAACGGCAAAATAAAAAACACACCACTGTATAACCACCACAGAAAATTATGGCACAGGTCAGAGCAGCCTCTGGCAAAGGCATGAATCAAAACACTTTCCCTGATGGTTCAAAATCATCCGACAGAGCTTAACCTGTTGCTATCACAGAAAAAACCGTCTTTTTTAATCAGTTTGTTTTTAACTGTTGCCCGGATGGGGAGTGCTTTGATGTTTTGAGTCAAAGTGAATCCCCTCTGCCGTCAAAGATAACAAGTTGATTTCGGCCGTTCTCTTTAGCCTGATAAAGCGCCCGGTCTGCGCCTTTTAACCAGCTGTCTAATTGCTCGGATTGCGTCACAGGGCGGATCATGGCACCGATACTGACGGTTAGCGTTAAATGATGCGTGTTATGCTCAATCGGGTTGTTGGCAACTGCAGCCCTGAACGCTTCCAGTCGTTGCTTAAGGGCTTTTGGGCTCTTGTCGGAAGTCAGGATGATAAATTCTTCTCCTCCAAAGCGAACCAAATGATCTTCCGGGCGGCTGAAGTGTGTCCGCATCTGTTTGGCTAATACCTGCAGGCATACATCGCCGGTATCGTGGCCGTGGTTGTCATTGATCAGCTTGAAATGATCGGCATCCAATAGCGCCAGAGCAAGTGTTTGCTTGTTTTGACGGCATGTTTCGATATACGAAATAAAGGTTTGGTTGAGGTAGTTTCGGTTGCCCAGTTCTGTCAGTTGGTCGGTAATACTCAGATGGGCTAGCTGCTCGTTTGCTTTTTTCAGTTGCTGGTTCAGGTTGTCCAGTTTTCGATTCCAGAAGAAAAGCGCCAGAAACAACAGACTGAAGCCCGCCGCTAATTGCCACAGGGTTGTGTAATCCGTTTCCTGTTCCAGTCGGATTGCCAGCCAGTTGTTCTCGATCCGGTTCAACTCTTCAGGTGTCAGGCTGGCCAGTAACTTATTCATCAGTTCAAGCAGTTGAGGAAACTGGCTGTTAACCGCAACCGAGAAATTACTGTCAATGGGCAGACGTCCCAGCACCCGAATATCGCCAAAGCTCTCCTTCTGCAGCAGATGGCTGGTTTCAGCCAGACCGCCAATAAAGCCGTAGAGGTTATGTTCTCTGACGTGCTGGATGCCCGTTAGGGTGTCATCGACCAGTTCTAATTGCAGTTGCGGGTAGCGCTGCTCGAGCATGCCTCTCAGGTTGTTATCCCGGCTGATACCGACGGGTTTGTCACTTAAGTCATTGATACTGCCTATAAAAGGGCTGTCCAGGCTGCCCAGAATAACATTAGCTGCGTTATACCAGCTGTCTGAAAACAGCAGCCTTGGCTGTAAATCCTGGCTGGGTACTATCATCGGAATTAAGGCACATTCACCCTGTTGAATCGCCTGGAGACTCTCTTGCCAACTGTCCGTTGGATGGCGTTTAAAGCTCAGGTTATCCAGCTTCTTCTGAAGAGCAGTCAGAAGGCTCGCGGACATGCCTTCATGGTGACCATTCCAGCTCTGACTTTCCAGAGGGTAACGGTTCGGGTGCGTGCAGTAGGTGATGGTCGAGTTCCAGTTGCTGAGTAGCTCAAGCTCTTTTTTTGTCAGAGTGATTTTAGAGTCGTTATCTGAGGTTGTTTTTGCCCCCAGCCAGCGGTTTTCAATCGCCCGCTTTTCTGTCTTCGACAGGTTGTTTAATGCCTGATCAAGGATTTCTGTTAATGGCTGAAGCTGGGGTTGAAGCCCAATCCTGAGATCCTCTCCCGACAAACCTGGCAGCTGCAGTTCACCGGCAATCCAGATGTCGGTCATTCCCAGTTCTCTGATCCAGTGGTTGCCGTTCGGCAGTGCCGTAAGTACCACATCAACCTGGTTTTCCGTCAGAGCTCTGAACATAGTGGATTGTTCGGTATAGCTAATCACCTGATTGGGAAAGAGTTTACGAACCGTGCCTTCATAGAAAACGCCGCTGGTCAAAGCGATGCGCTGACCGGATAAGTCGGAGGCTTTGTTGAGGCGAAAATTCGCGTTTCGGGTAAAAGCGACATTGGGGATTCGGTGATAGGGTTGGGTGAAGCGCGTGAAAGACCGCCGTTCCGGCAGGTCGGATATATTCGCGATCAGGTCCAGATCACCCTTTTCAAACAGCTGCAACAGGCTGTTCCACTGATCAACGACGGGAACAAATTCAACACCGGTCATATCCTGCAGGCGATAGAGAATATCAACACTTAGGCCCTGTATTTTGCCATTTTCAGAAAAGCTGAACGGTGCATAATCCCGCATCAGGCCAACCCTCAGAGGAGGTAAGCGGCTGAGATATTCCTGCTGTTTCTGAGTGAGCCGCAAGCCTTCCTGTCGAAGAGGAAGCTGGCCATCATACTGCATCCAGCGTTCGTTTAGCTCCTGAAGCCAGTCGGCAGGCAGCGACTGCAAACCGGCCTGGAGTTTATTAAGCAGTTCCGGTCTGTCTTTAAGGGTTCCCAACCTGAAATCTTCAATCTCCAGGCCTTTCAGCGGTGCTAATGCATTGGTTTCCAGCTGAAAGAAACCATCTCGTCTGGCCATATAGTTCAGCGTGATCTCCGGCCCGATAATGGTATCGACCCAGCCAAAGGCAAGCGCCTGAACCAGGTTAGGCAGCAGATCATATTCGATAACATCAATCCCCTGGTCAACCAGGTAATCGCGATAGTAGACATCCCGCATAATGCCAACGCGGTATGGCTTGAGTTGGTCGAGGGTTTTTATATCCGGCAGAGGTTGCGCGCTGTTCTGCATAACAACGGTTTGGCGCAGATGATAAGGGGCCGTAAACAGGATTTTTTCAGCCCTGTCTTCCCGCCAGGAGATTTCGTCAATAATATCCAGCTCACCTCTCAAAAATGCGGCATAAATGTCTGGCCAGCTGCCAACGCGATAATCAAACCGAATATTGAGTGTTTCACTGAGCTTATTAAGAACATCAATAGAAAAGCCACGGGCAACACGGCTTTCAATGCTGGAGTAGGGTTCGTTATCGGCCACAACGCCAACCGTAAAACTTTGCATCGCCGGATTTTTCAGGGAGCCCTCAGAGTTTTCGGTGGCCGCCTGAGTGATCATCGACAGCAATAAGCAGAAGAGTGCAGTCGCCATAACACCAAGCCTGTATAGGCTGTTTCGGGTGTTTTTGATCCGGCGCGGGGCTTTTGGGGTTGGCATGAGGGTTTCGCCGGTCATTCTGTTCAGGCTGGTGGTTGATGTTGTACTGGCGAGCATAGTGTCCCCGTTATGCGGCAGATCATATCCTGATCCGCAGTCCTTGTTTTGCTGTCTCTGATCTGTGGCGTCACTGCCTTAAGCGTCGGTTGTTATAGCCGTCCGCCTCATTTCAGAGTATTCCTTAAGATGGCTGTTGTGGGAGGCGGTTTATAGTGTAATAAGGGGTGTCTTATATACAAGTAAAGTTTGAGAAAATCTAACCTTTGTATGACCTGAATGATAAAAAAACACTTTGCCTTCCATAGGGTTGGAGTGCCACCTTTAACTCTGTTGTGCTATTATCCCCAGCCTTAAAAATGCCTGAACCGTGACAGAATAGTGATCTATGAGCCTGCTTGCCTTTGGAATCAATCATAAAACTGCCCCCGTGGAGATCCGCGAACGGGTAGCTTTTACCCCTGAACAACTGCATGGGGCGTTCCAGCAATTAAAGCAGCACCCGCAGATCAGTGAAGTCACTGTGGTATCCACCTGTAATCGAACCGAGTTGTACTGCGTGGTCGATGCAGAACAGGAAGGGCAGCAAAACAAGCCTGTCCTTGAGTGGATGAGTCAGTTTCACAATCTGGATCTTTCGGACCTTGCCCGTTACAGCTACGAATATGTGGATGAAGACGCCGCCCGTCACCTGATGCGCGTATCCTGTGGGTTGGATTCCATGGTATTGGGCGAACCTCAGATTCTGGGGCAGATCAAAGATGCTTACCTCAGTGCTCAGGACAACGGTCTGGTGGGTCGTGAGCTTAATCAGCTGTTCCAGCAATCCTTTGCCGTAGCCAAGCAGGTGCGAACCCAGACTGCTATCGGTGAGAATCCGGTTTCGGTTGCCTATGCTGCAGTCAGCATGGCACAACGCATTTTTTCTGATCTGAGTAAAAGCCGTGCCCTGCTGATCGGTGCTGGTGAAACCATCGAACTGGTTGCCCGTCATTTGCGTAATGCCGGTGTCAGCAAAATGGTTGTCGCTAACCGTACCCTGAGTCGTGCTCAGGCTGTGGCAGAAGAATTTAACGGCGAAGCCGTTGTGCTGAGTGAGATTCCTCACCAGCTCGAAAAATCCGATATCGTGATCGCTTCTACTGCCAGCCAGTTGCCTATTCTGGGTAAAGGTGCGGTAGAGCGCGCCCTTAAAGTCCGAAAGCACAAACCGATTTTTATGGTGGATATCGCGGTTCCCCGTGATATTGAGCCTCAGGTTGGCGAGCTGGATGACGTTTACCTGTACAGCGTTGATGACCTGAAAGAGGTTATCGAAGAGAACATGCGCAGCCGCCAGGAAGCCGCCGAACAGGCCGAGCAACTGGTACTGACCGGTGTTGGCAGCTTTATGCAGGCGCGCCGTGAGCGCGGTGCGGGTCAGGTGATCGGCAGTTTGCGTCAGCAGGTTGAACGTGTTCGCACCAGCGAGTTGGAAAAAGCCCTGCAACAACTGCAGAAGGGGCAGGACCCGGAAGAAGTTCTGAAGCGATTCTCCCAGTCTCTGACTAATAAAGTATTACACGAGCCTATGGTGCAGCTGCGTCAGGCTTCAGCCGATAACCGACATGACCTGCTGAACAGCGCCCGCACTCTTTTCGCTCTGGATTAGCGACGCTTAATCCCTCTCTTCTGTTACAGGCTGCTGCACCATTTCCGGGGCAGTCGGCCTTATAATTCCGACGAATAATAATCCGAGTTCCACGCCTTCATTTAAGGCCCAGCCGGGAAGATAAAAATGAAACCATCCATCCACGCCAAACTGGATCTGCTGAAAGATCGTTTTGAAGAGCTGCAGGCTCTGTTAAGCGATGCTGAAGTGATCTCCGATCAGAAGAAATTCCGCAGCTATTCCCAGGAATACTCCGAGCTTGAAGGTGTTGTTGAAACCTTTAATCAGTACGAGCAGGTTAAAAGCGATATGGCGGAAGCCGAGCTGATGCTGCAGGACGGTGATGCTGACCTTCGGGAAATGGCTCGTGAAGAGATCGAAGCTGGTAAAGATGAACTGGAGCGCCTGGAGCTTGAACTGCAGAAACTGCTGCTGCCAAAAGATCCGAATGATGAGCGTAACGTCTTCCTTGAAGTGCGAGCCGGAACCGGTGGTGACGAAGCCGCAATTTTTGCCGGTGATCTGTTCCGCATGTACTCCCGCTTTGCTGAGAAAAAGCGCTGGAAGGTGGAAGTGATCAGCGCTAACGAAGGCGAGCATGGTGGCTATAAAGAGATCATCACCCGTATTACCGGTGATCGCGTTTATTCCCAGCTGAAGTTTGAATCCGGCGCGCACCGGGTACAGCGTGTCCCTGCGACAGAATCTCAGGGCCGTATCCACACCTCCGCCTGTACTGTTGCGGTGATGGCGGAAGCGGATGAAGTGGGCACCATCGATATCAATCCGGCGGATCTGAAGATCGATACCTTCCGTGCTTCCGGTGCCGGTGGTCAGCACGTAAACACCACGGATTCTGCGATCCGTATTACTCACCTGCCAACCGGTACTGTGGTTGAGTGTCAGGATGAGCGTTCCCAGCACAAGAACAAAGCGAAAGCGATGTCGCTGCTGGCGTCCCGTATTCAGCAGGCGGCCGATGACAAAGCCGCTAAAGAGCAGTCCGATGCCCGTCGTAGTCTGGTGGGTAGTGGTGACCGTTCTGAGCGTATCCGTACCTATAACTATCCACAGGGCCGCGTCACCGATCACCGCATCAACCTGACCCTGTATAAGCTGGATGAGATTATGGAAGGTGGTGCTCTGTCTGAAGTGGTTGATCCTCTGGTGTCAGAGCATCAGGCCGATCAGCTGGCAGCACTGAGCGACTAATCTGATGAGCCAGGCATTCGACTGCTCCGTTTTACCGGATGTGCAGACCGCCCTGAACTGGGCGGTCAGTCAACTGACGGCCAGCGATACTGCACGTCTCGATAGTGAGTGTCTGCTGGCGGAGTGTGTTGGGCAAAACCGGACCTGGTTATTTACCTGGTCAGATAAGCTGCTGACAGAAGAACAGTGGCAGCGTTTTCAGGCTTTGATAACCGAGCGGGCTGACGGCCAGCCAGTAGCTTATCTGCTGGGCTATCGTGAGTTTTGGGGACTGAGCTTAAAAGTCAGCCCGGATACTCTGATTCCCCGTCCGGATACTGAAGATCTGGTGGCTAAGGTGCTGGAACTGATGCCCCAGGCGGAAGCAAAAGTGGCTGATCTGGGCACAGGCACTGGTGCTATCGCGCTGGCGCTGGCATCGGAAAAGCCGGGCTGGCAGATCACTGCCTGTGACTTTAACCCCGGTGCTGTTGCTCTGGCAGAAGAGAACCGCAAAACACTGGGCTTTAATCAGGTCACGGTGCTGCAGTCAGATTGGTGTCAGGCGCTTGAGGCGGATGCTATCGCCAATGGTGGCTTTGATCTGATCGCCAGTAACCCGCCTTACATTGAAGATGATGATCCGCATCTGTCGCAGGGGGATGTGCGCTTTGAGCCGTTAAGCGCGCTGACGTCAGGTACTGATGGTCTGGACGATATCCGTGTGATTACGCAGCAGGCGAAAACCTGCCTCAAATCCGGCGGCTGGCTGATTTTTGAGCACGGCTACAATCAGGGTGTGGCTGTGCGGGATATTCTGACGAGTGCGGGCTATCTGAGTGCCCAAACCGGTCAGGATATGGCAGGTGTTGACCGGATCAGTTTTGCGCGTTTGCCTTAGTTCCTTATTCTTTTTTTATCCTCTATTTTTCCTTACTAGGCTCCGGCAAGCCCTTCTTCTCCTCTTTGTGAATCCCTCTTTACGGCGGGTTGCTTTCTGGCTTTTGTGTTCAGGTCGTCATGCTTGGTTAGTCGCGTGAATTGGTCATAAAGCGTGCTTTCAATTCCCATGTATCTTTTTATTTG
This sequence comes from Oceanospirillum sp., assembly GCA_048270425.1. Lineage (GTDB taxonomy): Bacteria > Pseudomonadota > Gammaproteobacteria > Pseudomonadales > Halomonadaceae > Oceanospirillum. The sequence continues at coordinate 58,887 of JBLWSY010000012.1, forward strand.
CCTTGGAAAATACAGTTTATTTTGCTGAAGGGCGTCAAAGACTGTTTTTAACGGAGGCGGTTAACCTGTGTCCTCAGAGTGAAAATGATCGCAGGGATGGCTCTTGCTCTATAGCAACAGAAAAAACAACTTTCAGAAAGATTTACTGTTCGTTGGCTTTTAGGCTGCTTTAATCTGGCCTAAATCGCTAAAACGTACAGTTTTTTTAAGAAAAAAATCAAACTGAGCCTTTGCACTAGGGATAAAGTCTAATTCAATAAATCAGTCCAGCCCTTGAACTTTGCTACCGCTTGGCGATAAGCTCTGATCAGCAATAATTGCTGGAAGACAGATAATAACTAGCAAAACCTTCTGATTATTGAGACGTTGTTTCCCCTATGAAAGCTTCAAAACCTCGCGCACTCGACCGCATCGACCTGAAAATTCTTGCCTGCCTGCAGGATAATGCCCGTATTTCCTATGTGGATTTGGCCAATCAGGTTGGCCTTTCAACCACACCTTGTCTGGAGCGTGTGAAGCGCCTGGAGCGAAACGGGGTTATCAAAGGTTACAAAGCCCATCTGAATCCTAAGTACTTGCGGGCCAACTTACTGGTATTTGTCGAGATCAGTCTGGAAACTCAATCCTCTGCGGTATTTGATGAGTTCCGTCGTGCGGTATCCAAGCAGCCGCAGATCCAGGAATGTCATCTGGTATCCGGCCAGTTTGACTACATTCTGAAGTGTCGCATTCCTGAGATGTCCGCTTACCGCCAGCTGCTGGAAGATGTGGTTCTGACCCTGCCGGGCGTTAAAGAATCCAAGAGTTACGTGGTGATGGAAGAGGTGAAAGAAGACGCTTCTATCTATGTACCGGACCTGAACGAATTTGATGAGCATCAGCTGACCTAGTCAGAAAATACCCGCTGACCTGATAGTCAGCGTTTTCATGCTCGGGTTAAAATACCCCATAGGGCTTTTGGCATGCGCCGAAGCCCTATTTTTTTATTCCACCATTGCCAGTGATAGAGAAAATTACCATGCAGGATCAGCAGTTATTACGCTACAGCCGTCAGATTATGTTGCCGGAAGTGGATATCGCCGGACAGCAGGCTTTGCTGGATGCCCGCGTGCTGATTATCGGTATGGGCGGATTAGGCAGTCCGGCAGCACTCTATTGTGCAGCAGCAGGTGTGGGGACTCTGGCGATCAGTGATTTTGATGAAGTGGATCTTTCCAACCTGCAGCGCCAGATTGTTCACCGTCAGAGCACGATAGGGCAGCCGAAGGTGGAGTCTGCTAAGGCAACTCTGAATGAGCTGAACCCTGAGTGTCAGATTGTTACCCTGCCGGAAAAACTGGAAGGGGAAGCGCTTCAGGAGCAGATACGTCTTGCTGATGTGGTGTTAGATTGCAGTGACCGTTTTTCCACCCGCTTTGCGATTAATGCAGCCTGTTTCGCCGAAAAGACGCCGCTGGTTTCCGGTGCTGCGATTCAATTCGGTGGTCAGTTGGCGGTGTTCGATTCCCGCCAGCCGGAAAATCCCTGTTATCGCTGTCTGTACGACGACAGCGATGATGAAGCGATGCGCTGTGCAGAGAACGGCGTGATATCACCTTTGGTGGGTGTCATCGGCACAATGCAGGCATTGGAAGCTGTGAAACTGATTTCCGGTGCGGGTCAGACCGCAACCGGACGCCTTCTGATCTTTGATGCCCTGAGTACCCAGTGGCGCAGTATGAATCTGAGTAAAGATCCTGCCTGTCCGGTCTGTCATTCCTGATCTACCTGTCTGACGTTTGTATATAGGCCTGACGCTTAGGCCTTAAAATACCGATAGCGAAGGTTCCGGCTCCTGTCTCAAAAGTTCTGCCAGAACCTTCAGCCCACGTTCCAGATGATTTTGCGACCAGGCACTGCTGGATGACAGTCGTATCGCCTGAGGTGCCCGGTATTGGGCAACCACAAAATTATTTTCGCCAATCACCTTCACTCCTCGTTGCTCAGCCTGTTGAATAAATTCGTTGCTTCGCCAGGGAACAGGTAATTCCAGCCAGGCATGAAGACTATGAGGATTAATCCGGCAGGCAAATTCTCCCAGGTACTGATTAATTAACTGATTTCGGTGGCCGAGCTCCTGCTTTTGCTCCTTAAGCAGCTGCTCTGCAAGACCGCTGTTAATCCAGCGGGTGCAGATCTCGGCTAATAGTGGGCTGGTCATCCAGTTAGAAGCCCTTAAGGCATTAGATATCTGAGAGCGAATCTCTTTGGGCGCAACAATCCAGCCCACACGAATCCCGGCTGCCAGTGTCTTAGAGGCGCTGTTGATATAAATCACCCGATCCGGTGCGATCTCTGCCAGAGGTGGCGGCGCGTTCTCCAGCAGGTTTGCGTTTACCGAGTCTTCAATAATCCAGACGTGGTATCGGCGGGCGATCTCAGCCAGTGCTTCACGGCGTGCCTCTGACATGATGGCATTAGTAGGGTTCTGTAATGAAGGGGTGCAATAGAGCAACCGGGGAGAAAATTGCTTACAAGCATCCTCAAAAGCTGAGGGAATGACACCTTCCTCGTCCATTGCTACGGGCTGAGGCCGTAAACCCAACTGGTGGGTCACGGCCATAAAGCCTGGGTAGGTAATCGCCTCCGACAAAATCATATCCCCGGAGCGTGTCAGCGCCATAAGCGTCAACATAATGGCATTCTGACCACCACCGGTAATCATCAACTCATCGGCTTGGGTATGCAGGCCGGTTAAGCTCAACCATTTTGCTGCAGCCTCCCGATGTTCCGGCATGCCTATATCAGGCTGATAACCCAGAATCCGGTTCATCTGCTCCGGGGCTGCGGCTAACTCCGTCAAAGACTGGCTTAAAACATCGGCCCTGTCTTTTGCAATTGGCAGGTTCAGTTGCAGATCAACACAATCGGGTTCGGACTCCCCGCGAATCATAAACCGGTCGCTTTGGGCATGAGGTGTCGAAATAAAAGATCCTCGTCCAACCCGCGCGGTGACCAGACCTCTGCGCTCCGCTTCCGCATAAGCCCGTGTAATGGTGCCTACGGTTACGCCTAATTTGTCAGCAAGTGCCCTGTGAGTTGGCAGACGATCGCCGTCTGTCAGCGCGCCAAGTTCAATAGATTCCGCCATTGCATCTGCAATAGCGATATAGCGAGGGCCGGGAAAACGTTCCAGTTCTGGAGTCCACATGGTCTTGGTTGTCTCTGGTTTGTTGTCTGCTAATGACTATTGTAATGGTGACAATAAAAGGTTTGATTCGATTGTATTGCGTATTTTATAGTGACAATTAAATCGGTACAAAGACTATTTACAGCAGTTTATGACAGGGTTTGTATCGGGACAATAACCACTTTGGGGTGTATTAGATGGCATTCTGTAATGAAACTCAGAGTGTCTTGTTAACCATCCGGGGTTTTCCCTTATTTGGGCAGTATTGAGGATTGATCATGGATTCGCATGGGCTTTTATTCACCCTGGAAGGCTTCTATCTGCCGGTTGCTCTGTTTGTACTCAGTACAGCAGGCACTCCCGGGCCTAACAATATTATTCTGACCGCAACGGGTGCTCAATTTGGCTACTGGAAGGCTTTACCCGTGGTCTATGGGATTATCTTTGGTATGGCCTCTCAAATTATTCTGGTTGCTGCAGGACTTGGTGTTCTGTTCCAGCAGTGGCCTGCGTTGCACCTGTTGTTGAAGTTGGTTGGTGGGATCTATCTGATCGGGTTGGCGTGGAAGATACTGCGCAGCCCTGCTCATGATGTCACTGACAATAAAGATAGCGAGCCGGTGGGCTTTCTCCAGATGGCACTGTTTCAGTATCTGAATCCAAAGGCTTGGGTGATGACTTTATCGATGGTGTCTGCATTTTCGTTGTCGGGAGAGGCTTATTGGCAGTCGGTTGCTCTCATCATTATGGTTGCCTTTGTTGTTATGAATTTGACCCAGAATGCCTGGGCAGGGTTTGGCAGTGCTATTGGCCGCTTGCTGACCTCAGACCAGATTCGGATGCGCTTTAATATGGTCATGGCGACGTTAACGGCGCTTTCGGTCTATTTCGTTCTGCGATAGTGGTCTGAATTAGCAGCATTTAAACAGAGGGTGTGATGATGAAGACAATTGGCATGCTTGGCGGCATGAGCTGGGAATCGACTGCCAGCTATTATCAGGCTGTAAATCAGGGCGTCAAAGCTGAATTGGGCGGTCTGCATTCCGCAAAAATTTGTCTTTATAGCGTCAATTTTTCGGAGATTGAGCAGTTTCAGCATGCTGGCCAATGGACTGAAACCACCAGGATTCTGACGGATGCGGCGCAAAAGGTAGAGGCTGGCGGAGCAGATTTCTTACTGATTTGTACGAATACGATGCATAAAGTAGCTGATGAGATTCAGTCCGGAATTTCTATCCCAATTCTTCATATTGCAGATGCAACCGCTGAAGCACTTTTGGCTGATGGCTGCGACAAAGTAGGCTTGTTAGGAACAGGTTTTACGATGAGGGAAGATTTCTACAAGCAGCGGCTGCAGGATAAATACAATATTCAGGTTCTGACACCCGAGGCATCGGAACAGGAACTGGTGCATAGCATCATTTATCAGGAGCTATGTCAGGGGATCATCAGCGATGATTCACGGCAGATATATTTGAATGTAATTGAGGGGTTGAAGCAAAAAGGGGTTCAGGCTGTGATCTTAGGTTGTACTGAGATCGCGCTATTGGTCCAGCAAGCTCATACTCAGGTGCCCCTGTATGATACAACAACTTTGCATGCTGCTAAGGCTGTGGAGCTGGCATTGTCCTGATGCTGCAGTGTTGAATGTTTCGATTAGCTGAATATATTGCGCTATGCGATATAAAAAGGGTGACAATTTTAAATTGTCACCCTTTTGTGTTCGGGGTTTAGGTCAGACGTAGTTTTCGCCAACACCCATGGCGATTGTACGGCTGATGACAGCGAAGGAACGGCCGGATTCCTGACGCCATTGGTTAAAGGCTTCCTGAGCTTCCTGCATCGCTTTTTTGCTGGTCGGGCTGGTGGCGCTGACAATCTTATGGGCTTTCAGATAGGCCCAGACATCATTGGAGAAGATAAAGGTGTCCACACCCAGCTGGCGCAGGGCATAAGGGCCGGTATTGCCGCCCAGTCGTTTGCCGTGTTTCTTCAGATATTGCCAAAGGCCGACAATATCCTCTTCCGGCCAGTTAGCGATAAAGTTAGCAAAGCTTTTGTGCTCAAACTGCAGGTCGTAGATCATCTGGGCATTGTGCTTGATGGTCATCACCTTGCTCAGGTTGCGGATGATCTTTGGGTCTTTGGCTTTTTTTTCCCACTGTTCATCGCTCAGCAGCAGAAGGGTGTCTGGCTCAAAATTGAAGAAGTGTTCTTCAAAGTCCGGCCATTTCTGCTCAACCACCCGCCAGACGAAACCGGACTGAAAGATGGATTTGGAAAACTGGGCCAGATAGCGACTGTCGTCCAGACTTGCCAGTGCTTCCCGGCTCAGGGTATCCGGTAACATAGCTTCAAGTGCGGCTTCGCCGCCTTTACGTTCCGCCGCTCTCTGATAGATCTGGTCAAAGCGTTCCATATCAGTTCCTTGTTCCCGATTGTCGGTTATTTTTCGTTCGGGTTTACGGTTTGCAGGGTATTTCGGTTTGCTGGTTTTTCAGTTTACTGAGTTGGCAGATCAGGCCGTGCGCTTCAGACGCGCCATATAGAAGCCGTCACTGTTCAGGGCCGATGGGAAGATGGTCATCTCTTCCAGCAGTTCAAAAGCACCGCTGCAGTTTTCAAGGAAGTGAGCCACCTGATCCTGATTCTCCATCGGCAGAATGCTGCAGGTGGCATAAACCACTTCACCGCCGACTTTTGCCATCTTGCTGTAGCGCTGCAGAATGTCCTGCTGGGTTGCGCAGAGTTGTTCAAGATCTTCAAACAGAGGATTCCACTTAGCTTCCGGATTGCGGCGCAGTACACCCAGACCGGAACAGGGTACATCCAGCAGAACACGATCCGCACTGGCGCGCAGACGTTTGATCTGGGTGGAGGATTCAATCAGACGGGTTTCCAGATTGTTTATGCCGGTACGTTTGGCGCGCTTGCGCAGCTGATCCAGTTTGCGCTGCTCCACGTCCATCGCAATGATGCGTCCTTTGTTCTGCATCAGCGCGGCAATATGCAGGGTTTTGCCGCCGGTACCGGCACAGGCATCCACCGTCAGCATACCGGGTTTCGGGTTCAACATGCGGGCGATGTGCTGAGAGCCCAGGTCCTGCTGTTCAAACCAGCCATCGTGAAAGCTTTTGCTGCGGAACAGTGGAACGTCACCACGAATAATCAGAGCATCCGGTTGTTTATCCACAGGCTCGCTGGGAATCTGCTCTGCTCTCAATTGCTGTTGTAGCTGTTCACGGCTTCCTTTGAGCCGGTTAACCCGTATATAACGTAACGGGGCCTGAGCCAGAAACTCGCGCTCCTGCGGCCAGCGTTGCCCCAGCTGATCCTGGGCGATCTTATCCAGCCATTCAGGGCAGCCATCTTTCAGCAGAGGCCATTGATTGGCTTCAGTGATACGTCGCTTATCGATACTGAATCCTGTTCTGCTGCCTTTGCCCTGTTGGCGCGGTGCCCGCCCCTGCTCTGTCAGCCATGCCAGCAAAAGCCGTTCTGGGGTTTTTTCGTCTGCCGTGTCTTCAAGTTCTGCAATAAACAGGTAGAAGTTAAGGCGACGCAGAATATCACCGGTGGCATTCACAATCCGGCCCTGCTCAATCGGTGTCATCTCATTGCGTGAGAAATGAAACGCATAACTGCGATCCAGAGGTTTCTGGTCCTGTAAGACATCCTTCAGTAGTGCGATAACCAGTGTATTGAATGTCGAAGGGGCTGTAGCTGGCGATCGGCCACGGACATTGCCTGAAGCCTGAGAGCGTCCACGCCCCTTATGAATGCGACCGGATGCAGACGGGCGGCCAGCATTTTTTGGGGAATTTCTTTTTGGAGATCGTGAAGGCTTTTTAGCAGACATGGAGATAACTCATTCAGGCAAAGGCTTAACAACAGATAAAGCACAAAGAAAACGGGCAGGCATCATAAGTATTTGAAGGTGTTGTCGCAACGCTTTTGGGCTTTTTGCAAAGCTAAACATGGCAATTAGAATCGGTTTTTCAACGCGTATTTGTGAGATTGGTGAAACGTAAATTTATCGTAAAGGCCTTGGTACAGATCATGCTTTTAAATCCTATAGATTGTGCGGTAAAGGAAACCCTGTAGCATGATTGGAGTGATATATCTAAAGGATGAGCTTGTATGATAAATTCTAAATTACTACTGGGTAGCGCTCTATTGACAGCTTCTGCATCATTTTCCGGTGTGAGTTTTGCCAATGAGCCTATTGAACCTGTTAAACCCGTCGCCAACATTAACCTTGCGCTCTCAGAACTGGGCAAAAAACTGTTTTTTGACCCAAGATTGTCTATGTCTGGGTTCATTTCCTGTAACTCCTGCCATAACCTGAGTATGGGGGGATCGGATAATCTGAAAACCTCTATTGGCCACAAATGGCAACAGGGTCCCATCAACTCCCCTACCGTACTGAACTCCAGTTTGAGCCTCGCTCAGTTCTGGGATGGTCGGGCTGCAGATCTTAAGGAACAGGCCGGAGGTCCGATCGCGAACCCAGGCGAAATGGCATCATCACATACATTGGCCGTTGATGTTGTTGCTTCTATTCCGGGTTATGTCAAAGATTTTCAGTTGGTCTTTGGTGATGACAGTGAGGTGAATATTGACCGCATTACGGATGCAATTGCGGAGTTCGAAAAGACACTGGTTACTCCTAATGCACCTTTCGATCGTTGGTTGCTGGGCGATAAAAATGCCATTTCCCAAAATCAACTTGAAGGCTATCAGCTGTTCAAGAGCAGTGGCTGTGTAGCTTGTCATAATGGTGAGGCTATTGGTGGTAACTCGTTCCAGAAAATGGGTGTTATTGAGCCATACCAAACCAATAATAAAGTTGAAGGGCGCGTTGCTGTAACCGGTAAAGATGCCGATCGCTTTATGTTTAAAGTACCGACCCTGCGTAATGTTGAGCTGACCTACCCATACTTCCATGACGGTCAGGCAGAAACGCTGTCAGAGGCCGTTGATATTATGGGACGTCTTCAGCTGGGCCGTAAGTTTACAGAAACTGAGAATGACAAGATTGTGGCATTCCTGAAAGCTCTGACGGGTGATCAGCCAAGTTTTACTATGCCAATTTTGCCCCCATCAGTTGACCAGACTCCAAAGCCTAAGCCATTTGACTGAGGTTTAACTGTGATCTGAGCAAAGCCCCGACCAGTTCGGGGCTTTCTTGTAGCTCTCTTTCGTATCTCTCTTATATCTTGAGCGGATGAGCTTATATCAGCTTCACCATAATATCGTGCAGCACATTGGCAGCTGCGTGCAGTTTTCGGGAGCCATCCATCAGGTGGTGGTAGATCTCACGCTTTTTCAGCATCTCTGTGGTGACGTCCCCCTGAAACAGTTCTGCCAGACTGTGGCGGTAAAGTCGCTCAATCTTGCGATGAGAGTGTCGTGCGTTGTGAGCCGCTTCTTCTGCTGCAGCGGGGTAAACAGCCAGAGCTTCAAAGCCCTGCTGAAGGGCTTCGGAACCCTGACGAAGCTCGGCGGTAATTGCCTGCATGTGACTGTCCGGTTCAATATTCAGGTCCAGCAGTTCGTTAATCGTGCTTTTGCAGTGGGTGATGATCCAGTCCAGTGCCTCGATAGCGCGATAAATATCTTCGCGGTCGATAGGGGTGGAAAAAGCCCGGTTCAGTTGGTGCAGGTTACGGATCTTGAGCGAGTCCGCGGCATGCTCATCTTCCGACAAGATTGTTGCGGTTTGGACGTCGCACTGATGCATGTACAGTTCAAGATTGCGCAGTGTTTCAGTGACCATGGCACTTTGTTCCGCCAAAAGTCCAAAGAAGTCTGCCGGAGTGGGGATCATACGATTGATCAGGCGCTGAAAAAGCCCCGGCTTCTTTATCAGCTGTCGTGTTTGCCGGGCCTGTTGAGGAAGAGGAGTATCTGTTTTCTGGTCAGTCATAAGTGTTCTTCAGTCCCTGTCAGGCGCTAAGGCCGGTGAGTTTTAAAAGTCCGTAAGCCAGCATGGCGACAATGGCGGAGCCCGGAATGGTGAGCAGCCAGGTAATGGCGATCTCTTTTGCTTTTTTCCAGCGCACCGCATGGGGGCGCTCGCTGGCGCCAATGCCCATGATAGAAGAGGAAACCACATGGGTGGTGGAAACCGGAGCGCCTATCATAGACGCAAGAAATACGACGCCACCGGAGGTGATCTGAGAGTTTAGCGCATGCAACGGGCGTATCTTGTAGATCGAAAAGGCGAGGGTGCGAACAATCTTCCAGCCTCCCATAACCGTACCTAAGGTGATCGCTGTGGCGCAGATCGCGATAACCCAGAAGGGCACTTTAAAGGCATCGATCTGACCGCTTAACAGCAGGCATAGAGTCAGGATACCCATGCTTTTCTGCGCATCATTAGCGCCGTGGGCAAAGGATAAACCTGCAGTAGAGATCCATTGCGCTGCTCTCAGTTCCCGGTTGATTAAGGGGCTGGCAGCCCGAAGCAGAACCAGTGAAATCCGGTGCAGAATGTAGCCAACCCAGAAACCAGCTAAGGGTGAGAGGAAAAGAGCCAGTAATACCTTGGTGACGCCGGTAACATGTCCTTCGCTCAGCTGGCTGAAGCCCCAGACCACATGATCAGGACCGACTGCCACCACCACAACACCTGCTAAACCGCCCACCAGAGCATGAGATGAGGAAGAGGGCAGGCCACGCCACCAGGTGATGAAGTTCCAGGCGGTTGCCGCAAAGAGTCCGCAAATCACAACGGTCAGTGAGAGTTGCGCCGGCAAATCATCCAGAGTCACAAACTTGCCGATGGTGTTGGCAACTGCTGTGCCCCCTAATACCGGCCCCAGAAACGTAAAGCTGCCGACAATGAGTACGGATTGAGCCGGTGTCATTGCCCGGCTGGCAATAACAGAAGCCACCATATTTGACGCATCGTGAAAGCCATTGGTGAAATCAAACAGAACAACGATAACGACAGCAAAAATAATAAAAAACCAAACGTTTTCCATGGCTTAGCCTGTTTTGGAAAGAGATAATATTAGAGCGAGTTTAACCAAGGGGGCTTGAAACTGCACGACTAAAGATAAGCCAGTGAGACAATGCAATATCTTGTTTGGGTTGAAGTCCTGATGGGGCTTAAGAGACTAAACAGAGAGGGGGGAGGTAAGCGTGAATAAGCATGAGGAGCCAATCAGAGGGATACAGGGGCGGTGGAGAAAATGAAGCCCGATACTTCAGGAGTAAGGGGCTTCATTGGCTAGGTATTAACCCAGCTTTTCCTTCAGCAGCTGATTCACCATCTGAGGGTTTGCCGTACCCTTGGAGGCTTTCATCACCTGACCAACAAAGAAACCAACCATCTTACCGCGTTTGTCTTCAGGGGCAGCCTGATACTGCTCAACCTGTTGCGGGTTGTTGGCCAGCACTTCATCAACCACGGCTGCGATAGCACCGGTATCGGTAACCTGCTTAAGGCCTTTGGCTTCGATGATTTCATCAGCCGAAGCACCTTCGCCAGCCCACAGAGCAGCAAATACTTGCTTCGCCGCTTTACCGTTGATGGTGTCATCCATTACGCGCTTGATCAGGTCGCCCAGTTGAACGGCAGAAACCGGGCTTTGCTCGATCTCAACACCGTCTTTGTTCATCTGGCCGGACAGTTCGCCCATGACCCAGTTAGCCGCCAGTTTGGCATCGCCGCAACGCTCTTTAACCTGCTCGAAGTACTCAGCCATCGGACGGGTTGCAGACAGTACAGCGGCGTCGTAAGAAGACAGGCCCAGCTCGTCGATAAAGCGTTGCTTCTTCTGCTTAGGCAGTTCCGGCATTTCAGCGCGGATATGCTCGATATAGGCTTCATCCAGTTCAACCGGCAGCAGATCCGGGCAAGGGAAGTAGCGGTAATCGTTCGCTTCTTCCTTGCTGCGCATGGAACGGGTTTCGTTCTTGTCGGCGTCGTACAGGCGGGTTTCCTGAACCACTTTGCCGCCATCTTCGATCAGTTCGATCTGGCGCTCGATCTCATGATTGATCGCTTTTTCGATGAACTTGAACGAGTTGATGTTCTTAATCTCAGCACGGGTGCCGTATTTCTCTTCACCTTTCAGGCGAACAGAAACGTTGGCGTCACAGCGCATGGAGCCTTCGGCCATGTTGCCGTCAGAAATGCCCAGATAGGTCACGATGCTGTGAATTGCCTTGATGTAAGCGATCGCTTCTTTGGCAGAGCGCATATCCGGCTCGGATACGATTTCCAGCAGCGGCGTACCGGCACGGTTCAGGTCGATACCTGTCATGCCATGGAAGTCTTCGTGCAGGGATTTACCCGCATCTTCTTCCAGGTGCGCATGGTGGATACGGATCTGGCGGATTTTGCCCTCCTCCGGTTCCACTTCGATGATGCCGGGGCCTACGATTGGCAGATCGTTCTGAGTGGTCTGATAACCTTTTGGCAGATCCGGGTAGAAGTAGTTTTTACGCTCAAAAACAGACTTCATGCCGATCTCGGCTTCAACGCCCAGACCAAACTTAACCGCCATCTCAACGGCTTTCTCGTTCAGTACTGGCAAAATGCCCGGCAGGCCCAGGTCAACGGCGCAGGCCTGGGTGTTCGGCTCAGCACCAAAAGCGATGCTGGCGCCGGAGAAAATCTTAGACTGGGTGGCGAGCTGAACGTGAATCTCAAGCCCGATGACTGCTTCCCATTCCATAATACTTTTACCTCTATATACAGGTCTGAATACGGTTCGCTTTTAACGTGATGTCGCTCATTGATGTGAGCGATCACTGACCGGCGTTGGGTGCCAGCTGGTGCCAGTTGGTTGCAGTCTGGAACTGGTGCGCTGCGTTCAGCAGCTGGGACTCTTTAAAGTGTCCCGCCAGAATCTGCAGACCTACCGGACGACCGTTGATCAGTCCTGCAGGTACCGAGATACCCGGCAGACCGGCAAGGTTAACCGCCAGGGTATAAATATCTTCCATGTACATCTGTACCGGATCGTCGGTATTGCTGCCCAGATCGAATGCGGCTGTTGGCGTTGTTGGGCCCATGATGAGATCAACTTCGTTAAACGCATTCAGGAAGTCCTGCTGGATCAGGCGACGGATACGTTGTGCCTTACGGTAGTAGGCGTCGTAGTAACCTTCAGATAGGGCGTAAGTCCCCACCAGAATACGGCGCTGAACTTCTTTACCGAAGCCTTCGCCACGGGAGCGCTTGTACAGATCTTCCAGATTTTCCGGGTTTTCACAGCGGTAGCCGTAACGAACGCCATCAAAGCGGGACAGGTTAGAGGAGGCTTCCGCAGGCGCAATAATGTAGTAAGACGGGATCGCCAGCATGGTGTTCGGCAGGCTGATCTCCTGAACGGTTGCGCCCAGTTTTTCAAACTCTTTAACCGCCGCCATGATGGCTTCAGACATCTCGGCCGACAGTTCTTTACCGAAGTATTCTTGTGGCAGGCCAATGCGCAGACCGCTTAACGGTTGGTTCAGGTCAGCGGTGTAATCCGGAACGGCTTTCTTCAAAGAAGTAGAATCTTTCGGATCGAAACCCGCCATCTCATTCAGCAGCAAGGCGCAGTCTTCGGCGGTGCGTGCCATCGGGCCGCCCTGATCCAGGCTGGAGGCGTAAGCGATCATGCCCCAGCGGGAAACACGGCCATAGGTCGGCTTAAGACCTGTGATGCCACAGAACGCTGCAGGCTGACGGATGGAACCGCCGGTATCGGTACCGGTCGCGCCCGGTGTCAATCTTGCAGCAATTGCTGCTGCTGAACCACCGGATGAACCACCAGGAACCGCATTGGTATCCCAAGGGTTTTTCACCGCACCAAAAAAGCTGTTCTCGTTAGAGGAGCCCATCGCGAACTCGTCCATATTGGTTTTACCCAGAGAAACCATGCCGGTGGCGTTAAATTTTTCCACCACGGTTGCATCATAAGGGGCAACAAAGTTAGACAGCATTTTCGATGCACAGGTGGTCAGCACACCGTTGGTGCAGAAGATATCTTTATGAGCGATCGGGATACCAGTGAGGGTTTTGGCGTTACCGGCAGCGCGTGTGGCATCCGCTGCTTCAGCCTGTGCCAGTGCCTGCTCAGGAGTAACGGTGATAAAACTGTTGTACTGGCTGTCCAGGGCATCAATGCGGCCCAGGAAATGGCGGGTCAGTTCGACGCTGGAAAATTCACCGTCGGCAAGACCTTTGGCAAGTTCAGCGATAGTCTTGTTATGCATGGGGGATAAAATCCTTTGCTACGGTTTTCTATACCGCTCTTCCGGAGTCTTGGCGTTTTATAAGGACTTCAGAAGAAAGAGTCGTATTTCAGAGTTGTCGTAAGAGCAGTGTCTCAGGACAAGAATCATTCAATAACTTTCGGTACCAGGAACAAGCCGGCTTCTTTGGCTGGCGCATTCTGCTGGAAGTGCTCTCGCTGATTGCTTTCCGTCACTTCATCATGGCGCAGACGCTGTGTGGCATCCAGTGGGTGCGCCAGAGGATCAGTCCCTTCGATATCAATGCCTTGCATCTGGTTAACCAGTTCTAAGATGCTGGTCAGATCACGGGTATATTCCGGGATATCGTTTTCTTCGATTTTGAGTCGCGCCAGATGCGCTACTTTTTCAACATCGGATCTTTCTAGAGCCATGATGTTTCTTCCTGCCCTGATTGAACCAGTAATCAGCCAGGACTCTTCGGGGAGTCGTCACCGTGTCAGAACGAATGACCGTGGGCAAAGAGCTGTTGGCTGATTTTGATTGGGTTAAATAACAAAATAGGGGCGCAATTTAACATATTTCCGCACCGCTGACACATTTGTATCTTGCCGTGGGGGGCTGCGGTTGATAGAGTTCTGCCAGCACAGGGTAAATTGGATTTAGGTGAAAAAAATCACATGTTTAAACGACTCAGAGGACTGTTTTCGAGCGATTTGTCCATCGACTTGGGTACAGCAAATACTTTGATCTATGTTCGCGGTCGCGGCGTAGTTCTGGATGAGCCATCAGTTGTGGCTATCCGTCATCATGGAAATCAGCGCAGTGTTGCTGCAGTAGGCTTGGACGCCAAACGTATGCTGGGTCGTACACCCGGTAATATCACCGCCATCCGCCCGATGAAAGATGGTGTGATTGCAGACTTCCATGTCACTGAGAAGATGCTGCAGCACTTTATCAATAAAGTGCACGAGAATAGCTTTCTGACTCCAAGCCCCCGTGTTCTGGTTTGTGTGCCTTGCATGTCAACTCAGGTTGAGCGTCGTGCGATTCGTGAATCGGCGATGGGTGCAGGTGCCCGTGAAGTATTCCTGATTGAAGAGCCAATGGCGGCTGCAATCGGTGCTGGCCTGCCTGTTGAAGAGGCTAACGGTTCCATGGTTGTTGATATCGGTGGTGGTACTACCGAGATCGCGATTATTTCCCTGAACGGCGTGGTATACGCACAGTCTGTTCGTGTGGGGGGTGACCGTTTTGACGAGGCGATTGTATCTTATGTGCGTCGTCACTATGGCAGCCTGATCGGTGAAGCAACGGCTGAGCGGATTAAAGAAGAGATCGGCTGTGCCTACCCAGGTAGCGAACTGCGCGAGATCGATGTTCGTGGCCGTAATCTGGCTGAAGGTATTCCGCGTAGCTTTACCCTGAACTCAAATGAGATTCTGGAAGCGCTGCAGGAGCCTCTGTCGGCTATCGTGCAGGCTGTTAAGAGTGCTCTTGAGCAATCTCCGCCAGAACTGGCTTCTGATATCGCTGAGCGTGGTCTGGTACTCACCGGTGGTGGTGCTTTGCTACGTGATATTGATAAGCTGATTGCTGAAGAGACTGGTCTGCCTGTTATCATTGCCGAAGAGCCTTTGACCTGTGTGGCCCGTGGTGGTGGTCGTGCTCTTGAAATGATCGATCAGCATACGTTTGACCTGCTTTCTACAGAAGGTTAAACACCGGCAAGTGACCTAAATCACAGCTGAAGAGAATGGCGGTTTGAATACCGCCATTTTTTTGTTTACTCTTCCTAAAATTTAACTCCCACCCTTACCGATTGGATTGGCGCTTATCTGCCGTTCAATGCCGGATCAGACTGCTTTGGACAAGTAACAGGCTTAAGGAGGCTGCGATTAACCCTTTGTTTGTTAAAGGCCCTTCATTGGGGCTGCGATTACTGGCTTGTCTGGTGTTGTCTTTGCTGCTGATGTTTTCCGATTATCGCTATCAGCATATGGATCAGGTGCGCTCAGTTCTTACCGTTGTGGTTACGCCTTTGCAGTGGGCTGTGGACCTTCCCAGCCGGCTTTGGTCCTGGGGGGCGACAACCTTCTCAGACCGTAATGCTCTGCTGGATGAAAATGCACTGCTGAAAGAGCAGGCATTGCAGCTCTCCAGTAAAAACCAGCGCATGGCTTATCTGATCGCTGAAAACCTGAGACTCCGTGAGCTTTTGAATGCGCAGAAACCCTTTAAAGACAGTTTTCTTTTGGGTGAAGTGATCGGGCTTGATGCGGATGCTTTTACTCATCAGGTTCTTATAAACCGGGGGCGCAACGATGGTGTTTATGAGGGGCAGGCGGTCGTTGACGCGCTGGGCCTGATGGGGCAGGTGGTCTCTGTCAGTGCCTATACCAGTCGTCTGCTGCTGGCAGCGGATACAGCTCATGCTGTTCCGGTACTGATTAACAGAAATGGCTTTCGTGTTATTGCGATCGGCTCCGGCAGTATTGATGAGTTAACGCTGAGTCATGTACCGGATACAGCGGATATTAAGGAGGGTGACCTACTGGTTACGTCCGGGTTGGCTGGCCGGTTTCCGAAAGGGTATCCCGTGGCCGAGGTTAGCCGTGTTGTGCATGAGCCGGGTAAGCCATTTGCTTCTGTATCCGCGCGACCTTTGGCACAACTTGAGCGAAGTCGTTACGTGCTGATGCTAAACCCCCGTGATGTGACAGGAGAGGTTGTATCTGAAGGTGGTAATACTGCATCGGATAACGGTAACAGCGAGGTGCAAAACTGATATGGGTATTATTCTTTTCACCTTTGTATTTGCACTCCTGCTTGCTGCGATGCCGCTGCCTGATGCCTTTCTCTGGGTGCAGCCTGAATGGGCAACTATGGTGCTCATCTACTGGTGTATCGCATTGCCCCATCGCGTTGGTGTCATGGCCGGTTTTTTCCTTGGCTTGTGCATGGATCTGCTTGATGGCTCCCTCTTGGGTCAGAATGCTCTGGCGATGTCCGTTATCGCTTATATTTCACTTCTGCTCTATCAGCGGATGCGGAACTATGCCGCACTTCAGCAGGCTCTGATGGTTGGTCTTTTAATCAGTATCAGCCTTTTGATTTTCCAGTGGATCCAGAATCTGACCAGTGTAGCAGCTGATACTTTGGCGTTTCTGTTGCCGGCAATCACCAGCATGGTGCTATGGCCTTGGTTCTTCATCGGTATGAGAACGATACGTCGCCGTTTTCAGATTCACTAGGTCTCCGGAACAGCGGGTGTTGTCTTGTTAGGCAAGTTGAACCGATATGTTTTTGATTAAAAGAAAAGTCTGACAAATGCAAAAAAATGATACCTCCTATGATCTTTGTCTGGCCTCAGCTTCTCCCCGTCGGGAAGCGCTACTGCAACAAATAGGTTTGAGCTGCCTTAAGTATCCGGTTGACCTGGATGAGGGCGTTTTGCCGGGAGAGTCTGCGCCATCCTACGTGATGCGTCTGGCTGAGCAGAAAGCCCTGGCTGGCCTGAGACGTTCTGGTACAGAGCTGCCGGTTTTAGGTTCAGATACGTCGGTTGTGTTCAACGGTAAGATTCTGGGTAAGCCTCGTGATCGTCGTCAGGCGGTGGATATGCTGATGCAGTTATCCGGCAAGACCCACCAGGTGATGACAGGGGTTGCTGTTTGTCAGCATGACCGTGTTCAGTCAATTATCAGTGTAACGGATGTCTCTTTCAGGGTATTAAGCGAGGCCGAGTGTCATGCTTATTGCGATACCGGGGAGCCTTTTGATAAGGCCGGAGGTTACGGTATTCAGGGCTTGGCAGCGGTTTTTGTCCGCTCAGTATCGGGCAGCTACAGCAATGTTGTGGGCCTGCCTTTGTTTGAAACAGCGGATCTGTTGAAACAATTTGGTATTCGGGTACTCGAATCTTCATAACAGCGTCATCGGTTCGGGGCCAGGGATAAGTTTATCGCAGGGGGAGAGGCGATGAGTGAAGAGATCTTAATTAACATCACACCGATGGAGACCCGCGTTGCGGTGGTTGAAAATGGTGTGTTGCAGGAAGTTTATATTGAGCGAACCCGACGTCGCGGGATTGTTGGCAATATCTATAAAGGAAAAGTGGTTCGGGTTTTGCCTGGCATGCAGGCAGCCTTTGTGGATATTGGTCTTGAGCGTGCTGCATTTATCCATGCTGCTGATGTTGTGCCGCCAAATCGTCCGAATGGCACTGAGGTGGAAAGTATCAGCGCCCTTCTTCATGAAGGCCAGTCGCTGATTGTTCAGGTCACTAAGGAGCCGATCGGCACTAAAGGTGCCCGGTTGACAACCCATCTGTCGATCCCTTCACGCTATCTTGTTTATATGCCGCACACGCCGCATACCGGCGTCTCACAGCGCATTGAAGATGAAGCCGAGCGTGAACGTTTACGGAATATCGTTGAGAGTGCCACCCCTGATGATGATAAAAATGCTACTGAGAAACAGGGCGGTTTTATTATCCGTACGGCGGCGGAAGGGTTTGGCGAAGACGAAATCCTGGCCGATACGCACTTTCTTTATCGGCTGTGGCGTGCTGTTGAACGTCGCTGCAAAGATGCGAAAAATAAAAGCATTATTTACGAAGATTTACCGCTCTTTATGCGTACGATGCGTGACTTTGTGCGTCCGGAAATTGAAAAAATCCGTATCGACTCACGGGAAAACTTCACCAAACTGAAAGAGTTTGTCCAGGAGTTTGTACCCAGTCTTGAGAATAAGGTTGAGTATTATCCGGGCGAGCGTCCTATTTTCGACCTTTACGGCGTCGAAGATGAGATTCAGAAAGCATTGGGCCGCAAAGTTCAGCTGAAATCCGGTGGGTATCTGGTGATCGACCAGACCGAAGCGATGACGACCATTGATGTGAATACGGGGGCATTTGTTGGCCACCGTAATCTTGAAGAAACCATCTTCAAGACAAATCTTGAGGCGGCTACGGCTATAGTGCGTCAGCTTCGTTTGCGTAACCTTGGCGGAATTATCATTCTGGACTTCATTGATATGGAAGATCCGGAGCATCAGCGTCAAGTGCTGCGATTGCTGGAGAAAAACCTGGAGCGTGATCACGCTAAAACCAAACTCACCGGTGTCACTGAGCTTGGCCTGGTGCAGATGACCCGTAAGCGTACCCGCGAAAGTCTCGAGCAGGTGATGTGCGAACCCTGTCCGACCTGCGAAGCCCGAGGCACTTTAAAGACCCCGGAAACCGTTTGCTATGAGATTTTCCGTGAGATTTTACGGGAAGAACGGGCCTACGGTTCAGACACCTATTTGGTACTGGCCTCTCAGCCTGTTGTGGATCGTTTGCTTGATGAGGAGTCCGCCAGCGTTGCTGATCTGGAGCTCTTTATTAACAAAACCATTAAGTTTCAGGTAGAAACCCTCTATAGTCAGGAACAGTTCGATATTGTTTTGCTCTAATTTGTAGCGCTCCCCTCATGACTTTATGCAGTGGTCTGCCGGAAGTTTGAGGGGATGTTTCAGGTTGATCTGCTTCAGAGTGACGTGCGTGTTTCTATTTTCTGCTTTAACTGACAGCCGGATGCGGTTTTATTAATGTCTTTGCCCCGGCATATCTTCAATCACAGTATTATCTGGTTGGTTCTTCCTGTTGTGGTGGTGCTGGCGATGTACGTCAGCATTGGCCGTTACTTTTTTCCGTTATTGGAAAACTACCGCGATGATTTGGTGTTATGGGCCAATGACCAGCTGGCGATCAATTTAAAAATTGATCAGCTTGATGGCCAATGGAACGATTTTGATCCGTATATTCGTCTGGATCAGGTTGAAGTCTATGCGCCAGAGGTTGAGCCTGGCGAAGGAATACGGCCCGCAATTGAGGTCCGTAACTTCAGCCTTGAACTCGATAGCTTCAGTTCATTTCGCTATCAATCTCCCGTTATTCGTCAGGCCTCTATTCAGGGGGTGACATTGCGCCTTGCTCAGGGCGATGATTCCTCCTGGTTTATGAACGGCTGGGGCAATGTGGCTTCCAAAGCGAGTCCAGGGTCAGAGACGCCTGATTCCTCTCCCCGTAACCGGCAGACAATTCGTGAAGATGTCGCTCCCATTGCCCGATTATTGCAGTTTCTGCTCAGGCAGCAGCATCTGAAAATGGAGCATGTGTGGCTGGAACTTACGGATCGTTATGGCCGCGAATACCGTGCCTATAGTCGCCGTCTGGAGGTGTATGACATTGATGGTCGTCAGCGCCTTCAGGGGCAGTTGCAGCTTGATCCGGGTTCACCGCAACAGATCGCTTTTATTCTTGAAGTCAGTGGTGACCCCTTTGATCAGAAATCCCTGAAAGTTGATTTTTATCTGCAGGCGGATTCTCAGTCCCTGAGCTCATGGTTGGAAAAAATTGCTCATTTACTGCCCTTCGAACTTCCTGAGTTAAGTGGCGGTGTTGAGATCTGGGGCGGTTGGAGTGACGGCGGTTTACGAAGCCTCAAAGGGGATCTGAAGGATGCCTCGATGAAGCTAACGTTGCCGGATCAGCCAGAGCTTCGGGTTTCAGATCTTAACTCAACCCTTTTCTGGCAACAGGATCAAGAGGGTTGGGAGCTGATTGCTGATCAATTGGCGTTCAGTCTTCAGGAGCGTACGTTTTCGCTTGAACAGGTAACCGCAGAGGCCTCGCAAAATAACTGGCAGGTACAGGTGTCTAATCTGGAGCTGAGTAAACTCAGCGATACCTTGCTTGAATGGCCCGGGCTACCCGATATGGCTCGAGATGCTTTGGTTCGGTTGAAGCCAAAGGGAGTGCTTCGCAATACCACGGTGACGCAGACTGAAGATAAGGGGTTTCTTCTGCAGGCGCAGCTTGACTCTGTCGATGTGGATGCCTTCTATGGTGCTCCTGTACTGCGTAATGTGAATGGTTATCTTGAGAGTAGTGCTGAGACGGGCTTTATCCGCTTCCATTCTGATGAGTTTTTTATGGGCTACCCGGAGCTATATAGTGGTGGCTGGTGGTTTGATAATGCCTTGGGCGAAGTGCACTGGGTGATTGGCGATGCCCTTCGAGTGTATGGCATTGATTTGCAGCTTAAACAGGGTGACAGTGATGTTGCCGGTGAGTTTGATCTTCATCGCCGGGCTGGCGAAGACGATTACTTTTATCTTAACGTGGGTCTGACTAATGCCGAGGAAGAGTTTGGTCTGCAGTTGGTCCCGGATCGGGTTGTTGCCGAATCACTAAACGACTGGCTAAACAGTAGCATCAAACAGGCCGACGTGACTCAAGGCGGTTTTGTTTTTGACGGTACCCTGAACCTTGAAGCGCAATCGCCCCCTCGCGAGATCGCCAGCCTGCTTCTGCTGGATGTGAAAGACAGTACGCTGAAGTTTCTTCCTGACTGGCCTCAGGCTGAAGCTGTAGACGCCCAGGTTCGCTTGGATGGTACGGATTTGGATGTAGCTCTTAACTCAGGACGTTATCTTTCCAATGAAGGCCTCAGAGGGGAGGTGACACTGCGGAATGATGACATAGGCAATGTTGTTGGTCTGAATCTTTCAGGCAAGGTTATCCCGGAATGGGGTTGGCAGATTTTTACCGAAACGCCCCTAAAAGATCTTGTGCCTGATTCGCTTCATAAATGGCAATTAACCGGTAAACCCCTAACGGTAAAAACGAATCTTCGTTTTCCTGTCGATGGTCGAAACGGAGAAGGGTATGTCTCTGTTCTGACCGATGACAATCAGCTTTTGATTCCTGAACTGTCAACGCCTCTGAGAAAGATTCAGGCTGAGGTGATTTATGATATCGATAAAGGCTTGCTGGTTGATAAGGGGCGTACACAATTTTTGGGCGGCGAGGCTGACTTTTTAGTCCGCACGGATAAAACCCGTGGTGCTGTGACGGTTTCCGGAACCGGGGTTGCCGATATCGCGGATATTAATCGTTGGCAGCCAATGCCTTTCTCTTCCTGGATTTCGGGCCGACTGGGTTATGAGTTCAGTGTGGACCTGGATCGTGTGAGTCGACTGCATTTACGTTCTGATCTGGCGGGAGTTTCGATCAGTCTGCCCGCTCCTATGGGGAAAGCAGCGGATATTCCCAGACCATTGATGCTTGAGATGAGCTTTACTCCCTCCGCTAATCAATTTTCTGTGGCTTATGATTCCCGGCAGTCCGACGGTTTTTTACTGAGTCATGGTATCTGGGGGGCGGATAAAGAAGGTTACGGTGTCGGTGTTTGGTACGGTGAGGCGACCAAGAGCGCAAAAGCATTGACCGAGGCGACTGGCAGGACGGATCTATATATCCGCAAACAAGTCTTTAATCTGGAGCCTTGGGTGGCTTTTGCTGATCGGGAATATGCCCGCCAGTCGTTAACCGCATCAGTGAGCTCTTCAGCGACTCCCACCGTTGAGGGCGATAATGGTCGGCAGAAAGTGGATTCCCCGGAGGTCCGGCTTCATGTCGCATCTGATGCGCTTGTTTATAAAGAGTTTCAGTTAGATGATCTGACCATAGATGCGGAGATTACTGGTGGTCGTGGATTACTGAGAGTTGTCAGCCAGCAGCTCGAAGGGGTGGTGACGCTTACAGCTGATTTGCTGAGTCTGGAGATGAAGCGGATTTTTGTTAGTCCTGTCGCGACCGATGAGGCTCCTGCGGAAAAGCTGAGTAAAAAAGATCGAAAAGAGATCTTTAACCAGATTTTCACCCCGTCGTGGCCTGCGATTGATATTCGCGTAGAGGATTTCTCCATACGGGGTATCAGTGGCCAAAAGCTGGATGCAAGTTACCGTTCCAACGAATCATCAAGGCAAATTAAGCTGAAAAATCTCTCACAGGGATCGGTTGATTTTTCAGGGGCGTTAGACTGGTTGGTGGATGATGTGGACGATAACGTTAAGGCTCAAACATCTGTGATACTTAATGTAAAAGGCAAAGATCTGAAGGATGTTCAAAACGCATTTGATATTCCGGTTGCCGTGACAAGCAGTCGTTCCGACTCCTCAATCAGACTGAACTGGCAGGGTTTGCCACACGATGTTCGTTCAGAAACGCTGAGCGGACAGGTCAATATTGATCTTGAGAAAGGCTCTTTTGAGCAAGTGCAGTCGGTTCCGGCTTTAAAATTACTTTCTTTGCTGAACTTTGAGTCTCTGGCCAGAAGGTTGCAGTTGGATTTTTCCGATTTGTCCGGCAAAGGGCTCTCTTACGATAAAGTGACAGGCCGGATTGAGCTCAAAGAAGGTGTTGGTCGAATTCAGGATCCGGTGCGCATTCTGGGGACCGCGACCAAGTTTGAAATGACAGGTGAATTAGACTTTGTCGACGAGAAGTTTGATCAGGAGATGGTGGTTACTTTACCGGTAGGCGAGACCTTGCCTTTTGCCGCTATTTTAGCAGGTGCCCCTCAGGTAGGTGGCACCATCTATATCATCCAGAAGGTGTTTGGTAACCTGTTTGATAAGTTTACGCAGGCGACCTACACGATTAAGGGTGATTGGGATAAACCTCAAATTGAGCTGAAGCGGGTCTTCTGATCTGCTCTGAGAGAGAATATATGATTGAACAGGTTTCCCGGGAATTACTGCTTCCCGGTCAGGTAGACCTCAACCAGCTGGATCACTTTCTGGCGGAAGCGATGGGGCCGGGGATTGATTTTGCCGATCTCTACTTTCAGCAATCGATGAGTGAAAGCTGGGTTCTGGAAGAAGGGATTGTGAAGGATGCCGGTTACAGCGCTGACCGGGGTGTTGGTGTGCGCTCTGTCTCTGGCGAGAAAACAGGTTTCTCTTACAGTGGCGATATCAGTGCTCTGGCAATTTCCCAGGCAGCAGAAGCGGCACGAAGCATCGTGCGTCAGGGAAAGTCCGGTAGCTTACAGGTCTTAAGTAAGGTCCCTTTTAAGCCTCTTTATGCACAGGAAAACCCTATTCTGGCGCTGACCTCGGAAGAAAAACTGGCGATCCTTCAGCAGGCCGATACCATTGCCCGCGAGGCAGATTCCAGAGTGAAAGAAGTCACTGCGTCACTTTCGGCTAATTTTGAGCAAGTGCTGGTGGTGGCTACTGATGGTACATTGGCTGCTGATATTCGCCCTCTGGTTCGGGTTAATGTCAGTGTTATTGCGGAACAGAATGGCCGCAGAGAGCGTGGATCTGCTGGCGCTGGTGGTCGCTACAGTCTTAAGACCCTGATGGATAAGTCGCTGGCAGAATCAGCGGCGAAAGAAGCGGTCCGTCAGGCTCTGGTTAATCTGGAAGCGGTTGATGCTCCTGCCGGTAATATGCCGGTGGTTCTGGGTTCCGGATGGCCCGGCGTTCTGCTGCATGAGGCTGTGGGCCATGGTCTTGAAGGTGATTTCAACCGTAAGGGATCTTCTGCATTCTCCGGCCGAATCGGTCAGCAGGTCGCTTCCTCGCTCTGCACCATTGTTGATGATGGTACTCTGGCAGATCGACGAGGTTCTCTGTCGGTAGATGATGAAGGAACACCGACTCAAAACACCACGCTGATCGAAAACGGTCGTCTTGTGGGTTACATGCAGGACAAGATGAATGCCCGTCTGATGAATCAGTCCGTGACCGGTAATGGCCGCAGGGAATCTTTTGCTCATCTACCGATGCCGCGCATGACCAATACGTACATGTTACCCGGAGAACACAACCCGGAAGAGCTGATCGCCAGTGTGAAAAAAGGTGTTTATGCTGTTAATTTTGGCGGTGGGCAGGTTGATATTACATCCGGTAAATTCGTGTTTTCCGCCAGCGAAGCGTATCTGATCGAAGACGGTAAAGTGACGGCACCGATTAAGGGTGCGACGCTGATCGGGAATGGACCGGAAACCATGCAGAAAGTCTCTATGGTCGGTAATGACCTCAGACTGGATGACGGTGTAGGGGTTTGTGGTAAAGACGGTCAGAGTGTGCCAGTAGGAGTTGGCCAGCCTTCTCTTAAGATTGATGAACTGACTGTTGGTGGTACGGGTCAGTGATTCAAAGCGCTGGCGCTTGCTATACAGTAGCCTCAAGCTCTGAAACGATGCGTTCAGCAGGCCGCTTTTGGCCTGCTGATGCTTCTTACGGGATGAGCGGGTCTAGAGACCGTAAATATCCCGCAGACTGCGGAAAATCTTGCGGGCAGCTGCAGGTGGTTTGCCGTTCTTCAGCTCTTTCTGAGCGGTACGGATCAGCTGGCGCATCATCTGACGGTCTGTGTCCGGCTTCTCAGCGATCAGCGCATTCAGCGCGTCATCACCTTCAGCGATCAGGCGATCACGCCAGTGTTCCAGCATATGGAACTGACGGTTGTAGGCCTCACTTGTGGTATCAAACAGCGCTATTTTTTCGGCAATCGCTTCAGTATCTTCGCGGCGCATTACTTTACCTACGTACTGAAGGTGTCGGCGCTGAGCCTCATGAGAGCGAATACGGCGAGACTCATCAATGGCCGCAAGCATTTCATCGGAAAGAGGCAGTTGTTTTATCTGCTCTGCGTTCAGAGAGAGAATCTTTGCACCCATCTCCTGCAGCGCTTTCATCTCCCGTTTTATCTGGGTTTTGCTGGGGCCTTCTTCGTACTCTTCGTAGCCGTCTTGAATCTCGTCAGTCATCTTCTTCACTTGTGCAGTTGTTACTTGCGGCAAGTCTATCACAGTTCAACTTTAAGACCGATGCAGGTTCGGTATGAGTATCCGGCTAATGAGCAATTTGAATTTTATATTTAATGAATTACAGGAGTATCTGCAATGAATCAGGTGCCATCCTCACAATCCCAAGATGCACTCAGTGAGCAGATGCAGGCTTGGAAAGAACAGCTGCCTAATTGTGCCGATCAGGTTCTTAGCCTGGCGAAACAAAAGGGTGCGACCAGCGCCGAACTTTCAATTGGCGCGAGCCGTGGCCTGTCTGTGAATGCCCGAATGGGGGAAGTGGAAACGGTTGAGTTTAATCAGGATCAGAGTCTTTCTCTGACGGTTTATAAAGGCCAGAGAAAAGGTCACGTATCTGTGACCGATCTGACTGATAACGCCCTGGAGCAAGCGGTTGAGATGGCTCTGGCTTTTGCCGAGCATACCGCAGAAGATCCTTTTGCCGGACTGGCTGATGCAGCCCTGATGGCAAAATCATGGCAGGATCCTGAACTTTATTACCCTAAACCATTTGATGTTGATCAGTTGGTTGATCTGTCTCTGGCCTGTGAGTCTGTTGGCAGACAGGACCGTCGCATTACGAACTCTGATGGTGCCGGTTTTCATGCCGGTGAACGCACCACTTTGTACGCGAACAGTCATGGCTTTCAGGGACAGTTGTGGGGCACTAACTATTCCGCAAGTTGCGTGCTGATTGCCGGTGAGGGCGATCAGATGCAGCGCGATTACTGGTATGACAGTCAGCGCCAGTGGGACCTTTTGAGCGCTCCCGAAGTGATTGGGCAAAGGGCGGCAGAGCGAACTCTGATGCGCCTGAACCCGCAAAAGATTTCTACCCGTAAAGTCCCTGTGATGTTTGCGGCAGAGATCGCTTCCAGCTTATTAGGACATCTGATGGGGGCGATCAGTGGCGGAAGTCTGTACCGCAACGCTTCATTCCTGAAGGATCGTCTTGGAGAGCAGCTTTTTCCTGAGTTTGTTTCTGTGTTTGAACAACCTCATCTGAAGGCTGGTGTTGCCAGTGCTCCTTTTGATCAGGAAGGTGTTGCAACACGGGATAATGTGTTTGTTGCTGATGGTGTTCTTCAGCAGTATATGCTGGGCTCATACTCCGCCCGCAAGCTTGGACTTGAAACCACGGCAAACGCTGGTGGTGCCCGTAACCTCCGAATTTCGTCTACCGGAGAGCGTTATGAGCAGATGCTGCAGAAGATGGGTACCGGTTTACTGGTGACCGAACTTATGGGGCAGGGTGTTAATATGGTGACAGGGGATTATTCCCGTGGCGCTGCCGGTTATTGGGTTGAAAACGGTGTGATTCAGTATCCTGTGCATGAGATTACCATTGCCGGAAACCTGCAGGATATGTTCAGAAATATTCTTGCGATTGGGTCAGATGCGGATACCCGTGGCAATACTCAGACAGGTTCGATTCTGATTGAACAGATGTCAGTTGCTGGCGCCTGACAGACTTGCGGTTTTTGAATCAAAAACCGCCAGATCAGTTTTTCTAAAAGTACGGCCGGATAGATATCTATCCGGCCGTAATGTTTTTAGGCAAAGAAAAATGCGGAAAACTGGCTCAGAGATAGAACGCGGTGGCCAGCCCCAGAAACGCCATAAAGCCGATTACGTCTGTCACTGTGGTCAGCAGAACACTACCGGCCAATGCCGGATCAATCTTCATCCACTTCAGCGCCAGTGGCAGCGCTGCGCCGGCAAGTACCGCGACCAGTAGGTTGATAATAATTGCCGAGCCGATAATAAAGCCGAGTATCAGATCATCAAACCAGAGAATAGCCACGCCAGCGACCACTAAGGCCCAGATGGTGCCGTTAATCAGGCCGACGATAAACTCCCTGTTTAAAAGCCAGGGAGTGTTACTGGAGGAGATGTGTCCTAGAGCCATACCACGAATAACAACGGTTAGTGTCTGACTACCGGCAATCCCGCCCATACTGGCTACGATTGGCATCAGTACTGCTAACGCGACAACCTTTTCGATGGTGGCATCAAATAAACCGATAACGGCAGATGCCAGAAATGCGGTTAACAGGTTAATACCCAGCCACACCGCCCGCCGTCTTGCGGTGATCAGAACTGGCGAGAAGGTGTCCTCGTCCTCATCCAGACCAGCCATACTCATCAATGAATGGTCAGCGTCTTCCCGGATGACGTCAACCACGTCATCAATGGTGATACGACCCAGCAGTGTGCCTTCATCATCAACGACCGGTGCGGAAATAAGGTCGAATTTTTCAAACAGGTTCGCGACTTCGCTATCGTGCATATCAGCAGGGATAACGATGGTGTCTGTGTCCATCACTTCACGAACGGTAATTGAAGGATCGGAAACCAGAAGGCGGATAATGGGCAGAGTGCCAATAAAATGATCACCTCGGCTAACGACGAGAACCGAGTCTGTGGAATCAGGCAGAGACTCGTGGCGACGGAGATAACGCATCACAACGTCAAGACTGATGTCAGGACGCACCGTGATGGTATCCGTGTTCATCAGACCACCGGCGGTATCTTCCGGATAAGAGAGAACCGCTTCGACCCGGTGTCGGTCCTGAGCATCCATCGAAACCAGAACTTCCTGGATAAGGGTATCCGGCAGCTGCTGCAGAAGGTCGGCGATATCATCAGTATCCAGACCTTCAGTTGCGGTCAGAAACTCTTCCGGATTCATCCTTTTCAGGTAGATCGCCTGAATATCATCCACAAGGTGTTGCAGCACTTCACCCTGGAATTCAGGCTCAATAAGGTTCCAGAGCACGTCCCGTTCTTTTGGCGGGGATGATTCAAGTAGGTGAGCGACATCCTGTGCAGGCAAACCGCGGTTCAGCATTCGACGCACTTGCGCAAATGAGCCTGAGTCCATCGCGTTGGTCAGACGTTCAAGCATTGGAGGAATATCCTGATTTTCGCTGGCCATAGGTTACCGTGTTGATGAAAAAGTTCGCGTTAAGAAAGAAGATCTGGTTAAAAGTCTCTGCTTCCGGCTGTGCTACCTGATTGGCTAATGCTTTGATATTAACCGTATTTTTATGGGCGGCCAAATTTAGGCTGATCAGGGTAGGGTGAGATTCAGCTTTCGTCGCCAAATCCGTTATCGAACAGGTCGTAAATAGCCTGCCTGACCTGCTCTGCTATCGCTTCATCTGCGTCAACCTGAACGTGAAACTCTGTGCCCTGAGGAGAACTCATCATCATCAGTGCCATCATATTTCGGCAGTCTGCCGAGCGCCCGGAGTCTTTGTGATGAAGGTGGATCTTTGCATCATCGAAATCAGTTGCCAGTTGCAGCAACTTAGATGCGGGCCGCAGATGAAAACCTTTACTGTTACTGACAGTCACGGTGAATTCTGTCATATCATTTTCCTAGTCTTTGTTTGCCAGGCTCAGATCCCGGTGTCTGACCAGCGTTTGTGGATGCTGGTGTTTAAACTTATCCGCAAGCTGCTCAGCGACAAAGACCGACCGGTGCTGACCACCGGTGCAGCCGATACCAACGGTAATATAACTGCGGCTGCTGGCGATTATGCTGGGAAGCCATTTGTCGAGAAAGCCTGCAATATCTGAGACCATGGCCCGGACACTAAAGTCTTGTTCCAGAAAATCGATAACGGGCTGATCCTGCCCTGTGTAGCCCCGCAAATGCGTTTCCCAGTATGGGTTGGGAAGGCAGCGGACATCAAAGATAAAGTCACAGTCTTTCGGTATTCCGCGTTTAAAACCAAATGACTGAAACTGAATAGCGACATTGGTTTTGGACTCAGAGCTCTCAAGTTGCTGCGTGATGATCTCTCGCAGATCATAGATGCTGAGATTACTGGTATCGACTCTAAGATCTGCCTGTTCAGCAATCTGCTCAAGCAGATTGCCCTCTTTGATCAGCGCTTCGGCAAGAGACACCTTCTCCGATGATAAAGGATGCTTGCGTCGGGTTGCATTGAAGCGATCAATCAAAGTGCCATCATCAGAATCCAGATAGATGATGCGGGCATCATAGCCCTGAGATTTTAACTTTTCGAAGTGTGGCTGAACTCCGGAGGGATCAGTAACGATATTACGGGCATCAATACTAACAGCGACCAGATTGTTAGACCCCGGAAGATTTGCCGGTAGCTGACTGAGCAGACCAATCGGAAGGTTATCAATGGCAAAGTAGCCCAGATCTTCAAGCACATGAAGTGCAATACTTTTACCGGAACCGGATCGTCCACTAATAATGACCAGTTTCATCTCACATCCCTTTTATGCTGTTCTCTTTGATCGCTTCTTGCAGAATGAGCCGCAGTCTTGCCGCATGGGTACATTGTATCGATTTTACACAGAAATGAGGTTAGCTAAAGATAGGGTCATCTGTATGACAAACCATACGGATGACCCTCTCTACGCTATTTAGATCCGGATGGATTGTTTTGACTGCAGGTAAAGGCGTTAGCCTTGAGTCCAGAGTTCGTAGAGCACCTCGGAACTTGGGGCTTCACGAAGCTGTCGACAGAAGTCGGGGCTTGAGAATTTCTCAGCAAGCCCTGAAAGCAGTTGGAGGTGGTCGTCCGTTGCTTCCTCAGGGACCAGAAGAATAAATATAAGATCAACCGGGCGTCCATCAATGGAATCGAAATCAACCTTGTCTTTCAGGCGAATAAAGGTCCCTATACTTTCAGAACAGTTTTTAACTCTGCAGTGGGGAATGGCAATGCCTTCACCAATGCCAGTGCTTCCCAGCCGTTCCCGTGCAATAAGGCTGTCGAAAACCTCAGTGCTTTCAAGAGTGGGAATCTGCTGAGAGATAAACTTGCTGAAAAACTCTAGGAGACGTTTTTTGCTGCCTCCGGGAACCCCGTCAAGGGTTCTCGGAGGAGTCAGAACTGAATTGAGTAACATGGATATCAGTTATGCTCAATAATTAGCGGGCTGCCGCACCCTGTTTACGGGCTTGGGCTTTTTCTTTGTGCTTGATCAGCTGACGATCAATTTTGTCGGTCAGCATATCAATAGACGCATACATATCTTCAGCTTCTGCGGTGGCATGCAGATCTGCGCCGGCTACGTGCAGTGTTGCTTCAGCAATCTGACGCTCTTTCTCCAGCTTAAGAACAACCTGTACGTTAGTGATGTTATCAACGTGACGCTCAAGACGCTCAAACTTGGTAGAAACGTACTCTTGCAGAGCTTCAGTTAATTCCAGGTGTTGACCGGTAATATTTAATTGCATAAATAGCTCCTTATTATTCGCGGTCTTGCAATTTTGATTGTATCGCTTTTCAGGTATTTGCAAAGCGTTTTTTCTAAATTGATTTTAAATCAATTTCTTACGTTCGTTAGACGGGGGGATATTCATCGCTTCCCGGTACTTGGCGACGGTCCGTCTGGCGACCTTAATTCCCTGCTCAGCCAACATATTGGCCAGCTTGCTGTCGCTGTAAGGTTTCCTCGGTGGCTCATCGGCAATCATCTTCTTAATCATAGCCCGAATCGCAGTTGAGGATGCTTCACCACCTGCAGTTGTTCCCACATGGCTGGAGAAAAAGTACTTAAGCTCAAAAATCCCCCTTGGCGTATGGATATATTTTTGAGTGGTCACCCGTGAGATGGTGGATTCATGCATACCGATGGCATCGGCAATATCATGCAGAACCAGAGGCTTCATGCCTTCTTCGCCGATCTCGAGGAACGCCTGCTGGCGCTTCACAATCTCGATACCTACTTTAAGCAGGGTCTCGTTACGGCTGTGCAGGCTCTTCAGGAACCAGCGTGCTTCCTGAAGCTGGTTTTTCATAAAGGTGTTGTCACGACTATTATCTGCACGTTTAATCAGGCCGGAATATGCGCCATGGATTCTGATCTTAGGAGCAATATCCGGGTTCAGGTCCACCTTCCAATGATCTTCTTCACGAGTGACGAATAGATCAGGGGCGATATATTCCGCATGCTCTGTCGAAATAGAGGAGCCCGGTTTTGGATTCAGGCTGCGGATCAGTTCGATGATTTCCTGCAACTCAGGTTCTTTGACTCTTAAACGGCGCATGAGTTGCGTGAAATCACGGCTGCCCAGCAGATCAAGATGCAGGGTGATCAGCTTGCGGGTTTTTTCCAGAAGAAAAGCGTTTGTTTCCAGGGTGTCCAGCTGAACCAGCAGGCACTCCTGAAGGTCTTTCACGGCGCAGCCGATCGGATCAAGATGTTGAATAAAACCCTGAACCGCCAGTACATCCTCGATCTCAAGCTCGTATTCCTTGTTTTGGAATTCTGAGCGGCTTTGCAGGCCTTCGTAGACCTCTTCAATGGGTGAGGAAAGATAGCCATCGGGGTCGATACTGTCGATGATAGCTTCTGCAATCAGGCGGTCACATTCGGGCAGGCCGGACAGATTAAGCTGCCAGAGCAGATGGTCCTGAAGCGTTTCTGTGATGATACCGCGCTGCTCAAGATAAGAGCCGTCATCATCGCTTGGAGCTGATGATTGTGTGTAGAGGCTTTCCTGGTAGACATCGTCCCAGCCGCTGTCTACGGGCAGATCTTCAGGGATCGAGTCCTGCCAGCTGTCTTCAGCTGTTGCGGTATAGTTTTCCAGCTCAGCGTCCTGGCTTTCGCTGTTGCCGGAATCACTTTCGGGTTTGCTCTGGTCCTCTTTATTACCCTCAGAATCTGAGTTCGCTTCAGCATCGTTGGCTGAATTAAACTCGTCTTCAAGTTCCAGCATTGGATTAGATTCCAGAGCTTCCTGAATCTCCTGCTGTAAATCGAGAGTCGACAGCTGCAGCAGGCGGATCGCCTGCTGCAGTTGAGGTGTCATGGTCAGACTCTGACCAATTTTAAGCTGTAAGGCCGGTTTCATAGGTTACGGCTTATTCCCAAAGTGGTTATAACTTGAACTCATGGCCGAGATAGACATCCCGTACCTGCTGGTTGTCCATGATGTTGGCGGCATCGCCTTCCGCAATAATTTGTCCTGCACTGACGATATAGGCTTTTTCACAGATATCCAAGGTTTCCCGGACATTGTGATCTGTGATAAGCACGCCGATGTTACGTGCCTTTAATTGGCGAATGATCGATTTAATTTCATTGACCGAAATAGGATCGACCCCGGCAAAAGGCTCATCAAGCAGAATAAAAGAGGGTTCTGTTGCCAGTGCTCGAGCAATTTCAACGCGACGACGTTCACCACCGGACAAACTCATGCCAAGACTTTTACGGATATGAGTGATGCTGAACTCGTTGAGAAGACGTTCAAGATGCTCTTTGCGCTCTTTTTTGCTGAGTTCTTTGCGGGTTTCCAGAATGCCCAGAATATTATCTTCCACCGATAATTTGCGGAAAATAGAGGCTTCCTGGGGCAGGTAACCAACGCCTTTTTGTGCTCTGCCGTGCATCGGCAGCGGGGTAATATCTTCATCATCCAGAGTGACGTAACCGGCGTCTGACCGGACCAGTCCAACGATCATGTAAAACGAGGTTGTTTTGCCCGCACCATTGGGGCCAAGAAGGCCAACAACCTGACCCTGATTCACTTCAAGGCTGATATCTTTTACGACCTGTCTTTTTTTATAGGTCTTGGCAAGATGGCCCGCTTTCAGGGTTTTCATTGCTGCTCCTTAGCGTTATTAGGGAACAAAATAATTTTTACCCGTCCATCATTAGCGGGAGCATCTTCTTTGTTGTCCTGTCCCCAGGCCTGAATACGTTTGGTTTGCAGGTGATACCGAATTCGCTCGCCACTGAATCGATCTTTACCGTTTTCCAGTTCCGCCTGGCGGGTTAGTTCAACCTGCTGAATCCCAGCCAGGTAGACAATGGACATCGCGTAGGCATGCACGACCGGATCAGTTGGATTGGGTTGTTGCTGAAGGTGCACGCGTGTGTCTTTTCCTTCAGCAAGGATTTTTTCGATCTCTCCGTCAGCTTTACGGTAGACCGTGACTTTGTTGGCCTCTACTTTCAGGCTGCCTTGTTCAATTTCAACGTTACCACTATAAATGGCGATCCCCTGATCGGGAGTGAACTCGGCACTATCAGCCAATACGCTGATTGGTTGATTGGCATCACTTTCTAGAGCAGCTGCAGGCCGCACGATCAGAAAAGCGGATAGTATGGCTGCTACGCAAAAAAATGCGTATTGACGCAAACCGGATTGCCTACTGAGACTCATCGCCATTACCTTATTTCTGCTTCATAGAAGCGTTGTCACCGGACTTATGTTGGTCGCCATTGCCGATAGTCTGCGATGGCGCTGCTAAGGGTTCTGATCGAGCCTGGTAGAGCCCTTGAACCTGACTCTTTAGCTCGATTTTATTGGTCTTCATATCTGCAAAGAGACCTACTGAGCGGGTATCGCCTTCTGAGGTGCTGATCAGTACAGGCTGGTCCGTTGAAACCTGATCGTTATCAAGATCAATCTTCAGCTGTTCTGTTGTCAGCCTAAGCTGCACTTCAGGAGTAGTCGTACCTTCTATGGCTTCATTTTTAGCCATTTGCCAGACTATAACATTTTGATTTAATTGAAAATGACTGCCATCACCTTCTACCAGACCTGTGTCGGCTACTGCTTGCCACTGGGGGGAGCCATCCGGTTCAAAGGTGGTAATCTGAGGTTTGTCCAAAACGGTTTCTTCGCTGTCAGGGTAATGCAGCAGACGATCGGATTTCAGAGACTGACTCAGATTGCCGTTGATGTCGTATTCCAGAAACTCACTGTTAACGGTGTAGTAATCCGGCTCGGATTGGGTTTTCGGAATATCCGAAAAAAGGTCGAAGGATTGCGGGCGCTGTGCGTCCAGAAAATGCACAGCAAGACCCAGTACTGCCAAGCCGATGAGGCTGACAAAACGCTTTTTAAGGCGGCTTCCAAAGAGCATGGTTTAGCAGCCCAGCAGATAGTGGTCGATAGCATCCTGCAGGGTGCCCTGCGCGTGCATAATAAAATCGCAGATCTCGCGCACAGCACCTTGTCCGCCATTACGGTTGGTACACATGTCAGCATATTGCACCATGTAGTCCGGTGCATTAGGAACGGTTATCCCCAAGCCGGCGGCCTTTATGGCTGACAAATCAGGAAGGTCATCGCCGCAGTAGGCGATTTGAGACCATTCCAGCTGTTTGCTTTCCTGAATACTTTTCAGTGCGACCAGTTTATCTTCCCGGCCCTGAAACAGAATTTTGATTCCCAGGGCCTTAGCGCGTTGCTCAACCATCTTAGAGCGCCGACCTGTGATGATGGCTACTTCAACGCCGCTTGCCTGCAGCATTTTGATGCCATGGCCGTCCAGGCTGTTAAATGCCTTGCTCTCACTGCCATCGGCATGAAAGTACAGGCTGCCATCCGTGAGCACACCATCCACATCCAGTGCCAACAGGCGAACTGAACGGGCTTTGTCTTTTGGTGTGTCGGTGTAAGACATAACAAACTCCAGAAATTAGACTTTATTCCCGGTTACCGGTTCATGGTAACGGCCCGTAAGCCATGGAATATTAAGGGGTTAAATAACGCCAGCGCGAAGGAGGTCGTGCATATTGAGTGCTCCAACCGGGCGGTTGTCGCCATCGGTGACCAGCAGAGCATTAATTTTCCGTTGCTGCATGATTTCAACAGCCTCTGCAGCTAACTGGTCGGCAGAGACCGTAACCGGTGCCGGTGTCATTACATCATCTACCTGAACCTTATGGATATCTAAACCTTGGTCTAGCGTACGTCGAAGGTCACCATCGGTATAGATGCCAGCCAGTGCTCCCTGAGCAGAGATCACGCCCGCCATACCAAGACCTTTCTGGGTAATTTCAAGTAGTACGGCCTGTAGCGGTGTACCGGAATTAACCAGGGGCAGGCGATCACCGGAGTGCATAATGTCGGAGACTTTAAGCAACAGGCGGCGGCCAAGACTTCCACCGGGATGGGAAAAGGCAAAATCCTCAGCACTAAAACCGCGGGCCTCTAAGAGTGCAATAGCTAATGCATCTCCCATAACCAAGGCTGCAGTGGTACTTGAGGTTGGTGCCAGATCCAGCGGGCATGCCTCCTGCTGAATATCGATCAATAGGTGGGCATCAGAAAACTTTGCCAGAGTTGATTGGGTTGATCCTGTGATGCTGATCAAGGGGATCGCCTGGCGTTTCAGTAATGGTAGTAGGGTGGTTACTTCTGATGTCTCACCTGAGTTCGAAAGCGCAATAACAACATCGCCTCGGGTGATCATTCCCAGATCACCGTGGCTGGCTTCACCGGGGTGGACAAAGAAAGCCGGTGTGCCGGTGGACGCCAGTGTTGCCGCAATCTTATTACCGATATGACCCGATTTTCCCATGCCGGTGACAACGACGCGCCCTTTGCAGTTCAGCATTAGCTCACAGGCCCGGCTGAAATTGTCATCCAGGTGCGCGGCCTGAGCTGTGACCGCTTCGGCTTCAAGTTTGATGGTGCGTTTTGCTGAGGCGATATAATCGTGCATAGAAGACTCCATCAGACAGCGGCCAGGTAAATAGCGTAAAGATAGCCGACATAGATCAGGCCAAGCAGCCCACCTTCAATCCGGTTGAGTTTGCCTTTTTTACGCATAAGAACAATAAGTACGGCAACCAGAAAGGTGAGGCCTGCCATTGTGAGGTAATCACGGCTCATCACTTCAGGTTCAATTGCCACGGTCGCAAAGAAGCCCGGTACTGGCAGAACCGCAAGCAGGTTGAAAATATTGGAACCAACAACATTGCCCAGTGCAATTTCATGATGGCGCTTCAGAGCGCTTGCAACACTGGCTGCCAGTTCCGGCAGACTGGTGCCGATGGCTACAATCGTCAGGCCGATGATAACGTCACTGACACCAAACGAGGTTGCGATATTAACCGCCCCCCATACCAGCATGCGGGAACTGCCAATCAGTATGAGAAGGCCGATTATCAGCCATAAGATTGCTTTGCCCTGAGGCATATCAGGGATCTCTTCTTCCTGATCGGCAATAGTCTCGGCATCGCCTTTAAACAGCCAAAGCAGGCTTAACACTAGAACTGCGACAAGAATCAGGGCGTCAGTCAGGGTGATCTGACCGTCCAGCATTATCCCGCCCGCCAGTAAGGTAACGCCCAAAAGCAGGGGAATCTCTTTTCGCATCAGCTTCATATTGATTGGCAGTGGTGCAATCAGTGCCGTAATACCCAGCACAAGGCCGATATTGGCAATGTTGGAGCCCAGTGCGTTGCCCACGGCCAGTCCGGGATTGCCACCAATGGCTGCAATCGCTGAAACAAGAATTTCAGGAGCAGATGTCCCGATAGACACAATTGTCATCCCGATGAGCATAGGTGACATGCCGAAGTTGCGGGCAGTGGCGGCCGCTCCGGCAATAAAACGATCAGCGCTCCAGACCAGTAAGGCCAGGCCTGCAATCAGGGCTGCTATAGAAAAGGGAATAGTTTCGGGAATCATATGACTTGTTTAAATCTGTTGAATGTCGGTGGGCAATTAAAGAAGTTACCGGGATTGAATGCAAGTCTGAAAATCAGAATTAGTCGTAGAGGTTATCGCCTGGCGGAGGCCGCTAAAATCGACAAAGCGATCAATTAGTCTCAGCTGATTAATATGAAAGCTGCATTTTTACTTCCCCTACGGTAAAGTTTCAGCCTTTCTAAGATCGAACAATTTGCACAGGGTTCCCTCTACATTATGTCTGATGCCGATAACCTGGTTGAAATAAAATCAATGACCTTCTTTCGGGAGAAGCGTGCGATTTTTTCCGATCTGAGTCTGCGTATCCCTAAGGGTAAAATTACAGCCATCATGGGTCCCAGCGGGACAGGTAAAACAACACTTTTGCGCCTGATTGGTGGTCAGTTAAAACCGGATCAGGGTGATGTGGTTGTTGATGGGCGCTCGGTGCCTTCTCTTGGCCGAAAGCAGCTTTTTGAACTGCGTCAGCGTATGGGCATGCTTTTTCAGAGTGGTGCGCTTTTCTCTGAACTGAGCGTTTTTGAAAATGTTGCCTTTCCTCTGCGGGTACATACGAAACTGCCTGAAGATATGATTCGGGATCTGGTGCTTATTAAGCTGGAATCGGTTGGATTGCGGGGTGCCCGGGATCTGATGCCTTCAGAGCTTTCCGGTGGCATGGGACGGCGGGTTGCACTTGCCCGCGCGATTGCCTTGGACCCTGAGCTGATGATGTATGACGAACCTTTTGTGGGCCAGGATCCAATCACTTTAGGGGTTCTGGTTAAGTTGATCCGGCAGTTAAATGATGCCCTTAATATGACCACAGTACTGGTATCTCATGATATCGATGAATGCCTGAGTATTGCGGATCATGTCTGTGTCCTGAGTGGTGGTCGCGTTCTGGTTCAGGGCACACCGGAGCAGATCCTTCAAAGCGATGAAGCCGAAGTAAAACAGTTTATTCAGGGCTTGCCGGATGGACCGGTTCCCTTTCGTTATCCGGCAAATGATTTTGCAGAAGATATTCTTTTTGCCGGAAAAGATGGAGTTGCAGGTTGATGTTGGATTGGTTGCAACAGATTGGTGGCAGAGTACTTTCTATTGTCGCAGGCTTGGGGCGTTCAGCTCAGTTATTGCTGGCGGCTTTGATGGGGCTGGGCTATGTGCTGAAAAACTCCCGGCTTCTGGTGAAGCAGGTTTATGTTACCGGTGTACTCTCTATCGCTATTATTGGTGTCTCTGGACTCTTTATCGGAATGGTACTGGGGCTGCAGGGTTATTCGATTTTAGTTGATTTCGGTGCCGAAGAGGCTCTCGGTCAGATGGTGGCCCTTACTCTGCTGCGCGAGTTGAGCCCTGTAGTGGCTGCGCTTCTGTTCGCAGGGCGTGCCGGTTCAGCGCTGACCGCAGAGATCGGTTTAATGAAGGCGACAGAGCAACTGGCCAGCATGGAAATGATCGGTGTTGATCCGGTCAAACGAGTGATTGCTCCTCGCCTTTACGCCGGCATTATTGCACTTCCGCTCCTTTGTATTCTGTTTAGTCTGATCGGTGTTTGGGGTGGAATGCTGGTCGGTGTTGAGTGGCTGGGTGTGTTTGATGGCTCCTACTGGGGTAATATGCAGGCGTCCGTCAGCTTTACCCATGATGTGCTGAACGGTGTAATAAAAAGCATTGTCTTTGCCTTTGTGGTGACCTGGATTGCCGTTTTTCAGGGGTATGACCTTGAACCCACTTCAGAAGGTATCAGTCGTGCGACGACTAAAACGGTTGTTCACGGTTCTCTTGCGGTTTTGGGACTGGATTTCGTTTTGACTGCGTTAATGTTTGGGGATTTTTAATATGACAACTCGTTGGATCGAGATCACTGTTGGCGGTTTTGTGATAGCCGGAGCACTGGCCCTGCTGTTGCTCGCATTTAAAGTGAGCGGGCTGGATCTGAATGGTGATGAAGAAGATAGCTACACCGTCTATGCTCATTTTAATAATATTGGAGGTCTCAAGCCTCGTGCAAAAGTTACCATGGCCGGCGTGACCATTGGCCGTGTCTCTGCCGTTGAGATTGATCCCAAGTGGTATGATGCCAGGGTAACTATGCGCATCAACAACAGTATGCGGGGCAAGTTATCATCTGATACTACTGCCATGATTCTGACATCGGGTCTGTTGGGTGAAAACTACATCGGATTGGTGGTAGGCGCGGAAGAAAAAATGCTGTCCGACGGTGGTGAAATCCGCGATACCCAGCCTGCTTTGGTACTGGAAGATCTGATTGGTAAGTTCTTGTCCAGTATGGGTAAAGACTAAAGGCTTTGGTTCTTCAACCAATTTGGGCTAATTGAAATGAATGGCATAACGTCAATGGAAGCAAAGGTTATCATCATGAGAAAAAAGCGATCGCTTTTTAGTTTGATCACTCTGTTTTTTTTATCATTTAGCTTTCCTGTAGCGGTGCAGGCCGCTGAAGAAACCCCAAAAGAGGTTGTTACCCGGACTGCGAATGAGCTGTTAGGCATCATTGAAGAGGCCCGCGGTTATTATGATGAAGACCCTCAGCGTTTCTATGACAATGTTGAAGGCATACTCGAGCCCGCCGTCGATATGCGCCGTTTTGCGGCAGGGGTTATGGCGAAATATTATCGTGTTGCCACCAATGATCAGCGCCGACGCTTTCTTGAAGTGTTTAAAAGCAGCATGATCCGCACCTATGCTAAGGGCTTGCTGGCTTTCTCCAATGAAGAAATTCGTGTTTTAGATCCGAAAGCACCATCCCGTGATCCGGATCGCGATACAGTTGAGATGGAAGTGATCGCCGTCGATGGCACGGTTTATCCGATTATCTACTCAATGCGTAAGGGGAAAGATGAGCAGTGGCGGATTACGAATGTCACTGTCAATGGTATTAATCTTGGGCTGACCTTTCGCAATCAATTTGACAGCGCTATGCAGGCTCATAATCGTGACTTTGATTATGTGATTGAAAACTGGCTGAAAAGTGAGTCCGCTTCGGTTATCGCTGATGAATCTGCCAAAACGTCAGAGGAATAAACACCTTGTCTGCTGAAATTACTGCCTCAGAACCCGGGAAACTTAAAGTCAGTGGTGATCTGAATTTTTCCACCATACTGCGGCTTCGACGAACAGGTGAGCAACTGATTGCTAAGGGGCCTGACGTGATTGAAGTTGATTTTTCAGGTGTACACGCGTCTGGCAGTGCTGCCGTATCACTGATGATGTGCTGGCTCAGAGCGGCTTGCCGTTCTGATAAAGCGATACATTTCTCCGGTGTTCCAGACCTGCTTGAACGCATTATTGCCGTTTCAGGACTTTCAGGTCATCTCTCCTTTGAACGCCCTCATCACTGCTGCGAATAAAACTTAACGAATTGATAAGGGGCAAAAATCGCCTTTTGCCCTTATTTCTAATAATATTGTCCTCTTAGCTTTAGCAAGCGTGTTTTATTACCCAAGTGTGGCTTTTATTACAGGCAACACTTAACTCAAACGCGGAGACAAAAATGCAAGCCAGCGAATTGCAAAACATTTTAGAAAGCAAACTGACTGATTGCGAAGTAATGGTTCAGGGTGATGATGGCCGTCATTTTGAAATTATTGTTGTTGGTGAGGTCTTTGCCTCTCTGACTCCCGTTAAAAAGCAGCAATATGTATACTCCGGTCTGAATGACCTGATTGCGTCCGGCGACGTTCACGCGGTACAGATTCGCACGTTTACGCCTGATCAATGGAAAGATGCCGCTCAACTCCGCGTAGGCTAATCGCATTTTAAATAATTACGGATCGCAGATGGATAAACTACTTATTACCGGAGGTCGCCCACTGGATGGCGACATCCGTATTTCCGGCGCAAAAAACTCAGCACTTCCTATTTTAGCGGCAACCTTGCTTGCAGAAGGCCCGGTACGTATTGGTAACCTGCCCCACTTGCATGACATCACCACCATGATCGAGCTGTTAAGCTGCATGGGGATTGAACCGGTTGTTGATGAAAAAATGCGTATTGAGGTGGATGCCCGTACGATCCGCAACTGTCATGCTCCTTATGATCTGGTTCGCACCATGCGTGCTTCCATTCTGGTTTTGGGCCCTCTATTGGCTCATTTCGGTGAAGCTCAGGTTTCCCTGCCGGGTGGTTGTGCCATTGGTAGTCGTCCTGTTGATCTGCACATCCGTGGCCTTGAAGCTATGGGCGCGGATATTCTGGTGGAAGATGGCTATATCAAAGCCAAGGTTAATGGTCGCCTGAAAGGCGCTAATATCCTGTTTGATACGGTAACGGTGACCGGTACAGAGAATATCCTGATGGCGGCCTGTCTTGCCGAAGGCACCAGTGTTATTGAAAACGCTGCCCGAGAGCCTGAAGTCACCGATCTGGCTGAATGCCTGATCGCTATGGGGGCAAACATCAAAGGCCTGGGTACGGACCGACTGGTGGTCGAAGGTGTTGAGAAGCTGCACGGTTGTCAGCATGATGTTGTGGCTGACCGTATTGAAACCGGAACCTATCTGGTTGCTGCGGCAGCATCCCGTGGTCGTATTCTGGTTAAAGATACCCGTGCTGATATTCAGGATGCGGTTCTTCTGAAGCTTCAGGAAGCCGGAGCGCATATCTCCACCGGTGAAGGTTTTATCGAGTTGGACATGAAAGGTAATCGCCCTAAAGCGGTTAACCTTCGTACTGCGCCATATCCTGCTTTCCCAACCGATATGCAGGCACAATTTGTTGCGATGAATGCCGTCGCCGAAGGCACCTCCAGTGTCACCGAAACCATCTTCGAGAACCGCTATATGCACGTTCAGGAAATGTTGCGTATGGGGGCCAAAATCGATGTTCAGGGTAATACTGCGATTATTCAGGGTGTTGAACGCCTGAAAGGCGCTCCTGTGATGGCAACAGATCTGCGCGCATCGGCCAGTCTGGTCATTGCCGGGCTTGTCGCTGATGGTGATACGCTGGTTGATCGCATCTACCACATCGACCGTGGTTATGAGTGCATTGAAGAAAAGATGCAACTTTTAGGTGCTAAGATCCGTCGAATCCCGGGCTAACAGGTTTTATTTGTTACTATGAGTCAATCGCAAGAGCCACAACAGTTAATTATCGCCCTGTCAAAGGGGCGAATTCTGGATGAGACCCTGCCGCTGTTTGAGCAGGCAGGAATTTATCCTTTAGAAGATGTTCGCAAAAGCCGTAAGTTGATTTTTGACACCAATCTGGATCACGTCAAACTCATTATTATCCGTGCGACAGATGTGCCTACCTATGT
Organism: Oceanospirillum sp.; assembly: GCA_048270425.1. GTDB lineage: Bacteria > Pseudomonadota > Gammaproteobacteria > Pseudomonadales > Halomonadaceae > Oceanospirillum. Next base: position 100,619 of record JBLWSY010000012.1, read on the forward strand.
TGAGCTGGGTGCCGCAGATATGGGTGTTTCCGGCAAAGACGTCCTTATGGAGCATGGAGCGAAAGGCATTTACGAACCACTGGATCTCAATATTGCCCGTTGCCGGCTGATGACCGCGGGTATGAAAGGTCAGGAGCGTCCGGAAGGCCGAATCCGCGTAGCAACAAAGTTTGTTAATGTTGCCAAGCGATACTATGCCGAGCAGGGTGTTCAGGTCGATCTGATTAAGCTTTATGGCGGCATGGAGCTGGCGCCAATCATGGATCTTGCGGATGAGATCGTTGATATCGTTGATACCGGTAATACGCTGAAGGCCAATGGCCTGGAAGCCCGGGAAGATATCGCCCATATCAGTACACGTTTAGTGGTCAGCCAGGGTGCGATGAAAATGAAGCATCAGCTGATTCAGCCGATTATCGAGCAACTGCGTTCTGCGGTTAGCTGATAAGACGCAGGCGAAACCATTTACCCTTGATGGTTTTGCTTTTTGCCCGGAGGTTGCGTTCTGCCTCCGGTCACTTTTCCTTTAGTCTCTTTTGAACCGGAAAATCCCTATGTCTTCGAACGTTTCTGTAAAACGACTTGTTTCTTCCCAGGCTGATTTTTATCAGCAGCTTGATACTTTGCTTGCCTGGGAATCTGTATCGGATACTGCGGTAAACCAAGCGGTTACCGATATTCTGCATCAGGTTAAAAACCATGGTGACAAAGCAGTCATGGAGTTTACAGAGCGCTTCGACCATCTGCATGTAGAGGCGTTCTCTCAACTGGAGATGAGCAAAGAGCGTTTACAGGAAGCTCTTGATAGTTTGCCTGCGGATCAGCGTACCGCTCTTGAGCAGGCTGCTGAGCGTGTTCGTCGTTATCACGAAAAACAGGCGCAGGGCTCCTGGGAATATACCGAGGAAGACGGCACCTTACTGGGCCAGCAAGTGATGCCTATGGACCGGGTTGGTGTGTACGTACCGGGTGGTAAAGCGTCTTACCCATCGTCTGTACTGATGAATGTTATTCCGGCTAAAGTCGCCGGTGTGAAAGAGATCATCATGGTCGTACCAACGCCCCGTGGTGAACTGAACGAGCTGGTTCTGGCGGCAGCCTGTATTTCCGGTGTTGACCGTGTATTCACTATAGGTGGTGCACAGGCCGTAGCCGCATTGGCTTACGGTACTGAAACCGTGCCGCGTGTGGATAAGATCGTAGGACCGGGTAATATCTTTGTAGCGACGGCCAAGCGTATGGTATTTGGTGCCGTGGGTATCGATATGATCGCAGGCCCGTCAGAGATTCTGGTGGTTTGTGATGGCAAAACTGATTCGGATTGGATTGCCATGGATCTCTTCTCTCAGGCAGAGCACGATGAAGACGCACAGCCTATCCTGCTGAGCTGGGATAAAGACTTCATCGATCAGGTTGAAGCCAGTATTGAAAAGCTGATGCCAACCATGGAGCGTGAACCCATTATCCGTGTTTCCATGGCTGAGCGTGCCGCTCTGATCCAGGTGAAAGATCTGGCTGAAGCGATCGAGGTAACGAACCGTATTGCGCCTGAACACCTTGAATTGTCCATTGAAGACCCGCAGGCGGTAGTTGGCCAGGTTCGCCATGCCGGTGCGATCTTTATGGGGCGTTATACAGCTGAGGCTCTGGGTGATTATTGCGCTGGGCCTAACCACGTACTGCCGACGTCCGGCACGGCGCGTTTCTCATCACCTCTGGGTGTTTACGACTTCCAGAAGCGTTCTTCACTGATTATGTGTTCCGCTGAAGGTGCGTCAGAGATGGGTAAAATCGCTTCGATTCTGGCCCGTGGTGAAAGCCTCACTGCCCACGCTCGCTCTGCTGAATACCGCATCAAAGATTAAGCTTCTTCACAGGGCTTAAACAAAAACGGCACAGTGTGAATTCACCTGTGCCGTTTTTTTATATCCCGAGTTTATAGGTCAGAGCTTATAGCTCTGTTATCAGCATTTCCTATGACGCAGGGGTTTCTGCGGCCGTTTTCATTTTGGGAGGGTTGGCGATGAGACCTCCTGTGAGCACCAAAATCAGAGCGGTCAAAAGAATCAGACTCCATTCACTAATACCTGCGAGAACCAAGCTGAAAGCGGTGATTAAAGGTGCAGCAAAGCTTGAGATCGCCAGTAACGACCGATTGCCATGTTTCATACCGCTATCCCACAGATAAAAGGCACCACCGACAGGGCCCAAGCCTAATAGCAGAGCGCCAATGAGCTCTTTTGAAGTAAGAGGCCAATAGCTGGTTTCCAGTATCAGGTGTGCAGCAAGAGATAGAAGCGCGACGGCCAGGGAAAGCCAGCCGATATCGTCAGAATGACCTGCATTTTTCGATAGTAACCAGGAATAGGTCGACCAGATCAGTGCACAGCAAATCGCTAATGCATACCCACCGAGATATTCGGCAGCTATAGCGGATGTTTCATTATCGTTCTGTGTGATTACCAGACTAACGCCAATAAAGCCCAATACTCCGCCCGACATTGCACGCCTTCTGTGCCCCTTGGTTGCGACCAGTAATGTGAGCAGGAGTGGCCACAGGTAGACAATAAGGCTGACCTGAATGGCCGGTGCGAACCTCAGAGCCATAAAGTAACAAAAGTGGAAGCCAAAGAGCCCTGCTATGCCAATCAGCCATTGGTGCTTGGTCATATCTGGTTTTTGTAAGACAGGGCGCTTTTGCAGTAAACGATTAAGGAACATAAGTCCGGCTGAAATAGAGAAACAGATAAACAGCAGCTGAAATGCTGGTATCTCAGTGGTCATAGTGCCAAGAAGTGCAAGAGAACCCCAGAGGGTGATAGCGGATAAGCCCAAAAAAGTTGGCATCATTCTTTTCCTGCGATGACGATAAGTTGGAATATGGAGGCTTATTCTACGGATGATAAAAACATTAAATGTGCTGAAAGGCTGATTTGATATTCTGTAAAGACGTTGTGCCGGCCGGTATCAGGATGAACGGCATGCTTTTGGGGATTGCCCCCAGTAGCTCAGAAAGCGACGGCTGAAGGCAGAGGCATCGTTGTAACCTACTTGCTGAGCGATCACGGCGATGGGGGTATCGCTGTGGCTCAATAAGGCTCTGGCTTTTTTCATCCGAAGCTGCAGCAGATGCTGCAAAGGGGCAACTCCGGTAACTTCTCTGAATCGCTGTTTGAACTGGCTCAGACTAAGACAGGCTACTGCGGCTAACTCTTTGAGATCCGGGGTATGGCTAAGGTCTGCTTCAAGGGCCTCTAGGGCTCGCTCAATACGTTTATCCGTCAGGTTGTAGGCCGTTTGTTGAGCCAGTAGTCGGGTAAAAATAGCGGCCATGGAAGCTTCAATAATCGGATCAAACTGACTATTGAGCTGATTTTCAACAAAGAGGCAAAACTCAAAAAAGTGTTCATTTACACTCAGAAGAGGATAGGTATCAGCGCTTAATGGTTTTGGCAACTCAGGTAGATCCGCAACCAAAAAGCGAGCTTTCTCGTGGGATGAGAAGCGATGACGTAAGCCCTTTTGAATCAGAACCGCTTGTCGAACTCCCAGTTCAGCTTCAAAGAAAGGCGTATCCGTATCGGAAAGATCAAAAAGCCCCAGAATGATTTTTCCCTGTAAAGGAACCACTACCTGAGCATAATGATGGTGATGGCTTCTGGGATTTCGGGTGTAGGAACGAATCGATATTCTGGGTTGCACAGGTGAATACTAGCCGTTGACTGACAGGGTTTCAGGAAGAGGTGGTAACTGGATATTAATCTTCAGTCCCTGACCGGGTTCGGATTCCGCCTGAATGCTCCCGTTTAGCGCCTGGGAGACCTGATTAAACACAATATGCATCCCTAAGCCAGTGCAGCCACTGTTGCGTTTGGATGTATGGAAGGGCTCAAAAATTTTTTTCAGGTCGTTTGCATTCATACCGGAGCCATTATCTTCATAGCAAATATTGAGTCCCTGAGGATTTTCAGAAATGGATATTTTAATGAAATTATCGGAGCCAGCATCATCAAAACCGTGAATGATACTGTTATCAATCATCTGATGAAAAATCTGCACCCAGCTGTGGGTAATCGTTGGCCAGTTGAGATTATCTTCACAATTCAGCTGAACACTGATCTGTTTTTGCTGCAGTTTTTGCTGCAGGCCGATAATAATATCTCCCAATAATTGCTTAACATAGACAGATTCGACCTTATTTTTGCCACTGTGGGCTGCTGTTTGTTTGAAAACCTGAACGAGGCGAACAACGCGTTGAAGATTATCCTGCATCAGTTTGTAGGCTTCATAGTTGTAGTCGCTGTCTGAAGCTGGCTCCAGCATGCTACCGGCAGTAATGGCAACCCCGAGCGGAGTATTGATCTCATGAGCAATACCGGAGATCAGTGAAGCCAGTGAGGCCATCTTCTCCCGCTCAATCAGCTGATTTTGAGTGATCTCAAGTTCCCGAAGAGAGTTCTCAAGCTCAAGGGTACGCTGAACAACCCGTTTTTCGAGGGTTTCATTCAGCTCCTGCAGTGCCTGCTCCGCGCGTTTCTTGGAGGTGATTTCAATTGCTGAGCCGCGCATAACTGCGTCTTGAGCTTCAGATTTCACGACTTTTCCGTGAAAGACAAAAATTCGCTCGTTACCATCAATACTGAGTTTAACTTCAAGACCTTTAAAGTCATGACGGTTCTCAATCGCTTCACTGAGTGCCTGGTCAGGAATCAGATCACCAAACTTACGGTTATAAGCCTGAATATCGATTAATTCTAATTGGGTTAACATCTGCTCAGAAGCGAAAATCAGCTTGTCGTCTTCGTCGGTTTCCCACAACCAGTCTGAAGCGGCATTGGCAAAATCGGTAAAGCGGTCCCGCTCAGTTTCGATCTCAGCGTAAAGTCGGTTCAGGGTTTGACTTAGTTGATTGATCGAAAGGGCCAGAATGCTGATCTCATCACGCTCTGAGGTTACAAAAGGAGTTTGCTCCAGCTCTAAATGCTGATGACGGAGGTTGGGACGGAAATGATCAAGATAGCCAAGAATACCGGTTATCCGGCGATTCACGCTGAGCTGAAATATCCAGAGAATTAAAGCAGATACAATAAAGGTTTTAATACCGTTGGCAATCAACAGCGAGAGAAAGGTTTCCAGAAGTTGCTGATAGATACGTTCACTGGAGGACTCAACATAAAGTTGGCCCAACATAAAACGCGAATCGCTACCCTGGTTGCTGTATTCCAGTGGGATAAGTTGACTGATCTTATCACCTTCAACCTCTGTTCCTGCTTGCCAGAACTGGCCGCCTGTTGCTGAAGTGACTCTGATAAATGAGATGTCGGGAAGCTTTACCAGACCTTCAAGGCGGATGTTTAACTGGCGTTCGTTAAACTCCCAAAGATTGATGGTCAGAGATTCGACATGGACATCCTTAAGTTCCTGAAAACGGATTTCAACGGCACTGACTTCATGACGGTAGTCGTCATACAGCTGGATGATTGTAGAGATCAGGGTTATGAGGCTGCTGATAATGATCAGAATGATAATTATCCGACGGCCGATAATACTGGCGAAGGGATGTCGTGATAGTTTATTGGCGTTCGACGGCTGCATTGAAACTACCGGTCTCCCAACAAAGAAAGCTTATTTATATCGCTCATTGTTTTCAGCATAAAGCCTGAAAACAAGGCTGGCAACTTTATTCATTCTTTGTAGGTATAAAACGTTATTGCTGATTTTAAAACAAAACCCCGGAAACACTTCCGGGGTTTTATCAGAGAAGCCACCTTTTATAAGTAAAAAAGATACACTGCTCTTTACGGTCAGAGGTGTGGTATCAGTGACGGAAATGGCGCATTCCGGTAAATACCATCGCCATGCCGTGTTCGTCGGCAGCATCGATCACTTCCTGATCACGCATAGAACCGCCCGGCTGGATCACAGCAGAAATACCCGCTTTGGCTGCAGCATCGATACCGTCACGGAACGGGAAGAAGGCATCAGATGCCATGACAGATCCCGGAACTTCCAGACCTTCATCTTCCGCTTTGATACCGGCGATTTTAGCACTGTAAACACGGCTCATCTGGCCTGCGCCCACACCGATCGTCTGGCCATTTTTCACGTAGACAATAGCGTTAGACTTAACGAATTTAGCCACTTTCCAGGCAAAGGCCAGATCGCGCATCTGCTCTTCAGTCGGTGCTTTCTTAGTGACCACTTTCAGGTCTTCATCCGTTACCATGCCCAGGTCACGATCCTGAACCAGAAGGCCACCGTTCACACGTTTGTAGTCTAAGCTGCGATCGCGCTCGCCCGGCCAGTTATCACCACAATCCAGCAGACGAATATTAGCTTTAGTAGCAACGATAGCGCTGGCCTCTTCGGATACTCCCGGTGCAATAATTACTTCCACAAACTGACGGTCAACGATCGCTTTCGCGGTTTCAGCATCCAGAGGACGGTTGAAGGCGATGATGCCGCCGAAAGCAGAGGTTGGATCCGTCTGGAACGCCAGTTCGTAAGCCTGCAGTGGGTTATCAGCAATCGCTACGCCACATGGATTTGCGTGCTTAACGATGACACAGGCAGGTTCAACGAAGGATTTAACGCATTCGAAGGCTGCATCGGTATCAGCAACATTGTTGAAGGATAGCTCTTTGCCCTGTAGCTGCTTGGCGGTAGATACGCTGGCTTCAACCGGGTTTTTCTCCACATAGAAAGCGGCTTTCTGGTGTGGGTTCTCACCGTAACGCATCTCCTGCTTCTTCTCGTACTGAACATTGTAAGTACGGGCGAAGTTCTCGCTGCCACCTTCAACCAGACGGCCGAAATAGTTAGCGATCATACCGTCGTAAGCAGCGGTGTGTTCAAAGGCTTTGATCGCCAGATCAAATCGGGTTGCCTGTGCCACAGCACCTTCGTTGGCATCCATATCTGCCAGAATACGGCTGTAGTCATTTACATCCACAACGATAGTAACGAAGGCATGGTTTTTAGCCGTGGAGCGAACCATAGTCGGGCCACCGATATCGATGTTTTCCACAGCCATTTCCAGGGTGCAGTCGTCACGGGCAACAGTGGCTTCGAAGGGGTACAGGTTTACTGCAACCAGGTCGATGCCCTGAATGCCGTTTTCAGCCATGACGGCGTCGTCCATACCGCGACGAGCCAGAATACCGCCGTGAATTTTCGGGTGCAGGGTTTTAACCCGACCGTCCATCATCTCCGGAAAACCGGTGTAATCAGAAACTTCAACTGCTGGTACGCCCTGCTCTTTCAGCAGTTTGTACGTGCCGCCGGTGGACAGAATTTCAACTCCGCGCTCGGTCAGAGCCTGGGCGAATTCAACAACACCTGTTTTGTCCGAAACGCTGATAAGCGCGCGGCGAACAGGCAGGTTTTGTGCTTTGGCAGACGTTGTGGCTGACATAGTTTGCTCTTCTTTCTCAAAGGGTGATAAGAAAACAGAAAGCGGCAGAGGTTATCTGCCGCTTTCATTAAAAAGTCGGTTTTGGTTCACAGCATGCCGTAGGTCTTAAGCTTTTTACGCAAGGTGCCACGGTTCAGGCCGAGAATCTCTGAAGCCTGGCTCTGATTATCCTTGGTGTAAGCCATTACGGCCTCCAGTAAGGGAGCTTCGACTTCGGCCAGCACCATCTGGTAGAGATTGGTGACGGGTTGGCCATCAAGATGAGCGAAGTAATTCGACATCGCTTCTTCAACACTGCTGCGCAGTGTGCGCGGGTTGGTTTCCGCCTGGCTTATCATCTCGGGGGTATTCTCGGAGATATCCATATTGTTCATGTTCTTATTGGTTAATGCTGTCATGACAGAGCTTCCAGTGTCGGCTTAGCCGTTGAGCTAAGGTGTTCCGGCTGAAGTATAAATTGACGGATTGCTTCATGTTGTTCAGCAGGCTGTTGAAGCCGATTAAAAAAGCCTCGGAAGTCAGTTCCGTTTTCCTGTGTGCCCAGATACCAGTTGACGTGCTTACGGGCGATACGAACGCCCATCACCTCACCGTAAAAACTGTAAAGTTCGTTAAGATGTCGGCTGAGAATCTCGTGTTTTGTCTGATTGTCCGGTTCAGGCAGATGCTCACCTGTGGCCAGATAGTGGCTGATCTGACGAAAGATCCAGGGGCGACCCTGCGCTCCACGACCAATCATTACGGCATCGGCACCTGTGTAGTCCATAACATAACGGGCTTTTTCCGGGGATGTTATATCCCCATTGGCGAATACCGGAATGGATATTTCCTGCTTGATACGGGCAATCGTGTCGTATTCGGCGTTGCCTTTATAGGCATCCGCCCGGGTTCTGCCATGAACGGCCAACGCCTGAATACCGCTTTGTTCCGCTATTCGGGCAATAGTGACGCCGTTACGGTTTTCCGGGTTCCAGCCGGTGCGTATTTTGAGCGTGACCGGGATATCCACGGCTTCGACAACGGCTTCCAAAATATCGGCAACAAGCTTTTCATCTTTAAGAAGTGCAGAGCCCGCGGCTTTGTTGCAGACTTTTTTTGCCGGGCAGCCCATGTTGATATCAATAATCTGGGCACCGTGTTCGGCATTAAGTCGTGCTGCTTCAGCCAGCATTTGTGGATCACCACCTGCAATCTGTACCGAGCGGGGCTCATCTTCACCGCTGTGATCCATACGCAGGCGGGATTTTCGGGTATTCCACAGGCTGACATCAGAGGTCACCATTTCAGACACCACAAGGCCTGCACCCATCTCACGACACAGTTGTCGGAAAGGGCGGTCTGTTACGCCTGCCATAGGGGCAAGAATAACCGGTGATGCTAAGGTGTAAGAACCGATCTGAACCATGGTTAACCGTAAAAAAATCACTGTCAGGCAGGCATGAGCTTAAAGGGGCGAACAGGGTGAAAGTCGCTCTAAGCCATGCCAGTCGGGCATATCGAGGGCCGCTAATGATACTAGGAATCCTGAGCGTGTAAAGCTGAAGCGGCGATATTTGATTAAAAAATAGACAGAAAAGTGTGCTGGAGGTTAATAGTAAACACTCTGCGGGTTTGTTTAATCAGGAAGTGTTGTCCGATTATTGGGTGTGCGCTGCAAATCAGTACTATTGATCCGCAGCGGGGTAATAACGAACAGAAAGGTTTTCGATATCACTGACCTTAGCCTGAATCGGAAAGGAGAGCGCAACGGGAAGGTCGCTGGGTAACATGTGGTCAGCAAAGGGTTTTCCCTTGAGATAAGTATCCGGTTGATAAAGAATCTCGGAGATAATTTTTCCGCTACGGTCCCGTAGCTCTAATAAAATAGCCGGAAAAGGAAGAGGGTTAGCCGTCGGATTATTCAGTACCAGTTCGGCTGTGAGCTGTTTATTGATCTCAAAAATAGCCAGCTGAGAAGCTTTGAGCTCATCAAAGTCTGATGGCAGATAATGATCGCAACCTGTCATGCTGCAAATGGCTTCAGCAAAGCCTGATAATCCGGGAGATTGGCTCAAGGTCCGTGTATTGCCCCAAAGCAGTGCCAGAATCAGTATGATAAGGCTTGCCGCCAGAGTCGCGGGTACCCAGGGTAGGCCTGAGGCGGTTTGGACGGATTGATTTTCTTTAGGTTTTTGCTCGTGATGCTCATGATCAGGTTCAGCACTAAAATGCAGATCCGGGTTGAAGTCTGGTGCTTCATCATGACGGTCAGCTTTTAAAGAAACTTCAAGTTGGTGGTTTCGAAGTTCCGGCGCCTGACGGGCTTCGCGAATGGCAGAAAGATCATTATCGTCCAGCATAAGATCCGGAGCATCCGGTAAGCTTTCCAGAAAGGCTTCTGCATTTTCGAGGCTGTTGGTTACGGCCACAGGGTCTGTCGAGGCCTTTGCCACAGAGGCTGATGCACTCTTTTTAGATGTTTGAGTTGTTTCAGGTTTTTGAGTGCCAGCTGCTGGGGTATTAGGCGCTTGAATATTAGATGCCAGGGGGGCAGCTGGCGTTGCTGAGGGCTCTTGTTTTGTCACCCGAGATGTCTGTTCTTCTGCCAGGGCTTCCGGACGATCCGAAAGACCGGGGGACAGGGACTCCACCGGAGAAGTGTTTTCGTCTGCTTCAAGTTCAAACAGGTGATTTGCTGCATTAAAGATTTTCTTGCAGCGGCCGCAGCGCGCAACGCCGAAGGCCTGTTGCAGATCTGCATCAGAAACAGCAAAACAGGTTGAGCAGTGGGGGCAACGGGTTAGCCGGTCATCCATCATCGGTTAGTTATTCTTCCAACAAGAGTCTGAGTTACATCATAAGATTATGAAAGCAAACAGGCAATCCCGTTCATGGGAATCACCTGTTTATAGCAGCTTCAAGTTATTGAGAAAAGTATGCTTTTACCGGCTTCGTTTGATGTCAGTCGTGTATCAGGACTGTACTTTAACCGCGCTCAGACAAACCCACTCTTCTTTCTGCTTAACGGGATCAAAGTTAAACCAAGGGGCGTAAGCTTCCATAACATCGTCAGCCTGATGAGAAAGAATACCGGAAAGTACCAGCTTACCCTGATCTTTAACCAGAGCAGAAATCGTCGGAGCCAGATCAATAAGAGGACCGGCCAGAATGTTTGCCAGCATCAGGTCTGCTTTAATGTCACCGATTTTTCCCGGATAGAAAACATCAAAGCTTTCGGCTGGCAGGCCATTACGGTCTGTATTTTCCCGGGTTGCTACCAGAGCCTGAGGATCGTTATCAACGCCATAGGCTTTTTCTGCACCCAACAGAAGCGCTGCAACGCCTAAAATGCCGGAGCCACAGCCATAATCCACAACAGTTTGACCTGAGACATCATTCTCATCCAGCCATTGCAGGCACATAAAGGTAGTGGGGTGAGTACCGGTACCAAAGGCAAGGCCCGGGTCAAGCTGAAGGTTGGTTGCGTCAGGATTGGGTGCATCTTTCCAGCTTGGACAGATCCAGAGTCGGTTGCCGACCTGAATCGGGTGGAAATTTTCCATCCACTCACGCTCCCAGTCTTTGTCTTCCAGAATCTCAATGCGGGGAGAAGGGAATGCCTGATCCGGAAATACAGAGGCCCAGCCCAGCTGCAAAGCCTGAAGCATCGCTTCACTGTCCTGCTCAGCATCAAACAGGCCTGTGATACGGGTTTGTGTCCACAAAGGTGTTGTGCCCCGGATCGGCTCGAAAAGTGGTTGGTCAGCGCCATCTTCCAGAGTCACTGCATTGGCCCCTGCGGCCAGCAGAAACTCTTCCAGTACTTCAGCGTGAGCAGGATTGGTGTCCATTTTAATTTGAAGCCAAGGCATCTTTGTCTCCGGGGTGAATTCAGCCTGTTATTCTGAGCGTAAGGCTCGGATTTTGGCGTTATTGTACACCGAATTATTGCTCCGGTGTGCTGTTGCGTGGGCGTTGCTTTCTAACGGGTGAGCGTTTTAGGCGGGCATAAAAAAACCGGAAGCGATGCTTCCGGTTTTTTCAGTTCTGTAAGCAAGCTTACAGAGACAGTTTCTTCTCGAGGTAGTGAATGTTTACACCACCCTCCATAAAGCCACTGTCACGAACCAGATCCTGCTGCAGGCCAATGTTGGACTTAATACCATCAATAACGATTTCGTCCAGAGCATTACGCATACGGGTCAGCGCGATCTCACGGGTTTCACCCCAGGTGATCAGCTTGCCGATCAGGGAGTCGTAGTAAGGAGGGACGGTGTAGCCATCATAGAGGTGGCTGTCCATGCGCACGCCCAGACCGCCCGGTGCATGGAAGTGATCCACCTTGCCCGGAGACGGCAGGAAGGTTTTTGCATCTTCCGCGTTGATACGGCACTCGAAAGAGTGACCCCGGATCACGATGTCTTCCTGTTTAATGGTCAGAGGCAGGCCGCTTGCAATGCGCAGCTGCTCTTTAACGATATCAACACCAGTTACCATCTCAGATACCGGGTGCTCAACCTGAACACGGGTATTCATTTCGATGAAGTAGAAACCGCCATCTTCATACAGGAATTCAAAGGTACCGGCACCACGGTAGCCGATATCAATACAGGCTTTAACACAGCGTTCCTGAACTTCGCGACGCACATCTTCAGGAATGCCCGGAGCCGGAGCTTCTTCCAGAACCTTCTGGTGACGACGCTGCAGAGAGCAGTCACGGTCGCCCAGGTGGATCGCATTGCCCTGACCATCGGCCAAAACCTGAATCTCAACGTGGCGAGGGTTCTGCAGGAATTTTTCCATGTAGACGGTATCATCACCGAAAGCGGCTTTTGCTTCCGCTTTGGTTACCTGAACGGCATTTACCAGGTGTGCTTCTGTGTGCACAACACGCATACCACGACCACCACCACCGGCAGCCGCTTTGATGATCACTGGCAGACCGATACGACGGGCTGTCTGCACTACAAACTCAGGGTCATCCGGCAGAGGACCGTCAGAACCCGGAACCGTAGGAACACCGGCTTTCTTCATTGCGTCGATGGCAGAAACCTTGTCACCCATCAGGCGGATAACGTCAGCTTTTGGACCAATGAATTTGAAACCGCAACGTTCAACCTGTTCGGCAAAGTCTGCGTTTTCAGCCAGGAAACCGTAGCCAGGGTGGATGCCTTCTGAATCGGTAACTTCAGCAGCGCTGATAATTGCCGGAATGTTCAGATAGCTATCGGTAGAAGAAGCTGGACCGATACATACAGATTCGTCCGCCAGACGAACATGCATCAGATCGCGGTCTGCTGCAGAGTGAACGGCTACAGTCTTAATGCCTAATTCTTTACAGGCACGCAGAATACGTAGCGCAATTTCACCCCGGTTTGCAATAAGTACTTTATCAAGCATGATCGAGCCTTATGAATTCTGGAGTCAAAAAAGGGTTGTCTGTCGTAAGCTGTTGCTTAAACGATAGAAACCAGCGGCTGATCGAATTCAACCGGCTGACCATCTTCAACCAGAATTTCACCGATAGTACCGTCTTTATCTGCTTCGATCTGGTTCATCATCTTCATCGCTTCAACGATGCAGATAGTGTCACCTTTCTTAACCTGCTGACCCACTTCAACGAACACTTTTGCGCCCGGAGCCGGAGAGCGATAGAAGGTACCAACCATTGGAGAAGTAACCAGGTGACCTGCTGGAGCTGCCGCCGGAGCTGCTGCTTCAGCTGCTGGAGCCGCAACAGGAGCCGCAACAGGAGCTGGCGCTGCAACAGGAGCCGGAGCGTACTGAACCTGAGCACCGCTCATGTTACGGCTGATACGTACAGATTCTTCGCCTTCCTGAATTTCGATTTCAGCGATGTTGGATTCTTCCAGCAGCTCAATCAGTTTTTTAACTTTACGAATATCCATGATTAATCTCTTTTCACTTGTGTGTGGAACATGAGCCGAGGCGGTGCATCGGCTATTGTGAGCTTTCTGCCGAAGCAGAGAAAACGGACCAACAGATCAGAACCAGAGGATGAAATCTGTCAGACTAATTTCGGGCTTTTATCCCCAGTAGGCTGGTCGCCGATAAACTTCAGTGCTGCAGCTAAAGCAAAGTCGTAGCCCTGAGCGCCAAGTCCACAAATCACGCCCACTGCCACATCAGACAGGTAGGAATGATGGCGGAACGGTTCGCGGGCGTGGACGTTAGACAGATGTACTTCGATAAAAGGTATCTGAACCCCCAGAAGAGCATCGCGCAGGGCAACACTGGTGTGGGTAAAAGCTGCAGGATTGATGATGATGAAGTCGACACCTTCATCACGGGCGGCGTGAATACGATCAATAAGAGCGTGTTCCGCGTTACTCTGGAAGCATTCCAGCTGGTGACCCTGGCTCGAAGCGGTTTCCGCAAGAAGCTCCGAAATATCGGCCAGTGTTTGACTGCCATAAATTTCAGGCTCGCGGGTACCGAGCAGGTTAAGGTTGGGGCCGTTTAACACCAGAATGGAAGCCATAATCAACAGAGTATCCAGGTGGCAAAAAAAGCGTCAATAAAAAAGCAAACAGGTGTTTAACTCTGTTTGCTGCGAAAATCGTTAAAAAGAAGTTTAACTGCATTTAATATCGGTTAAATAATGCCGAAACAGCAGTTTGTACTTCGCAAACAGGCGTAGTTTGCCGAATTTGGAACTTCTTGTCCAGTTTTCGTCTGTTCTGCTTTGTTTGGCCGCTTTTTACTGCGTGTTACCGAATTTTACCTGTTTGTACCCTAAAAGAGATAATCAGAAATTCAGTGACCTGAATCAGGCAAATGGGTTTGTTAATGATGTGGTTTTTTGGCTTCTTTTGAGTGTTGCAAAGATGAAGCGTTATTCAGTTGCTCACAGCGCACTGGCGTAGCGATCAGAGGGAGCGCTTCAGGACTTTCTGCTACCCTCTGTTTCGGTCAGATCTTTATTTTTGAATCAGATTAAGGCGCTGCCGATGAGGTGGATAACAGAGCCCGGCCTCTGCACAGCCCTGAAAAACGACATCGACGACAGTTCCTTGCTTTAGCGCTTCAGCCGGTGTTTCAAACCGATATTCCAGCTTTACACGGTTGCGAAGAATCTCAACCCGTCCCTGAAACTCATCATCAACCTTTTCACCATTGGGTATGCTGATCGGTAACAGTGCGACACCTTCGGGCTCCAGACTTTTCACCTGAAAGCGTGACCGATAGAGATAATGGCCTGGTTCAATTTCCCATTTGAGTGTCAGTGTAGACCCTTTGAGTGTGCCTTCAAGTTGAAAGGCTTGTTCAACGGGCAAAAAGCCATCGCTTGAAGCGCTGCCAAATCCTGTGGATCCGCTACCGAAAAAACCGGCCAGAGCAAGTGAAGAAAAGGCTGATAAAGAGGCAAGTGACAGTGATATCAGCAGGCTACGGAACAGACGGGCACTTTTTTTTACGCGCAAAATTTTCACAGACAGGCTTCCTGTAGAGGTTTCAGTTCATTCCTTTACTGAACATTTTGTTCAGCTTCACGTCCTGCATTGGGTTTTCAGTTAAGAACCCCCATAATACAGAGTAAAGACAGTGAGATAAGATGCTGTCTTTGCCACAGGGTTCCGGCCAAAGTGAAATTATCAGCACGTATGAGGAATACAGAATGTTAAAGCAGCTAGGAGCGAAAGTCGCTGACCAGTGGGATAACTTCAGGGATCATCTACCCGGTGGTTGGGTTGGTAAAGTCGTTGGCGGTGGACTTGCGGTATACCTGATCGGGGCTGCCGGTGTGGGCTGGTACTGGAGCCAGGAGCCTGAGGCATTTTCTGTAGCAGAGCATGTCAGAACAACTGCTGAGCTGAATGGTCAGACCGAAGATGCTGCTAAAGTGGGTTATGCGACCACAACAACCCTGATACGTATCGCAGAAACGCTGCTGGATAAATCGGGTGGCTATCTGGCGAATGATCGTTTTCCCCCGGGGCTTTGGTTGGATAATATTCCGAACTGGGAGTATGGCGTTCTGATTCAGTTACGGGATATGAGCCGTTCTTTGCGTAAAGATATCTCCCGCTCCCAATCACAATCTACCGAAGATAAAGATCTGACAGTGGTAGAGCCTCAGTTCAACTTTGACAGTAACAGTTGGGTGTTACCATCCACAGAAGGTGAATACCGTCAGGGTATTAAAGCGCTGATTCGTTACCGTGATCGTCTAGTGGACGACAATCAGAACGATGCCCAGTTCTATGCCCGTTCCGATAACCTGAGAAATTGGCTGATGGATGTGGAAACCCGTTTGGGCAGTCTGTCTCAGCGGCTCAGTGCCAGCGTAGGTAAATCTCAGGTGAATATTGATCTGGCAGGTGACCCTTCAGCCACGCAATCGTCAAAAAAACCGGATCTGCAGGAGGTTAAGACCCCATGGACCGAAATTGATGATGTCTTCTATGAAGCGCGGGGTACTGCCTGGGCTTTGATCCATATTTTAAAAGCGGTAGAAACAGATTTTCAGGGTGTTCTGAAAGATAAGAATGCTGAAGTCAGTCTTCGACAGATTATCCGTGAACTGGAAGCGACTCAGGAGCCTTTGTGGAGTCCTATGATTCTTAATGGCAGTGGTTTCGGCATGTTTGCTAACCACTCTCTGGTGATGGCTTCTTATATTTCCCGGGCTAATGCAGCGATTATTGACCTTCGAGAACTGCTTTCCCGTGGCTGATTTATCTGCGAACCCTCATGAGCAACATGACTTGACTCAAATTAATCATTAATAGTCATTGGCTTACAAAAGAAACCGGCTTTGCGCGCTTTGCTTTAGCCGGTTTTTTTGTCACTCTCAGAGAGTGTTTTAGTCGATAAAACAAAGAATATAAAGGAAATAAAAATGAGTACGGAGCATTTTAAAATTGCGGTTATCGGTGCAGGTCATGCCGGTATAGAACTGCTACAAAAGCTGCTTGAAGCTGAGTTTGTCGATATTGTTGGTGTGGCGGATACGAATCAGGATGCCCCTGGCATGCTTCTGGCCCGTGAACATAGTGTCCCTACGACTGCCGATATGAATGACTTGCTGGCAAACAGTGCCGATATCGACATTATTATTGATGTGACCGGCGTAAAAGCGGTACGCGATGCGCTGCGCAGCCATATGCAGGAAAGTGGCAACTACCATACGGTTATTATGCACGAACGTATTTCTGCACTGCTGCTCTCTCTCTTTAATGGAGAGATGGTCCAAACCAAAGCCAGCGATGATTTCTATTAAATAACGCGGCTATGATTCAGGCTGTAGGGTCTGACGAAAAAGGCTCCCGCGGGAGCCTTTTTTCATTTCTGTGTCCCGTCCTGAATAAGGTTGACACATTTTCTATCCTAAACTGGAGAAATGTGATGACCACTTATCTGAAGCG
>JBLWSY010000013.1:0-115953 GCA_048270425.1 Oceanospirillum sp.
GCCTGAGTCCAGTTGAATATCGAACTCAGGCCATGGCAGCCGGATAATAAAGTGTCCAACTTTATGGGGTCACTTCAAAATAAGGCGTTATTAATAAACCCATGCATAAAGAAAGGCCTGAAGGCCGTATGGTTATTGGGGCTGCTCATGAGTCAGATCAATTTTGGATGCCGAGTTGAAAGCTATCTTATTGAAAATAATAGTTTATTTTTCTTTCCTGACCTATGCTGAAGCAGTGTTTTTCATTTCTGCCCATCAATAATGCATAAGCTTAACTATCAAAAAAAATTATCATAAATATAAATGTCATATTCTTTACTTATTTAACGTGTCTATATACCTTCGGGGATAGTCTGCGATGCCGTGCAGTCGTCAGCTTAGAGAAGAGGTGTTTTTTTCTGGGCTGGAACGGATTGCTTTCCATTAGGTAAGCTATCCATCGGTTGCACGTCTTGTAGTCCCGATGATGTCCTCTTATCGTCGACCCTATTGCCGGTTTAAAACCACTACAGATGGTTATCCCGGTGCAGATGATGCCCCTAAACTGAAATAACAATTAAAGTGAGCAAAAAGATGCTGAAAAAAATCGGTCAACTCAAGAAACAGATTCTGACGGGTTCCCTGGCTGCTGTTGTCGGCCTGGGTGCTATGACTTCCACTGCACAAGCAGCTGAGCACAACTGGCGTTTTGCTAACCTGTACTCCCGTGGTACTGCTTTCGGTGAAGTATACGGCAACATGGCTAAGAACATCGAAGAGATGTCTGGCGGTCGTATTTCTGTAAAAATGATGTACGCAGGTGAAGGTGTTTCTACCACCGGTATTCTGGGTGCGGTTAAATCCGGCCTGATCACTATGGGTGCACACTTCCAGCCAATGAACGCGGGTGAACTGCCAGCGGGTATCGTTGAAGTAGGCCTGCCTGGCGGTACTGCTGACGTTGCTAAACTGAGCGTTCTGTTCCACGAAGATGGCTGGAACGAAGTTCTGACTAAAGCATACGGCGAGCAAGGTCTGGTGTATCTGGATCCTTACATCCAGCCACCTGTATACCTGCTGACTAAGAAGCCAATCAATTCTGTTGAAGACTTTAAAGGTCTGAAACTGCGTGCGCCGGGTGCATACGGCAAGTTCGTTCGTAACCTGGGTGCTTCTCCTGTATCTATGACCTGGAGCGAGATCTACACGGGTCTGGCGACTGGCGTAATCGACGGTTCTATCGGTTCTAACCTGATCGACCACCGCGATGGTAACCACGTGGAAGTGGCTAAGTACATGTACCGTCTGCCTCTGGCTGGCGCACAGGTACTGCCGGTTGTTGTTAACCAGAAAGCTTGGGACAAGCTGCCTGCTGACCTGAAAGCGATCGTTAAAGCGGCAACAGCTGTTCACGCTCGTGAGCAGATGACTAAGTCTCGTCTGTGGGAAGCTGAAGCAATCGCTGATATGGAAGCGAAAGGCATGAAGTGGAGCCCAGAGCCAAGTGAAGCAGACAAAGCTGCATGGGCTAAAGCGGGTGAGTCTCTGTGGGACGAGTACGCGAAGTCTGACAAGTACAGTGCTGAGCTGATTGAGATCCTGAAAAAGAAATAAGCCATAGGCTTATTGGAATGTCAGGTTCCGTTGTTAAATAAAGGGCGAACTCCGCCCTTTATTTTTTTTCACTGCAGGCATAGTGTTATGGTTAAAAAAATATTCATATTTTACTGCACATGGATTGATCGGCTTGTTCGCTTCATAGGGAAAAGTGTCTCTGTTCTGATGCCCCTGTTGGCACTTGTGATCGCATTCGAGGTGGCTTCACGATACCTTTTTAACCAGCCTACGATCTGGGCTTACGATACCTCTTTATTCCTGTCTGCGTACCTGGTGGGCCTTGGCGGTGCTTACGCCTATCAGAAAAAAACGCATATCAATGTCGATATTCTTTATCTTGCCGTTTCACCAAAGACTAAGCGTGTATTTGATGTCCTGACCGGACTATTGGGCATTTTCTTTATGTTTGTCCTGATGATGATCGCTTACGAAAAGTTTGGTGAGGCGCTGCAGTTTAATTACCGCAAGATGAGTAACTGGGCTCCGCCAACACATCATTTCTGGATGATGCTGGTTGTCTCCGGTGCTCTGATTACGCTGCAGATTACCAGCAATATGGTGAAAGATATCTATTATGTTGCCGCCGGTCGCGCTCTGATTTCTGCGCCGGAAGAAGAGGATGAAGACGATGGGAATTGAGTTACTCAGTGGTGTACTGCTGCTCTGTATTCTGGTGAGTTTTGCACTGGGCGCTCCTGTTGGTTTCGCCCTTGGTGGTATCGCTATGGCCGTGGGTTATCTGACCTGGGGCGAAGGTATCTTCAATATCCTGCCAAATACTTTCGAAGCGACAATGTTCAGCTTCATTCTGCTGGCGATTCCCCTGTATATCTACATGGGACAATTGCTGACCCGTTCCGGTATCGGTGATGCGATGTTCAATGCCAGTCAGCTGGTGATCGGGAAGATTCGTGGTTCTCTGGCGATCAGCGTGATCGGCGTGTGCTCCATGATCGGTGCCATGGTGGGCATTATCGGTGCAGGTATTATGACCTCCGGTAGTATCGCCCTGCGCCCTATGCTGGAACGTGGCTACGATAAAAAGCTGGCTCTGGGTGTGATCATGGCTGGTGGTGGTCTGGGGATCCTGATTCCACCCAGCGTACCCATGATTATGTTTGCAGCATCGACCCAAAACTCTGTGGGTAAGATGTTTATTGCAGCGTTGTTCCCGGCTCTGCTGGCGATTATCGTCATGGTGCTCTATATCCTGATCAGTTGCCGACTGAATCCTGAGCGCGCTCCTTTGGGTACCGGTGCAGAATCCAAGATGACACCGAAAGAAAAAGCCCGCACCCTGCGTGATGGCTTTATGTCGGTGCTTCTGATCTTCGCTGTTCTGGGCAGTATTATCAGTGGTATCGCAACGCCAACCGAGTCCGGTGCTATTGGTGTTGTTGGCGCGATTGTTCTGGCCTTCTTCTTTAAGCGTTTCCGACTGGGGATGTTTAAGATGGCGGGCATGGAAACCGCAATGCTGGTTTCTGTTGCGATGTGGATCATTTTGGGCGCAACCCTGTTCAGCAATTTCCACCTGCTGATGGGTGTTCAGGATATGATCTCCAGCTTTACCAAGGATCTGGGACTTCCGCCTCTGGGTGTGATTATTCTCATGCAGCTGGTGATGCTGGGACTGGGCTTTATCATCGACGAATTCATTATCGTTCTGATGTGTGCGCCGCTGTTCACCCCTATCGTTGTTGATCTGGGTTTTGATCCGATCTGGTTCGGTATCCTGATGATTCTGAATATTGAGATCGCGGTACAGACACCGCCATACGGTTTTGCACTTTTCTATCTGAAAGGTATTGCACCGCCGGATGTCACCATGCTGGATATCTATAAATCGGTGACGCCTTTCATTTTGCTGAAACTGATGGTGCTGATTATCTGTATGCTAAATCCGGATCTGGTGATGTGGTTGCCAAACCTGGTAATGGGTTAACGAGGACGGCTCGACTATGTACAACACAGTATTAATCCCGATGGATCTGGAACATGAAGACATGTTCCCTAAAGCAGTTGCCCTGGCGCAGCAGCTTATTGGTGATGAAAAAGGCGAGATTCACGCGGTTTATGTGGATCAGAATCTGGTTCATCACGGAAACTTCTCTCTGTCGGAAGATGCGGTGAAGCAGGCTCTGGACGATATGAAACAGCAGGTGAAAAGCCTGTTCAAAAAGTATGTCCCTGAGCATCTGCGCGGCAAATGCCGTGTAAGATCCGGTGTTGTTTATGACACTGTTCTGGAGGAAGCGGATAAGGTCAAACCTGAGGTGATTATTGTCGCTGCGGGTCGCCCTGGTTTCTCCAGTTATCTGCTGGGCTCTAATGCTGAAAAGATTCTGCGTCATGCTAACTGTTCTGTATTTGTCATTCGTGATGAAAACAAATGGTAAACAGCATCTGACTCAGCATTGAGTACAGAAAAAATGGCCGCTTCGGAGTAATCTGAAGCGGCCTTTTTTATGCTTGGTCTATCAAGAGTTCGCATTCATCGTTATCTGATTAATAAGAGAATTTTTTCTTTTCCATGCGCGGTGTAGGATTGGGCTTCTGATCAATCCCCTGAATCTATGGGAGCCCTCCGGTGGATAACCTGAATTTCGTTTTTCTTATTGCGGCGCTTTTGTTGTGTCTGAGTATCCTTGCCAGCCGCATCTCAGCACGCATGGGCATGCCCCTGTTATTGGTTTTTCTTGGCATCGGAATGCTGGCTGGTGAAGATGGATTGGGTGGCATTGATTTCTCCAATTTTGAAGCAGCTTATGTGATTGGCCATCTGGCGCTGGCGGTTATTCTGCTGGATGGCGGTATGAGAACCCGCCTGACCACCTTTCGGGTCGGTTTGAAGCCCGCTCTATCGATGGCGACATTGGGCGTTGTGGTTACCAGTGGTCTCACCGGGCTAATGGCGATGTGGCTGTTTAACCTGACTCTTTTGGAAGGGTTGCTGGTAGGCGCCATTGTGGGATCGACCGATGCCGCAGCAGTATTCTCCATGCTCGGGGGCAAAGGTGTCCGGTTGAATGAAAGGGTGAGTGCGACCCTGGAGATCGAATCCGGTACCAACGACCCGATGGCCATCTTCATGACCGTCACGCTTATTACGCTTTTGACGCAACCACAGGCAGACCTTTGGGCAGCAGGGGTTATGTTCATTAAGCAATTCGGGATTGGTTTGCCTTTTGGCTGGTTCGGCGGGTGGCTGTTTTCCCGTCTGTTGAAACGGCTGGATCTCGCACCAGGGCTTTATCCCTTGCTGGTGACAGGTGCCGGACTGGGGCTGTTTGCAACCACGAACCTTCTGGGGGGAAGTGGTTTTATCGCCATTTATCTTGCAGGGCTGATTGTGGGCAATAGCCGTTTATCTCATCTGCAATATATTCTGCCGGTGAATGATGGATTAGCCTGGTTGAGCCAGATCGGTCTCTTTCTGATTCTGGGGCTGTTAGTGACGCCGCATCAGATGTGGGCGATAGCACTACCGGCAACGGCTCTGGCGTTGGGGATGATTCTGATTGCCCGTCCTTTGGCTGTACTTTTCTGCCTGAAGCCATTTTTCCGCTTTAATCTCCGGGAGTTGAGCTTTATCTCCTGGGTGGGCTTGCGCGGAGCCGTGCCCATTGTTCTGGCGATTTTTCCGGTGATCGCTCAGGTCGAGCAATCCCATCTTTACTTTAATATCGCTTTTCACGTGGTGCTGATTTCACTGTTGATTCAGGGGAGCACCTTACCGCTGGCGGCCCGCTGGCTTAAGATGGAGCTGCCACCTGAGTTTGAGCCTCGAAAACGCTCCCGGCTTGGGGTTTATCCGCAAGATGATTATGAGTTTCTGATCTATCGCTTAACATCGGATAGCCTAAATGACGTAGAGCTGAGACGTTTACGGTTTCCTTCCGGAGCCAGGATTGCAGCCTTGTTTCGTGATGATCGTTTGATTCA
Source organism: Oceanospirillum sp. (assembly GCA_048270425.1). Classification (GTDB taxonomy): domain Bacteria; phylum Pseudomonadota; class Gammaproteobacteria; order Pseudomonadales; family Halomonadaceae; genus Oceanospirillum. The sequence goes on from JBLWSY010000013.1 coordinate 5,542, forward strand.
TCCATCAGGAAGTACTCGGCTTCAGCAGCATGACGTGGTCTGTATTATTGGCCGGGAAACGGATCTTCCCGTGTTGAGCAAAATGTTTGATGAAGCGCCAAGGTTGAGTAAAGAGAAGGCGAGAAACTTTTTTGGTGATTTCACACTAAGTGGCGATGCCCCGTTGAAAGATCTGGCCGCTTTATACGGATTGACCATCAGCCCTGATCAGAAAGAGCTGACTTTAGGGGAGTTGATGAGCAATCGCTTCGGTGATCATCCTGTGGTTGGAGACCAGTTCGAATGGCACAGCGTACGCTGGACTGTGGTGGAGGTCGATGGCGATACCATCACTAAGGTCGGTCTCAAACCGTTATAAAAAACGCTGGCAGGTGGCTGGCTTAGCTCACCTGTTCCGGTAACAGACCTTTAATGATGGCGATTGGACTCAGGATGTGACCGTACATCAGCTCGGTGGCTTTGGCTTTGTTGCGGTTCAGCAGGGCATCTACCAGCTCCGCGTGTTCCTGACGTTTCTCTTCCAGTGCATTCTGGGAGAAAACCGTCTGTTTCAGCCACAGCTGACGATAGCGTTCCGCCTGATCCAGTAAAGATGCACGCATCTCCAGCAGTTTTGGCGAACCACAGCCGTTCACAATTGCCTGATGAAAAGACTTGTGGCGACGATCCCACACCTGCAGCATCTCTTCCGGTGTGTTCACTTCATTAACCCGTGACAGCTTATGGGCTTCACCCAGCACTTCTGCTTCCCAGTCCTCATCGCCACGCTCAACCGCAAGACCGGTAATCAAGGCTTCCAAATGGGCGCGGGCATCATAAATATCGGTCAGCTCTTCAACGGACATTTCAGCCACGCGAAAGCCGCGCTGGCTGATCGCCGTAACCAGACGATCCGCTACCAGTTGCGACAGCGCCTCACGCATCGGGCCTGCACCAATCTCATAATGACTTTTCAGATGACTCATCAGCAGTTTGTCGCCGGGCTGGTATGCACCATTGATAATGTCCTGCTTCAGCAAACGATAGGCGATAGTAGCTTGATTGGCTTTGCTGCCTTCCACGATGTCTTTTTCAGCGTGAGTAGGATTCTGTGTGCTGTTGGTCGCTGGCGTATTCATTTTTAGGATTGGTTCCATCGGTTGCGCGTGCTGCTGATTATAAACAGAGTATCCGGCCTTACAACTCAGACCGGATCTCTTTACCTGCTCGAAGTGCTTTGTCGCTCTCTCCGGGGATTCGTCAGCCTTCTTAGTATGACGACGAGGTGTTCAGGCCGTGTGATAAAAGCTATTTTATCTTTAATAGCAAAAAATGTAGATATTTTTAAAAAATGAATATATTATTTGCTCATCGAGACATTTTAAGTGTCCAAGCGGCTCAACCCAGAGCCATAAAAATGTAAAACCCCTATTAGCAGCATGTTTAAGCACTGCAGGAGCCACTAAAGATGAGCACTGTTATCGAACGCCACGGCCTGACCGCTGGTACTGAATACAAAGGTTTCACCGTTTCTGTTTCTGAGCAGAGCAACGGCCGTCTACTTGAGCTGAAGTTCAACAAAGAAACCGTTGAGAAATTCTTCGCTGCCATCGAAGAGTGGCCGATTCAGGCGCTGGAATATAAGTCTTTCCTGCGTTTCCGCATTGCTAAAGTTCTGGATGATCTGTGTGGTAACAAACTGCACGGCTTCCTGGTAGACACTCTGACGGATCGTCAGACAGGTGCGCTGCTGATCACTCCGGAAGGTCTGGATGATGTATCTCAGGCAGATGACATGGTGCGTTTCACCACGGCTGTTGCTCACCTGATGGGTCGTTCTAACTTTGACGCTATGAGCGGCAAGTACTACGCACGTTTCGCGGTAGTGAATGTTGATAACTCTGACAGCTACCTGCGTCAGCCACACCGCGTAATGGAACTGCACAACGACGGTACTTACGTTGAAGAAGACACTGACTTCAACCTGATGCTGAAGATCGACGAGCAGAACATGGAAGGCGGTAACTCCCTTCTGCTGCACCTGGACGACTGGGAAGATCTGGAGAAGTTCTCTACTCACCCTCTGGCGTACCGCGATATCCGTTGGGCTGTTCCACCGAGCAAGAACATCTCCAAAGATATCTACCACCCTGTATTTGATCTGGATGTGAACGGTGACATCATCACTTCTTACATCGATCAGTTTGCACAGCCTGCAAACCTGGAAGAAGGTGTGTTCCTGTCTGAGCTGGGCGAGTCTTTCGAAACCAGTAAAGGCATCCAGTCTATCCGTGTACCGGTAGGTAGCTTCCTGCTGATCAACAACCACATGTGGTTGCACGGTCGTGACAAGTTCAAGCCACACCCAGAGCTGCGTCGTGAACTGATGCGTCAGCGTGGTTACTTCACGCACAAGAAAACCCTGCGCAAGCCACGCCAGTAATCCGGTCGACGGTTGACCTGTCACCTTTCAACGGTGAAAGAACGTGGAAGCAAAAGCCGGAAACATGATGGTTTCCGGCTGGCCTGAGGGGTATCCTTCGGTCCTTACCCTGCCTGGAAGCATTGAGCTTCCGGCGGGGTAAACTGCCTTATAGACACTGCATTTCTGTGACGCAGGATTGCGTCTTTCAGAAGCTCTATTCGCGCCAAGCGAGGAACAGAATGTACGATTACATCATCATCGGCGGCGGCATCGTAGGTATGTCCACCGCGATGCAGCTGCTACAACAGAAACCCGATGCCAAACTGCTGGTACTGGAAAAAGAATCTCAGGTTGCTGAGCACCAGACCGGTCATAACTCCGGCGTCATTCACGCCGGTGTTTACTACACACCGGGCAGCCTGAAGGCGAAATTCTGTCTGGAAGGTAACAAAGCGACCAAAGCTTTCTGTGACGAGAACAACATCCCTTACGATGAGTGCGGCAAGCTGCTGGTTGCCACCAACGACATCGAAATGGAGCGTATGAAAGCGCTTTGGGAACGTACCGAAGCCAACGGCATCGAGCGTTACTGGCTGAACGCGGAAGAGCTGAAAGAGCGTGAGCCGAACATCACCGGTATCGGCGGCATCTTCGTACCGTCCAGCGGCATCGTCAGCTACCGTCGTGTGACCGAAGTGATGGCGGACAAAGTTCGTGAAGCCGGTGGTGATATCGAATTTAACTGCGAAGTTAAAGCGTTGAAAGAAACCGATTCTGAAGTGGTTGTTACTACCAGTCGTGGTTCCTTCACCAGTAAGTACATGATCTCCTGTTCAGGCCTGATGGCGGATCGCATCGTGCGTATGCTGGGTATCAAGCCTAAGTTCAAGATCTGCCCGTTCCGTGGTGAGTACTACCTGCTCAAGCCCGAGCACAATCAGGTTGTAAACCACCTGATCTACCCGATTCCTGATCCGAGCATGCCGTTCCTTGGCGTGCACCTGACCCGTATGATCGACGGCACCGTAACTGTTGGTCCTAACGCGGTAATGGCGTGGAAGCGAGAAGGCTACAAGAAAACCGACATCTCCCTGAAAGACAGCATCGAAGCGCTGACCTATCCGGGTATCCTGAAAGTACTGAAGGATAATCTTAAGCCAGGTCTGATCGAGATGAAGAACTCCATCTTCAAAGGCGGCTACCTGAAGGAAGTAAACAAGTACTGCCCGATCATCAAGAAATCCGATCTGGGTGCCTACCCGGCGGGTGTTCGTGCTCAGGCGGTATCGGAAGATGGCAAACTGGTCGACGACTTCCTGTTCGTTAAAACCAAGCGCACCATCAACGTATGTAACGCGCCATCACCGGCAGCGACCTCTGCGATCCCGATCGGCAAACACATTCTGGAAGAGGCTGCCGCGAACTTCGCGTAAGCAGGTTTCAGATCGCTGATCTGTGTCCAGACTGGCTGTATAAAAAGAAGCCCCGTAACCGGTTGCCGGTTACGGGGTTTTTTAGTTTCGGCTCGGGCAGAATGAGTTCTAGGTTATGTTGTACAGGTTGGCGCTAAGAAGGAGTTTATAACGGTTTAATAGGTCTAGATTTTCAGTGGTAGAGTTGCTAGCAATATTGATAATGGCGGTGGTTTTTTTATATATTATATGTCGTTAATGTGGTTCGGGATTTTCAATAACAGGGTGTTATGATGCTTAATTATTTTTCAAATATTAGGGCTATTTTTTCTTTCTCTACTGTTTTGCTGGTCGCTTGTACACCAGAAAAGCCTCAGCAGCTTGCTCCAGATAAAATCAAGACTATACCAATAACTTACAAAGTGGATTATGTGAGTGATGCTAATATACCTATTTCGTATAGAGGGGTGTTTATGAGATCACTTCAGAGAGATTTATCGTCGCCATCTTTAAGTAGAAATTTTGAGCTCGCCAGTATCGATGATAATAATGCTAATTTATCGATTTCATTCTATCGTGCCCAGAAAGTAAATTATCCAGTGACAACTATGTGGTCTGTTTCAGACTATCTTTTGAAGAACAAAAAAATTAAAGAGCGAAATATTGACCCTAACTGTCGATCCGAAATTCAGCTTCATTCTCGAGTGCAGATTTTTAATAATTCAAAAAATAAGATTGATACTATTGTTGTAACAAATGTGCCTATTCAACAGCAGCATTGTACGCTAGAAGGATTTTCAAATGCGGATGTTCAGGGTGTTAATGGCGCAATGGCCCAGCATGCTTATAAAGTAGGAAGTCTTGTAAGAAGTGCGGGTGGATTTTATTAGTTGTAATTATTTATATTTTTAACTACCCCCAAAAGCGATGGCTTTTGGGGGCGAACTTTAGCAGTTTATTTAATAATCAAAAGATCCATTTTCTTATCATAAGTTTGATAAGGCATCCCGCCTTGCTTTCGGTAATGCTCTGTTTTGGATTTGCTTATGCCTTCGTTGGAGCCTAAAGCAAGTTTCATCATCCATAAGTGAAAGTCTTTTTTTCCACCTCTGTCTGGCGCACTTTCATGGATGAGCGAGGTATAATCTCGATAGTAATCAAGGCAATTGATTTCAGGTTCCACGCCGATACGTTGTACCCGACAATGTCTGATTCGCTTCATTGGATCATTGATTGGGGAGCTAATAAACCTTAGTCCCTCGGTTCGCATTACAGGAGGCTTGCCATAGGTCAGAATCAAGTGGTTCTCACAGTTGTCATAAAGTGGCTTAGGCATTGGTAGCGCGATAACACCTGTTACACCGTCCTCAACAAATCTGTTGGTCATAGGGTTGAAACGCCCCATGTTCCCGCGCGATTGGCAAGCTGCAAGCATAGCAACTGCGGTTTCATAATTTGGTTGCTCCATAACAGAGGCAGGCAACCATTTTGGATCTGCAAGATGCCATTTAACAAGCCGACCTAATACATGACGGGTTCCTTCATCAGATGCCCGGTTTGGTAGATTGGCATAATGAAGGCTTCCTTTGATCTCGGTATAACCGGCCTTTCTTTCCAATCGATCATCGAATTCTCTACGGGCTAACACTCTTGCACTGCGACTACGCTTCAAAATCTCCTGTTTTGTGGTTCCCTCAATATCAAGGTAAACAGTGATATTGTCCGGACGAAGTAGGTAACGATCAGAGGATAACGGGATATTCAGGAATTGCTTTGTTTCCGGGAAATGCACACTTAGCACAATGCGCGGAGTGCGAATGAAACCGGCGCCTAGCAACTCAGGCAGCATCTGGTTTTCAGCAAACGTGTAAATGGCATTACTAACTGAATAAGACCTTGCCCGCTCAACATGCCCTGGCATTGCTCCACCTTTCTCATCATAGGCAGGCAGACGATAGATCCAGTCTGAGGTATTTCCGACAGCGCCTTTAGGCTGCTTATCCTTATTTTTCCCAGTAATCATTTCCTTGAGACGGTCATAGCTAAGGTGAAGATCACCGGTATACAAGCCATTGTCTTCAACATAAGACTTGAGTGGATCTGGCAGTGTGGACCAGCCATAACAGAGATCTTCTACTTCATATACATCCTTAAAGTCGCAGTCAGAGTCGAGAGTGATTGTTAGCTTCTCGACTGGCTTAGCAGGGAGTTCTGGGCGAGCCCCATATTTGCTTTCAAGTTGTTGAATTTCTTGCTCCGGAAGAAACAGTCCCCAACCGAATGTATGGGGCAACTCCACAAGCTCATGCTCAACTTCTTTTACTTTGATTGTGTTTGTGAAGTAGGTTGGTAGCATATCGACAAATTGTTCGATACTTGATTTGTAAGCTTGTGCATCGGCATCGATCTGTTCTTGATTATGAACAGCTTTAGTCCACCTCAAACTATTGTCATTGGAAGTTGTTAGTTCTTGCGCAACATATGCATTTTCTGCAGTGGCCTGATTTGTACTAAATAGCATTACAATCAGACAGATCCCTGTAATGACCTTTTCCATTTTTTTCTCCAGTAACTCTAATTGGTCTCCGTATTTTTTATGTGTAGCTATAAGGCGTCAGCTTATAGCCTGATTTATTTTTATATGGCCACTGGTACCAATCTGCAAGACTTGTTTCAGTAAATAGCCATTTTCATCATGCTTGTTAAGGTTCAGAATATGACCCATACGTCACTCTGATAACCCTTCCTTATAGAAAATATACAATTCATATATTGTACTTATCGTTCAGCCCTCGCTAACTTCGATACATCAGATCTCTCTATCGGTCTCGTAAACGAATAATTCTAAAAGTCAAAGAAAGACAGAGGTTAACGAACATGAGCCAACGCGCCGCATTTAATTGGGAAGACCCGTTCAATCTGGATCAGCAACTCACGGAAGAAGAGCGCATGGTGCGTGATATGGCCCGTGAATACTGTCAGAACAAACTGCAGCCTCGGGTTCTGCAGGCTAACCGTGATGAGATTTTCCACCGCGAAATTATGAATGAGATGGGTGAAATGGGCCTTCTGGGCAGCACCCTGCCGGAGAAATACGGCTGCGCGGAGGTTAACCACGTTTGTTACGGTCTGGCGGCTCGTGAAGTTGAGCGCGTAGACAGTGGTTACCGTTCTGCGATGAGTGTGCAGTCCTCTCTGGTGATGCACCCGATCTACGCTTATGGCTCTGAAGAGCAGCGTGAAAAATATCTGCCGAAGCTGGCTACCGGTGAGTGGGTAGGTTGCTTCGGTCTGACCGAGCCGGATGTAGGTTCCGATCCGGGTGGCATGAAAACTCGCGCAACCCGTGTCGATGGTGGTTTCCGTGTGACCGGTGCAAAAATGTGGATCACGAACTCACCAATCGCTGATGTGATGGTGGTTTGGGCGAAGCTGGATGGTGAGATCCACGGCTTTATTCTGGAGCGTGGCATGGAAGGTCTGACCACGCCTAAGATCGAAGGTAAGTTCTCTCTGCGTGCGTCTATCACCGGTGAAATCGTGATGGATAACGTCTTCGTGCCTGAAGCGAACCTGCTGCCTAATGTGAAAGGTCTTAAAGGTCCGTTCGGTTGTCTGAACAAGGCCCGTTACGGTATCGCCTGGGGTGCTCTGGGGGCGGCGGAATTCTGCTGGCACGCGGCGCGTCAATACTCGCTGGATCGTATTCAGTTTAACCGTCCTCTGGCTGCGACTCAGCTGGTGCAGAAGAAACTGGCGGATATGCAGACTGAAATCACGCTGGGTCTGCAGGGTTGTCTGCAGGCGGGTCGTCTGATGGACGAGGGTAACTGCCCAGTTGAGCTGATCTCTCTGATCAAGCGTAACTCGTGCGGTAAATCTCTGGATATCGCCCGTGTTGCCCGTGATATGCACGGTGGTAACGGTATTTCTGATGAGTTCCACGTGATCCGTCATGCGATGAATCTGGAAGCGGTGAACACCTACGAAGGTACTCACGATATCCACGCTCTGATTTTGGGTCGTGCCCAGACAGGTATTCAGGCGTTTGGCTGATCGGCCGCTCCTGACTCCCTTGCGAAACACACTCTGTGTCCTACGGTTAGAGATCCGGGCGGTGTTCGGTCGTCGTCACCGCCTCTAGCTTGCTTGCTGAACTAACCGTGCTTTAGCCTGCCCTTTTTGGGCAGGCTTTTTTTGTTTTACAGCAGGTAATCCCCGGTCATTGCTTAAACGGTCTTTGGGCTGAGTTCGCAACGCGGTAAACTGTTGAGCCTTTTTTTCTGGGGCTAATGCCTAATAGCCTGAAACCGGAAATCAGGTCACGGTTACCGGATATGACAATAACTGCTGCTTCTTCTGCCCTGAACGAAGCATCATCAAAGCAGAATAAGAACACCGGAACCCCGTTACTATTTGGAGGAAGTATGCAAAAGAAAATCTGGCTGCCGGAAAATGAGATGCCGACCCATTGGTACAATGTGGTTGCTGACATGCCGAATGCTCCGACACCACCTCTGGGTCCCGATGGCCAACCTGTTGGCCCTGATGCGCTGAGTGCCATTTTCCCGAATGCGATTATTGAGCAGGAGATGTCCGCTGAGCGCTGGATCAAGATTCCTGATGAAGTGCGTGAAAAACTGCTGCTATGGCGTCCGACACCTCTGGTTCGGGCGACTGAGCTTGAGAAAGCCCTGGGCACGCCTTGTAAGATCTTCTTTAAAAATGAAGCGGTCAGCCCTGCTGGTTCTCACAAGCCAAACTCTGCTATTCCTCAGGCTTATTACAATAAGCAGGAAGGCGTAAAACGCCTGATCACTGAAACCGGTGCCGGTCAGTGGGGTAGCTCGCTGGCGTTGGCCGGTAATATGTTTGGTCTGGATGTTCGTATCTATATGGTGAAAGTGAGCTACGGCCAGAAGCCGTACCGTCGCTTGTTGATGCAAACCTGGGGGGGGAATGTGTTTGCCAGCCCGACGGATATGACTCAGGTGGGTCGTGACGTACTGGCGAAAGACCCGGATTCTCAGGGCTCTCTGGGTATCGCGATTGCCGAAGCCGTAGAAGAAGCCGCGGGCAATCCTGAGGCGAATTATGCGCTGGGATCGGTTCTGAACCACGTGCTGCTTCACCAGACTATTATCGGTCAGGAAGCGAAGAAGCAGCTGGCAATGGTGGGCGAATATCCGGACATGGTCTTTGCGCCGTCCGGTGGTGGTTCGAACCTGGGAGGTCTGGCCTTCCCGTTCTTCGCAGATAAAGCAGCGGGCAAAGAGGTTCGCCTGGTGGGTGTTGAGCCGACCTCCTGCCCATCCCTGACCAAAGGTGAATACACTTACGATTTCGGTGATTCCTCTGGTCTGACCCCAATGATGAAGATGTACACTCTTGGTCATGACTTTATGCCGCCGGGCATCCATGCAGGTGGCCTGCGTTACCACGGTCAGTCGGCACTGGTGAGCCAGCTGTATCATGAGGGATATCTGGAAGCGATGGCAGTAGGTCAGACGGAAACCTTTGAAGCGGGTGTGCTGTTTGCCCGTACTGAAGGTATTGTTCCGGCACCGGAATCGAACCATGCCATTGCTGCAGTGGTTAAAGAGGCGTTACGCTGCAAAGAAACCGGTGAGGCGAAGACGTTGCTGTTTAACCTGTCTGGTCACGGTCACTTTGATATGGCTTCTTATGATCGTTTCTTCAAAGGCGAGCTGGAAGACTATGAGTATCCGGAAGAGGCAATTAAAGCGTCTCTGGCGAATCTGCCCAAGTTCTGACAGCCAAGTTGGAGATAAGAGCTGTTCCTGCTTTTATTCTTCGAAAGATATAAAAAGCACTGCCGTATGGCGGTGCTTTTTTATCTTAATATTTATCTTTTTTCAGCTCGGATCGTGACGTTAAGGGTTGTCTGATAACCAGCTATCCAGCTTCTCTTTCAAACGGGCAAAGTCGATAGGTTTGGAAAGGTAGTCTGACATTCCTGCCTCCAGGCAGCGCTCTTTGTCGCCCTGCATCGCATTTGCTGTCATCGCGATAATCGGCAGATCAATCATACCCAGTTCTTCACGAATCTTATGCGTTGCAGTCAGGCCATCCATGACGGGCATCTGCAGGTCCATCAGGATGAGGCTGTAATGATTATGTCTGATCTTCTCAATAGCCTGCTCTCCATTTTCAGCCAGATCGAAACGGACATCTATTTTGTCCAGAAAGCGCCCGGCTACCATCTGGTTGATATGATTATCTTCCACTAACAGCACCCGTGATTGTTGGGGCTGGGGAACTTGTCGCGGTTCTGCGTTTTTTGTCGGGACACTTTTTGAAGGCATAGTGCTTGGCATATAGATGGATCGGGGATTGGGCATAAGGTTGTTTGAGTTGATTGTGCCTGACAAAGGGCGATGAGAATCCTGCTCACTCAGGGACCAAAGCTTCAGGGTAGCCGTAAAGCAGCTGCCCTGACCTGCTTCACTGGAAACAGTAAGATCACCCTGCATCATTTGACACAGCTGTTTGCTGATCGCCAGCCCGAGACCTGTACCGCCAAACTGACGGGTAATTGAAGCATCGGCCTGAGTAAAGGCGGTAAAAAGCGTTGCCTGTTGACGGGGGGATATACCAATACCGGTATCCTGCACGGCAATAATCAGCTCCACTGGTTTAGCTTTTGGATAAGGCGGACGCCGTCCCGGATGGTCGGCTTCCTGAGTGGTTTCATCCAGAGCCACAGGTGAGATATTCCTGCAGGATATACGGATCTTAATGTGCCCTTTGCGAGTGAACTTTGCGGCGTTACTGGTCAGGTTGGATAGAATCTGATTAATACGCATCAGATCGCCAAAGAACTCGGTGGGAGTATCGGGGGGGATCTGCCATTGATACTCAATCGGGCGCTTATCGAGCAGCGTGGTCAGCAGCGTGTCGGTATGAGTGATCAGGCTGGATAGCTGGAAGTGTTGCGGTTCTATAGAGAGTTTTCCGGCCTCAATTTTGGAAAAGTCGAGAATATCATTGAGGATACCCAGCAGCTGCTTTGAGGAAAAATGAATTTTGTCCAGATATTCTCTTTGTTCCTGAGACAGGTCTGAAGACAGCAAGGCCAGATGGCTAAGGCCAATGATAGCGTTCATTGGTGTGCGTATTTCGTGGCTCATATTGGCCAGAAACTCAGACTTAGCCTGATTGGCGAACTCTGCCCGTTCTTTCTCCTGGCGCAGCTGTTCCTGTAATCGCTGCGTGTCGGTGACATCGCTGTAAATCCCGACAGTGCCTCCTTCCGGGGTTGGATATTCGAGGGCTCGAATAAAACGGCCGTCAGAGGTCTTCGCCGTATCGATATGCACGCTATAGCGGGTTTTTTTATCGATCTGGTATTTCAACCAGGTGTCGTTATCTGTTGGTAGTATCAGTGCTTTTCTTTCTACAAGGGTTTTAGCAAGTTCCGAGTAGGTCACTCCGGTTGTAATTTTGTCAGCCAGTTGCGGATACAGCTCTTTGGTGCGTTCGTTGAACAGGACCAGCTGATCGTCTTTGTCGAACAGGGCGATACCTTCGTTAATGCTACCGATGGCGGTACGCAGGCGGTTTTCGATCTGTGTCAGGTATTCATCGGTTTTGCGCAGCTCGGTAATATCCCGTGCGGTGCCCCGATAGCCGAGAAAATTGCCTTCAGCGTCAAAACGGGGTTTGCCACTGACAGAAACCAGAACCGCTTCATCCTGGCCTTCCAGTTCGTATTCCAGATCCCGGAAGGGACGGTGAGCGTTAAGGTCATCAATATGCTGTTCAAATACTTCGGATGGTGCGTTCTTCATCAGTTCCATACGACTGCGGCCGATCATGCTCTGCTGATCGAGTCGTTTCATTACCGGAGTAAAACCGGTCAGAGAGATTAACCTGTGCTTTTCGTCGGTTTCCCAGAACCAGTCTGAAGAGGATTCAGCGAAATCCCGGAACATGGCTTTGCTTTGACGGAGTTTATCCCGGGCCGCGACACGTTCGCTGATGTCCCGAATAATCAGCAGTGATTCCCGTTGCCCTTCGTGTCTGAGCTGACTCAGAACCAACTCTACGGGGCACTGGTTATGTTTGATCTGCGTTTCCAGCTGAGGCTGGTCGCCAGAGGGCGGTTGAACGAAGAGTGATTCGAGGGAATGCTGCTGCAGAAGTTCCAGTGGTTGGTCCAGCAGAATTTCTGCCTGTTTGTTGCCGTTCTGAATACGTTGCTGGCTGTCCAGAAATAAGACGCCATCACCGACCATGCTCAGTACGGTTTCAAAATACTGTCTGGCATGACTGATATGCGCACTGTGCAGAGTGATCAGTTCCTCTTCCATGAGTTTTGCGGCCCGATTGGCCAGTCTGTGCTCTTTATCGGCTTCTTCATAACTGTCGCTGATTAACTGAAGCAGATAGTCCATATCCGGCTGATCCGTACCTGACCGCCGTTTTGCCTTGTTAAGCTGGCGTTGCAGAAGTTTATGCATCTTACTCCTCCTGCAGTAGCGTGATGGTCATGGTCTGATTGTGCAGTTCACACTGGCCTGTGTAGCCATTTGGGGCGATCTCTCCGTAGGAATAAAAGCCGGTCAGGGCAATCTTCGGGCCCAGAATATCGGCAACGGCTTCCACTTCATCATTGATGCGCTGACCCATGAGCAACTTGCGGCCGATACAGCTGACCAGAAGCGCCAGTCCGCGGCCCTGGCGTTGTTGTAGAGATTCAGCCGCATTGGCGGCACCTTCGATCAGGCGGTCAAAATTTCCACGCATCAGCTGGGCGCTGTAGCCTTCCGGAATATTTCCGGCAAAGGTCAGGCTGTTATTGATCTCATCCACGGCAAGAATGGTACGTACTACTGCACTTTCTTCCTGAAGGGAAGGACGTATTGAAAGAGGAAACAGCAGGCCGCTACCGGGCAGGTTCTCGGCTTCGTCACCCAGATAATGCTTGTACAATTCCAGTGCCGGTTGTCCGTCCAGCTCGTAAAGAACATTTTCGTCTGAGCGGGTTACCGTGCGTTGCGGACCAAAACTATCCCAGCCACCGAAGCTGCTGGCGCTGATCTGTAGGCGATCACCGTAAAAGCCCAGGGCGACCAGTTGCTCGCTGACAGGTTCTGCATTGCAGCCGGTGTAGGTCGTGCTGAAGTCCGGGCCATCGCCGGCAAGACCGCCGGTGATCATGACCTCAGAGTGCAGAAGTTCACGGCAGCCCCGAATGAGTTCGCTGCCATTAACGTTCAGACCATCGCTTAGCAGCCAGACCAGGCGCAGTCCTTCCTGCGGCAATTGCCGCACCAGATCCTGACCTGCTTTGAAAGAGCTCAGATTTTCGGTAAGTTTCAGACAGCCAGTGGCAATTCGCGAGTGTTCCATCTCAATAATGGTCGCGGCAAGTGAATCATCAAACACCTCGTCGCTGAGAATTTCTCCTCCGGTGCTGAGTCCTGCGATATGGGCCGTGGGGAACTGCCGATGCAGTTGCTGATAGGGTGACTGGTTGCGGCAGATCTCGGCAGAGGCGAAGTAAAGGACCAGTTGTGGCTTGCTGACACCATCATCGGAAAGTGTTGTCCAGCGACCATGTTCAAAGATCTGCTGTCTGATTTTCATAGCCCCACCATCTTTAAGATTTATTTTTAAGGTGTTTTTTGATTGTGTCTTAAAAAAATGTAAAAAAAAAGCGCCCTTGTGAAGGCGCTTTTTCAGGATGTTTGCAGGCTGTATCGCACCTGGCATTCCGGTTTTAGCGGAAGGACTCTACGGGCCAACCTTTTTGCTGCGCCTCGGCCAGCAGACTCTCGTCAGGATCAACGGCTACCGGTTTGCCTACTAAGCGTAGCAGAGGTAGGTCGTTATGCGAGTCGCTGTAAAACCAGGTACTGGCCAGGTCAAAGTCTTTGTTTTCCAGCCAGTTGTTCAGGCGGATCACCTTGCCTTCTTTAAAACTTGGTATGCCAGCGACCTTACCGGTGTAACGTCCGTCAATCTGCTCGGGTTCAATGGCGATCAGCTCGTGTACACCTAAGCGCTCAGCGATAGGTTCGGTGATAAAGCGGTTAGTGGCGGTGATGATCAGAATGTAATCACCCTGCTTACGGTGCCAGTCCAGTTTGGCGAAGGCTTTATCCAGCAGAATAGGTTCGATTTTTTCCTGCATAAACTGGTTATGCCACTGGTGCAGCTGTTCTGGCTCATGTTGAGCCAGTGGTGCCAGTGAGAAATTCAGATATTCCATAATATCCATGGTGCCGTTCTGGTACTGCTCATAGAAGCGGTCATTGGCTTCTTTGTAGAGCTTGGCATCCACAATGCCTTTCTCGGTCAGAAACTCTCCCCAGGCATGATCACTGTCTCCGGCGATGAGGGTGTTGTCGAGGTCAAAAATAGCCAGATTCACGTTTGGTTCTCCAGTCTGCATAGGGCGGCTTTCACGGAAGAAGGGGCCGGATAATCGATGAAAGCCCCGATTATCCCAGAGCCCGAAGGCTTGTAAAGGATTGTTCTTTCAGGATTGATTTGCCAAAGTCACTGAACTGTTGTCTGATTGAAGAACTCAGGTGCTTTGTGAAACAATAGCGCTAATATAAATACAAGGTGATCTGCGTGATTGATGCTGATGGTTACCGGCCCAATGTCGGTATAATCTTGACGAACCAGTATGGGCAGCTGCTGTGGGCGCGCCGTGTGGGTCAAGACGCATGGCAGTTTCCGCAAGGTGGTATTAAAGAGTATGAAACACCTGAGCAGGCCCTTTATCGTGAACTTAAAGAAGAGATAGGTCTGAGTGCGGATGATGTCCATGTACTGGGCTGCACCCGTGGTTGGCTGCGTTATCGTTTGCCCCGGAAAATGATTCGCCGCCACAGCAAGCCCCTGTGCGTTGGTCAAAAGCAAAAATGGTTTTTGCTGCAGCTGCGCTGTGGTGAGAACAGTATCTGTGTGGACCATTCGCCATCGCCGGAATTTGATCGCTGGCGCTGGGTGAGCTATTGGTATCCTCTGGGGCAGGTCGTGCCCTTTAAGCGGGAAGTGTATCGTAAAGCACTGAAAGAGTTGTCTCACCGTTATAACCGAAACCTGTTTAAGCCGTTATCAAATCAGGAACTTATCGATCAGTCATTGATAGACCATCAGCTGCCAGACTAACCGCTGTCAGGGCGATCACTGATCAATTAACAACGTCAGGATTAAGATACCATCTGACACCTCTATAAAAGACGAGGGTGATTATGCTCAAGACCTTGCAGCGCATTGTTCAGGAAGTGAACTCGGCCAGGACTCTGGACGAGACGCTTTCGATTATTGTGCGCAGGGTTCGCCGGGCGATGAAAACCGATGTTTGTTCGGTTTATCTGCTTGATCCGGAGCGGCAACGTTATGTCCTGATGGACAGTATGGGGCTGAAAAAGGAATCCATTAAGCAGGTCTCCCTTGATGCCGGTCAGGGTCTGGTGGGTTATGTGGGCGAGCGGGAAGAGCCCGTTAACCTTGATGATGCTACTAAGCACCCAAACTACGTCTATTTTGCCGAAACCGGTGAGGAGCGTTTTCACAGCTTCCTGGGTGTTCCTATTATCCATCAGCGTCGTATTCTCGGCGTTATCGTAGTTCAGCAGCAGGAAAAACGTCGCTTTGATGAGGGTGAAGAAGCCTTCCTGGTGACGGTTTCTGCACAGCTTGCCGGTCTTTTGGCCCACTCTCTTGCCACAGGATCATCCAGTCTTTCCGGTCTTGCCCAGAACAGTATTCATGGCAGCTGCTTTAAAGGCGTTGCTGGTACCTCCGGTATTGCCATGGGGTCTGCGGTGGTGATTCTGCCGATGGCCAATCTTGATACGGTGCCGGATCGGGTGCCGGAAGATCCGGATGCCGAGATCGAGCAGTTCCGTGAAGCGCTGACCTCTGTTCGTGATGATATCCATGAAGTAAATCGTCGCCTTGCTCAACGTCTGAGTGAGGAAGAACGTGCCCTGTTTGAAGCCTATCAGCGCATGCTGGATGACAGTGCTTTGGGTCAGGAAGTTATTAATAAGATCCGTGAAGGTAACTGGGCCCAGGGGGCTTTGTGCCAGGTGGTAACCCGCCATGCTCGTTTCTTTGAGCTGTCTCAGGATGATTACCTGAAAGAGCGTGCGACAGATATCCGTGACCTGGGGCGTCGGGTATTGGCTTATCTGCAGAAGATTGAGCAGGATGAGGTGGCGTATCCTGATAAAGCCATTCTGGTCAGCGAAGAAGTGACCCCGGCGATGCTGGGTGAAATTCCGAAGGAGAAGCTGGCGGGGCTGGTGTCTGTTCAGGGCTCCAGTAACTCCCATGTTGCGATTCTGGCTCGTGCCATGGGGATTCCGGCTGTTATGGGTACCATCGATCTTCCGCTGGGGCTGTTAAACGGTCAGAAGCTGATTGTTGATGGCTATCAGGGCGTTGTGTTTAACAACCCCAGTGATGAGTTGCTGATTCAGTACGGCAATCTCATGCGGGCGGAACAGAAACTGCAGAAAGGTCTGGAAGATCTGGCAGATCTGCCAAGTGTCACCCTGGATGGTTTTAAGATGCCGCTTCTGGTGAACACTGGTCTGGCACAGGATATTACACACTCACTGAATCATGGCGCTGAAGGTGTGGGGCTTTTCCGTACCGAAGTGCCTTTTATGGTCAGTGAGCGCTTCCCGTCGGAAGGTGAGCAACAGAAGGTCTATCGCGAGCAGTTGAAGGCTTTTTATCCACAGCCCGTTACCATGCGCACGCTGGATATCGGTGGGGATAAAGCGCTGCCCTATTTTCCGATTAACGAAGCCAACCCGTTTCTTGGCTGGCGCGGTATTCGTGTCACCCTGGATCACCCGGAAGTGTTTCTGGTTCAGGTTCGGGCGATGCTACGCGCCAGTGAAGGTTTGAATAACCTGCAGATCATGTTGCCGATGGTGTCTAACCTGCCCGAGGTGACGGAATCTATCTCGCTGATTGAGCGTGCATTTACCGAGCTCTGCGAAGAAGGGCTGGATCTGAAACGTCCGGATATCGGTGTGATGATCGAGGTGCCGGGCACCATTTATCAGGTATCCCGTATTGCTCAGTTGGTGGATTTCTTATCCGTGGGAAGTAATGACCTGACCCAATATTTGCTGGCGGTTGACCGTAATAACCCGAGGGTGGCGGACCTTTACAGCAGTTTCCATCCGGCGGTTCTGAGTGCGCTGAATACCATTGCGAATTCTTGTCGAGGGCATAACTGCCGTCTGAGTCTCTGTGGTGAGCTGGCAGGTGATCCTCGTGGTGCCGTGTTGCTGATGGCGATGGGGTACGATGCCCTTTCGATGAATGCGGTGAACCTGCCTCGGGTGAAGTCGGCTATTCGTCGGCTGAAAAAAACTGACGCGCAGACGTTGCTGGAGCAGGTTCTGCAGTTAGGGACATCAGAGGAGGTGATCCATCGTTTGGCTGAGCGGATGGGTGAACTGGGGTTAGGGGCTTTGCTGCAGCCGACAATGAGTCTTAAAACACCTAAGAAGATTCAGTAAGAAGGTGCTCAAAACTGATATTTAGCCGAAAAGACCCGCGCCTAGCGGGTCTTTTCTTTCGCGGCGATCAGCAATTTTTCAATCTCTTCCGGCCCTGGCAGGTGATCTTTGTTGTAGATATCGTCCCGCCATTGCAGGTTGCCGTTTTCGTCCTGCCAAACTGTCCAGTACATCAGGTAGACCGGCAGATAAGGCTCCATTTTCAGGTAACGTTCCTCTTTGGAGCGTAGTACTTCCTGTACGCGATCTTCGGTCCAGCCCCAGGGTTTTTGGGCCAGAAGGCGGTCTACCAACGGCAGGGCGTCTTCAAGACGAACACAACCGTTACTCATCGCTCTTTCCCGACGATTAAAAAGGTGCTTGGCCGGGGTGTCATGCATGTAGATCGCTTTGTTGTTCGACAGACGGAATTTCACATAACCCAGCTGATTGTATTTGCCCGGCAGCTGAACAAAACGGTAAGGGAACTGCTCCGGGTCTTGTTCAAAGTCGTTAAAATTGATCTGCTCTAAGGGGACTTCTCTGGCGGGCGAGTTCCAGCCGTCCACAATCTGCATCTCACGATCTTTCAGATAGTTCGGGTTACTGCGTACTCTGGGCAGAATGTTTTTTACGCCGATACTTTGCGGGATGTTCCAGCGTGGGCTGAGAATGACCGATGTGAGAGCCTGTTTCATAATCGGTGTTCTGTGTTCCGGAGAGCCAACGATCACCCGCATCTCCATGGTAGGCTTGTTTTTCTCTACCAACTCCAGTTTGTAGTCCGCCATATTGATCATCATATAACGGTCACCCAGCTTAGCGGGCAGATGATAGAGACGGCGGAAGTTGTGAGCCAGTCGCAAGACACGAGTTTTTGGCGTTAGGTTAAGCGCTCTGCGGGTCTGCAGGCCGATAATGCCATCAACAGACTGGCCATGACTTGCCTGAAACTTCTTCACTGCCGCTACCAGTTCGCCATCGTAGCGGCCTGGGAATGCCGGTTTATAATCGTCAGAAAGCATCTTTAGCCGTTTCAGCTGTTCGATCAGGACCGGCATCCAGCTTTCGCGAATCATTCCGGGATCAAGCCGCCCAGCCATCGACAGTTTTGGCCAGGGTTTCTGTTGCTGTTTGCGCCAGTAATCCAACGCTTTCAGTAAAGGTTCTGTTTGATCGGTGGTTGGATAGAGCTTACGGATCTGTCTTTTCAGATAGCTGGTGCGCTTCTCCTCAGGCAGTGCTGAGGCCATTTTCAGTTCAAGCTCGAGATCTTTAATCCAGGGCTTGGGTACGGACTGGAAGCTGTTTAAAGCAACGCCGCCGTAGCGATATTCCTGGTGATCATCATCTTCGTCGGCAAGAATAAAGCGCTCAGTGGCAATATCGTGACGCAAACGGGCATATATCTGGCTGTATCGCAGGTCTGCCGCCAGCAGCTGGTGAGGGAGCGGTTTGCCAATGTCGGGTTGAGTCTGAAACAACGCCTTTTGCGGGTCGATAAAGTCACGGTAAGGTTTTACCCAGGGGTGTGGTGTGCTGGCCGGGTCCAGAGTCGCGAAGATCTCAACCAGTCGGGACAGCGCATTTGCTGCGTTTCCGGGCTCGCCTTTTTTATTCAGCCATATAGGTTTGAAATCATTGCTTTGATAAGCCGGCGCAATTTGTGCTGCAAATTCGGTCTTGCTCTCATCAAACAGGCTATCTAAATCCGGCTGGTAATAGAGACTCTTGAAGCTGACGGCCAGTGGCTGAAGTCGTTTCTCTGGTGGTAGGTTCAGCACCTTAAGGGTCTGTTGTCCGATAATGCCGTCGGCTGTTTGTCCGTGTTGGGTCTGCAAGCTTTTGACGGCTTCGACCAGCTGATTGTCGTAACGGCCAGGAAACTCGGGTTTGTAATCCTGGGGCAAAGTCTGCAGACGTTGCAGTTGTTCGATCAGTGTAGGCATCCAGCTCTCACGGATCATACCGGGGTCAAGGCGTTCACCCTCAGAGAGTTGCGGCCAGGGTGTTGCCTGCTGCATCTGCCAGTAGTCCAGGCTTTCCAGCAATGCGACCTTTTGTTCTGCGTCAGGGTAGAGTTTGCCGATCTGGGTCTGCAGATAATCTTCCCGCTCTTCAATGGTCAGGTGAGCGGCGGTTTTCAACTCCTGTTCCAGCGCTTTAGCCAACTTTTGAATTTCAGGCGTCAATGCAGCCTTGGAAAAGGGGCGAGTGTTGCTGTCAGGGGTGTCCGGCTGATCCGCGAGAACGAAGTGTTTTGTTGCAATATCGTGACGCAGGCGGGCGTACATTTCGCTGTAGAGCAGATCGGTTGCCAGCAAATATCGGGGTAACGCCAGATCCATCGGCTGCTTTTGAAAAGTCAGAAAGCGCTGGTAAGGGGTCAGCCAATGATCGGGTTTATCCGGTGTATCCATCGCCGTAAAGATACGAACCAGGCGGGTGAGTTCTTTAGCCGCTGCGCCAGGCTCGCCAGTGTCATTCAGCCAGATATGTCGGAAGTCGTTATCCAGATAAGCAGGGGCGATCTGATCGGCAAAATCTGCGGTGGCATTATCAAAACGGCTGCGCAGCGTTACTCCGATCCAGGCACTTTCGATGTTGTTGACGGTTTGGTTCGTCTGTACCTTTATAGAGGCTTGAGCCGGAAAGGCCAAAATAAGAGCCATTACGAAGCCGAAAAACATACCGGGCGACATAGCAGCAAGAGTTGCCCTGACATCAAAAGGCTGAGTGCCAAAAAATGAGTTTGCGGTAGACGGTGAAAACCTGAACAAAAGACTGCCTTCCGGATCGGGATAGATGGCTGGAAAAATTCGGCCTGAGATCAGTGCAGATCACAGACAGATCAGAGTTCTTACTCCTGTTTGTCCACCCGGATGCCATGTTTGTTCCATCAGAGTTTGCCGCCCGGAGTGGTTGCGGATCAGTATTGTACTGGCCCTTGTGCCATAGTCCATACTGGATCGAATAAAAGATGGGGATAAAAAGCGTTCTTTATCCAGTCCAATGCCTGTGTCGGGCAATTCATGGTCTTCAGCTTCCTCATCGTTGGCGACAACTGCTAAAAAGTGGTTTTCGTTCAGAGGATAATGAGAGGCGCTCAGCTCCTCCATAAACTCTTCCATCAGTTGTTTACTGTGACGCACTTTTGGCCAGGGGGTGTTCAGTCGGTGATTACTTAATCCGTAAACACCTGAGGGAAGTCGTGCATCAAAATTGTAGTAGGGGATGCCGGTTTCAGCACCAAAACGGTTACAGCCATAGCCCAGAGTTTCGCCATCACTTACCAGCAGGTTAAAGCCTCCGGTGTCCATAGCGCTGGAAGCGATCTCTTCCAGAAAGGCTGCGGGTGCCATATCGCCTTCAAGAAAGTCCTGACAAAGCTTGCCTCTGCTTTTGGGAAACGTTTTGCTCATGTCGGATGCTTGCCGGAAGTTCGTCACTGCTGCAAAGCGTCCGGATTCAGTGATGCCCATCCAGGTGCCACCGGCCTGAAGGTCTTGCCCTGCTATAACAGGGCTGTTTTCCCAGGTGGTCAGAGGAGCTGTGGGGCGTTGATAAAACTCATCTCGGTTCGCAGCCACAACCAAAGGATAGGTCTGGTCTTTTTGCCATGAAAAGAGAATTAAGCACATAACGGAAGCTCCAAAGCGATGCAGGTGTAATAACGTCGGTCATAAAGTAGCGGCTGCGTCGGTAATAGGTCCCGCTGAAACCTGAGTCTGATCACTTAAATCTAAGTGAAAAAGTCCTTGCAGACAGTGTATGATACTTTTTCTTCAGAAATGAATTCTGCCGGCAAGGTTTATTCAGGGAAGCCCATGACAGAAACCGAACAACCGTTGCGTATCTCGCTGAAAAAGTGGATCGACCAAGCTTACGTGCGATCTAACATGGTGCAGCTGATATTGGTGAACGCTGCCTTTGTGGTACTTCTGACAGGTGTTTTCATTCTGCTGGGCCTGAACCAGCACAATACTGCCCGCAAAGATTACGAACAAGAGCTGATTGGGGCGCTTCAGTCAAAAACTGACTGGGTCAATGCCCGACTGAGTTCGGTACAGAGTCAGCTTCAGGTCCTGCAGCGTCAGACCGAACGGGTGTTGGCGTCTGACCAGCCCGGCGATCTTACGACACCTCTGGCTTACACCCCAGGCAATGTGCTGATGAAGCCAAAGGATGATGGTGGCGTTGCGGTTTATTATTCTACCCAGTCCGGAGACCTGTCCTCCCGGGAAGAGAAAGCCCGTAAATTACTTCCTCTGAATTATCTGTTTGCGGATCTTCAGCAGGCCAATCAGTTGGTTAAGCAGGTTTACCTGAATACGCCTGATAACTTAAATCTGATCTATCCCTATCTTGATGTTCATGCTCAGTTTGCGCCGGACCTGGATCTCAGCTCCTTCAGTTTTTATTATCTGGCAGACAAAACCCATAACCCTCAGCGTCAGCCAGTATGGACTGATGCCTATCTTGATCCGGCGGGTATTGGTTGGATTATTTCTCACATTGCACCGGTTTATCAGGGTGACAGTCTTGAAGCGGTTGTTGGTCTTGACCTGACCGTTGAAACCTTGATCAGCAACCTGTTCTCTCTGCCTCAGCCCTGGTCTGGCTATGCTGTTTTGGTCGGTAAAGATGGCAATATTCTTGCCCTGCCGCCTGAAGGAGAAGATGACTTTGGTCTTAAGGAGCTGACTGACGGACAGTACAGCTTCCGTCATATCACTACGAATGAATTTAAACCCGGCCTTTTCAACCTTTATAAACGCCCAGAAATGTCTGAGCTGTCGCGTCTGGTTGCGCATCAGCAGGCCGGGCTTGCACAGATCGATCTGAGTCATCCAAGTGTGGTGGCCTGGAATACTGTCCCGTTAACGGGTTGGAAACTCCTGGCTGTAACGCCTCAGGAAGAGCTCTACGCCAAAGCTGAAAGTTTTACCGAGTATCTTAAAGATATTGGCGTTTTGGTGCTCTTACTGATTCTGATTCTGGCGGCCCTGCATGTTGGAATTCATAAAGCCCGAAGCCGTAGACTCTATCAGCAGATGCAGGGACCTCTGGATTACTTTGATAATGTGGCACGGGCATCTCTTGAAGGTAAACCTCTGTCCAGAAAGACATTAAACAGTCCTGTGACGGAAATTCAGGATCTTGCTGATCTGCTGCATCGTTTTGTTCAGGAAAATTCGATGCTGAAACAGCATCAGGAGCAGTACGAAACCAGCTTTCATCGTCAGAATGATTACTTCCGCAATCTGTTGAACAGTATTCCTATGCCGGTTTTTGATACCGACGGCGAATACCGGATTCAGGGTTGCAACCGTGCCTTTGAAAACTTCTTTGGCAAAAGTGAGGGGGATCTGAAAGGCCATCTTCTGACGGAATTTATTCCGGTGTCGCCACCAGATGAGGGGGCTTTCGCCAAAGAATTGTTACTGACCAGTGCCAGCAAGGAGAGTCACCCGGTATCAGTGATACTCTCCCGTGCGCCGGAAGCGTTGCGCAGCGTAGAGGTGACTCGTCGGGAATACGGTCGTGGTCGCCCTATGGTTGGGCTCTTGATTGATCTTTCCGATCAGTATCAGGCCCGGGATCAGATGAAGTTTGATCGAGATCGGGCTCTGGAAGCGTCCAAGCTGCAGACCGAGTATCTGCAGGCGATGCGTCGTGAACTGGAAGGGCCACTATTGAATCTGGTCAGCCTGACGGAACAATTAAGAGAGCAACCGGATCAGCGTGAGCGTCTGAGTCTGTTGCTGAAAGAAAAGGTTGATGCCCTGATGTACCTGACCCGGGATAACTGGGTAACTGAGAACCCGGATGTTCCGGCGGTACAGAAATCTAAAGACGGGCTAAAGCAATCCTGTGTGTTGGTAGTGGATGACGGACCGGTCAATACTATGTTGGCCAAGTCTGCGCTGCAGAAGGTGGGTTATGAGGTTGATGTGGTTAACAGCGGCCAGGAGGCACTTGAGCTGATGACCGAGAAAACCTACCAGGTTGTATTGATGGATATCTTTATGCCGGATATGGATGGTATAGAAACCACCATTCGTTGGCGTGAAAGAGAGCGAGCAATGCAACTTCGGCCCGCAGCAATTGTTGCTGTGACGGCTAATGTTCTGGAAAGTGAGCGTCAGCGCTTTTTTGATGCCGGAATGAATGACTATCTGGCCAAGCCTTATCATCCTTCGGAACTGCGCTCCCGGGTTGATCACTGGCGACAACAGTATGAAGAAGGTCAGGTTTCTGCCTGATTCGCAGATTGCTTCTGCACAACATTTTTAATCCCTAATGCCGACAGACTGAATTTCAGCTGTCGGTTTTTCTGTCTGAAACGGAAGATTTATGGAAACTCTCATCATGTATGTGGTTCTTGGAGCCGCAGCGGGAACCCTGGCGGGGCTGTTCGGTATCGGCGGTGGTCTGATTATTGTGCCGGTACTGGTATTCAGTTTTGCTGCGCAGGGAATTTCTCCGGAAGTGCTGACACACCTTGCTGTAGGCACCTCATTAGCAACCATTGTGGTGACTTCAATCAGCTCAGTCAAAGCGCATCATACCAAGGGTGCTGTTCGTTGGGACTGGTTTAGTGGTATCGCCATTGGCATTGTTTTTGGCACGGTATTGGGTGTGAAAACCGCCGGTATGATGAGCGGTGAATTATTGCAAAAGGTGATTGGGGTCTTTGCTATTTTAATCGCCTTTCAGATGGGGCTCGGCTTGAAACCTAAGCCAAGTCGAACCATTCCCGGGCGTCCCGGTCTGATTGGTGCCGGTGGATTTATCGGTTGGGCTTCGGCTATTTTTGGTATTGGTGGCGGTTCTCTGACTGTACCTTTCCTGAGTTGGTGTAACGCCAAAATGCAGACCGCGGTTGCAACCTCTGCCGCGGTTGGGCTTCCGATAGCCATTGTTGGAGCTTTAGTGAATATTGAAGAAGGCTGGGGAAATCCTCTGTTACCGGAATACGCCACCGGTTATGTCTATTGGCCTGCTTTTATCGGTATTGTTTCTACCAGTGTTATTTTCGCTAAAGTCGGTGCCCGGCTGGCGCATCGTCTGCCTTCCGATACCCTGAAGCGTATTTTTGCCCTATTGCTGCTGTTTATCGGTGGCCGTTTTCTATTGGGTTAGCATTTCAACGAGAGAGTTAAGGTTATTACATGCTGCAGTATCCACAGATAGATCCTGTTCTGGTGGCTTTAGGGCCCATAAAAATCCATTGGTATGGGCTGATGTATCTGATCGGCTTTGCCGGAGCCTGGTGGTTGGCCAAACAAAGAGCTCATCGTCTGGGCTGGAGCCGGGATGATATCAGTGATCTCATCTTTTACGGAGCAGCAGGCGTGGTGCTCGGTGGACGCTTTGGCTATGTTTTCTTTTATAACTTTGATCGCTTTCTGGAAGACCCCCTTTGGTTGCTAAGGGTGTGGGAGGGCGGTATGTCATTCCATGGTGGCCTGCTGGGTGTGATTGTCGCCATGATCATTTTTGCCCGCCGCATGAATGCCAATATGCTGACTGTAACCGACTTTATTGCGCCTCTGGTGCCGATCGGTTTGGGGGCTGGTCGTGTGGGCAACTTTATTGGTGGCGAACTTTGGGGGCGTCCGACAGATCTGCCTTGGGGGATGGTATTTCCCCATGTGGATAATCTGGCCCGTCATCCGTCACAGCTCTATCAGTTTGCGCTGGAAGGTGTCGCTCTGTTTGTGATTCTGAATCTGTTGGATCGTACCCGTCCGGCGCGCGGCGTGATCTCCGGAGCATTTCTGACCTGTTACGGAATCTTCCGCTTTATGATGGAGTTTGTTCGTCAGCCTGATGCGCATATCGGCTTTATCGCCTTCGATTGGTTGACCATGGGACAGCTTCTGTCTCTGCCGATGATTTTGGGTGGACTGGCGCTGATCGCCTGGGGCAGAAAACAGGCTGTAGTGGATCAGAAAGGCTGATCTGTTTTACAGTTCATCTGCTTTTAAGTCCGGTAGATGTCTTTTTATTCTTTGCAAAAGGGTGCGCTAACGTAAAATAGCGCCCCTGAATTTTTAAACTCTGGAATACCCCATGCAGCAGTATCTCGATCTTAGTCGTCGCATCGTGGAAGAAGGTATCTGGGTTGATAACGAACGTACCGGCAAACGCTGCCTGACCGTTATCAATGCGGATCTTGAATACGATGTGGAAAACAATCAGTTTCCGCTGATTACCACCCGTAAAAGTTTCTGGAAGGCAGCGATTGCGGAGCTGTTGGGTTACCTGCGCGGTTACAGCAGTGCGGCTGAGTTTCGTGCTATCGGCTGCAATACCTGGAACGCTAATGCCAACGATAATCCAAGCTGGCTGAATAATCCGCACCGCAAGGGTGAGGATGATATGGGCCGGGTTTATGGCGTGCAGGGCCGCAGCTGGGCAAAGCCGGATGGTACTTATCTGGATCAGCTGAAAAAGATTGTTGATGATCTGAGTCGTGGTGTGGATGACCGGGGAGAGATTCTGAATTTCTACAATCCGGGCGAATTTGATCGGGGCTGCCTGCGCCCCTGCATGTACAGTCATCACTTCTCACTGCTGGGCGGTAAGCTTTATCTGAACAGTACCCAGCGCAGCTGTGATGTGCCGCTGGGACTGAACTTTAATCAGGTGCAGGTTTTTACCCTGCTGGCACTGATGGCGCAGATCACAGGTCATCAGCCGGGTAAGGCGTATCACAAGATTGTGAATGCTCACATCTATGAGGATCAGCTGGAGCTGATGCGTGATGTGCAACTGAAACGTGAGCCTTTCCCATCCCCTCAGCTGAAGATCAATCCGAAGATTAAAACGCTGGAAGATCTGGAAACCTGGGTCACGCTGGATGACTTTGACGTGGTGGGTTATCAGCACCACGACGCGATTCAGTATCCGTTTTCAGTCTGATCCACTTTGTGGGTTAGAACCTGCAAGTCTGAGTAAAGCATCAGGAATTTCATGCTGATGGTTAGAATTGGGAGAGTAACGTCTGTCCCGCCATCAGCAGCATCGATATAGAGTGAGAGTAAAATGGCGTTAGAACTGGATGCACCTGTGGCCCTGATCTGGGCGATGGCAGAGAACCGCACTATCGGGATCGACAACAAACTGCCGTGGTACCTGCCAAAAGATCTGCAGTTTTTTAAACAGTGCACCTGGGCAAAACCCGTGATCATGGGGCGTAAAACCCATGAATCCATTGGTCGCCCTCTGCCGGGCCGTACCAATATTATTGTCACCCGTGATACGGCTTTCACCGCTGAAGGGTGCGTGGTGGTGCACACGCTGGAAGATGCACTGGAGCGCGCTGATCAGCAATGCCTGATCGATGGTGGTGAAGAGATCATCATTATGGGCGGTGCTGAAATTTACAAGCAGGCGCTGCCCTATGCCAACAAGCTCTATATCACCAAGGTTCACGCCGAAGTGGAAGGTGATGCTTTCTTCCCGGAATACGATGAAAGCCAGTGGCAGGAAGTCTCCCGCGAAGAGTGTAAAAAGGAAGGTACCGGCGAGTATGATTATGGCTTTTATATTTATCAGCCCGCAGGGTAACATGGCGTCACAGCCGGTAAGATTGCCGTAGATATGAAGGATAGGGTATTGCCCATGCCAAGTGATTCATCAGCCAGTACATTAGATCACCTGTTCAACGAACTCAGTGAGCGGGCCGATAGCAGTTTTCAGGCGTTGAAAAGTCACCACCAGAAAATTGCGGAGTTGAATCAGACCTGCGCGGGACTTAAGGGTGAGAACCGCAATCTGCAGGAGCGATGTGATTATCTTGAGCGCACGCTTGCAGAATCCAGAGCGGAACTTGAAGCTGCTCAGGAAGCCGGGCTTCAGGCTGCTGTGGAACAGGCCGCCGCGGAACAGGCCGCTTCTGAGGCTGAAGAGTCGGTTGCAGAAGACGCAGTTGCTCCGGTCGATGATGGTCTTGTCGAGGAGCTGCAGTCGGAGAATTTACGACTCAGTACTGAACTTGAGAGTCTTCAGAGCGAGCATCAGACTCTTGAGCAGCGTATGGCAGATTTGCAGCATCGTCTTAAAGCCCTGGTTGACGGTTCCCTGTTGGATAGCTCAGAAGCGATCCGTACTCTGATTCGGGAGACGCTGGACCCTGCCGATTGGCCTGCGACCGAAACAGTAACGGCTTCAACAGCCGCACTGGAAACAGAGGAAGAGTCAACGCCGGATAAGTTTGATGCCAAGTCTATTCTGGCGGGCTGGAGTGAACGTTACCCTAAAGCCTTCTCAACTGTGACCATTCAGCCGCTTAAGATTGGTATCCATGAAGACTTGGCTCAGCATGAATCCTTGCCGGATCATTGGATTCGCCGAGCCTTAGCAGGCTACGTGCGCAGTCCTCGTTATTTAAGAGTACTGAAAACCGGAGCGGTTCGAATGGACCTGACTGGCAACAACGCAGGGTTTGTAACGGAAGAAGAGGCCGGTCACGCTAAGGACCAGCTGGAAACGATACGTCAGCAGCGCCTTGAAAAAGAGAAGATTGCCCGGGAAAAAGAAGAGAAAAAACGTTTGAGCAATAAGCTTTCTCAGCTGGTAACCAAGAAATAAGCCGGTTTTTTGGCACTCTGTAACAGCTAAGAAGTGTCTGAAGTGAAAAATCCCCTCCAGTAAGGGGATTTTTTTTGGATATCTGACTCTTCTTTTATCGTTAAAGCGACCTGTAGAAAATAGGCTCTTTACTTTAACCCGTGTCAGGTTGTTCTGATGCGCACCTCAGGTTTTCTCAGTACCATGCCTCAAGTTTACCGTTGATCATCGCCTGTAAGAGATCGGTGCGGGTGATAATACCTTTCAGTTCGTCTTTAGATGTCACCACAGGCAGGGCTGATAATCTTTGCTCCAGCATGGCGTGAGCAATATCCAGCAGTGAGGCTTCCGGGCTGACCGTCAGAAGTTTACGGCTGATCAGGTCACCCAGCATAACTTCATCTGCAGCACGGCCCTCAAGATCAATATCACCGACACCGGAAGTCACTTTAAGAATATCTTTATCGGAAACGAGTCCCATCAAAGCGCCTTTGCGGTTAAGCAGTAGTAGGTGATGGACCTGATGTTGTTGCATCAGACGCCAACCTTGTTGCAGGCTTTGATCAAACTCTGCGGAAATAATCGGGGTCGACATGATCATCGCTGCATTAACGGCCGGTCGTTCTCCCAAGGTATGGCTTTGCTCGGTTGATGAATAAGCCTTAAGCGCTTTTTTGGAAATCTCAACTGGTGGATCGCTTTTATTCTGTTCGTCTTTGCTTTGGTCTTCTTCGCTGTCTTGTAGTCCCTGTTCCCGGCGCTTAATCGCTGTGCGTTGCACCTGATCAAAAGACTGCTCGGCGAGGCGTTCCAGATGGCTGGAATCGCTGTCAGTATCGGATAAGCGACGGGACTTAGATGTTTCCTGCAGAGCATCAACACCTCGTCGGCCCAAAAGTGTTTTGCGCGGGGTTTGTATGCGCATCCCCTGTTCATAAACGGCAAATACCATGACTCTCTCCTCAACCTGACTCTGGCTTATAGTATCGGCCATGGGGCCAATAGGTTTACATCTGTTAACAACTTTGACTGCAATGCAAACAAAATGATCCCTGTCATGAGTCATCTGCAGAGTGTTCTTTTAGGTCTATGATAAAGCGCTTTAAAGAGGATACTCATCCAGAAATGCGAAGCTGATAAAGCAGCAGAGCAGAGCCAGAATCATCAGAAATGCCGGAACCGGAAAGGTCAATGCAAGTATGCCAGACCCTATCCAGAGATCTTTCAGGCGGCGCTTTCGGGCTAAATATTGGCGGGTAAAGCCTCTGCGATAGAAGTGCTTGTTATCCGGAGTTTTGTTTTGCATCCAGGGTAGATCAAACCATTTTTTTAAGGCTTTCATCGTAGCACCTCATTATTCTTTGTTTTTATATCTGTATGTAAAATATGGTTTACAAATGATTGCTTGTCACGATGTCAGTGCACGTTCCGTCCAGTTAGGAAACATATCCTGTCTTTTTTTGGTAAGTCGCGACATTTAGCTTTCACTCAGCGGACCTATCAGGAAAATTGACTGGAAAAATTCATACGATTGCTTTAAAAATGACACCTTGGTCTAATACGCCGAACTAAAATTAAAAAAACATCCACAATTCATTTGATACCAGGAAGCGCCCCCCTATGTCCGACGCGCCTGTTGCTCTGGAAATCAGAGATCTCCATAAAAGTTATGGCTCCTTAGAAGTTTTAAAAGGCATTTCCCTGCAAGCCCGTGACGGCGACGTCATCTCTATTTTAGGTTCCAGCGGTTCCGGAAAAAGTACCTTTCTGCGCTGTATCAACCTGTTGGAATCTCCTTCATCCGGTACCATTAGCGTAGCCGGTGAATCTCTTAAACTAAAAAAGAACAAAAACGGTGAACTTGAAGCTGCGGATCAGAAGCAGCTGGAACGTATGCGTTCTGAGATCGGCTTTGTATTTCAGAATTTCAATCTCTGGCCACACCGTACCGTGCTGGAAAACATCATTGAAGCGCCAATACACGTCTTAAAGCGTAGCAAAAATGAAGCGATTGCCCGTGCGGAAGAGTTGTTGAGAAAAGTTGGCCTTTTCGATAAGCGTCACAACTACCCAAGTCAGCTTTCCGGTGGTCAGCAACAGCGTATTGCGATTGCCCGTACTCTGGCGATGGACCCGCAGGTTTTGCTGTTTGATGAGCCGACCTCTGCGCTGGACCCTGAATTGGTTAACGAAGTTCTGGCGGTAATGCGGGATCTGGCAGCTGAAGGTCGTACCATGCTGATCGTGACCCACGAGATGCGTTTTGCCCGTGATGTATCAACTCAGATCGTGTTCCTGCATCAGGGACAGGTTGAGGAGGTTGGGCCACCGGAAAAAGTATTCGGTAACCCGGACTCTGAGCGCTGCCGCGAATTCTTAAGCAGCCATATTTAAAGTTTTATCTGCTTATGGTGCCTTACCATGGCGTTAAAAACGTGCCCGTTGGTTGAGCAAGCCTTTTCGGCGCACAGCGATAATTAAAATAAATCCCAAGAGGAATCCACAATGAATCTGAAACACGCTCTGGCCGGTATGGCCGTTGTTGCGGCTACCCTGACCGCTCCTTTCAGCATGGCTGCGGACAAAATCCGCATTGCGACCGAGGGTGCCTACGCGCCTTTTAACTTCATCGACGAGTCTGGCGAACTGAAAGGCTTTGACGTTGATATCGCAAAAGCGCTGTGTGAAGAGATGAAAGCAGATTGCACCATCGTTGCTCAGGACTGGGACGGTATTATCCCGGGTCTGATGGCACGTAAGTACGATGCGATCATCGCAAGTATGTCGATCACTCCTGAGCGTAGCCGCGTGGTTGATTTCACCGACCCGTACTACTCCAACAGCCTGATCTTTGTTGCGCCTAAGAAGAGCAACTTCTCTCCTGAGAAAGTATCCGGTAAAGCGATCGGTGCACAGCGTGCGACTATCGCAGGCCAGTACCTGGAAGATAACCTGGGCGACAAAGTAAGCGTTAAGCTGTACGACACTCAGGACAATGCGTATCTGGATCTGGCTTCCGGTCGTCTGGATGCAATCGTATCTGACCAGCTGCCTGCCTACGACTGGCTGCGTTCTGACGCAGGTCAGGCGTTTGAGTTTAAAGGTGAGAAGATCGATATCGATGACAAGATCGGCATCGCTATTCGTAAGAACGATAAGCTGCGCCAGAAAATGAACAAAGCGCTGAAAGCGATTCTGGAAAACGGCACTTACGACCGCATCAATGCGAAGTACTTCCCGTTCTCTATCTACTAAGACCGGGCGTTTCGTCTGATCTGTAATGGCCGCCAAGCGGCCATTACTTTTTCAACCTATCCCATACGTCATCGGTATCTCCTATGGATCTGCAAGGTTTTGGTCATCTGCTCATAAGCGGTGCCTGGGTTACGCTGCAGCTGGCATTGTGCAGTCTGGCAGTAGGCCTGATTTTTGGTTTACTGGGGGCATCTGCCAAGGTGTCTTCATCAAAAGTTCTGAGAGCAATCGGTAATGGTTACACCCTGTTTGTCCGGGGGATGCCGGAGCTGCTGTTGGTTCTGACGATTTTCTTTGGTGCGTCTGCCGTACTGATGGGGATTGCCAGTCAATTTGGCTATGACGAGTATATTGAGCTCAGCCCCTTTGTTGCCGGTGTCACGGCACTGAGTATCGCTTTTGGTGCTTATGCCACCGAGGTGTTCCGTAGCGCTCTGCAGGAGATTCCTAAAGGTCAGAAAGAGGCCGCTGTTGCTTTGGGCATGACCCGGTATCAGACCTTCAAACGTGTCACCCTGCCCCAGGTATGGCGTCTGGCGCTGCCAGGGTTGGGGAACTTGTTTCTGGTGCTGTTAAAAGACACGGCACTGGTTTCTGTGATCGGCCTGAATGAGCTGATGCGTCAGGCGGCTGTTGCCGTAGGTTATACCAAAGAGCCTTTCACCTTTTATTTGGCCGCGGCCTGCGTCTATCTGTTACTGACCTCAATCTCCATGGCAGGTCTGTACTATCTGGAACGCTTTGCCAATCGAGGTTATCAGGGGGCACGCTCATGAATTGGGATTGGACTGTTATCTGGGAGAATATCCCAAAGCTGATGGATGGCGCTCTTTTGACGCTGGAGCTTGTCTTTTTCTCCGGACTGATCGGCGTTTTATTGGCTGTCCCTCTGGGCTTGCTTCGGGTATCTGACAAGATCTGGGTGCGTGCACTGCCCTACGCCTATATCTTCTTTTTCCGTGGCACACCGTTGCTGATACAGATCTTTCTGGTGTACTACGGCGCGTCTCAGTTTGAGTGGGTTAAGGAGTCGTCTCTGTGGCCGATTCTGAGAGAGCCCTATTGGTGTGCGGTGATCACCTTTGGTCTGCACACGGCTGCCTATATCGCAGAGCTGCTGCGTGGTGCGATTCAGTCTATCCCTCGTGGTGAGATCGAAGCCGCAAAAGCTTTGGGTATGAGCTACCCGAAGATGCTGCAGCGTATCACTCTGCCCCGTGCCTTTGGCATTATGATGCCCTCTTATGGTAACGAAGTGATTCTGATGCTGAAGGGCAGTGCTTTGGCGTCTACCATCACTTTGCTCGATCTGACCGGTATGGCGCGAACCATTATCGCCCGTACCTATACGCCCCTGGAGATCTTTATGGCAGCGGGTGTCATGTATCTGCTGATCAGCGCTTTGATTATTCTTCTGTTCCGCATGTTGGAGCGTTACTTTAACCGTCATCAGCACTGGCCTCATGAGAAACCAAAAGGTCTGGATTCTCAGCTGCTGAGCAAAGATTAAGCCGATAAGAAGACGGCTTCAGGGATAGGCATCAAGCAGTGTGAAAATAAAAGCCCCTGCTTCAGAACTCAGTAACGAGTCTGAAGCCGGGGCTTTTTTATTGGGTTTATGTCTGACAGTGCTGGTTTACATGGCTTAGTGGCACATAGTTAATCGGGCAGCTCCGAAGCGGAGGGATAAAACCCCGGAGCTGAAACGATTGAATCAACAAGCACCTGAGCTGTTTATTAGCACTTAAAGCGGGAGATGTTCTGTTGCAGCTGAACAGCCAGTTGGGATAGCTCTTCACTGCTGGCGGCAACCATATCAGAACCTGTTGCTGCTTCGGCAGATACGTTAACAATGTTCACCAGGTTTCGGTTCATCTCTTCAGCAACAGCGCTTTGTTCTTCCGTTGCGGTTGCAACCTGAGCGGTCATATCCCGTACGGTCTGCATCTGCTGGACAATCATCTTCAGTTCTTCACCCGCATGAGTTGCGGCTTCCACAGACTCTTCAGCCCACTTACGGCTGCGCTCCATCACTTCCACTGCATTGCGGGCACCGCTACGCAGACGATCGTTCATGTCACGAATCTCTTTGGTGGAGTCCTGGGTACGTTGTGCCAGCTGACGAACTTCATCAGCAACAACCGCAAAACCACGACCGCTTTCACCGGCGCGGGCCGCTTCAATCGCTGCGTTAAGTGCCAGTAAGTTGGTTTGCTCGGAGATACCCTGAATCACTTCCAGAACGGTTCCGATCTCTTCGGTATCGCTTTCCAGAGCGCGGATGACGCGTGATGCTTCTTCTACTTCCTCGCTCAGGTGAGTGATTTTATTAACTGTATCTTCAACTTCATGATTACCTTCATCCGCTTCTTCATCGGCGGCATTGGTTGCCTGGGCGCTGGCGCTGGCATTATGTGCCACCTCCTGAACAGTGGCAGACATCTCATTCATTGCGGTTGATAGCAGATCGGTTTCTTCGGATTGACGACGGATACCGGCACTGGTCTGTTCGGCTGTGGACGCCAGCTCTTCTGCTGATCCCTGTAGCTGATTAACGGAACTGGTCAGCAGGAAGATCAGATCCTGAAAGGTTTGCAAAGTATGATCTACCGAGCGGGACA
The DNA here is from genome assembly GCA_048270425.1 of Oceanospirillum sp. GTDB lineage: Bacteria > Pseudomonadota > Gammaproteobacteria > Pseudomonadales > Halomonadaceae > Oceanospirillum. The sequence goes on from JBLWSY010000013.1 coordinate 39,320, forward strand.
TTGCGCTCAGTTCATCTTTACCTGTCATATTAACGCGAACTCTCAGATCGCCGTTGGCGACCTGTTCCATGGTTCTGCTGACCTGGGCAAGAGGCTCAGTGACTGAGCGGGTAATCGCAACGGCAACCCCCAGCATGATAGCCAGAACCAGAACTAGTTGAATGGCTGCATGAATCAGCTCATCAACAAAGAGTTCTTCGATCTCATAGATGTAGTCACCAGAACCAATAACCCATTGCCATTCCGGCAGTACTTTCACATAGGATGTTTTGCGCTTAGGTTCATTAAAACCTTCTTTTGGCCAGCGGTAGGTAAAATAGCCATCGGTCTTACCCTGACGACCCAGGTTTGCGATGTCTTTAAAGACAAACTGACCGTCCTGAGTTTTGACAGCGGAAAGATCCCGGCCCACAACGGAAGCGTCAGCGCCATGAGCAAGCGTAACGGCATCGTAATTCAGTACAAAAAAGTATTCGCCATCGGCATAACGCATGTTCTCCAGGGAGCGTTTAGCAGCAGCTTTCGCGTCTTCTTCTGTCATTGCGCCGGATTTTGCCAGGGCTGCATAGCCCGAGATCATGGTATGAGCAGACTCAACCAAAGATTTTATCTTTTGATTTGAATCCTCAAACAGGGCATCGCGGTGATCCTGTAGCGACATAAACTGCAGTATGGCCATAGCCACAACAGCCAGTCCTATAAGAAAGTAAAGGCGGGCCTTTACCGTAAATTCCTGAAGCTTCATAACACTCCCTCGGGTTGTGAGCATAGCGGTCAGTGTGGATGCATAGCTAAGCTGAAAGCCAGAGGATGCATCCGTGCGTTTGTTATGGGGTTATTTTAGCAGTGAATCTTTAAACTTTCTGTTACATTCAGCGTTTTCGAACGTGACAAGGGTTTGAGAAAATTGTCCTAAGACAGTTTTTATTTACATCTAATACCGCTCATAAAACATGCCGGAAAGAAGATTTTTTAAAACCTCCATTCCGTTTGAGATTTATTCAGAACCGGCGTAATGATCCTGTTAGCGGCATAAATCCTCCTTTATCAACTACAGGCCCCATCTCGTCAGGATTATTGTCTGAATTGGCGGGGTCTACACTAACAATAATTTGAGCATTAACCAGCTGTGTCTGCATCCATTGCGGTACATCCAGTCTGATCAGGCCTGAGTGTGGAAGGGTTCCCAGCATAGCGTACTGATCACCGACTTTTAGCCAAAGCTTGCAAACTTTATCATCAGGAATTGATGACGGTTTTACGGTCTGAACCATTAGGTGGCTACGGTCCATACTGGCATTAACCAGCCAGGCAGGGTTTTTCTCCGGTGAATTGACCACATAAAGATGGTCTGCCATCTCGGCATTAATCATCGGCGGTTTAAACAGCAGAACCGTTGTCAGGGCAAGGGCAAAAGAGAAAGAGATCATGGCAGACAGCTGCCAGAATTTCAGGCTAAAGCCGTTGCGCACGGGTTCAATCTGCTGTTCGATCTTTTTCCACAGGCGCGCGGGTGGTTTGACCGGATCAAGACTGGTATCCAGAATCTGCAGATCTTCACGCCACTGCTGAACATCAGCCTGTAGGTCCGGGCTGAAAGCCAGCAGTGCTTCAAAAGAGGCCTTCTCTCTGGGAGACAGGGTGTTCAGAACGTACTCTCCGGCCGCCAGATGACGTTGCTCCGGTGAGGTCAGGTCATAGGGTTCCGTTACATGATTGGGCTCAGACATGTTTTCAACCTCTCAAGACCACGACGAATCCAGGTTTTTACGGTGCCCAGCGGTTGGTCGAGTCGCTCGGACAGTTCCTGATGGCTATAGCCTTCAAAATAGGCCAGTTCGATACATTGGCGCTGAGCTTCTTTCAGCTCTTTCAGACACCGATGCATGTGATCGGAGTCCTGCCATTGCTGGGCCAGATTATCGGTCTGGCTGGCGTGATCGGCCTGTTGTACCAGAACCTCATCATTGTCATTGAACTGATCATTCTTATGTCGGCGTAGCCAATCCAGAGCCTGATTGCGTGCGATGGTGTTCATCCAGGTCATCGGGCGTGCGATCTCAGGATTGTATTGCCCCGCGCTGTTCCAGACTTTCAGGTAGACCTGCTGCAGGCAATCTTCCGCATGGCTCTCATTGCGTAAGATACGCAGTAAAACTGCAAACAGATGCGAAGAGGTCGCCTTATAGAGAACCTTTAGCGCTTTAGGCTCGCGATGCTGGCATTGAACCAGCAGCTTTTGCAGATGTGTTGGATCCGGAGTCTCTGATTTCATAATCATTCTCTTTTATCGTTCTTTTATTGTGCACTAAATCAGAGGCTGGCAGAAAGCGCTCTTTGCAATCAGCTTTGAGCTAGAGGAGATGGCTGTCTCAAATCACAAGATGGTATAGAGCAACCCCGGCAGTCCTGAAATAGCCACTGAAATGGCCGGTAAAACTGTGTTAGGGTTTGGTCTGATTAATTTTAAGAGCCTCGTTAGGATTTTGAGGCTGGTTTTGTAGCAAGTGGGATTGGATAGGCAACACAGGACAGGATTATGGCGATACAGCATCAGGCGGGTATTTGTTGGATTAAAGAGGATCAGTGGCAGCGTTTTCTGGAAGTCACTGATGATGCCGATATGCTGGAAAGCAACTGGCAGGAGTGGGCAGAAAAAACGGAAGAGATGATCGAAACCTTCTCCGCAAAAGGTATTGAAGTGGTTAAGGTTCCGGTGGATGTGGAAGAGCTGATCGCCTGGTGCAATGAAAAAGAGCGCACCGTAAACAGCAGCAGCCGCGCTGAATATGTTACCAAGCTGATGACAGGTCAGCCGGTTAGCGGTGACACCCGTCACTGATTTTAGTGTCTGGAAGGTAGCGTTGAAAAGCAGGCGGTTTATCTCTCTGGATAGATTGCCTGCTTTTTTTATTGGTGGCGCTTGTTCTGAATAGAGACCCCGAGGAGCCCTGCTAGCTGGCCAGTGCTCGGTCTGATTTCGAAGTGGCCGCCCGATGGGAAGCAACTTCCTTAAACATCGAGCGGAGCTGCTTTACCGGTGTGCTTCCCGGATAGCGGATATTCATCGGGCCTTTGCGGAACAGGCGGTGATCCATTTCAGTCAGGTCTTCTGCAATCTCCGGAGTGAAATCCATCTGCGCCAGAATATCGTTTTCCAGATCGACTCCCGGTGCAATTTCTGTGAGTAGCAGGCCATGCTCGGTCAGACGGAACACGGCGCGTTCAGTAATAAAGGTCACCTTCTGGCCTTTCTGCGCGGCATATTCACCGTTAAAGGTGATTTGCTGTACCGACTGACAGAACTTTTTCTGTTGCCCGTTGCTGATCACCTGCAGAGACTCTCCTTCGAAAGCCAGCTCCTGTTTGCCGGAGGTAAAGGTGCCGAGGAAAAAGACTTCCTGCGTGTTCTGGGTGATGTTGATAAAGCCACCGGCTCCCGCCAGTTTAGGGCCAAAACGACTGACATTGACGTGTCCTTCCGGGCAGGTTTCCGCAAGTCCCAGGAAAGCCTGATCCAGACCGCCCCCATCATAGAAATCAAACTGCGCGGGCTGATCCACCACCGAGGTTGCATTGGTCACCGCACCGAAGCTGAGGCCGCTGGCGGGTTGCCCACCGATACCGCCTGGCTCAACGCTAAGGGTAAAGCTGCTGAGCAGTCCTTCCTCTGCAGCCACCTGAGACACCATCTCCGGCATGCCGATACCGAGATTGATCACGCCACCTTTTTTAAGCTCCAACAGTGCACGACGACCAATCACCTTGCGGGCATCCAGTGTGACTGGGTTACCCTGAGTCTGAGGAACACGAATTTCGCCGGTATAGGCTGGGTTGTAGGTCTCTGCAAAAGTTTGCGGATGATCTTCAGTTGGGGCGACGATGACATAGTCCACAAGACTTGCCGGAATACGAACCCGATCTGGTGTCAGCTGATGTTGTTCCGTCAGACGTTCCACCTGAACAAAGACTTTGCCACCGCTGTTATGCACCGCCTGAGCGATGGCAAGACCGTCCAGCGGCAGGGCTTCCCGCTCCATGGAGATATTGCCTTCAGCATCCGCCGTGGTACCGCGCAGCAGGGCGATATCCAATGGGAAGCTTTTGTAGAAGAGATACTCTTCGCCATTCACCGGCATCAGCTGAACATGATCTTCTTCGCTGACCTGATTCACCTTGCCTCCATCCTGACGGGGGTCGACAAAGGTGTGCAAGCCGACGCGGGTGAGAGTGCCGGGTTTGCCAGCAGCAATGTCGCGATACAGATGGCAGATCACACCTTGCGGCAGGTTGTAGGCGGCAATTTCGTTATTCATCGCCATACGACCAAGACCCGGAGCCAGTCCCCAGTGTCCGCCTAAAACCTTCTTCACCAAACCTTTGTGGGCAAAATGGTTCAGACCACGGGTCTGAGCATCGCCCTGTCCTGCGGCATAGACCAGAGACAGATTGTTGGGGTGGCCGGTTTCAAGAAAGCGTTTCTCAATCGCTTTCGCTAGTGTTTCGGCAAAACCGATACCGATAAAGCCACCGGTGGAGATAGTTGCGTTGTCGTCGATGAGCTGAGCCGCCTGTTCGGCGCTGATTAACTTATCCATTGTCAGAACTCTCAGATTATTTTTGTTTTAAACGGGGGAAAGTGGGCTCGGTCAGAGCCGAATCTGGAGTCTGCTATTACAAGGTTCAGGCCAGTTTGCTGAAGCCTTGAGAAAACAAGGGGTTAGAGTTTTTGATCGGTTTAAGTGAGATGTTTTGTGTCTATTTTGAAAAAATAATGTCTAATTTTTTAGACGTTTTCTTGTTTTTTTAGACATTTTGTCGTTGCTGGCATCGTTTCAGACGGTTATAGAAAGTTGCCCGGGAGATGCCGAGGCTTTGTGCTGCGGCTGTGCGATTGCCCTGATGGCGATCAAGGGCTTCCTGCAGCAGCTTACACTCATGCTGTTGCTGAAGGCTTTTAAGATCCGTCGGTGCCGGTTTAGCAGGAACCGAAGTATGTTGCAGATCGCTGGGATTTGATGCGGTGTGAGAGGCAAAAGATTGAAGCGCTGTTGAAGGGTCGAGTGCTGAGATAGGGTCGTAAGAGCCCAGATCCTGCGGGTTGATCTGTTCGCCTTCTGCCATAACGCAGGCCCGCTCCAGACGATTACGCAGCTCCCTGACATTGCCCGGCCAGTGATAACCGCTGAGCCAGCCTAGAGCGGATTCCGACAGCTGTAATTCCGGCAGGTGGGTCTGGCGCTGAATATCCTGCAGCAGATGTTGCGCAAGCAGGGCGATATCCCCCTGACGTTGGCGAAGCGGTGGCAGATGAATCGGTAGCACGTGCAGCCGGTAGTAAAGGTCGGCGCGGAACTGCCCCTGCTCGACAAGCTCAGCAAGGTTCTTGGAAGTGGCCGCGATAATGCGGACATCCACGCTGATCAGGCGGTTGGAACCAAGAGCTTCAACTTCCCGCTCCTGTAACACTCGCAGCAGTTTGGCCTGCATCGCCAGCGGCATCTCAGCTATTTCATCCAGAAACAGGGTGCCGCCATCCGCCAGTTGGATTTTACCGATCCGGCCTTTGCGATCAGCACCGGTATAGGCACCTGCTGCGGTGCCAAAAAGCTCCGCTTCTGCCAGAGGCTCCGGCAGTGCAGCCATATTGATGCCGACAAAAGGGGCGTTCCGTCTTGGAGACGCCTGATGGATTCCCTGTGCGAGCAGCTCTTTACCGGTGCCGGTCTCGCCCAATAACAGCAGCGTGGTATCCAACTGGGCAGCACGCTGTGCCTGACGTTTCATCTGGGTGATCTGAGGTGACTGGCCGATAATATCGTCCAGCTGATAGCGGCTGGTTCGCAGCAGGTTCTCTTTTTCAAAGCGGCGACGCAGGCGGGCAAACTTATCAAACAGCGGCTGCAGTTCATCCAGATCGTTGTGGAAGATCAGTCCTAAAGCACCGACTACCTCACCGGATTCATTGCGTAGCGGCAGACGATTTACCACACACCAATGGTTGTTAATCTCCATCAGATCGACAAACATCGGCTTACCGGTTTGCACCACCCTTGGCATCTGAGAGGTTGGCAACAGTTGTTCTACCGGCATGCCGGTCGGGTCGAGTGAATCGGGTAGTTCAAGCAGTTTCCGGTAGGCGTCACTGATCCAGACAATGCGGCACTGACGGTCGATTACCAGAGAACCCTGACAGGCGTTGGTCAGCTGTTCCAGCAGAATATGAGACGCGTGATCGTTGGAAAGCAGATGCATCAGATTTTTCGGGGTCATCAGTTATACCGTCTCAAGTCCTTGTTTTTGTATGATTGAGAAACCTTTGCTGGGTGCCATCATCAAATTAGGGCTAAAATAGCACGGCATATCAAGAGGTGGCTATTTCACCCGACAAGAGGGAAACATGCAGATACAAGAGATTGATAAACAAAACTATTTAAAGCTGAGCCGAAAAGTCAGTCTGGTACTGATTGTCTGCTTTGCGGTCACGGCCATGGCCAGTGGTCAGTTTCTGGTGCTTAACTGGGGCAATCCGGAAGGCGGAAACTTCTATCTCAATCTGGCGGGCGTGATTGTCGGTATTCTGGTAACAAGTCTCGTGTTCTCCTTCTACAAAAATGACCCGCGACTGACTGATCTGCTCTATGTTTTCCGTCTGAAGCGTATGCTGGCGCGAATTACCAACCGTATGCACCTGCTGAAAAAAGCAGTAAAGGCCGATGATGAAGATGCCCAGCGTATCCTGCGCTTCTATTATGAAGGCCTGATGCAGGTCTACTATCTGGAAAGCAACGAGTACGGCCATTCCGAACTGGTTAAAGAGCGGGATGTGTTTTACGAAGGCCTGTCGGATGCTCTGAAAGAAGAAGCTTTGATCGATCTGCAGCCGGAGTTTATTGAAGCCATCGCCAAACGGCAGGCAGGTTAAACTGCTTTGTTATTCGGGAGTCTGAATCTGTTATGGCGATCAGCAAATCTGAATCAGCTTTGATAGAGCAGACCCTTCATTCGATTGAGGGGCTGAAGCTGGCCTATCTTTTTGGCTCAAGGGCTCAGGGATGTTCAACGTCAGCAAGTGATTGGGATATCGCTTTTCTTGCGGAAAAGCCCGTAGCTTCATTGGATCGCTGGGAGTTAGCCCAGGCGCTGGCTTCTGAGTTGGGTGCTGATGTGGATCTGATCGACCTTGCCCAAGCCTCAACGGTAATGCGTATGCAGGTTGTGACTCAGGGAGATCGTTTGTATGGCAAGCAGTATGATGCGGACGTTTTTGAGATGCAGGTTTACAGCATGTATGGTCGGCTACAGGAGTCCAGAGAGGGGATTCTGCAGGATTTTATCGGGGAGCTGAAAGATGAATGATGTTGTTGTGAACAAGCTGGCGACAATCCGTCGCTGTCTGACTCGTATCAGGGAAGAGTTTACCGATGAGACGGAATTTCGCAGCAACTTCACCAAGCAGGATTCTGTCATCCTCAATTTGCAGCGCGCCTGTGAAGCCTCAATTGATATCTGCAATCATATTATTCGTCAGCGCTCGCTGGGGATCCCTCAGTCGGCCAGGGACAGTTTTGAAATTATGGCCCAGGCTAAACTGATCCCTTCCGATAGCAGTGAAAAGCTTAAAAAGATGGTGGGGCTGCGCAATATTGCAGTACACGATTATCAGGCATTGAATCTGGATATTGTGGTTGCCGTTGTGAAAAAACATCTGATCGACTTCGAGGAGTTTTCCCGTCAGGTGGTCGATCTTTAAAGCGCATTTTTCAAACTGTTAAGAATAGAAAAGGCCTGCAACTGCAGGCCTTTTACATTTTAGCCGTGCCTGAGAATTACATAGATAGATCAGACAGGTTTTTGCGTTGTTGGTGGACCGTCCTTCGGCTCGTCATCGGAGTTGTTCCCGTTCCGATCGGGCTCGGAATTCTGCAGGTCGGGCAGCGGCACGGGTTTCAGGTGGCGTTGGCGACCATCACGACGACTCAGTTCTGTACCGCAGAGCTTGCAGTAATCGGCATCGGCATCATGACCTTCCTCACCGCAACCCCGGCAAACCAGATGCATATGACGTCTCATGGTATTGGACAGCTCCACAGTCACAATACCCGTGGGTACCGCAATGACGGCATAACCCATAATCATCACGATAGATGACAGAAACTGACCAAAGTTGGTTTGGGGGGTGATATCACCGTAGCCAACGGTGGTCAGTGTCACAATCGCCCAGTAGATGCTGCGGGGAATGCTGGTGTAGCCATTTTCCGGCCCTTCAACCACGTACATGATAGAGCCAAAAACGGTCACCATGGTGATAACGGTAAAAAGGAATACCGTGATCTTTCGGCGGCTGGCCTGCATCGCTTTGGCTAGGGCTGCGGCTTCACCGACATACTGAAATAGCCTAAGAACCCTGAATACCCTGAGTACGCGAACCAGACGAACGACCAGTAACACCTCTGTTCCGGCAAAGAAGAGGCTAAGATAGGTCGGGATAATACAAAGCAGATCCACCAGTCCAAAAAAGCTGGTGGCGTACTTTAGCGGTTTTCCGATGCTGTAGAGGCGCAGCAGGTATTCAATGGTGAAGATAATGGTGAAGCCCCACTCAATAAAGTAGAGCTCTTCGTGCCAGCGATCGTGAATAGCCTGAACACTGTCGAGCATCACCAAGGCTACACTTAACAGAATGCAGGCGATCAGAGCCAGGTCGAAACCTTTAGCCATTGGTGTATTGGCTTCGAAAATAACGTGATAGATCTTGTGACGCAGCCCTTGTTGCTCAGGCTGGTCCGGATTGTTCGCGGTGTTTGTTTTGTGATCCAAAGCCATTATTGAGTCGCTTTTACCGTTGAATATCTTTTGCAGGGGGCTGAGCGAATCAGCGCAGCAGATTTTGCTGCAGGCTGTTAAACGTCAGCTCATGGCGTCCTAGCTCAAGTATCAGGTCATATTGGTCATCCTGATTACGTTTAATCAGTTTCTGATCTATGCCTGCGCTCCCTTCCTGATCCAGCTTCAGTAGTGCCATCTCTTCTGCCATCAGCCCGCTTAGTCTGGTGATGCCTTTTAATAATTCTTTGCTTTGCTGCTGAAGATTTTTAATCCCCAAGGCAGGAGTCGGATACTGATAGTAAATCCAGCGGCTAAGGTGTAACAAGGGAGCTTGCTGGCGCAGCCAGAGTACTTTATCAGTTGGGTAGCGTGGCAGACGAACCCGACTCAATAATGCCTGAAAAATGGTTTCGCTATCGGCAAAATGCTCATCGGGCAGCTCGCGTTTCAGCAGATAAAGCCATTGCATCACTTCCAGAAGGGTCTGGCCAACCCATGGGGCCGTCAGAAGACGCTGGTAATGCTCGTTCAGCGCGGCAAAGTCAGCACTGTTTCTCAATTCAGTCGGGCAGCTTTCCAGTCGTTCCCAGCTATTTTTCTGTTGATGCAGGGTTGCCAGATATTCCAGAGAATAGCTGAGCATGCGCATCTTATATCTGAGTGCTGTCGGGTAATGCAGGATCTCAGGGATATTGTTTTGTCGGCTCAGGTGAAGTAAGCACCAGCGCAACTGTCGCAGGCTGTCATAAAGTTTGTCCAGCAACGCCCAGTTCCGATTGAAGGCCAGTTGATCGCGGGCAGAAATAAACTGATCCAGTTCGCTTTGTGCGGCGTGAATCAGCCCCTGAAGGTTTTCAAAGGCCGGCACTGCTGCCGGTTTGAGTCCAGCTTTTTCCGGCGCAAATAGACGGAAACCTCTTTGTGCCTTACTGATATTACTGATCAGAAGAGGCACTTCATCAGACAGGTCGTGGGCGACTTTAAACAGCAGATCAGCATCACCGGATTTCAGTTCCAGTTCAATCTCGCTAATCGGATCTTTTTTACCCTGTGCGATCACTTCACCGTGATCCTGGACGAGTTCGATTTCGGCAGCCAGGTTTTCGTGGCTCACCTTCAGCATCCAGCGCTGACGGGTAAAGTTGGTTTCAAAGGCGGGTTGTAGCGTTTCTTTTAACTGCGCAATATCCAGCGTTTTGGGCCAGCAGTCGGCATCGATCAGGCTTAAATCGAGCTCTGGCTTGCTCAGCTCCCATTCCCATTCGCCTCGTTCGTGCAGGCCACCGCTGCCACTGCCGCTTGTTTTAAGGGTTTGAATATATCGGTCGCCAGCCTGACGAATACGAAGCGCGATTCTGGCCTTGTTAAGCTGTAAGTCGGGAGTGTCAAAATAGATATTTTTCAGAACTTTGCTGTCAAAGCTGACCGCCTGGCCCAGAACAGGATGTTGGCGGAGCACGGTGCCAGCCTGAGCGGGAATGGTCAGTTTAAGTTCAATTTCCTTGGCCATGGTGTCCTCTTTACCGCGATTCTTTTGGTTTTTTTAATTCTGCCAGGATGTCACTTTGGTCGTTGAAACCGGAAGTGCTTCAGGATAAGAAGCATTGGCACAGTATACCAGCCTAATATCGGCACCCGTCGGCATTTCTGTTGGCAGGTTAAAGGCAGATGTTGGTCGATAACGCTTTCGGCGAAAAAACCTGTTTACCAGCCTGGTTGTAATAAAGCTGTAATATAAGTGACATATAAATTGCGCATATCAAGAAATCATGACAGTTGAGTCAACAAAAGATGACAAAACTGGGATTTTTTTATGACATGGCGAAAAACAGCTCTTATACTTTCGCCCAAATTCATACTCCAAGGCAGAAACCCACATGAGTAATCCATTTTCCAAACTCTTTGGGCGCTCCCCATTTGGTCCGATGCAGGATCATATGTCCAAGTCCTTCAACTGCGCAGAACAGTTGATTCCGTTTTTTCAGGCCGTTTTGGCGGAAGATTGGGAACAAGCTGAAAAACTACAGCAACGGATCGCTGTCATGGAGAACGAAGCTGACGATATGAAAACAGCTATCCGCACCAACATGCCGGACAGTCTGTTTATGCCAGTGCCTCGTTCTGACTTGCTTGAACTGTTAACCGTTCAGGACAAGATTGCCAACAAAACCAAAGATATCGCTGGCATTATGCTGGGTCGCAAGATGAAGATTCCTGCGGCTATGGCTGACGCGATGGTTGCCTACGTTGAAAAAACGGTAAAGGCTGCCGAGCATGCTTCCCGTGCGCTGAATGAAATTGATGAGTTGATTGAAACCGGTTTTGGCCGTCACGAATCAGAACTCGTGAAGAAAATGATTGCTGAGATTGATGTTTGTGAGCACGAAGCAGACAAGCTTCAGGTTCAGATCCGGGCGCAGTTGTTCCAGCTGGAGTCTGAACTGCCTCCGGTAGACGTGATCTTTATGTACAAGATCATCGACTGGATCGGTGATGTTTCCGATCGTGCTGAGCGTGTGGGCAGTCGCCTGCAAATTCTGCTGGCGAAGTAGTCAGCTGACTGACAGCTGTATTTGCTGATCCAATAACGAAAGACGACTATATACGGTTTTTTTATGGAAATTATTGCTCAATACGCCGACGTATTTATTATCCTGGCCTGTGTGTTTGGCTTCTTCATGGCCTGGGGTGTTGGTGCTAACGACGTGGCAAATGCCATGGGAACCTCAGTAGGCTCCAAAGCGATTACGATCAAGCAAGCGATTCTGATTGCGATCCTGTTTGAGTTTGCCGGTGCTTATCTTGCTGGTGGTGAAGTTACCGCGACTATCCGTAAAGGCATTATCGACCCGAGCCTTCTGTCGGGTACGCCGGATCTTCTGGTTTACGGCATGCTGGCGTCTCTGCTGGCCGCAGGTATCTGGCTGCTGGTGGCGACTCACTTCGGCTGGCCGGTATCCACTACTCACTCTATCGTAGGTGCGATTGTCGGTTTCGCCGCTGTCGGTATCTCTATGGAAGCGGTTGCCTGGGGCAAGGTGGGTAAGATCGCGGCGAGCTGGGTTGTTTCCCCTCTTCTTGCGGGTACCATCGGCTTTATGCTGTTCCGCAGTGTTCAGAACCTGATTCTGGAAAAAGACGATCCATTCGCTAACGCTAAGCGCTACGTTCCTTTCTATATGTTCCTGGTAGGTTTCATCATCGCGATGGTTACCCTGCTGAAAGGTCTGAAGCACGTTGGTCTGCACCTGAGCTATGGTCAGGCGACTCTGTGGTCTCTGGTGATTGGTGTTGCCGTTATGGTTATCGGCATCATGCTGCTGAAAAACATCAAGCGTGATGAGAAAGCGGATAAAGAATTCCACTTCTCCAGTGTTGAGAAGGTGTTTGGTGTTCTGATGATGTTCACCGCCTGTGCGATGGCTTTTGCTCACGGTTCCAACGATGTGGCAAACGCTGTAGGCCCTCTGGCTGCGGTTGTGGGTGTTGTTCAGTCTGGTGGTGAGATCGCCAGCAAGTCTGCTATGCCTGCATGGGTTCTGCTGCTGGGTGCCGGTGGTATTGTTGCGGGTCTGGTGATGTACGGCCACAAGGTTATCGCAACCGTTGGTACTAACATCACTGAACTGACGCCAAGCCGTGGTTTTGCGGCAACTCTGGCAGCAGCAACAACGGTTGTAGTGGCGTCTGGTACAGGTCTGCCGATCTCTACCACGCACACTCTGGTTGGTGCTGTTCTGGGTGTAGGTCTGGCTCGTGGTATGGCGGCTCTGAACATGAACATCGTTAAGACGATCTTTATGTCCTGGATCATCACTCTGCCAGCTGGTGCTGCGCTGTCGATCTTCTTCTTCTTTATGCTGAAGGGTATCTTTGGTTAATTGAAATCCCATAACCAACGTTAGATTGCCCGGAAGATCCGGGATCGAAACTGACAATGGCCGCTGATGCGGCCATTGTTGTTTCCGGATCGGGCATTGCGAATACTCACTATCCTGCATTTCTTTTCTTGTTGCTCTCTTTTCTCAAATCCTCTGCCCGACTACAATCAGGATCATATCTGAAGTTCGCTTAAGCGAGCGCAGGATATTATTTGCGAACTCGCATGCTTGTTTTGTTCCGGCAAATCAGAAGCTATGCGGGTTTTTCTGTCTTTAAAGCCCTGATCGGGCCGGAGAGCCACTTACTTACTGATCTGCTGGGACTTATCTTGGACTCAAGTAACCAAAAGACCAACGACTGCCTGCCATCCACCAGTGACTGTCTTCAGGCCACTAGTGATTATGTACGCAGCTTTCGTAACTCGTCGCCGTATATCAATGCCCACCGGGGCAGAACCTTTGTCGTTCTGCTGGATGGCCATGGGATTCAGCACCCTAATTTTGCCAATATCATCAACGACCTCGCCCTGTTGAATAGCTTGGGCGTGCGTTTGGTGCTGGCTTATGGTGCCCGCCCTCAGATTATGGAGCGACTGGAGCGACGACGTTTGGCCTTGGAGTATGTGGGGGCAAGGCCGGTTATCACCACCGATGTGCTGGAAGCGGTTAAGGATGCAGCTGGTTCAGCGGGTATCGACATTCAGTCCCGGCTCTCAATGGGTTTACCGAATTCACCGATGCATGGTGCGTCTTTGCGGGTTGCTACCGGCAATATGATTACCGCGCGCCCTGTTGGTGTGATTGATGGTAAGGACTTTGGACATACCGGTCAGGTTCGCAAGGTGGATTGTGGTGCAATTAACCGTCAACTGGGTGATGGTGCCATTGTACTGCTGCCGCCGCTGGGTTTTTCGCCAACCGGAGAGGTCTTCTCCCTGAGCGTGGAAGAAGTTGCCACCCGCGCGGCTATCGAGCTGAAAGCTGATAAGTTGATTGTGTTCAGTGAGGCTCAGGGGCTTCTGGATGAAGCGGGTGATGTGATTCGCGTCATGCCTCCCCGGGAGGCGGGGCGTCGTCTGGAAACTCTTGATGAGGTTTCTACTGAGTATGCCGCGCTGCATGCCGCCTGGCAGACCAGCCGCTTTGGTGTCAATCGCGCTCACCTGATCAGCTACCAGCAAGACGGTGCTCTGATCGAAGAGTTGTTCACCCGCAACGGTGGCGGCACCATGATCACGCAGGAGCTGTATGAACAGGTTCGCGATGCCACTATCGAAGATGTCGGCGGTATTCTTGAACTGATCCGTCCGCTGGAAGAGCAGGGTGTTTTAGTACGCCGTTCCCGTGAGCGATTGGAAAACGAGATAGACCTGTTCACCGTGGTTGAGCTGGACGGCATGATGATCGGCTGTGCTGCCCTCTATCCGTTTGCGGAAGATGGTATCGGCGAGCTGGCCTGTGTTGCAGTCCACAGCCAGTATCAGGGTGGCCATCGTGGTGATCTTATTCTGCAGCATATTGAGAAGCGCGCGAACCGTATCGGGCTGGAGCGCCTCTTTGTACTTACCACCCATACTGCTCACTGGTTCCGTGAACGAGGCTTCGAGCCTGCGGATGTGGATGCTCTGCCCAGAGCCCGTCAGGAACTCTACAACTGGCAGCGTAACTCCAAAGTGTTTGTTAAAACCCTTTAAGGCACTCTTACGCGTTTAGCGACAAAAAAAGGCGGGGCTCTCATCGAATAACCTGAGAGCTTCCCGCCTTATTTACTGCAAGAGCAGCCAAGCAAAAGACCTGTATCACCCGGCTAAATCAGCAGGGTTAACATAAGCATAGTCCAGAGCTTCAGCTACCGCGCGGTTTGTGACTTGTCCTGCATGAATATTTAGCCCATTCATCAAGTGCTTATCGTCTTTTATTGCATCTTGCCAACCCTTGTTGGCCAGAGCCAGAACGAAGGGTAGTGTTGCATTGGTCAGTGCCAGAGTTGATGTGCGGGCAACCGCTCCTGGCATATTGGCAACACAGTAGTGCACGATATCGTCTTCGATAAAGACGGGGTCATCGTGGGTGGTTGCCCGACTGGTTTCAAAGCATCCGCCCTGATCAATGGCGACATCCACCAGCACACTGCCTTTAGGCATCTCTTTCAGCATCTCTCGGGTAATCAGCTTGGGAGCCGCAGCCCCCGGAATCAGTACCGCGCCTACCACCAGATCACTGCGGCGGATGCAGTCGAGTACCCCTTCCTGCGTGGAATAAAGGGTTTTAAGCCGACCGGCATAGCGTGCTTCCAGCTCTCTCAGGCGAGGAATAGAGCGATCCAGAATTGTCACCTCAGCCCCTAAGCCCATCGCCATACGGGCTGCGTTTTCACCAACGACACCACCACCGATAACAGTGACATGCCCCGGCTCAACACCGGGTACGCCGCCCAGTAGCACGCCACGACCACCCATCGCTTTCTCCAGACAGCGGGCACCAGCCTGAACTGAAAGCTTACCGGCGACTTCACTCATCGGAGCCAATAACGGCAGACCGCCATGAGCATCGGTAACCGTTTCATAGGCGATAGCAGTGCAGCCGGATTTGATCAGGCCTTTGGTTTGCTCCGGATCGGGAGCCAAATGCAGATAGGTAAAGAGCAGCTGGCCTTCTTTCAGTCGGGCATATTCTACTGGTTGCGGCTCTTTGACCTTAACGATCATCTCTGCTTTATCAAACAGAACAGCAACATCGGACTCGATACGGGCTCCCGCTGCTTCATAGTCACTATCGGGAAAACCGATCGCGTCACCGGCATTGTGTTCGACAATCACCTGATGGCCTGCGCGGGTCAGTTCGCTGACGCCCGCAGGTGTCATTCCTACACGGTATTCCTGATTTTTGATCTCTTTGGGTACGCCGATAAGCATAGGGTGCTCCTTGTACGCTTTGCTTCAGGTGGTTAGTCGCCCTGTCTGACTTAAAAAGAAACTCAGGCTTAATAAAGAATGTTCTGTTTCATTGTCGATAAAACAAGGGCTGTCAGTAAAATCCAATACAAATACTCTGTTATTGCCAGTATAGAACAGGCTTTGCAGTGAAAATTTCTGTTTTAAGGCCGTTTTTCCACCCTCTACGCCTAGCCATACCGGCGTCACAATGGTAAAAAAGTGGGTTGCAAGAGTTAATCGATAAAGAAGGATAAAGCCACTGTTTTTACGGGGCTTTTATCCGCACCAAGCTGCTGAGGACTACCCATGCCCGTGTATCGTTCCAAGACCTCCACCGCAGGCCGTAATATGGCTGGCGCCCGTGCCCTGTGGCGCGCAACCGGTATGAAAGATGATGACTTTCAGAAGCCGATTATTGCGGTTGTGAACTCCTTTACCCAGTTTGTACCGGGCCACGTACACCTGAAAGATATGGGCCAGCTGGTTGCCCGCGAGATTGAAGCTGCCGGCGGCGTTGCTAAAGAATTTAATACCATTGCGATCGATGACGGTATCGCTATGGGTCACGATGGCATGCTGTATTCACTGCCATCCCGCGACATTATTGCGGATTCCGTTGAGTACATGGTGAACGCTCACTGTGCTGACGCCATGGTCTGTATCTCCAACTGTGACAAGATCACCCCAGGGATGCTGATGGCGGCGATGCGCCTGAATATTCCGGTCATCTTTGTTTCCGGTGGCCCGATGGAAGCCGGTAAAACCAAGCTGGCGGAACACAAGCTGGATCTGGTTGATGCCATGGTTCTGGCGGCTGATCCGACAGCATCGGATGAGATGGTTGATGCCGTTGAGCGTTCTGCCTGTCCGACCTGTGGTTCCTGCTCCGGTATGTTCACCGCTAACTCCATGAACTGTCTGGCGGAAGCCTTGGGTTTGGCGCTGCCGGGCAACGGTACGGTAGTGGCCACTCACGCTGATCGTGAGCAACTGTTCAAGCGCGCTGGTCACCGCATTGTTGAGATGACCCGGGAATACTACGAGCAGGACAACGAACGTGTTCTGCCCCGCTCGGTAGGTTTTAACGCTTTCGAAAACGCCATTGCGCTGGATATCGCCATGGGCGGTTCCACCAACACCATTCTGCACCTGCTGGCGATCGCGCAGGAAGCGGAAATTGACTTCACCATGAAAGACATCGACCGCATGTCACGCGTGGTGCCTCAGCTGTGTAAAGTTGCGCCGAATACTCAGAAGTATCACATCGAAGACGTACACCGTGCCGGCGGCATCATGGGTATTCTGGGCGAGCTGGATCGTGCCGGTAAGCTGCACACCGATACCCCAACCGTACACAGCGATACCATGAAAGACGCGCTGGATCAGTGGGATATCATGCGTAACCCATCGGAAGAGGTGGTTGAGTTCTATAAGGCTGGTCCTGCCGGTATCCCGACTCAGACCGCGTTCAGTCAGGCAACCCGTTGGCCGACGCTGGACGGCGACCGTGAAAACGGCTGTATCCGTTCGCTGGAAAATGCCTTCTCGCTGGAAGGTGGCCTGGCGGTACTGTATGGCAACATCGCCCAGGATGGCTGTGTGGTGAAATCTGCTGGTGTGGACGAGTCTATTCTTGTGTTTGAAGGCCCGGCACATGTCACCGAGTCTCAGGATGAAGCGGTAGCGAACATTCTGGATGACAAAGTGGTTGCCGGTGAAGTGGTTATCGTACGATACGAAGGCCCGAAAGGCGGCCCGGGTATGCAGGAGATGCTGTACCCAACGTCTTACATCAAATCCAAAGGTCTGGGTAAAGCCTGTGCCCTGCTAACAGATGGTCGTTTCTCCGGTGGTACTTCTGGTCTGTCCATCGGTCACTGCTCACCGGAAGCCGCCGCTGGTGGTGCCATCGGTCTGGTACGTAATGGCGATATGATCCGCATCGACATCCCAAACCGCACCATCGACGTGCTGGTATCTGACGAAGAGCTGGCAAAACGCCGCGCCGAACAGGACAAACTGGGCTGGAAACCGGCAGAAGATCGCCCGCGTCGTGTATCTGCGGCACTGAAAGCCTACGCCAAGCTGGCAACCTCCGCCGACAAAGGCGCAGTAAGGGATCTGTCTCAGCTGGACTAATCGTTAGCTAACATGCAGAACCTAAAAGCCCGCTGTGAGTGATTGCAGCGGGTTTTTTATTCCATTAAAAAAATTAATTAATTACAATGCTGGCCGTACTAGCTTCATCGGAGGCTTATTTATGATTAATAATACACGGGTTTTTTAAGCTTATGAAAGCTGACGTACTTCCATTCTTGAAATGGGCGGGAGGGAAAAGGTGGTTGGTAAATAATGTTCCAGATTTGTTTCCGGAAGATTTTGCTGGTTATTATGAGCCTTTTCTAGGAAGTGGTGCGGTTTTTTTTCGTTTAAATCCTAGGGAAGCTGTTTTAAATGATAGCAATTCTGATTTGATAGATGCTTATATTCAAATCAGAGATAATTGGGCTGCTGTTTTTGATGCTTTGAGGTCATATCATAAGAAACATAGTAAGGATTTTTATTATAGGATGCGTGCTTATAAGCCGAGATTGCCTCATTTAAGGGCGGCTAGGTTTATATATCTTAATAGAACGTGTTGGAATGGTTTGTATCGGGTTAATTTGACGGGTGAGTTTAATGTCCCTGTCGGTAGTAAAAAGAATGTGATACTTGATACAGATGATTTTGAAAAAGTTTCTGCCTGCTTAAATGGGGTTGAGATTGTTTGCTCTGATTTTGAAAGTGTAATTGAAAGATCGACAGTAAATGACTTTCTTTTTGTAGATCCTCCTTACACGGTTATGCATAACAATAATGGATTCATAAAGTACAATGAAAAGATTTTTTCATGGGATGATCAGCTGCGACTAAAAGACGCGCTATCTAGGGCTTCAGATCGGGGGGTTAAAATCATGATGACCAATGCTAAGCATGATAGTATTATCGATCTTTACAATGGCTTCGGTGAGTTGGTCGGTGTAGATCGTGATAGCATGATCTCTGGGAAAAAATCTAGTCGTGGTAAGTATTCTGAAATAATAGTGAAGAATTATTAAGGTGCTAGGGATGGTGAAAGATTTTTTGGGAAAAATGCCTGATTGGCTTAAGGTTTTAATTGATTGTTTTTTTTATGTTTTTTTGGTTTATTCGATATCTAATTTAATATTTATTTTGAGCGCTCTTCAAATGAATGGTGCTTTTTTGGATTCTTTTTATTTTGTTATATCAAATGAGGCTAATAATGGGCAGATTCTTACTTTAGTATGCGCATTGATAGCTCCAATATTTTATTGGTTATGGGTTGAGAAAAATAAGCATTATGTGAAGTTTGTAATAATGATTATTTCTTTTATCGTGTTGTTGTTGTCAGGCATATTGCAATATGCTCCGTCGGCCCTACCTAGTTTTAAATCATCCTATGTATATTTGGTTGCCATATTTATATGGATTGCTTCTGTTTTTGCAGAAAAGTTTCCGCCAGAGTTGAAAGGGTATGGACGTACAATGGATGAAGATGCTAACCGGTTTGCAGATGCTGCCAAGGAGGCAATGAAATGAGTCAGTTTAGAATTAGTGTGCCTGCAAACAAAGTAGCACAGCCTATGGGGGAGTTCTTTATTGGCTCTATTGAGGCAAAAAAACTAGTCGAAATATCATTCTCAGATGTTAGGCGTATGGAAGGCGATGGGTTGAGGTCGGTAGAAAGGTATTTGGGAATACAGAGACCATTAGATAGCAAGCGGGTTAAAGATATTAGGAAGTATATCACCCAATCCCCTGAAGCTACATTTCCAACAGCAATAATCCTAGCAGTCGATGAGAAGTGTGTGGAATATGATGAAGAGTCAGGTATGTTGACTTTATATCCATTCGAATCTGAGGTTGAAGGTGAATCTATACCAGTAGAAAAAATTGCTAAAGTTCTAGATGGTCAGCACCGCATAGCAGGTTTTTTTGATGGGGTTGGTGATAATAGGTCATTTGACTTTGAAAGAGATTTTTATCTGAATGTTTCTATTTTTGTTGGTCTAGATTTGCCTGAGCAAGCTAAGATATTTGCAACTGTTAATTTGGCTCAAACAAAAGTTAATAGAAGTTTGGTTTATGATTTAGAAGCTGTTGCGAAAAAAAGAAATCCTTTTAAAACATGTCATAATATTGCAGTTGCTCTCAACTCTAATGAGGGGAGTCCATTCGAGGGGCGTATTAAAAGGCTTGGTGTAGCAACTCCTGGTCGCAAGCATGAACCTCTTACTCAGGCCGCTTTTGTTGAGAGTCTTGTTAAGTTTATTTCCAGAGATCCTGAAGAAGACAGAAATAGATCGCTCGATAATAAAAAACTGGAACCCCTTGATTCAGTTAAATATCCATTTAGAGATTTATATTTATCTGGTGAAAATGGAGATTTGGATATTTATAAAATATTGTATTCATATTTTTCTTTTGTTCGCAAAAAATGGCCAAATGCATGGGATCAGGTTGAGAGGAAAGGGAATCTTTTGCCAAAATCAAATGCGTTTAAGGCACTGATGCGTTATTTGAAAAATGATGTCTATCCAGATTTGGTAGATAAAGGGGTTTTCAATCCTGATATTAATGATTTTGAAGAATATTTCTCCTGCTTAGACCTAACTGATAATGACTTCACAACTAAAAATTTTGTACCAGGTAGCGGTGGAGAGTCAGTTTTTTATAAATTGTTGAAAGGTGATGTAGATAGTTCCTCTATATTGGAAGGCTAGCCCGGTGTCAAATTATATCGAAGTGATAATCACAACAATTGATACGCGCTGCTGCTCAGCAGCGCCCCACCGATCAGGGTGATCAGCACACCACTGACCATCCGGGTTTTATTCAGTGCGCCGATGCTTAGCTTCTTGGCTAACAGGTGCGCCCCCAGTGCGTAACTCATCATAATGCTGACATCCAGCACCAGCCAGCCAAAGGCGAGATACAGCGAGGCCTGCCAGTAGCGCAGGTCGGTGATGATAAATTGCGGTAGCAGGGTGGCAAAAAAGATCAGGTCTTTTGGGTTGCTGATGCCGGTATAGAAGGCGGATTTAAAGAGCTCTTTATCGCTCTCGTTATGTTCGCCTTCCTCATTCAGTTCTATCGGCTTAAAGCTTTTAAAGCCGATCCAGATCAGCAGGCAGGCTCCGAGAATCGATAGTACGTTGATCCAGATACCCTGCACCAGAAAAGCAACACCACCCAGCGAGAGGGCGATCAGAATCAGGGCCGCGCTGACGCCACCTAAGGCGTTATAAAAGCTACGCTTTACGCCATAGGATGCTGAGTGCTGCATGATCAGCAGAATTGAAGGGCCGGGTGTGGCGATTATCAGAAAGATGGTGGCCAGATAAAGCAGAAACAGGCTCATATAGCTCCGGTGTTCAGGGGGCAGAATTTAGGGCGCTGGGAATAAAAAAGGCTGCCACGCAGAGCGTGGAAGCCAGTTGTGGTGGAGGGGAATCCGCCGGAGAGAGGGTTAAACCTCTGCCAGATTACCGTACTGCTGCAGCCAGTCTTTACGGTCGCCGGAGCGTTTCTTTGCCAGCAGCATATCCATCACTTCCAGTGTGCCGTCGTGCTCTTCACGGGTCAGCTGAACCAGTCGGCGGGTGTTCGGGTCCATGGTAGTTTCACGCAGCTGCAGCGGGTTCATCTCACCCAGACCTTTAAAGCGCTGTACGTTCACCTTACCGCGTTTGTTCTCAGCTTCCAGGCGATCCAGAATGCCCTGTTTCTCATCATCATCCAGCGCGTAGTGTACCTCTTTACCGATATCGATACGGTACAGCGGCGGCATGGCAACAAAGACATGGCCGTTATCGACCATTGCCGGGAAGTGGCGGATAAAGAGTGCGCACAGCAAGGTTGCGATGTGCAGACCATCGGAGTCCGCATCGGCGAGGATACAGATCTTGCCATAACGCAGACCGGACAGATCCGGATTAGCCGGGTCGATACCCAATGCTACTGCGATATCGTGCACTTCCTGAGAGGCCAGAATCTGATCGGAGCTGACTTCCCAGGTGTTCAGGATCTTACCGCGCAGAGGCAGAATCGCCTGATATTCGCGGTCTCGTGCCTGTTTGGCGGAACCGCCTGCCGAGTCACCCTCTACCAGAAACAGTTCGGAGCGGGCGGTGTCCTGACCGGAACAGTCGGCCAGTTTGCCGGGCAGTGCCGGGCCCTGAGTGACCTTTTTACGGGCCACTTTTTTGCTGGCGCGCAGACGTTTCTGGGCGATGTTGATGGTCATTTCCGCCAGCGCTTCCGCTTCAGCGGTATGCTGGTTCAGCCACAGGCTGAAGGCATCTTTAACGACGCCGGAAACAAAACTTGCAGTCTGACGGGAGGAGAGACGCTCTTTGGTCTGACCGGCAAACTGCGGATCCTGCATTTTTACAGACAGCACGTAGCTGCAGCGTTCCCAAAGATCTTCCGGAGTCAGTTTGACGCCACGGGGGATCAGGTTGCGGAATTCACAGAACTCGCGCAAAGCATCCAAGAGACCGGCACGCAGACCGTTAACATGGGTCCCGCCCTGAGCGGTAGGAATCAGGTTGACGTAACTTTCGGTCAGCAGTTCACCGCCTTCCGGTAACCAGTGCAGCGCCCAGTCTACCGCTTCAGTCGTAGCGCTGAAGCTACCGGTAAACGGGGACGCAGGCAGAGTTTCCCAGTCTACGGAGGCCTGTTTCAGATAATCGGTCAGACCATCTTCATATTGCCATTCGGTGGTTTCGCCGGTGTTTTCATCCCAGAAAGTGATATGCAGACCCGGACAGAGAACCGCTTTCGCCCGCAGGTTGTGTTTCAGCTTAGTGACCGAGAATTTAGGGCTGTCGAAGTAGCTGGCTTCCGGCCAGAAGTGAACCTTGGTGCCTGTATTGCGTTTACCAACGGTGCCGATCACTTCCAGATCTTCAATCTTGTCGCCGTGAGCGAAAGCGATTTTCAGCTGTTCCCCGCCACGCTTAACATACACTTCCAGACGGCTGGAGAGGGCGTTTACAACAGAAACACCGACCCCGTGCAGACCACCGGAGAACTGGTAGTTGCTGTTGGAGAACTTACCGCCGGCATGCAGTCGAGTAAGAATCAGTTCAACACCGGTCACGCCATGTTCCGGGTGAATATCCGTTGGCATGCCCCGGCCATCATCTTCCACTGAGACAGAGCCGTCTTTGAACAGGCAAACCTGAATATTGCGGGCAAACCCGCCGAGTACTTCATCGACACTGTTATCGATCACTTCCTGCGCCAGATGATTCGGGCGGGTGGTGTCGGTGTACATGCCGGGACGTTTTTTCACCGGATCCAGACCACTTAAAACCTCAATGGCCTGGGCGTTATAACTTTGTGTTGGTTTATCTGCACTCATGGGTGTTCCTGATGTTCTTTTTGTCTTGTATGACGGCCAGAGCCTTTTCGCTTTTGATCTTTACTTGCAGCTTGGTCTTAATCTGCACCCGGTTTTAAACCAGGGCTCTGAGCTTCAGCACTTCATCTTCTTCCGGCATGGTCAGCTGCTCGGGATAGCTGATTCCGGCAAAATCCAGCAGGGTGGTGAAGTGCTGTTCAAAATTCCGGAAGCCGTGATCGCCGCCCTCAATAACCTGAACATCCGCCTGACGGTAGTAGTTCTCGGCGCGGCGATAGTCCAGCACCTCATCATCGGTCTGCAGCAGTACTTTAATATTCTGGGTGCAGGCTGGTTCTGCCAGATGCAGCTTTCTGAGTTGCTGCATGTGATCCTGAGTCAGTTCGTACTGCTCGCCGGTATAGAGGTTTTCGTTCAGGCCGAGATAGGCCGGTAATAGTTCCTGCGGGAAAACAGCCGGATTGATCAGTACCGCTTTAAGCCCCGGATAACGTGCCATCAGCCAGGTGCTGTAGAAGCCGCCCAGAGAGCTGCCCACCAACAGAATACGGGTGATTTTTCCTGCCGCTTGATCATCGGCTTTGATCTGTTCCAGTAGCTCTTCCAGCGCATTCATCGCTTTTTCCGGCCAGTGACTGAGCATCGGCGAATGGTATTGCAGATCCAGCTGGTTCTGTTCGACAAAAGCTTTCAGCTGCAGCGCCTTAAAGGAGCCCGGTGAGCTGTTAAAGCCGTGCACATAAATGATGTGATGTTGAATCTGGTTATCCACAATGACCTCATCTGCCGTTTGTACAGGACGGATTTAGGGCAAACAGTTTAGGTAAATACTGGTTGGGTGTACAGATGCTATTTGTATCTGGCTGATCTGAGTCAGCGCGGTAAAAAGGCTTAAATTTCAGCGACAAAAAAGCCCGACAAACCTTTGCGTTAAAAGGTTGTCGGGCTTTTTCAGCCTTGGCAATTAAACCGGGCCAGAGATCAGGGCTTTGTTGTGCTTAAATCAAAGCGCTTCGATCTTTTTGTACTGCTCCTGAAGTTTGGTCTGAGACTCTTTCGCTGCGGTCAGTTTCTCGCGCTCTTTTGCCACAACCTCTTCCGGTGCGCTGGCAACAAACTTCTCGTTGCCCAGTTTACCTTCCAGTCGGCCCACGTCTTTCTGCAGTTTTTCCATCTCTCTCTTCAGACGACCCAGCTCGGCATCTTTATCGATCAGGCCAGCCATAGGTACCAGCACTTCCATCTTGCCAACCAGTTTGGTGGCAGACATTGGTGCTTCTTCGTCTGCTTCCAGCCAGGTGATCTGTTCCAGCTTCGCCAGCTTGCTCAGGGCAACGTAGTTATCCTGCAGACGACGGAAGTCTTCGTCGCTACCGTTCTGGATCAGAACCGGCAGTTCTTTACCCGGAGCGATGTTCATTTCACCACGGATGTTACGGATGCTGACGATCACAGACTTCAGCCACTCGATGTCGCTTTCAGCCGCTTCGTCGATCAGCTCTGCCACAGCAACCGGATACGGCTGCAGCATGATGGTATCGCCTTCTTTGCCTGCCAGACCTTTGATCTGCTGCCAGATCTCTTCGGTGATAAACGGCATGATCGGGTGCGACAGACGTAGGATCGCCTCCAGAACACGTACCAGAGTGCCACGGGTGCCACGCTTCAGAGCGGCCAGTTGGGCTTTCTCTTCTTCGGTTTCACCTTCGGACTCATCCCACAGTACCGGCTTGGACAGTTCCAGATACCAGTCGCAGTACTGGTTCCAGATAAAGTCGTACAGGGTCTGGGAAGCTAGATCGAAACGGTACTCGTCCATCTGACGCATCACGGTTTCTTCGGTGCGCTGCAGGCTGCTGATGATCCAGCGATCTGCCAGAGAC
The DNA here is from genome assembly GCA_048270425.1 of Oceanospirillum sp. Lineage (GTDB taxonomy): Bacteria > Pseudomonadota > Gammaproteobacteria > Pseudomonadales > Halomonadaceae > Oceanospirillum. The sequence continues at coordinate 64,281 of JBLWSY010000013.1, forward strand.
AGGATCACTTCTTCGCCATTCTGACCACAATCCTGACCTTCGGTGTTGGTCAGCACGTAACGGGCAGCGTTCCAGATCTTGTTACAGAAGTTGCGATAACCTTCCAGACGTTTCATATCCCAGTTTACGTCACGGCCGGTAGAGGCCAGTGCCGCCAGTGTGAAACGCAGGGCGTCGGTGCCGTGAGCGGCGATACCTTCCGGGAACTCCTTCTTGGTACGCTTGCCGATCTTCTCAGCCAGCTGCGGCTGCATCATGTTGCCGGTACGCTTGTCCAGCAGCGTCTCCAGATCGATACCGTCGATCATATCCAGCGGGTCCAGAACGTTACCCTTGGACTTGGACATCTTGTCGCCGTTCTCATCACGGATCAGACCGGTGACGTAGACGTTTTTGAACGGTACCTGAGGTTTGCCGTCTTCATCTTTGATGAAGTGCATGGTCATCATGATCATACGGGCAACCCAGAAGAAGATGATGTCAAAACCCGTTACCAGCGTATCGGTCGGGTGGAAGGTTTTCATCTTCTCGATATCGTTTGGCCAGCCCATGGTGCCGAAAGTCCACAGGGCAGAGCTGAACCAGGTATCCAGTACGTCGTCGTCCTGACGCAGTTCAAGCTCCAGATCCAGATTGTATTTCTCCCGTGCCGCTTCAGCGGAAGCCGCTACGTAAACATTGCCTTCGTTATCGTAGAAGGCCGGAATGCGGTGACCCCACCACAGCTGACGGGAGATACACCAGTCCTGAATATCGCGCATCCAGGAGAAGTACATGTTTTCGTACTGCTTAGGCACGAACTTGATGTCGCCGTTTTCAACCGCTTCGATGGCAGGCTTAGCCAGCGTTTTGGCATCGCAGAACCACTGATCCGTCAGCATCGGCTCGATCACTACACCACCACGGTCACCGTAAGGTACCGTCATGTTGTTCTCTTCGATCTTAACCAGCAGACCTTTCTCTTCCATCTCGGCAACGATCGCTTTACGGGCAGCGAAGCGCTCCATGCCACGGTATTGCTCAGGAATGGTGGTGTCGATTTCAGTGTTTACCGAACCGTCGGTGTTAAACGCCTGCGCCTCATCACGGATGTCGGCGTTCAGGGTCAGCACGTTGATCATCGGTAGGCCGCAGCGCTTGCCCACTTCGTTATCGTTGAAGTCGTGCGCCGGAGTGATTTTTACGCAGCCGGTGCCTTTTTCCATATCGGCATGCTCGTCACCTACGATAGGGATGCGACGGCCCACCAAAGGCAGCTCAATAAACTTACCGATCAGGTCTTTGTAACGCTCATCTTCCGGGTTTACTGCAACACCGGTATCGCCCAGCAGGGTTTCCGGACGGGTAGTACCCACAACGATGTGGTCTTCACCGGCAGCGGTTTTAACGCCGTCGGCCAGCGGGTAACGCAGGTACCACATCTTGCCTTTAACTTCTTTGTTCTCAACTTCCAGATCGGAGATCGCCGTGTGCAGTTTCGGATCCCAGTTCACCAGACGTTTGCCGCGATAGATCAGGCCTTCGTCGTGCAGACGGATAAAGACTTCCTGTACCGCGTGGTAGAAGCCGGAGTCCATGGTGAAACGCTCGTTTTCCCAATCCACAGAGTTGCCCAGACGACGCATCTGTTTGGTGATGGTGCCGCCGGATTCTTCTTTCCATTCCCAGATCTTTTCCACGAAAGCTTCACGACCCAGATCGTAACGGCTTTCACCGGTTTCAGCGGCCAGCTTACGCTCAACAACCATCTGGGTGGCGATACCGGCATGGTCAGTACCTACAACCCACAGCGCGTTACGGCCCTGCATACGACGGTAGCGGGTCAGCGCATCCATAATGGTGTGCTGGAAGGCGTGGCCCATGTGCAGACTACCCGTGACGTTTGGCGGCGGAATCACGATGGAATAGGCATCACCTTCGCCGGACGGGCGGAAGTATTTGTTCTCTTCCCAGTTCTGATACCAGGTGCGTTCAATCTGTTCGGGTTGGTAAGTCTTATCCATGGAGGTCTGGTTCACCGCTAAATCAGGTTAGCTGCCTGCCGAAAGGTCAGAAGAACTCAGGCGGGCAACGAACGGAAATTGTTAGATCGTACTGGAGTTTGTTTCGTACTCGATACGGGGGCAGTACTTGATAATCGGTCGATTATACATGGCGATTAAGGTTGTGATAACCGCCTGAAAGGGGCTGCGCGATAAAAATGATGGGCAAAACAGTGCGGCTTCAGCGCCGCATATCGTGACGATTCAGCGCATAGCCGCGTTCTTTATAGAAACGCCAGTCATCGCGCTTGGCTTTGAGTAGATTTTCCTGCTGGAACACGATCTCAGCAACACGCTCGAAACGGCTGAAATGATCCGGCACATGGTGGCAGAGGTTGATCATCACATCATGATGGTGGGCGCAGTCTTCACTATGCCCGATCGCCACCGGTACTTGCTGAATTTTCTCATCGCCGACCATCAGGTGCGGGATAAAGCTGTCCGGGCGGAATTCCCATAACAAACGGTCGATCTCTTTAGCCTGAGCCTCATCCGTTGCCTGAATATAGACTTGGTGGCCTTTATGCAGCACTTTTTCAACCAAACGGCAGGCGAAATGAAGCTGATTTTCAGGTTCGGTGGCAGGCAAAATGTAGAAGTCAACTTGGGTCATATCGGTAAAGTGCCTGTAATAAATGGTTGAGCCAATTGCTTCCAGCAGTTTTTGTAACAGATGTGATAATATCTGAAAAAAGCATGATAAGACCACTTAGTTTAATCATTGACCCTATCAGGTAGGCTTTCGTATTTGCCTAGCCAGTAGATCAAAGGTGGTTTTAATGTAGGGATCGCATGTTGGCTTTTACCGGGAGAGCACACTTAATGTTTGAATCTGTCCAGTTCCTAAAAAAGGAATGGAAGCGTTTATTTATACTCACCTGTGGTGCCTATCTTGTTATAAGCCTGGCTCTCCTGGCGGGAAAACAAGCATACGATCAGGGGCTTAAGAGTAAAACGATTGAGCGCCATCAGTATCTGCTGAATCTTACCGAAAACCGTGTACATCAGTTTGTGTTGCGTGTTGCTCTGGATGTACAGCAACTGAGTATTCTGCCGAGTGTGCGGCATTTTATCTTGACGCCCTCTAAAGCAAACCGGCTGGCAGTAGAGGATGTTTTCCGCCGTGCTACGGATGTTGACAGTCGTTATGATCAGGTTCGGATTATTGACCTGTCGGGTCAGGAGCTTATCCGTATCAATGACTATACCGATGGAGCACGTCCTGTTGCTGCTGAACACCTGCAAAATAAACACGACCGTTATTACGTTCAGGAGGGCTTGAAGCTCGCACCGGGTCAGGTTTACCTGTCGCCATTAGATCTGAATGTAGAGCGGGGTGAGGTTGAACAGCCCTATAAGCCTGTTATTCGTGCAGTTACGCTTCTTACCGATGCCCTTGGCGCGCCTGTCGCTATGGTAGTGCTTAACTATAAAGCCGGCCATTTTCTGAACCGTTTCCGGGCACACTTTGAGGCAGGTGATCGCGGGATGCTGGTTAATAGTGATGGTTATTGGCTATCTAATCACTATAGAGAAAGTGAGTGGGGGTGGCAGCTGGGTATGCCGGACAAAGTGCTCTCAGCATGGAACCCTGAGCTATGGCGGCAGATGCAGCAAGAGCCAAAGGGGGTTTTTGATGCTAACGATGAGCTGATCAGCTACCGTAAGATCCGCCCTGCGGAATTCGAGCCGCTATCTGACGGGCGCTTTACCGCTGATCTGGGTTTAAAGCAGGATGTAAAAATCCAGTCATGGTTTTCTATGGTTCGGACCTCAAAAGATGAGTGGTTGGCCAATGCTTTTTATCATCATTCCGGTGTTAAGTTTTTTATCTTTATCATCTATTTCTCTGCCTTTACTTTGGTTTGGTTTTTTTTAAAACACCAAGTGGCTAAAAAAATTAATGAGCAGCAAAGAAACAGCTATACCGCAGAGTTGGAAGACCTTTATTACAATGCCCCCGTGGGTTATCTGACCTTTGATGCGGCCAGCCTTATCACGAATGCCAACAATAAAACGTTGGAATATCTGGGCTATGACCGGGATGAGTTAGTCAATAGAAAGCACCTGAGAGAGATGCTGTCAGATGCGTCGAAGGCCCAGCTTAATCTGGCGATGTCGACACATTATGTGGGTGATTTACGTCTGGATCTTCAGTGTAAAGATGGTCGCTGGCTACCTGTTGCCAGTGCGATTTCATCCAAATTTCACGGCTCCGCATTAACGATCAGTCGCTGCAGTGTGCAGGATATTAGTCTGCAGATGGAGCTTGAGCAGAGACTGAGGAATCTGGCAAATACTGATGCTTTAACCGGAGCTTATAACCGTCGACATACGGAAGTTCTGTTTTTAGACGCACTCAAGCACCTGGCCGATGGTGGTCAGGGGGGCGATCTGTTAATTCTGGTGTTGGATCTCGATCATTTCAAAAGCATCAATGACAACTATGGTCATGGTGTCGGTGATGAGGTCCTGGTGTCATTCACGAAGCTTTGTCTGCAGTGTATTGGTTCAGAAGGGTATTTTTCCCGATTTGGTGGTGAAGAGTTTCTGGTGCTGTTGCCGCAATCCGATAGTGGTAAAGCTTTCAGACTAGCGGAAAAAATCAGGCAAGAGACGGAGCAGCTTATTGTTGAAACCAGTGATCGTAGAGAGGTTCGTTTTACGGTTTCTATTGGGCTTGCCGTATATCAGCACGCGAGCCATGAGAGTCTGGATCAACTGATTCATCATGCAGATGAAAAACTCTACAAGGCTAAGCGAAACGGGCGTAATCGTGTGGTCGGTTAAGGGCTAATTCCCGATAATACTGCCAACAAAAAAGGCCATGTTTAACTATAAGCATGGCCTTTTTGTTGGGCTTTGAGTTCAGCAAAGAGATACTGAACTTCGGCATTTCCTGTCTTGTTTCTTATCTGAGACAGCAGGTTCTGTTCTGTTTTAGATCACTACTATTCAGCTTTAGACAGCAGGTACTGAGTCAGCAGAGGTACCGGCCGGCCGGTTGCACCCTTCTCTTTACCAGAGTGCCATGCGGTGCCTGCGATATCCAGGTGCGCCCAGCGGTAGTCTTCGGTGAAGCGCGACAGGAAGCAGGCCGCAGTGATAGTGCCCGCCGGACGACCACCGATGTTGGCCATATCCGCAAAGTTGGAATCCAGCTGCTGCTGGTATTCGGCCCACAGCGGCAGGTGCCAGGCTTTATCATTGGCATCGATACCGGCTTCAAGCAGTTCTGCGGCCAGTTCGTCATCATTCGCCAGCAGACCGGAGGCGTGATGACCCAGACCGATAATGCAGGCACCGGTCAGGGTGGCGATATCCACTACGGTTTCCGGGTTGTACTTGCCGATGTAGGTCAGGGCATCGCACAGTACCAGACGGCCTTCGGCATCGGTATTCAGAATCTCAACGGTTTTGCCGGACATGGTGGTGACAATATCACCCGGCTTGGAAGCATTGCCTGCCGGCATGTTTTCAACGGCGGCAACCACGCCAACCACATTGATTTTTGGTTTCAGCTGCTTCAGTACCGCCATGGTGCCCATCACGCTGGCTGCACCGCACATGTCGAACTTCATTTCGTCCATGCCTTCGCCCGGCTTCAGGCTGATACCACCGGTATCAAAGGTCACGCCTTTACCCACCAGAACATGAGGCTTGGCATCGCCATTACCCTTGTATTCCATTACCACAAGGCGCGGTGCTTCGACACTGCCTTTAGCAACGGACAACAGAGAATTCATACCCAGTTCTGCCATCTGGTTTTCATCCAGAATAGTCAGGGATAGCTCGTCAAAATCTTTTGCCAGTGCTTCAGCCTGTTCTGCCAGATAAACCGGCGTACAGATGTTGCCCGGCAGGTTGCCTAGTGTACGGGTCACGTTCATGCCTTCGCCAACCGCGGCACCGGTATCCAGTGCTTTCTGCACAGCGCCTTCAGCACCCGGTACCGACAGGGTGATGCTGTTCAGTGCGATAGGGTCAGCTTGTTTGCTCTTCAGCTGATCGAACACGTAGAGAGTCGTTACCGTGTTTTCTGCCAGCAGACGGGCTTTCCAGTTGAGATCACGGCCTTTGATCTCAACATCTTCAAGGCTCAGAGCCAGAGTGGCGATTTTGGTGTCTTTAACCGCAGAGATCAGGTTTTTGATCAGAGTGCGGAATTTACCCTCTTTCAGCTCTTCAGGCTTGCCGGTACCGACCAGCAGCAGGCGGCCTTTCAGTTCACCGGCTTCCGGCAGTAGTTGAGTCTGGCCAAATTTACCGCTGAAATCGCCCAGTTCCAGAATACGGCTGATGGCACCGCCACTGGCTTTGTCCAGTTGTTGAGCATTGCTGCCCAGCGTCGCGTCAGCACCGACAAAGGCGATGCGACAATCGGCTGTTAATTCGGTTAGTGCTTGAGTTGTAGCGTTAAAAGACATAAAAACCCCGCTCAAAATGATGACAGGCAAGACAAAAGCAGTCTGTTATTAGATAATTTGCCCGTTTGACTCAGTAGTATATGGTGACTGCTGACAGTTTACGCAATGCCTGATGCAACGGAAAGCTGCCGGAAAGTCTTCAGCGTTGTAATTTCTCTTTTAAATAAGCTTTTGGGCTTATGGATTTGTTTCTGGGAGCCGCCTTTTGATCCTGTTTCGCTATCTGGTCCGTGAGGTTCTGCTGACACTGGCAGCGGTATCTGCCGTTCTGCTGCTGATTATTCTGGGTGGACGTTTTATCGGGCTGTTTCAGGATGTTGCAGAAGGCTCTCTGTCGCTGGATTTTCTCTGGACGCTTTTGCTGCTGCAGTTCCCTTCGGTTCTTGAACTGATTTTACCTCTGGGATTTTTCCTTTCGGTCATGCTGACCTACGGCCGTCTTTATCAGGAAAACGAAATTGGCGTACTTCTCGCCTGCGGGTTTTCACCCAATAGGTTGCTGGCCTACACTTTGATTGCCGGGCTGTTTGTTGCTGCTGTTGTCGCCAGTTTTAGTCTTTGGTTGACTCCTTTGAGTGAGTCGAAAACCGCACAGATTTTAGAAGAGCAAAAACAGCGTGTGGACTTCTCGACCATCAAGCCGGGGCGATTTCAGTCTTTTTCCGGTGGGCAGGTGGTTTATACCGAGGAGCTCACGGATTCAAATACCAGGATGCATAACGTTTTCCTGTCTCAACAGATTAAAGGGGATGATGGCAAAACGAGAACGGCGGTTTTTAAGGCAGATCTGGGTTATCAGTACCTTGATGAGAGAACCGGCAGTCGTTATCTGGTTTTGGAAAACGGCAACCGTACAGAAGGTCGGGCAGGGCAGGGCGATTTCTCCTTGCTGAACTTTGAGCGCTACGCTGTAAGGATGTCGGAAAAAGAGAGATCCCCTATCTCCTACAAGGTAAGGCAGCTGCCGACCTCTATGGTTTTTGGTTCATCACGTCCCGCCTACCAGGCTGCGTCTCAGTGGCGTATCTCGCTGCCTTTGATGGTTATTGTGGTTACGTTGATCGCTGTTCCCCTGAGCTATGTTCGTCCCCGGCAAGGCCGTTTTGCGAAACTTTTTCCTGCGGTTTTTCTTCATATTTTTTACCTTAGTGCCTTGATCTCTGTTCAGGGAATGGTTGAAAAGGGGAAACTGGCCCCATCTATAGGCCTTTGGTCTGTTCATGCCATATTTTTACTGATCGCCGGATATCTGTTGTTTAAAGAGCCGCTTTTGCATGCACTGAGGGCCGGTTCCAGAAAGGAAAAAAGCGCATGAAAACAATAGATGGTTATATTGCTAAAAGTGTTTTTGGCGCTGTACTGGTTGTTCAGTTGCTGCTTCTGGGCTTGGATATGATGCTGGCTCTGGTTAATGAGCTGGATAACCTAAATGAAACCTACCAGTTAAGTAATGTGCTCTACTATGTGCTGTTGAGTGCTCCGCGGCGTTTTTATGATCTTGTGCCTGTTGGCGTGATGGTTGGGGCTCTGATTGGCTTGGGAAGTTTAGCCAGTAATAATGAATTAGCCGTGATCCGGGCAGCCGGGGTCTCGATCACCCGAATTATCTGGGCGGTAATGAAACCCATGTTGATGATCATCGCGGTGACCGCCTTTATTGGAGAGTTTGTTTCTCCTAAGACCGCTGTTGATGCTGAAAATTATCGGCTGATGAAACGTTGGGATACCAACCAGACCAAAGGTAAAAGTGGTGTCTGGTTACGGGATGGCTCCGACTATTTTTATTTCCGCTCAATCAGAACTGATGGGCAGCTTTATGGCATTCAACGTCAAAGTTTCTCAGCAGATGGTAAAACGCTGCTTTCTACCTCGGTAGCGAAAAGTGGTCAGTATGATTTTGAATTAAAGGGTTGGGTTTTGAATGATGTGATCAGGACTCAGCTTGGAAAGCAGCACATCACAAGTGAAGCCGTGGGCACTGTTTTCTGGCCCAGTGATCTGAAGCCGGATCTGATGAAGGTGATCATTATTAACCAACGCTATCTGGCGCCTTCTGATTTATGGCGTTATTCCCAGTATCTCAAAGGTCAGGGGCTGAAATCCCATGAGCACGAGATGGCTTTCTGGCAAAAGGTACTCATGCCTCTGACCATTTCTTCTCTGGTTTTAGTGGCTGCCTCCTTTGTTTTTGGCCCCTTGCGATCAGCTCCGGCGGGTACCCGGGTATTTAGTGGTGTCGTGGTGGGACTGGTTGTTAAATATATTCAGGATATTTTAGGCCCAGCCAGTGTCGTATATGGCTTTGATCCTGTTTGGGCGGTGCTGACCCCAGCGATTGGCTGTGCTCTTTATGGCATCGTTCTGATTCGCCGTACCGGATAAATCACTCTTACTTTTTTGTTCTAAGCGTTAAGGCAGATAAATGACAACAAGTGGACGCCAGTTTCCCAAGCAGACTTATACCCGGCCAGCCGGGATTGTTCGCCGTCTGGGAGCGATGATGTACGATTTTCTGATTATTGTAGCGATCTGGATGCTACTGGGTTTTGCTCGTCTTCCTTTTCTTCCTGAGGGAGTTGATGCCATGAATGACCATGCTGGCCCAGGTTTTCAGAGTGTGCTGTTTTTGGTGACCTTTGGCTTCTTTACGTTCTTCTGGCGTCGTACCGGTCAAACGCTGGGCATGCAGGCGTGGCGTATCCGTATTCAGAACAGTGATGGTCGTGCTATCTCTTTGACACAGTCACTGATGCGTTTTTTCTGTGGGGCTTTATCTCTGGTTTGTTTGGGATTGGGTCACTTCTGGATGCTGTTTTCTCCTTCAGGGAAGACCTGGCCGGATAGCTTTTCTGAGTCCGAGGTGGTTTATGTGCCTTCTGATAAAGAGATCGCGCGTCTGCCTGCTGCCGATGAGAATACAGCTGTATCTTCCGGTAAAGAGAGTCGTAAGACAGGCAAAAAAAAGAGCTAAGCGCTCAGGCTTAGCTCTTCGTTATTTCTGACATTTTTCCTTTTTATATCCCTATCTCTTCTCTTGTGTCGGTTAGCTGTTGGCCTGAATCCAGGCTTTCAGCTGAGCAGGCTGCAACACACCTGATTGTCGGGCAACCTCCTTGCCGCCTTTAAAGATCGCCAGCGTCGGTATGCTTCGGATACCAAACTGAGCCCCCAGTTGTTGCTCCTGCTCGGTATTGACCTTGGCCATTCTGACGTAAGGTTCAAGCTCAGCGGTCATCTGAGAAAAGATCGGTCCCATCATCTGGCAGGGACCACACCAGGGCGCCCAAAAATCCACAACAACGGGAAGATCAGAGTTGGCAATCACTTTAGCCATGTTTGCCTGAGTCAGGTTTTGTGGTTCGCCGGTAAATAGCGACTGTTTGCACTTACCGCAATTGGGTTGATCACCCAGTCTGATATTCGGGATGCGATTTACAGCGTTGCAGTGTGGGCAGACAACATGGGAGGTTTGCTGTTCGGACATGATGATACCTGTCGATAAGATTTGTTAGTTAAATCTTATATAAGGGTGGCGAAGTGCTTTTCAACCACCCTGTCCTTAAGCTGAGCCTTTTCGAATCAGAGGTCTGTTAGCTTAGAATCTGCTCCAGCTTGTTAAGGCTCTCGAGGCACTGCTTATGGTCGAGCAGCAATAAGGCCTGCTCCTCAGTGTTTAGCGTTTGTCCTTTAAGCTGTTCACAGGCGGAAAACAGAGCCGATGGCTGTAAACCGTAACCTTCCGTCAGGGTGCCGCTGCGAAAAATTGCAAAGTTTAATGCACTCAGTTTTTGCTGATTCGGAAGTGCCAATTTAGCCAGTCGGGCGAAACTATGGGACGGTTTTATATTCAGACCCTCACCTAACGGCAGGTCGGTGAAAGGCACCAACAGCAGGTCTCCAATCAGGCTGCCTTGTTCCAGTTTGTGTCTGAACCAAAAAGCAAGGTTTTGCAGACGAAGCTGTTTCTGCTCTTCAAAAGACAGCAATTGCCAGTCAAGCTGCGTCAGTTTTTCCAGAGGGCTGGCAAAGTAAAGCCATTCCTGAAGATTACCTTTCTGCTCCGTTGGAATGCTGCTTAGACTGCGCGATGACAGATGCTGATGAAGAGTCTGGTCTGCATGGAAAGTGTCAGCGTATTGGAGTGAAAGCTGATAATTCCAGACTTGGTTTTGCCATTCTCTGCTGACGGCAAAAGGGATATTGGTTTTCAGCTGCTGTGTAAGAAAGCGTGACTGGGATTGTGGCCGGACTTGCGGAGTCCGTTCAGAAAGATGAGAGCCGAAAAGTTTTAGTGCGCTTTGAAGAGGAAGTCGGCAAAGGTTGCCGAAACAATCGCCCAGATCAAACAGGGCAGTGCTCAGGTGAGCGGGTGATGCAAATTCCAGAGGATTAGCAGACGGATTCTGAGACAGCATGATAACGTTCCTGATTCTGTGATAGTCGTTCTTGATAACCGGATAGCGAGACTGAGTTAGCGGTAATGGTCATAATGTTGCGCATCATAGGTTTGGTCATCATGGTAATCATCATAGGTTTCATGGTCGTATTCTCTTTTCTTAGTTTGTCAGGAAATAAAAAACCGGCAAAAGCCGGAGATCAATAAATAGCATGTCAAATGCGCGACCACAACCGCGCGCAACAGCTTTTTACAATAACGGTCTGTCAGTTAGGCGTGGGTGGAAACTAAAATAGGCAATACCTATCGATTCGATCTGAAAGTTATATTTTTTCAATCAAGGCAGACTCGATATAGTGTTCACATCAAGGTTCAGTCAGTGATGCGTTGTTATCAGATCACTGATGCTGACCAAAATGTTAAAAGATATAGGCCGGAGCCTGAAAAACTGAGGCCGGATTGACTACCTGAAATGGAGAAACAAGATGTTAGCGAATCGTGAAGGTCAGAACGTTCCTGAGGTTACATTCAACACCCGCATTAGCAATGAATGGGTTCAGTTGACCACTGATGATCTGTTTAAAGGCAAGAATGTCATTCTGTTTGCTCTGCCAGGGGCATTTACACCGACCTGTTCCAGTACACACCTGCCCCGCTACAACGAGCTTGCGCCGGTTTTTAAAGCGCAGGGGATTGATGACATTATCTGTCTGTCTGTGAACGACCCTTTTGTTATGGACGCCTGGGCCGGAGATCAGCATGCGGAAAATATCTTCATGCTGCCGGATGGTAACGGTGATTTCAGCCGTGGCATGGGTATGCTGGTGAATAAAGGTGAACTGGGTTTTGGTGATCGTAGCTGGCGCTACTCCATGCTGGTTCGTGATGGTGTCATTGAGAAGATGTTTATCGAGCCGGATGTACCGGGCGACCCGTTTGAAGTTTCCGATGCGGATACCATGCTGAAGTATCTTGCTCCGCAAGCGGCAGCGCCTAAGCGTGTAACGTTAATCGGTAAGCCGGGTTGCAGCCACTGTACCCGTGCTAAGAACGCCCTTAAAGAACGCGGTATGAAATTCGAGGAGATCACTGTAGGCAGTCATGGTATTAGTCTTGCGACTTTGCACGCGGTCTCAGGACGGGGCACAACACCGCAAATTTTTATCGAAGGTGAGCATATCGGTGGTGCAGATGACCTGGAAAAATGGTTATCCAGTCACTGAGCCACGAGATGAACTCTGAGCATTTTGTCGGAGTGAATCACTGAAAAATAGCCCTGCAGCTTCTCTGTGGGGCTATTTTTTGTTTCAAAAGAAATTACTTGTTGAGGTAATTTGTCGCTTAAAGGGTGTTTGATAAATTTGTAGACTAAGTGTTTACCTTATATTGGTGATAAGCACTAAATATTTGCGCTTTTGCTGATAAACTTCACTTCTCCAGAAAGACGGCGCTTATTCTGCCGCTCTGTTCCGATTTAATACTGCAAGTGAGATCCCTATGTCCGCCCTGAGCAGAATTCTCTGTCCTGTTCTTAAACAGCGTCTGATGAGCGCTGAAGCCGCAGCTGAACTGATTCCGGCAGGAGCCAATGTTGGCATGAGCGGTTTTACCGGTGCCGGTTATCCCAAAGCGGTGCCTGGTGCTTTAGCTGACCGTATACGAAAGCTGAATGCTGCAGGGGGTACGCCCTATAAGATCAATGTATGGACCGGAGCGTCTACGGCTCCCGAACTGGATGGGGTTCTGGCTGAGGTGGATGGCATTGAGATGCGCCTGCCGTTTCAGAGTGATCCCATTTGTCGACAGCGTATTAATAACGGAACAATGGACTATGTGGACCTGCACCTGTCTGAGGTTTCCCAGTACGCCTGGTCTGGTTTTTTAGGCAAAATGGATATTGCGCTGATCGAAGTAGCCGGTATCCGCGAGGATGGCAGCCTGATTCCTTCCTCATCAATCGGTAATAACAAAACCTGGATTGAACAGGCTGATAAAATCATTCTGGAAGTAAACAGCAAGCAGAATATCAAGCTGGAAGGCATGCATGATATCTATTACGGTACGGCTCTGCCGCCAAACCGTAAGCCCATTATGCTGACCAATCCTTCTGACCGTATTGGTGAAGGCTATTTTCACTGCCCGGCTGATAAAGTAATTGCGGTTGTTGAGACCAATGCGGCAGACCGGAATTCGCCTTTTAAAGCACCTGATGCCGTTTCCCAGAAAATTGCCCAACACATTCTGGACTTTTTTAAGCGAGAGATTGAACTTGGTCGTTTGCCAAAAGAGTTGCTGCCGATTCAGTCGGGAGTAGGCAATATTCCTAATGCGGTGCTTGAAGGGTTGGACGCCGGACCTTTCAAAAATCTGACCGCTTTTACCGAAGTCATTCAGGATGGCATGCTCAAAATGCTTAAATCCGGCACACTAAGTGTTGCCTCTGCAACGGCTTTTTCTTTAAGTCCGGAAGGTATTAAAGAGTTTGATGACAATATCGATCTTTATCGTGACAAGATCATTCTGCGTCAGCAGGATATCAGCAACCATCCTGAGCTGGCCCGGCGTCTGGGTATTATCGCGATGAACGGCATGATCGAATGCGATATTTACGGTAACGTTAACTCGACCCATATTATGGGTAGCCGCATGATGAATGGTATTGGGGGTTCCGGCGACTTTGCACGTAATGGGTATCTGTCGATTTTTGTATCACCGTCAACGGCCAAAGATGGTGCTATCTCATCTATTGTCCCTATGGTGTCGCATGTCGATCATACGGAGCATGATGTGAAGGTAATCGTTACTGAGCATGGACTTGCCGATCTCAGAGGGCTGTCACCGCGTCGCAGAGCTCGGGTTATTATTGAAAAATGTGCTGATCCTGCGTACCGGCCGGCCCTTCTTGATTATTTTGAACGGGCTCAGCAATCCGGCAAAGGCATGCATACTCCACACCTGCTGGGAGAAGCGTTAAGCTGGCACCAGCGTTTTGAAGATCAGGGGCATATGTAGCAAAGCAAAGATATTTGTCGCAGAGGATTCAGAGGTCGCCGTGAGCATCGGTGTTTGCTGCTATAGACGATAGCAAGAGACCGCTTTCAGCGGACTCTGCTCCGAAAGAACGAAAGCCCGGTCAGATTGTCTCTGGCCGGGCTTTGTTGTTGGCTTGGCACATAAAGGAGATGAGGATTAACTTTGTCCCATTAGCAAGCCGATGGCATTACCCAAGGCTTCGCTGCGATCCGGGTTGCGGAATTGTGCAATGATCAGGGTGCGAAGACCCGGTACAAAAATCAGGTCGCGTACAATCTTAATAAAGGCCTGATCCCCGGCCGGGCAGCTTGCCAGCTTCTCCAGATAAGGTTTTAACAACTCAGGGTTTTCCAGCGATTCCCAGGCCCGGGCTGCGATCACCGTCAGAATTTCAATGTCATCACTATGCGTACTGTTCAGCACGTCTCTGATCAGGCCGTCACGCAGACCTTTTGCCTGGCTATGGCCGACACCTCGAATCGCTGCCGACAGTGTTAAGCGATCTGCTTTGGGATCAGCAATCAGCTTTTCAGCGCGTTCGCAAATTGCTGCAGTCAGCTTGTGATCAATGGTTTCATTTTCCAGGCATCGGCACAGAGCGCTGAAAGGGATATCCGGGAAAGCTGCGATGTGCCTTGTCAGATCTCCGGCGTTATCCTGTTTTTCAAGGCGAACGGTAAAATCTGCGATTCCCTGAAGGCCAACATCCTCCCAATCATCCATATCCCGCTGGCCAGTGAAGTATTCTTCTGCCTGATCATGAAAGCGTGATGCTGGCTGCCCCAGAGCAAGCTTAGCTTTAGCATTAAAGATCGCAATACGCTCCTGATCCGGAGTAAACGCCAGGGGGTTATCCTTCATCAGGTTTTGTGCCTGCTGGTTTTCCTCCGCAGACATATCTTTCGCATTCTGGCCGATGGTTTCCAGCAGACGTTTGAGAAAATCATCACGGGCAGCCTGAATAATGAAGCCCTGCTCATCCAGCGGAAACTGTAAAAACCAGATGAAGTGCTGTTCAGGAGCCTGTGGATACCAGAACAGAATGCCCAGTCTGGCGTGGTACATATAAGGCTGCGGGTAGGGTAGTTCGCATTGCTCAAAGCGTGAGAAGGTATTGGCGGACACCAGAGAGACCCGACGGCCCATATCGAACACGCGAAGATTAGCCCCGGTTTTGTCGAGAAAGTCGGTAAGGGTAGTGATGTCAGACATAGAGCTTCCTGTTTTGAAACACTGAAGGATCAGATGATGATTTTCTGCGGTGCAGAGATTACTGCTTTTAGTTGGAATTCTCCAGTCTGCAACGCTGCGATATGTTGCTTTTAGCCGTGATGCGGGTGGGTTTTATCGACGTTAATAAGTGACCGGACAAGGGTAGTGCTGATTAAAAAATAAACAGTTTTCGGTATGCGTGATAATCCCTGAGGTTGATCAGGTTGTCCCATAATTATCCACAGTTGTTTACCGGATACTTGTGCATAGTTGCTGTTTTACCTTATCTGAGAGGTTCGAGCAGAAGGGGGGCAGCTCTTTACGACCAATTCCGGTAAAAAGGTAGGTAAAACAGCGAATTAAGGTGTTTTTATATCCAGTATTTTATCCGTTCAGATGGATGTTGTCCGGTATTTTATCCATTCTTATAGCCGTGCATTTAGCGGAAATAACAGTATACTCCCCGTTAAGTACCAAGCTATTCATGGGTTTATCCACAGGACAAAGGCTTTTTCCAGAAACATAAAGTTTTCCACAGTTCATAGCCGTTTTGGTCGATCATAAAGAGACAATTAGCGATGAGTTCAGCAGACGCACGTAAGCATATTCGGATTATTTTGCATGGCAAAGAAGCGCAAAATATTGCTCTGCGTGATGCTGTACGTCTGTTACGCGGTCACAGGTATAAGATTGATGTACGGGTCACCTGGGAAGAGGGCGATGCCCGTCGTTTGGCCAGAGAGGCTCGGCAGTTAGGCGTTGATACTGTTGTTGCCGCCGGTGGCGATGGCACTCTGAATGAAGTGGTCAATGGCCTGATGGCGGCGGATAGTCGTCTTGAAATGCCATCATTGGGCGTGATTCCGCTGGGGACCGCCAATGACTTTGCTGTGAGTTGCCGGATCCCCCTGGCACCTCTGGAAGCTCTGATGCTGATTACAGAAATAGCCCCTGTTTCCGTGGACCTGGGACGGGTCAATCAACGCTATTTTCTGAATCTTGCCTCCGGTGGGTTTGGTGCACAAATTACTACAGCGACTCCGGATGAGCTCAAACGGGCCCTGGGTAGTCTGGCTTACCTTATAACCGGTATGAGCAAGTTCACCAGCATTGCTGCGGTTGAAGGTCGTATTAAAGCGCCGGATTTTGATTGGCAGGGTGCTTTTATGGTGTTAGGTGTCGGTAATGGTCGCCAAGCGGGGGGAGGCCATGAGTTGTGTCCGAATGCATTTCTGGATGATGGTTTGCTGGATCTGAATTTACTGCCCAAAAGTGATCAGCAGACTCTGACCGATACCTTGCAATATTTTATGCTGAATGATGGCTCTGTTCTGCAAAAGCAAATGATCCACCGGCATGTGCCCTGGCTGGAAATTGAAGCTGAGCAGGATATGAATATCAATATTGATGGTGAGCCGGTTTCCGGTAAGCAGTTCCGTTTTGAAGTTTATCCGGCGATTCTGAAAATGCATCTGCCCCGAAAGACGCCTTTGCTGCTTTCAAATGCCGATGACGAAAGCTTCGTTTAGTTAAAACAAAAAACCGGCAACGCCAGTTTAGGCTGATACCGGTTTTTAAGGGGCTGGTTCTGGAATGTTTTCATCGGGCTGGTCAGTGCGCTTGTTCCAGCTTGTCATTAATAAAAATAATGGCATCGTCCAGGGCTTTTTCTACCTGTTTTCGCATGACCAGATAATCTTCGCTTTCCATGTAAAAGCCCATATCCACTTCAAAGCGGAAGTACTGGGTAGGTAGATTATTCAGTGCTACGCAGGCGATATCTTCGACATACCCTTGCTCATAGCCAGACATAAATCCCCGTTCAGTAAGTTCTTCTAACACCAGTTTTTCATAATAGTTTTGCACATTCTGAAACAGCATAACGTCATCTCCGGCAATCAGGTCTTAGCTAATCCTTTGAGATTTTATATCTGATGCTCCTGCTTCATTATCAGCATAGTCCTTTCATTTTTATTGCGCATAAAATGTCATCGGTTTGGCTGTCATCTAATGCATCTACCCACTGTAAATCAGAGATTCGGCCTGTTCGATATGGTCGGTCATACCCTGCAAAATCAGCGTGTCACCGGTTTGCAATTTAAAGTCTGGCGCAGGGTTTTCAATATCGACATCATCGCGGTTGAGTCTTAGTACCTGAACCTGGCAGCTGGACAGGTTCAGTTCACCAATGGTTTTACCTTGGGCAAAACAACTGTCACTGATCTGAACCGGGTGCAGACGAATCAGGGGGTTGCCCTCTTTGTCTAAGAGCTGCGACGTGCGGCCGTGGAAGTAACCGTGTAAGAGCTGATAGCGTTGTTCTCTGGCGGTCTGAACCATGCGCGCAATGCGCCGGAAAGGAATCTGCATCTGGGTCATTACATGGGTCACCAGCATCAGGCTTCCTTCCAGTGCTTCCGGAATAACCTCGGTGGCACCCTCCTGCTTCAGATCTTCAAGGTGACTGTCATCACGGGTACGCACCACGACCGGAATCTCATGGCTGAGCGCGCGTACGCTACGCAGAATCGACAGCGTCTGTTCGTATTCATTAACGGTGATCACCACTAGGCTGGCGCGATGCAAACCGGCGGCTTCCAGAACCTTTCGGCTGGATGAGTCACCAAAGAAGATATTTTCACCACCGCCTGTAGCCTCCTGAACTCGGATCGGATCGTTATCCAGAGCCAGAATCGGCAGTTGTTCTTTGCGCATAAAACGGGCAACGGTCTGCCCGACACGACCAAAACCACACACGATAATGTGTCGGTCCAGTTCCGACGTGGCAGCTGCCAGCTCTTCCGAATTATGTGGAGGTGGTTCTTCATAGGGTTTGTTAGGTAATAGTAGCTGACAGATTTTAGCGTTATAGCGAATCAGAAATGGGGTGACCGCAATAGAGAAAACAATAATCGCCACCACAAGACTTGCGATCCGCGCTTCCAGCAGGCTGTTCGCCAGGGCCAGTGTCAGCAGAGCAAAACCAAACTCACCGCCTTGGGCCAGCACCAAACCGGTTCGTATGGCGGTCGATCGGTCTTTACCCAGTAGCTGAGCCAGAACGGTGATCAGAATCGCTTTGGAAAGTACCAGACCAATACTGCCTAATAGCACCCAGTGCAGGTTACTGATAAGAATCTGATAATCCAGCTGCATACCGACAGTCACAAAGAAAAGACCCAGCAGAATATCCCGGAAAGGGCGGATATCAGCTTCAATCTGATGTTTGAAGTGACTCTCTCCCAGCATCATACCGGCAAGAAAGGCACCCAGAGCCATGGAAAGTTCCAGCGCATGAGTGATCCATGCTGCTGTCAGGGCAACCAGCAGGACTGTCATCACAAAAAGTTCTTCAGAGCGGGTCTTGCTGATTTCATGGAAGATAAAAGGCATCAGCCATTTACCCACTGCCAGCATAACCGCAAACAAGGCAACGCCTTTCAGCAGAATCAGGCCGATAGCAAAAGAGAAACTGTTGTCGCTGGTGCCCGCCAGAGCTGGAATCATAATCAGGAAGATAACCGCTGCGAGATCCTGAAACAGAAGTACACCGATAGCAGAATGGCCATGGTTGCTGTTGAGCTCATTCCAGCGTGTCAGTTCCTGGGTCACGATAGCGGTAGACGACAGACCAAGAGCCCCGGCAATAATCAGAGAGGCTTCAGAACTGAGTCCCAGAAGATAATGCAGGATGGACCAGAAAAAGAGACTGCAGAGAATGACCTGACTGCTGCCCAGGCCAAATACCGTCTTACGAAGCGCATTCATCTTGCCCAGAGAGAACTCAAGACCCAGGGAGAAAAGGAGAAATACCAGACCAAATTCAGATAGAAAATGCAGATCATCAGGCTTGGGAATCAATTGGAAAGCGTGCGGGCCGATCAATAATCCGACCATCAGATAACCCAGAACCGGTGGTAACCGCAGGCGGCGTAGCAGGGCTGTAGATACAACCGAGCCACCCAGAATAATCATCACCTGATTAAAATAATTAGCGCTTTCTAGCATCTGCATCCCTAGGCTGACGCCCTTTTGATTGTTATTCGAGATTGTGGCTGTTCATTATTCGCTGTTCTTAACGATAGCGTTTTCTGATTAAGGGTTCAGATTATCATTGAACACTGAAATTAAAATACCACTTCCGTGAGGCTCTGTACTGAAACGTAAAGCGTCAGGCTTCAAATAATTAACGTTTGAATGTCAGGACAAGGCACTTTTTAAAAGGCCAGTATTCAGGTTTTCTTAAGTAAGAAGATGCAGTGTCGGCTTTACGGTGGATTGAGTGCATTCGTAGAATAGCGCTTGTATTACGGGTTATCGGTCCCGGTGTGGTCTGAAAAGGGTTATAAAATGTCCCATAATTTACGCAATCTTTTGTTTGAACTTGAGGCTGAAATGAAAGCGACAGTCATCTGGCAGTCTGAACCTCTTCCAGCTTCTGCCTATGAAAGTACCGAACCTTTCTGCATCGATCGAATGAATTTTGCACAGTGGCTGCAGTTCATTTTTCTGCCCCGCATGCATGCGTTGTTGGATGCGGGACAGCCGCTTCCGACTCGGATCAGCATTGTGCCTCTGGCAGAGGTGTACTTTGCTCAGGCTGAGTTTAAGGCGCAAGACGTGCTGAAATTACTGCAAAAGATTGAACAGGCAGTGTTGGGCTGATAGTTTTTTTATACCTATCGGTAAGATGATAGATAACACAGCTTAAGCTAGTATGTGTTTCGTGCCAGACATAACAATAATAGGCGCATCAAAAGCACAAAAGGAAAATGCACAGCTGATCTGAACGGGCTGATGCTTAAAATAACAATTAAAGAAAAAAGCGCAGGCAAAGCCTGTTGCTGATTTAGGTTTAAGATGAATAAAAACAATAACGCATCCACCGCTGAGCGTATTCTGGACATTGCCCAGGATCTGTTACAGCGCCAGGGCTTTAACGGTTTTAGTTACCAGGATATTGCCGAGCGGGTGAAAATCCGAAAAGCGAGCATTCACTACCACTTTCCTTCCAAAGCTGATCTGGTTGTTAGTCTTAGTGCGCGGTATGTAGATCAGTTTCTGGAACGACTGCATCAGTTGGATCGAAAGCACGAATCCTGTCATGCCCGTCTCAGAGAATTTACTCAGATTTATAGCCGCATCATTAAAGATAAAGAGAAACTTTGTCCGGTGACTATGTTGTCGGCGGAAGTCGAGGCCTTACCGGTTCAGGCTAAAGAACATTTGCAGCGTTTCGTCAGCGAGACGGAGCGTTGGATCGGCCAAACGTTGGAGCAGGGCAAGCGAGCTCATGAGCTTCAGTTCCCTGGCGGCTTTCAGTCTCAGTCCCGAATTATTTTAGCGACCCTTCAGGGGGCTATGTTGGTGGCCAGAGCATCCGGTGATCGCGGGCATTTTCAGGGCATCGCCGATGACCTTCTGAGACAGTTGCAGCTTAATCCCGCTAGACCGGCTGCTGCGGCTACCTCTCAGAAGCTCGCTCACGTCTGATTCGTTTCTTTTAATCAGTACTCTGTCTTACCGGTCTTAATTCATTTTACGCGATCGGTACAGACAGATACTCCTCAGCCTATTCCTCGTTTTCTCTGACTATTCCCCTGCGCGCCCTTTCGGTATGATGCACAGCAACGCATGTTCTGAAGGAAGAGGTTTTCAATGAGTGATCAGCCTGAAATAGCGGTAGATTGGCAAAGTCAGATACTGAGGGATGCCGCGATAGCGCTGTTCAAAACTGAACGTATCCGTCGTGATGTTTATACCTGGCCGCTGATCAGTGAACTGCTGGATCTGGAATGGATCAGTCAGACTGATGGCACTGAGCACTACTCCCTGACAGTAAAAGGTCGCCATCAGTATCCCAAATTATTAGATCAGAATTTGCCGCAATGGCAGGAGTTAGCGCTGTCCGGTATGAATATGCAGGATGAGGAGCGCGATGCTTTTATGCGTCGTCTTGAGTTTATTCGGGCTAATACCCGTTTCGACCTGCCGGTATGGATCAACCGTAAGAGCTTTAACACACTCTATGGCGGGGATGAACAAGCGGATATTTCTGATGACCTTCAGGCATTACTGCCAAAATATCGTATTAGTGAAGATGCGGTATTACGAATTCGCGGAACCACGGATATGCATCTGGTGCGCAAGATGCAGAAACCGATCCGTTTAGGGGCAATGCTTCAGTTAATGTCTCATGCTGCTATTCCCGAGCGGGATGTGAGGGATCTGACAGAGGTTGATGGTGAACAGCCTTATATGGTGATGACAGTCGAAAATCTGTCAGTCTTTGTCGATATGGATATTCCCGATCATCTGATGCTGATCTGGGCACCACTTAATTATCCGGATCTGGCCATTAAAGTGCTGAAGATGATTCCGCAGTATGTCCCTCATATTCACTTTGGTGATCTTGATGCCAGTGGTCTGGCGTTGGCGGATCATATAGCGGGTGAAACGGGGCGTCCGGTACGTCGCTTCCTTCCGGAGTTCTGGCAGGAATATATGAACGAATATGCTCAGCCATGTGCTAATAACGCTGTTAAAGGCTGCAGCTGGCACCAGGCGATCAGTTCAAATACGCTGATTCGTAAGCTGATGCTCCGTAAGGAATGGTTGCCCCAGAGCGCTGTCCTGCTGGACCCTCGTCTGAAAAGTGAACTGTCAGCGCTCATGAATTGAGCCTTCAGCCGGTCAATCCCCGACTGAGGATCAGCGTCACCTGACCGAATTTTTTTGGAATAGCCCTCGTTTTACCTGCGGAATCCTGAGCCTTGCCGGGATTCCGTAATCTCCCCTGGCGATAAATTGTTTTTATAAGCGAACTCCGTTACTTTCAATAAGAGGGTATCGACGGCTGTTCAGCTCAATTTTCGGAGTCGCTTATGAATGATAACCAGTCCTTTACCGAGCATGCAGATGCATCGCCAGCTTCAAACCGATCCGAAGCCTGGAAGATACTGATTGCTGATGATGATGCTGCAGTCCATCAGGTTACTAAGATGGTTATGGCGGGCTTTCAGTTTGATGACAAACCAGTGCAGTTTATAAGTGCTTTCAGTGGAAAAGAAGCTTGTCAGGTGATGGATCAGCATCCGGATATCGCGCTGGTTCTGTTGGATGTGGTCATGGAAGATGATCAGGCGGGATTAGATGTAGCCCGCTATATTCGAGAAACTCTGGGGAATCACAGTGTCCGTATTGTGATGCGAACCGGCCAGCCAGGGCAGGCGCCTGAAGAGGACGTTGTTCGTCGTTATGATATCAACGATTACAAAGACAAAACTGAACTGACCAAAACCAAACTGGTGACGCTTTTTTTCTCTGCTTTGCGCTCTTATCGCGATATCAGTTCGGCTCCGACTGAAACCTCTTCCGGGCACACTGTTTCCTTTATTCAAAACCCCGATGCTTTGCCTTCAGACATACTGATTTCGGGCATGGCTCACGAAATAGGTACTCCACTGGGGGTTTGTGTCAGTAGTTTGAGTTACCTGCAGGAGCTTCTGGATGGATTGTTTGAGGCTTCTGAAAACGGGCACTTAAGTCCGGAGCAATTAAAAACCGAATTAGCATCCAGCCGAGAAGCCGCTCAGCTGACCTGGGAAAACCTGCAACGCTCTGTGGCTCTGGTTAAAAGCTTTAAAGCGATTGCGACGGACAAATCAACAGCCTTAGTCAGTCATTTTAATCTTGATGCTTTATTACAGGACCTTGTCCGGAGTCTGCAGCCGGAGATACGTAAAAAAGTACCCCGTGTAGAGGTCTCCTGTCCGGAAAAAATGAGTGTATCTTCCGATGCAGGGGCACTGACACAGATTTTGTCTAATCTCATTCTCAATAGCCTGAAACATGGTTTTTCTCAGGCAGAGTCTGTGGAAGAGAATTGCATTGAGATAACCGTGATGCTCTCAACCCAATCGGAATCCAAAGAATGCAGTCTGGCAAATACCAGAATGATTGAGTTGCTTTATCAGGATTCCGGTATTGGCATCCCCCCGGAGCACCGATCAAAAATTTTTGAAGCTTTTTTTACCACTCAGGCGGCAGAGGGAGGCACAGGTATCGGTTTATCGGTTGCAAGAGAGCTGGCCCAGAAACGTTTGTCTGGCAAGCTTGAGCTTCTGGATTCCGATTCCGGTGTGTGTTTTCGGTTAGTATTTCCTCAGGATATAGCGACTCAGAGCGTGTAAATCGTACGGACAAGGAATAAGGTTCGTTGCTCTATGTAGACTAAAGGATTAGACAAGCTGGTCGGGCTGTGATTATCTATGTAACCCCCGAGGCGAGGAGCAAGTGTCGATGAAAGTTTCCAAAGAGATCACTTGGTATAAATCCGGCCTGGACCAAAAGCCGGTGAATTTATCGGTTTCGCATCGGAAAGGCCAAAGAACCCCTTCCACGACAACAGCCGTTTCTGCGGATGAGGCTTCTTCATCCCCCTCGTTGACTCCATACTATTTTGCCTGCTCAGCCGTTGGATTAATGCTCTATGGTATCTTTACGTTTTTTCAGGGCGTGTCCGGCCTCAATGGTTTACAGACATTGATGTCGGATGAGTGCCATTACTTAAGTCATCTGGGTTTGGCGGGACAGTATCAACAACAAAAAGATGGTTCAGTGAGCTGTCAGAGTCAGGTCCGGTACCTGGGGGCGAACAATCAGCATATGCTACGTTATATGGCCCGGGGACATGAAGGTACCATTGAGGAGATGCGTGTGAGCCTGCGGTTGGGGCAATACGGTCAGGCTGGAGCGGTGGATGAACTGATACGCTTTGGCCAGAGCTTATCATTGCCGGTCCTGGGGCATACCATGCCTGCTGAGGTTGGTCAGTATCTCCGCGATGGCCACGTCGGGCACTGGGACTTTTCCCGTGCGAGCCTCTACATAGAGCGCCATCATTATCCGGTTCAGCGAGCAACCGTGTCAGCCATAGAGGTACGGGACTTCGAAGATGTTGAGCTGGTCTTTCGTAAAAACCGCATTCACTAACGCCCTGATAATCAAGACCTATGACTGCCGTTTAGCGTAAGCAGGATAACAGTAGGGGGCTTTGCTATATCAGGTAAGCGGTGGTTGCTGCCGGTGTTCTTTTTCTTTCTGATCTGCCAGCGTACCCATGCCATGGCTGATCGCCTGTGCTAACGCTCTGAAGGTGGCGTAGTAAGTATCAGACAGACATTTTCCTGAACCTTGGGTGTCCGCATACAAAATCCCTGACACCTTTCCCCTGAGCATAATACTTGAAAGCACAAACTCTTCCGGATTGTTCAGATGTTGCCATAGCCCTTCGGGTAGTTCAGAGATATAGCGTGTCAGGTTCTCCTTCTTAACCCAAAGCGCCGCCTGTTTTTTCAGCAGTTTGCCAAAAAGGTGGTGGCTATCGGCCGTCAGCGTCATTGCGCCGAACGGGGTGTTATCAGTGAACCCCTTGGCATAAACGCCTTTTACGCTGCCATGGCTTCGGGACTTCATAAACAAAATACAGCGGGTCAGCCCCAGATCGAAATGAAGCACCTGGCTGGCACCATCCATCATCTGATGAATAGAGAATACCTGTTGCTGTTTGACGGTTTGCAGGTAATAAAGTTTGAAAAGAGCTGTCTGTACGGCTTGGTTCTTATCCGCAGCGGGTGCAGTTTTTGTAGCTCCTGCTGACGGTTGTTCCGGCTTTTGTCTGCTCTTTTGATTTACCGGTTTGACAGGCTCATGTGCACCACGAACCGGTTTTAGTTCGGCCCGGATCCGGTTATCACTGGAGAGGTCTTTATAGCGTTTTGCTTTTTTCGGAGCTTCTGTCCGGATTTTTTTCAGCACAGAGCGTTTAGGCAGTGGCGGATGTAGCAGCTTAATGGCAGGTAGCCAAATACCTTCAATCTTATGACTGACAGAGCAAAGCACGGCATTTCTGTGCAGAAAGGGAATCACATTATCAAGATGCTGATGCAGATAAGTTGCGATCATCCGCTCTACCCGCTCTGTTTTTGGACTAAACCAGTTAACAGAAGTATTGAGAGCCAGCCAATGCGCAAGAACCGATGCTGTCCAGGGTGTTTGCAGAAAAAGACCGACATCCCGTGATACTTCCGGTGCGATCTCCTTTCGCCACGCGCATTTGGCTATTTTTCCCAGTAGCGATGGCTTAGCGCCCAGAAGCTGATTCAGATTTGCCTGTGTGTATTCGCTCAGATACCAATCTTTGAGCATAGCACGGGTTAGCTGTTGCGTTGTGCAGCCGAGCAGATCCTGCTCAACCCGGATTCGGCTCTCACCGGTTTGGATCCGTTTTTCGATAGCATGATAGGTTTTTGGTGACGCCAGAGACAGCAGCCAGAATACAGAGCTTAAACGCAGGGAGATCCAGTAGTTACCCTCACCGGTGCCCGGATCCTTTCGTTCGGCAATCTGATAAGCCTGAGTCGCCGCGTGAAGACTGGTATTTAACGCCTGTAAAAAAGCTTTATGGGCTGTTTTCGAGGCATCAAAGCGGATGTACTTTACCTTAGTCAGCATGGGGCGCAGTTTATCCATGCCGAGCAGAGAGAGTGCATGAGGCAGTGAAAGTACATCATTTTCCGGGTTGGTTCTCAGCTGACTCGCCTTCGCTATCAGCTGGAAGGAGAGCACCGGATCATCGGTAATAACTTGCTCGAGGTCCCGCAGCGAAGTATCGGGATCTTTCAGCATTTTGATCAGGCGGGCACCGGTATCGGCCAATGCTGGCAGCGATACTTTTAACAGCTCTTTTCGCCAGTGATTAAGTCCTGTGGCTGAAGGTGTGCTTGCGGTTTTTGCTGACATGAAGTTACCCAGAGTTCTGATGCATTGAACCGATTAGTGCCTGACAAATACAGACAGTTGTCAGCATTGTAACTCAGATATCTGAAGGTTTGTTTATCTGGGCAGGCTTTTTATTTGCCGGGAGAAAAGGCGCGGTGTTAATGACGGGCAGAAACAACAAAGGGCCTGAAAAGGCCCTTTGTTGAAGGTTACGCAGCTTGCGAACTGATCGGGTTAGCGGTTAGCGACCTGATCAAATTCTGCCTGAATTTCCTTAGATGGCTCAGGAGTTACCAGACTTACCACGTAGATCGCAATCCAGGCCAGAACGAAGCCCGGTACGATTTCGTAGATGTCGAAGATGCCACCAGTCAGCTGTTTCCAGACTACAACGGTCACACCACCAACAACGATACCGGCCAGTGCGCCCATCATGTTCATGCGCTTCCAGAACAGAGCCAGAATCAGGGTCGGACCAAATGCTGCACCGAAACCAGCCCATGCGTAAGATACCAGACCCAGTACAGAAGAGTCAGGATCACGAGCCAGCAGCAAAGCGATTACCGCAATGCCTACTACCGCGATACGACCAACCATAACCAGTTCTTTCTGAGTCGCATCTTTGCGGAACAGAGACTTGTAGAAGTCTTCAGTCAGAGCTGAAGAAGATACCAGCAGCTGGGAATCCGCAGTGGACATTACTGCCGCCAGGATCGCTGCCAGCAAAATACCGGCTACAACAGGGTGGAACAGAGCGTTCACCAGTACCATAAAGACAGTCTCGCCATCGGCCAGACCCGTTTCCAGGTAGCTGATTGCGCCAAAACCAACGAAACATGCACCCAGCAGGCTGATTGCAGTCCAGCTGGTCGCAATGCGACGTGCAGTCGGGATGTCTGCTTCGCTGCGGATAGCAGCAAAACGCGCCAGAATGTGTGGCTGACCAAAGTAACCCAGGCCCCATGCAACCAGAGAGATGATTGCAACAGCACCCAGAGATTCACCATTGGTGCCGGAGAACAGCGTCAGTAGTTCAGGGTTCTTCGCTTCCATCGCAGCAAAAGTACCGGATACACCGCCAGTTTCACCCAGCAGGATCACAGGAACGATTACCAGCGCAGCACACATCATCAGGCCCTGTACCAGGTCAGTCCAGGATACCGCCAGGAAACCCCCGAAGAAGGTGTAGGTGATAACGGCCAGAGTACCGACCAGAACTGCAGTGAAGTAATCCATGCCGAATACGGTCGCGAACAGCTTACCGCCAGCAACCAGACCGGAACTGGTGTAGAACAGGAAGAACAGCAGGATGAAGAATGCAGAGATAACACGCAGCAGGTGAGAGTTATCACGGAAACGCTTCTCAAAGAACTCTGGCAGTGTCAGGGAGTCGCTAGCCAGTTGGCTGTACACGCGCAGACGGCCTGCAACGATCAGCCAGTTCAGCCAGGTACCCACCAGCAGACCGCCAGCCAGCCAGAAGGCTTCAAAACCAGCTGCCAGAGCATAGCCCGGCAGACCCAGCAGCAGCCAGCCACTCATGTCAGAAGCCCCTGCGGACAGCGCTGAAGGCCAAGGGCCTAAGCTACGGCCACCCAGAATATAATCGGAAAGATCTTGTGTTTTGCGGTAGGCGTAGATACCGATCCCTAGCATCAGGGCGATATAGACAACAAAGGTCCAGCCAACAATCGCGTTAGTTTCTACCATGGTAGTTTACCTTTATGTGCAGACTCTTTAGTTATTTTTATGGGCACACCGGATGGTGTTTAGACTGCCTCTACTTACGGAGGCTTATACCCAACGGGCTACATTGGACAGAATTGGGTTTGAGCAAGGTGCTAAACCGAATTCAATGCAATGTAGCAGAACATTTTCTAAGCAATATCTACAGAGGGTAGATGATTACTTCTGTTCTTGCCTCTCTCGAGGCAGTTACTTCCTGTGGGTGTCGTTTTCCCTGCGTGCAATTGGGGTAAAATCGACGTAGCGCGGAGGTACAAAGATCCACGCTGATCTCACTTTATTGAGATAAGAGGTGTGCTTCTTGCAAAAAACTGTGATTTTTTTGCAAAAAACTCTGATGTTCAACATTGGAGAGAAATTAGTGCTTTTGGCGGAATTGCCCTGGGGTTAGTTGATAATACCGCTTAAAGGCATTTCCCAGGGCGCTTTGACTGGTAAAGCCGGTTTGTTCGGCAATATCATTTAGTGGTGATTGAGACTGGCGCAGCAGACGTGCGGCTTCTTTTAAGCGGGCCTGAATCAGATATTGGTGCGGGGTGATACCAACCACATTTCGGAACATGATATGAAAATGGCTTTCACTCATGCAGGCAACATCGGCCAGTTGAGCAACAGAGATTTTTTCCGCCAGATGATCGGCTATATATTGATCAAGCAAATCCAGTTTGAGAGTTACTCGGTCAATCTGCTTGAGGGGAGCTTCCTGCTGGAAGATGCGCTGGTGCAGCCGGTGCAGAAAGGCAAACGCCAGGAAGTCAGCGGTACCGGGATCATCACCGAAAAGTTCGATCTCTTTCAGCATAAAGGAGAGAAAAAGTTTCAGGTTGCTGTCGATCGTAAAATAGCCGGGAGTATCAAATAAACGACTGAGGTCGATCACACTACTTTGCAGCAGAGGATGCCGGTAGGGGAGGTCGATAATCAGATGATTATTGGCGCCTATGCCTTCGTAGTAATGGGTATGCTCTGAGGGGACAAGGCAGCCTTGCCAAGGGGTAACGATGCCCTGGTTACCTTCGATCTCAAATTCTGCTTTGCCGGAAAGAGCAACAACCAATTGATGAAACTCATGGTCGTGGCTCAGGCAGCTATTGGGGAGTCGGTTTACGCGGATCGCCGTATTCATGGGTCGCCTCTTGGACCGATTTCAGATAACACACCAATTGATCACGAATGCTGGACTGAAATTAACGTCGGGCATCGTGTCCGGAAATACCCTTACTGAGCGGCTATTGTACGACTTTGGTTTAGCGGGTAAAGGTTTTTTTTGTGAGTGATTCTCATTTGTCGAAAGCCTGACGAATAAAGCGCTATCAATTCAGGCGGTTATCGAATCCTGCTCTCTGAGCTGGTTTAGCTCCTCTTCGATCATTTTCAGTCCCTGGCGGGAAAACATCAGCTCAGGTTTACCCAGGTGTGCGGAACGATTCAGATAGTGCTTTTCTTCTATATCCAGGCAGCGCTGGCGAACCGCTTCCAGCCTCAGGTCGTGACGAACCGGAACATGCATAATCGAGCTCCACTGGTCGTAATCCGCCTGTCCTGTAATGGTCAGGTTCATCACCCAGGCAAAGTCTCTTTCAGTGGCATGAAATTTAGGTTCATGGCGAAAACTTGCCAGCCAAAGGCTGAGTGAAATAATCAGAAATGCCAGAAGTACGGTGATCAGAAAAAGGTACATGCAACACTTCCTCCCCTTGTCTCTCTTTATATCCACAGTATAGAAGCCGGTTTACAGACTAACAGTAATCCTATAGATCGACCGATCGCATTCCGATCACTTTTGACAGATGAATGTTTGGATGGTTTTCGGTTTTTGTTAAAGATGATTCAAAAAAGAATCTAATTTCTCCCGTAATTGGCAATGGGCATTTGACAGTTGGCAATATCAACTATGCTGTAAATGTGACCGGTTTTTCAGAACCTCATTTTCAGACAGCGAGAAACCGGTGTTGTGCGTCACAAATGAATTTAGGTTTCAGCCAACGGTTTCAGAGCCTTCTGACTGTTAAGGTTAGAGCGAAAGCGGATTTAGCGCATCGCTTCTGCTGCTTGGCTGTATCGAGGAGGCCGCTATGAGCATCTTTAGTCATGTACAAAACCGTTTCGACCGGGTCCAGCAGGAGGAGTACAGCCTGCAGGAGTATCTGGAGATCTGTAAAAATGATCCGATGGCTTATGCCTCTGCAGCGGAACGAATGCTGAAGGCGATTGGCGAGCCTGAGGTGATCGACACCGCTAAGGACTCTCGGCTTAGTCGTATTTTTTCGAATAAGGTGATCCGCCGTTATCCGGCTTTCTCTGAGTTCTATGGTATGGAAGAGGCCATTGAACAGATCGTTTCCTACTTCCGCCATTCCGCTCAGGGACTGGAAGAGAGCAAGCAGATTCTTTATCTCTTAGGCCCGGTAGGTGGTGGTAAGTCCTCTCTGGCGGAACGCCTGAAGGCGCTGATGGAACGTGTCCCTTTCTATGCCATTAAAGGTTCGCCGGTGTTTGAGTCACCTCTGGGGCTATTCGATCCTGATGAAGATGCCGAGATTCTGAAAGAGGAGTTCGGTATTCCACACCGCTACACCACCTCCATTATGTCGCCATGGGCCGCTAAACGCCTGAAAGAATACGGTGGTGATATCTCTAAATTCCGGGTGGTGAAACTCTACCCGTCCCGTCTGGATCAGATCGCTGTGGCTAAAACAGAGCCCGGTGATGACAACAATCAGGACATCAGTGCGCTGGTGGGTAAAGTCGATATTCGTATGCTGGAAGACTTCTCACAGAACGATCCGGATGCTTACAGCTTCTCCGGTGGTTTGTGTCGGGCTAACCAGGGTTTGATGGAGTTTGTGGAGATGTTTAAAGCGCCAATCAAGGTGCTGCACCCTCTGCTGACGGCCACACAGGAAGGTAACTACAACAGCACCGAGGGTATGTCTGCGATTCCTTTTCAGGGTGTGATTCTGGCGCACTCGAATGAATCCGAGTGGAAATCATTTAAGAACAACAAGAACAACGAGGCCTTCCTTGACCGGGTGTATATCGTCAAGGTGCCTTACTGTGTCCGTGTTTCTGAAGAGGTGAAAATCTACGAGAAACTGCTGGAAAACAGTTCGCTGCATAGCGCCCATTGCGCACCGGATACTCTGAAAATGCTGGCGCAGTTCTCGATTCTGTCCCGCATGAAAGAGCCGGAAAACTCCAGTATCTACTCGAAGATGAGGGTCTATGATGGTGAAAACCTTAAAGACACCGACCCGAAAGCCAAGTCGATTCAGGAGTACCGCGATAACGCGGGTGTCGATGAAGGTATGGAAGGTCTGTCGACTCGTTTTGCCTTTAAAATCCTGTCTAAGGTGTTCAACTTTGATGCCACAGAAATTGCGGCCAACCCGGTTCATCTGCTCTATGTACTGGAAAACCAGATTGAACAAGAGCAGTACGCGCCGGAGATTCGTGAACGCTACCTGCGTTTTATCAAAGAGTGGCTGGCACCGCGTTATGTGGACTTTATCGGCAAAGAGATTCAGACCGCGTATCTGGAATCCTACAGTGAATACGGTCAGAACATTTTTGATCGCTATGTCACCTATGCCGATTTCTGGATTCAGGATCAGGAGTTCCGGGATCCTGAAACCGGTGAGCTGTTTGATCGTCAGTCCCTGAATGATGAGCTGGAAAAAATCGAAAAACCCGCAGGTATCAGCAACCCGAAAGATTTCCGTAACGAGGTGGTGAACTTTGTACTGCGCGCCCGTGCCCAGAACAATGGCAATAACCCATCCTGGCTAAGTTACGAAAAACTGAAAACCGTGATCGAACACAAAATGTTCGCCAACACTGAAGAGCTACTGCCTGTGATCTCCTTTAACGCCAAAGCTTCTTCCTCTGAGCAAAGCAAACACGAGGACTTTGTAGCCCGCATGACTGAACGGGGCTACACCGAGAAGCAGGTGCGTTTGCTGTCGGAATGGTATTTGCGCGTGCGCAAATCCCAGTAAGGCGTAGTGCAAACTGTATGTTTGCGCGTTGAATCCGAAAGGCATTCGCAAGGCAATAACCCGGGGCGCTGTTGCATCCTTGATAGCGGCAGTGGCCCGCAACGGGTCTTAACTTAAACCGGATGAAAGCCTGGCCTTTCATCCGGCATAGGTTGGCCGGTGCAAAAGGAGCGTTCGCATGAGCTTTATTATCGACCGACGCCTTAACGGCAAGAATAAGAGCGCGGTAAACCGACAGAGGTTTTTGCGCCGTTATCGTAATCACATTAAAAAGGCGGTGACCGACGCGGTTAACCGTCGCAGCATCACCGATCTTGAACATGGTGAGAAGATCAATATTCCCACCAAAGATATCAACGAGCCTGTATTCCAGCAGGGGCAGGGTGGTCATCGTGAAATCGTCAGCCCCGGTAACAAAGAGTTCCAGCAGGGCGATCGATTCAGCAGGCCTCAGGGCGGAGGCGGCGGTGGTGGTTCCGGAGAGGGCAAAGCCAGTAATTCCGGTGAAGGGGAAGATGAGTTTTCTTTCTCTATCACCAAAGATGAGTTTCTGGAGTTTATGTTCGACGGCTTAGAGCTGCCTAACCTTGTGCGCAAAGAGTTCAGGGATATGGAGTCTGTTAAGCAGGTTCGCGCGGGCATTGTCAAAGATGGCACCCCTGCCAAGGTGAATATTGTGCGTTCCATGCGTAATGCTCAGGCGCGCCGCCGTGCAATGACCAGTAAAAGCCGACGCAAACTGCGTGAGCTTAAAGCTGCCCTTGAAGAAGAGCTCGGTAAAGATGAATTGCTGCGCAGCTCAGTACGTGTTGAAGAGCTTGAAGCAGCCATAGCGCAGCTGAAACAAAAGATCGAAAGCGTTCCTTTTCTGGATACCTACGACCTGCGCTACAACCATTTCCGTCAGGAACCTCAACCCAGCAATCAGGCGGTGATGTTCTGTCTGATGGATGTTTCCGGTTCCATGACACAGTCACACAAAGATATGGCCAAGCGTTTCTTTATCCTGCTGTATCTGTTTCTTGAGCGTAACTATCAGAAGATCGAAGTCGTTTTTATACGTCACCACACCAGTGCTACTGAAGTGGATGAAGAGACCTTTTTCTATTCCCGAGAAACCGGCGGCACTATTGTCTCCAGCGCGATCCGTCTGACGCAGGAAGTGATCGCCAAGCGCTTTTCCCCCAGCGAGTGGAATATCTATGTTGCTCAGGCCTCAGATGGTGACAACTGGGATGATGATTCCACCAATTGCAGCAAGATTCTGGTGAATGAGCTAATGCCTTTGCTGCAGTACTTTGCCTATGTTGAGATCACTCCGCACGCCCATCAGTCTCTGTGGGAAGAGTACGAAGGGGTTCGGGCTAAATTTCAGGATCGTTTTGCCATGGAGCAGATCGTTAGTGAGGCTGATATCTATCCGGTATTCCGGGAGTTGTTCAGGAGGAAAGAGGCATGAGCGAGCATACTGAAAACAAAGCCATTTCTGAACCGGATAACAAGCGTGAACCTATTTCCAAAGGTTCCGAGTGGAGCTTTGAGCTGCTGGAAGATTATGACCGCGAGATAGGTCGTATTGCCAAAGAGTACCGGTTGGATACCTACCCTAACCAGATTGAAGTGATTACCACAGAGCAGATGATGGATGCTTATTCATCTGTCGGTATGCCTTTGGGTTATCACCATTGGTCTTTTGGTAAGCAGTTTCTTTCCGTTGAGCAGGGCTACAAGCGTGGGCAGATGGGGCTGGCTTATGAGCTGGTGATCAACTCCGATCCCTGTATCGCTTATCTGATGGAAGAGAATAGCATGACGATGCAGGCGCTGGTGATTGCCCATGCCTGTTATGGTCACAACTCCTTCTTTAAAGGCAACTATCTGTTCCGCACCTGGACGGATGCCAGCTCTATTGTCGATTACCTGCTGTTTGCGAAAAAGTACATCAGCCAGTGTGAAGAGCGCTATGGTGTCGAAGAGGTCGAGACGCTGCTTGATGCTTGCCATGCTCTGCAGAACTACGGTGTTGATCGTTACAAACGGCCGTCCCCGATCTCCGCTGAAGAGGAACAACGACGTCAGGCTGAGCGGGAGGATTATCTGCAGCAACAGGTGAACCGGTTATGGAGCACGATCCCGCAGATGAATCATGATGAAGAAGGTGCAGCCCAAAGCCGGGCTCGCTACCCGGCTGAACCTCAGGAGAATCTGCTTTACTTTATCGAGAAAAATGCTCCGCTATTGGAACCCTGGCAGCGTGAAGTGGTGCGTATTGTGCGTAAGATTGCCCAGTACTTTTATCCACAGCGCCAGACTCAGGTGATGAATGAAGGTTGGGCAACCTTCTGGCACTACACCATTATGAATCACCTGTATGACGAAGGACGCGTTACTGAAGGTTTTATGCTGGAGTTCCTGCAGTCTCATACCAGTGTGGTTTATCAGCCGCCCTATAACAGCCCGTATTACAGTGGAATAAACCCTTACACGCTTGGTTTTTCAATATTCACGGATCTCAAGCGTATGTGCGAAGAACCTACAGATGAGGACAAAGTCTGGTTCCCGGATATTGCCGGCAGCGACTGGTTGGATGCGTTGCACTTTGCGATGCAGAACTTTAAAGACGAGAGTTTTATTCTGCAGTATCTGTCGCCGAAAGTGATGCGTGATCTTAAACTGTTTTCTATTGTTGATGATGATAAAGATTCAGAGCTGGAGATCTCAGCAATTCATGATGAGAGCGGGTATCGTAAACTCCGCGAGCAGTTGGCTGCGCAATACAATCTGGGAACCCGGGAGCCGAATATTCAGGTCTACGAAGCGGATATTCGGGGTGATCGTTCGCTGACGTTGCATCATTACGCCTACAATCGGCGGCCTTTGGATGCTTCAGCTCAGCAGGTGATGCGGCATTTACATTATCTGTGGGGATTCCCGGTGCATCTGAAATCCATTTCAGATGGCGGTGAGGTTCAGTCTTTTCAGTGGCCTGAGGTTTCTGAAGAAGGAGCCTCGGCGGCCTAAACCATAATCTCCGGCTTGTAAGAGGGTTTAATCGCCAGATGATAAGTCTTTAAAACGGTTAAACCTTCTTCACCCACGCCTGGCACCAGCCTTCCGGTGCAACGCTGTTTGATGAGAAGAGCACGCAGCCGTTATCCAGAGGATTAAACAGCTGACAGTTAGCGCATACCTGCCCTTTCTGATACTTGGGATGCTTTACACGACTGACATCGCTTTTGTAGTGCAGGGCTTTAGCTTCAGCGGAGCGTTCAGACAATAGCGGAAAAGCGGCCAGAGCGGACTGGCTGACAAAAGGTATGGCTGGCAAGGTACAAGCCATCATCAGGAATTTGCGACGACTAATATGCATCTTTCTATCTCCTAAACGACAAAGGGCCCGGTAGTAACCGGGCCCTTTTTAAAGCAGTGACCAGAGCTTACAGAGAGCTAAAGTATGCTGCCAGATCCGCAATGTCCTGATCGCTCAGGTTTGCAGCCTGAGGCGTCATCAGGGCTGCAGTTGCACCGCCGCGCTGACCTGCTTTATAGGCTTTAAGAGCGTTTTCCAGATACTGAGCTTTCTGGCCAGCCAGGTTCGGGTACATTGGAACCATGCTCACACCGTTAGCACCGTGACAGGCTGCGCAAACAGCTGCTTTTGTTTTTCCTGCTGCTGCATCGCCAGCAGCCAGAGCGGAACCAGAAGCGGTCATTGCAACGATACCGGCAACAGCTAAAAGTTTTTTCATAAGATTCACCTTAGGTCTTTTTATCATCAAGCTTTTTTTAAAATTATCACTGAGCGCTTTAGACCAAGATAAGAATCAAAACGCTCCGTGGTTGTAAACCGTGCACGTGATCAAAGCAGATGGCATTGCCTCACGCATTGGCGTAAATCATATTTGTCCTAAGAATACTCTCTTTCAGGGATAAAAAAAGGCGGTCATAAGTATCATGCCGCCTTTGAGTATTATTCTTTATGATGAGTTCCCGGTATTTATGGTGTCCGGGAAGGGCTGAATAAACGAGGTTTTTGCATTGTCCGGCGTGATATCCAGTTGCCAGCACGCTCTTCACCTGTTGCGCCTAAATGATAGCTCTGCAGGCCGTCCGGTTGAATGTAATAACGAATTGTACCTGTCTTATCCAGATGGTACTGCTCGATAAAGTAAACCGGTTCTACATTGATAGTCTCATACATCTCAAAGCGGTAGCGATTCAGAATGTCGCCATCGCTGGTGACCATGAGTTCACCTGTCGTGCTGTCTTTATACTCTTTTTTCAGCTGGATAATCGCCTGAGTTCCCTGCTCGGACTGCTGATCAAACAGGTAGCGGATGCCCAGCGCTGCTGAGGGCTGATCAATAAACAATGTCTGGAAATTGCGGGACAGGAAAGGCGCAGCTTCAGTACGGGCAGAGATATGGTTTACATCACTCATATCAGGAGAAACACTGTACCGGAAACTGCCAAAGAACAGCTCGTAGTGATTTTTACTGGCTTCGTAATTGATCAGTACTTCTTTCAGTTCGGTGCCTGGCAGGGTGCGCAGAATAAAACTATCGGGATGGGCAGAAACTAAATTACCGTCTTCTGCTTCAGAAAACAGCGGGCGGTAAACCAGTTCCTGCGGTCCGGATACATAAGCTCGCACGAGAAGTGACTGACCTTCGCCGATTGGATTGAACACGCGTTCAATAGTTGCTCTGTTTGGATCTAATTGGTCGGAAAGAAGCAGACGGAAATGTTGGAGCGCATCATCGGAATTTTCCGAACTGCCTGCAGCAAAACTCGTCTGTTGGGTGAACGACAGCGTGATGAAAAGAGTTATGCTAAAGACGTATTTGATAAGTGACATTTTGGGTCGCAGGCTGATGCAGTTTGGTGATTAATTATGTTGACTCTACCCCTTATAAACACGGTAATCTAGCGATAATTGGTGCTTTTTGATGATAAACGGTTGCTAAGTGTCAATTATGTTTAGTTATGTCAAAACTTCAGTTTAGTGGTATTTCTGGCTCAGGTTTTACCCTCGTCGTCAGACAGATTTTGTCGTAGCTGTTGGACGGATTTTGACCGGCCTGAGCATAAGGAGTGTGGTATGCATATTGAGTTTCATGGTGCAGCGCAGGAGGTCACCGGATCCTGTCATCTGATTCAGGTTGGCCATTACCGGATTCTTCTTGATTGCGGATTAATTCAGGGTGGTAAGTATGGCGAGCAGCGCAATGCCGAGCCTTTCCCCTTTGATCCGAAACGTATTGATGCCGTCGTCCTGAGTCATTCCCACCTTGATCACTGTGGAAGGATTCCTCTGCTGGTGAAGCGGGGTTTTAAAGGGCCTGTTTATACTCAGAAAGTATGTCGCGAAATGTGCGGCATCATGTTCCGGGATGCCGCCAATATCTATGATCACGACACCCGCACCATTAACCGCAAGCGTGCACGAAAACATCTGCCTCCTGTCGAGCCACTTTATACCGCTGATGATGCTGAAAAAGCCCTGCAGCACTTTCAGCCGAAAGATTACGATGTTGAAGATGAGATTCTGCCGGGAATCCGTATCCGCTTTAAGGATGCGGGGCATATTATTGGTTCTTCTATTGTCGAGCTCTGGCTGGAAGAGGGACGGCATAAACGCAAAGTAGTCTTTACCGGTGATCTTGGTCATAGCGAAGCGCCGATTCTGAGAGACCCGACACCTATTCCGAATGCTGATGTGGTGCTGATGGAAAGTACCTACGGAGGACGCTGTCATCGCCCCTGGCAGGAAAGCATGGATGAGATGGGGCAGATTCTGAATGAAGCCGCTCAATCGAAAGGCAATATTCTGATTCCGTCGTTTGCTGTTGGTCGTACTCAGGAGCTGCTGTATCTGTTCAGTGAGTACTTTGATGAGTGGAATCTGGGGCGCTGGCAGATCTTTCTGGATAGCCCCATGGCGATTGAAGCGACAGAGGTCTATCTGAATCACTGCGAGCTCTATAACAAAGAAGCCAAGCAGCGGGTTCTGAATCATCAGGCGCTGAATAGCCTGTCCAATCTGCGTTTAACCAAAACACCGGAAGAGTCGATGGCGCTGAACCGAATCGCCTCCGGGGCTATTATTATTGCCGGTAGCGGAATGTGTGAAGGCGGCCGCATTCGGCATCACTTCAAATACCAGCTCTGGAAACGGAACACCAAGGTGTTAATGGTGGGTTTTCAGGCCAAAGGCACTTTGGGGCGACAGCTGGTTGAGGGTGCGGAAACCGTTAAACTCTGGGGGGAAACCGTTAATGTCGGTGCAACGGTTCATACTGTTGGTGGTTTTTCGGCTCATGCCGATCAGGAAGAGCTGATCGGTTGGCTGCAGCATTTTAAGAAGCAACCAAAAGTTATTTTGGTGCACGGTGAACCCGGAGCACAGGATGCTCTGCAACAGGAGGTTGAGCAGCGTTTGGGGTATAGACCTGATATCGCGAAACCGGAGCAGAAGCTGGATCTGATCCAGATGAGGTATGAGTCTCTGGAAAAATCAGCAGGCTAAACTCTGGTCATTCCTCTTAGCCTGTTATGCTGTTTTGCAGGGCATGACCCGATAGGGTTAAGTCTTTAAACTAAGCCAAACTCTTTATCGGGTTTGGCTTTTTTCATCCTGTTCAGTCAACTGAAATAGAAAAGGAATACCTGTGCGTTCAGTTCCTGTGATTCTGGCTTTTATTCTGGCCCTTTTGGGTAGTACGGCCTGGTACTATCTTGAGCAAAACAGTCGAAACAGTTTTATCTACGGTGGCATGCCGGAACGAATGGAGTCCGGCTGGCAGCACTGGTATCGGGTGCTGAGAAATGAAGGCTATATGGTGGGGTATTCCGACCTGCGTATGAACCCCCTCTGGGCAACCTATTGGCTGCAACCGTTAACGCCAGAGCAAAAACAAAATGGCTATAAACGCCCGGGACAATTCAGTGAGGACTGGCGTACTGTCTGGCGGGTAAGTCATCAGGACTATACCCGTTCAGGTTATGATCGCGGGCACTTGGCACCTAACTACGCGATTTCCCGTCTGTACGGTAAAGAAGCTCAGGTCGAAACTTTTCTGATGACCAATATAGTCCCGCAAAAGCCCAACCTGAATCGCAAGGTGTGGCAACGACTGGAAGAGGCGGCGATCGACCATTTTACAGGGCAGTTCAGTCGTATTGCGGTGATCACAGGGCCTGTATTTGATGGTCGGACCGAACGGCTGGATAGCTGGGTTGAAGTGCCTGATGCCTTTTATAAAATTTTCGTTGGTTTTGATGCTGATGGTCAGGCTAAGAGTATGTTGGCGTTTCTGATGCCGCAGAATGTTCGTGGTAGTGAGCCGCTGACAAAATTTGTAGTCAGTGTGGATCAGATAGAAGAAGCGACAGGTCTGAACTTCTTTAGCGAATTGCCGGATAGTCAGGAAGTACGTCTGGAAGCGATGACCGATGGTGGTCCGTGGAAGCTTAATGAGGTTGCCCGCAAACCTTCACGCTATTAGTCATGGCAGGAAGGACAGTTCATTTAAAGGCTGGATGGTTATGGCTGTTTCTGAGCGGGCATAGCCGGAAGGCCTTTTGATATCTGAGACGGGGTGCAAGGAGGGCAGGAAGAAAAAACAGTACCCCTGAAACGAAAAAAATCCCATGACGGGATTTATTTTCTTTTAGGCTTGTCATTGTTTTGCTTGCATTGGGAATGGTGCCCAGAAGAGGACTTGAACCTCCACGGCCATACGGCCACTAGCACCTGAAGCTAGCGTGTCTACCAATTCCACCACCTGGGCGCAATGCACAATCAAAACAGGATTACTTAACAAACAATCGGTTAAATAACCAAGTTGTCACATCAACCGCTTAATCTGCCTAAGATTAAGAGTTGGTGCCCAGAAGAGGACTTGAACCTCCACGGCCATACGGCCACTAGCACCTGAAGCTAGCGTGTCTACCAATTCCACCACCTGGGCTGGACAACTGGGGGCGTATTATAAGGAGCTTTTTGGGTTGTGCAATACTTTTTTTCAGAAAAATCAGTGTAAAAGGCAAATTTCTTCGCCAAGCCGCATAATCAGTGGTACTTTGGTGGGGTAATTAAAAACAGATGATAAATAAAGAAGATATAGATTGATAAAAAAGGCAAAAAATATGACACGCTGGTCAGTGAATCAGGATCCCCAGGCCGATCGTGAAGCCAATAAATATGATAATCCGGTACCAAGCCGTGAATTTATTATGCAGTGGCTGGAAAATTATGGGCGACCTCTGACACATATGCAGCTTTGTGAGCGTATGGGACTGACCTCTGATGAAGATATTGAAGCACTTCGACGCCGCCTGAAGGCGATGGAGCGAGATGGCCAGCTGCTAAGCAACCGCAAAGGTGCCTATGGTCTGATCTCAAAAATGCAGTTAGTTAAAGGACGTATTGAAGCCCATGCTGATGGCTTCGGTTTTCTGGTGCCGGATGATGGTGGTGAAGACCTTTTTCTGTCTAACTATCAAATGAAAACGGTTTATCACGGTGATCAGGTGCTGGCGCGCGTAGTTGGCGTTGATCGCAGAGGTCGTAAAGAAGGTGCGGTTGTTGACGTTTTGCAGCACAACACTCACGAGATAGTTGGGCGTTATGTTGTCGAGCGTAATGGTATTGGTTATGTTCGGCCGGACAATCCAAAGCTGCATCACGATGTCCTCGTGCCTCCCGGTCAGAATGCAGAGGCTGAAGATGGGCAGGTCGTTTGTGTGGAAATCACACAGCAGCCGGCGCGTCGGGTTCATGTACAGGGTGTAATTAAAGAGGTTTTGGGCGATGAGATGGCTCCGGGAATGGAGATCGACATCGCCATCCGTAAGCACAATATTCCCCATGAGTTTCCTGAGGATGTACTGACTCAGATTCGATCGATGTCGGATCAGGTTCAGGAAGCCGACAAACTGGATCGTGTCGACCTGCGACACTTGCCGTTTGTGACCATCGATGGTGAAGATGCCAAAGACTTTGATGATGCGGTTTACTGTGAGAAAAAGCGCTGGGGTAGCTGGAAGCTTTATGTTGCTATCGCTGATGTGTCTCACTATGTCGGTGTTAATACGCCGCTGGATCATGAAGCCCATCGTCGGGGTAACTCAGTTTATTTCCCGGGCCAGGTTGTTCCTATGCTGCCGGAACTGCTTTCCAACGGGCTTTGCTCACTGAATCCTCATGTGGATCGTCTGGTGATGGTCTGCGAGATGAGTATCAGCGCCAAAGGTGAGATCAGCCGTTATCGCTTCTGCGAGGCAGTTATTCAGTCTCATGCCCGTCTGACTTACACCCAGGTTGGTGCCTTGCTGGAAGATCCTGATCTGCCGGATGCCGCCATCTTTAAAGATAAGTATGCGGACCTGATCCATCCTGTAGAAACACTTTACGGTCTTTATAAGGTATTGCGTGCAGCCCGCGATGAGCGAGGCGCAATCGACTTCGAAACCGTTGAAACCCGTATCGTCTTTGATGAAAACCGTAAGATTGAGCGTATCGTTCCGGTTGTCCGAAACGAAGCGCACAAGCTGATTGAAGAGTGCATGTTGTGCGCAAACGTGGCCTCTGCCCGTTTGCTAGAAAAATACAAGGTGCCGGGACTCTTTCGGGTGCACAAAGGGCCTAAAGAGCAACGTCTTGAAAAGCTGAAATCCTATCTTGGCGAGCTGGGTTTCGAGCTGGGCGGTGGTCTGAAGCCGACACCGGAAGACTATCAGGAAGTGTTGCAGGCGATTGCGGAGCGCCCTGATGCCGGTACGATTCAGACCATGTTGTTGCAGTCACTTTCTCAGGCGGTTTATACCCCGGAAAATGAAGGTCACTTCGGTCTGAATTATAAGGCTTATACCCACTTTACTTCGCCGATTCGTCGTTATCCGGATCTGCTGTTGCACCGCGCGATACGTGCTTTGATTCGCAGTGATATCAAATCCAGTCATCTGCAGCGCTCTGAGACCACGCCGGCGCAGCCGCGCAGCCAATGGCTTCCTTATAATGAAGCGCAAATGGTTGAGCTGGGCGAGCACTGCTCCATGACGGAGCGTCGTGCTGACGACGCCACTTATGACGTACTGGCCTGGTTGAAGTGTGAGTACACCGCCAGTCATATTGGTGAGAGCTTCACCGGTAAGGTGACAGGTGTTACCGGTTTTGGTCTGTTTGTGCGCCTTGATGAGATCTATGTTGAGGGTCTGGTGCATATCACGGGGTTGCCGTCAGATTACTATCAGTTTGATCCGCTGAAGCAGCGCCTGAGAGGCGAGCGGAGTGGGCGGGCGTATGGCATGGGTGATGAACTGACCGTGATTATCGCTCGTGTCGATCTGGATGATCGCAAGATCGATTTTGAGCTCGATCAGACCAAGCCCGATAATTCTGTTGGACGCAAGAAAAGACCTGCCCGTCAGCCGCGAAAACGCACTTTGAATGAAGCTGAAGAGAACTTGGCCAAGGTTGTTCAGACGAATGAGTCTGAGGCGAAGCAAGGTGCCGGCAGCTCTGATAGCGCTAACGGCAAGCCTAAAAAAAAACACGGCAAAAAAAAGCTGAAGCCCGCTGAAAAAGGGCGCTCCGCTTTTAAAGCAGCTGCGGCTAAAGGCGCCGAAAAGAAAAAACGTCCGAAGAAAAAGAAGGCCAAAAAAAGCAACGCGGATTGAGTTAGTTTGCAGCTGAACCGCTTGCCGGAAGCTGATACGCTTTAATTTATCCTTTATGTTCTACCTGGTGGGATAACCAGAAGCCATCAGATTTCATTTGGCAGACGACCAGACAGGGCTCTTATTCAGAGCCCTGTTTCCGTCTCAGGACCGAAACGGAATTATTGAAACAACAGGCGGTGTCCTGTTGATAGTTACGCAATACTGAGAGTTAACAGTGAAGCAACAGAGAAATGATCGTCCACAAAACAGTGGCGGTAAAAAGCAGCAGGGCAGACGGAAAGCTCCGAAAAAAGCCTCCATCGAGGCGGTGTTTGGCATTCATGCGGTCACCAGCTTGCTGGAGCGTCAGCCGGAGCAGGTAATCAGTCTTCATCTGCTGAAAAGTCGTGACGATGAGAAGCTGAGCAAAATCGTTCAGTTAGCAACTCAGATTGGGCTACGTCAGCAGTTCCATGAACGCGAAGCTCTGGATGATATGACTGATGGGCTGGTGCATCAGGGGGTGGTTGCCGTCTGCAAACCGCTGAAAACCTACAGTGAACAGTGGCTTTTTGAGCGTCTGGCAGAAAAGTCAGCGCCACTGTTGCTGGTACTGGACGGTGTTACTGATCCGCACAATCTGGGGGCTGTTTTGCGAACAGCTGATGCCGCCGGTGCAGATGCTGTGATCGTACCTAAGGATAAATCAGCAACGCTGAATGCCACCGTGCGTAAGGTCGCCTGCGGCGCTGCTGAAGCGATGCCGGTTGTAAGCGTTACTAATCTGTCGCGCTGTCTGGAAGAGTTAAAACAGCACGGTGTTTGGGTGATGGGTACTGCCGGTGAGGCTGACCAAGGGCTCTACGAAACCGATCTGACAGGTCCTGTTGCCTTGGTGATGGGAGCTGAAGGCAAAGGCATGCGCCGCCTTACCCGAGAGCATTGTGATCTGCTGGTAAATCTGCCGATGGCGGGTGAAGTCAGTAGTCTGAATGTTTCTGTTGCGACTGGTGTGTGTCTTTATGAGGCGGTACGTCAGCGCCAACAGAAAGTCTGATAGTCTTCGCGCAGTGACTATTTTCTGTCCTGATGCTGAATTGGGGCGAATTGTCTTGCGTCTTAATGGCGGGGTCTGTAAGATCTCGCGGTTGTTTTTAAACAACGTTTCTTTCCACTCCTTGCTTTTCTAGGGAACAAACCCTTTGAGAAGCTGTAAAACCGTAAGGAGCTATAATGCGTCATTACGAAGTTGTGTTCATGGTTCACCCGGACCAGAGCGAACAGGTTCCAGCAATGATCGAGCGTTACACCAGCCTGGTACAGGAAAATGGTGGTGCGGTTCATCGCATGGAAGATTGGGGTCGTCGTCACCTGGCATACCCAATTAACAAGATTCACAAAGCTCACTACGTTCTGATGAACGTTGAGACAACTAGCGAAGTTGTTGACGAGCTGACTGAGATCTTCCGTTACAACGATGCGATCATCCGTAACCTGGTTGTTCGTACTAAAAACGCTGTGACTGAAGCATCTCCGGTTAAAGCAGAAGCCTCTCGTGAAGATCGTCGCGATGATCGTAAAGCAGAGCGTGCTCCGGAAGCCCAGGCTGAATCTGCAGAAGAAGCAGCAGACGCTGCAGACTCTGAAGAGTAATTTTTAACAGACTTATTGGGAGTATATCCATGGCACGTTTTTTCCGTCGTCGTAAGTTCTGCCGTTTCACCGCTGAAGGTGTGGATCAGATCGATTATAAAGACATCGAAACTCTGAAAAGCTACATCACTGAAACTGGCAAAATCGTTCCAAGCCGTATCACTGGTACTAAAGCACGTTATCAGCGTCAGCTGGCTACCGCTATCAAGCGCGCCCGCTACCTGGCTCTGCTGCCGTA
Source organism: Oceanospirillum sp. (assembly GCA_048270425.1). Classification (GTDB taxonomy): domain Bacteria; phylum Pseudomonadota; class Gammaproteobacteria; order Pseudomonadales; family Halomonadaceae; genus Oceanospirillum. Next base: position 108,473 of record JBLWSY010000013.1, read on the forward strand.
CACTGACGGCCACCAGTAAGAATTAAAACGATATAAGGCAGGTGCATGCGTTTTATCGCAGAATATGCACTCAAATCGCGTACTAACGCGATTATTGCAACAGCGTTGAGTGCAGCTATTCCGGTTTTATTCTGGATCGCTGCCGCTGTTGTCAGTGTGGTCACCCTGAGAAAGGGTGGCAAAGATGGCAGTCAGGTGATGCTTTGGAGCTCACTGCCTGCACTCTTTTGGTTAGCTCAGGGCAACCCAACCCCTGCGATTGTGATTGTCGGTGCCTATATTATGGCGCTGGTGCTGAGACAAAGTGTCAGCTGGTCACAGGCGTTATTGGTTGGTGCGGGTTTAGGAGCTGTGACTGCAAGTACGGTTCAGTGGGTACCACCGGAATTGATGACCGAGCTTATTAAACTAAGCCAAGAAATGATTTCGAGTAATGCTGAACTTGCTGAGAGTCCGGGAGTTGAGTTTGATCAGTATCAGATTGGGCTTTTTTCCGGTGTCGTCTCTGCAGTCCATGTGCTGATGATGACGGGAAGCCTTATGCTGGCCCGTTTCTGGCAAGCTGGCCTGTTTAATCCGGGCGGCTTTCAGAAAGAGTTTCATCAGCTTCGGCTTCCGGCCTGGGCGGGTTTGGTTCTGGGAACCCTTATTATTTTTGGTGTGGGTATTACCCCCGAAGCCATTAAGTGGATTCCATCACTGACACTACCACTGGTTTTTGCCTGTATCGCTTTAGTACACGCTGTTGTAGCGATCAAACAACTGAGTTCGTACTGGCTGACAGCCTTCTATTTTGTGCTGTTATTTGCCGGACACTCACTGTACGTATTGATGATTTTTGTGGCGTTGCTTGATAGCAGTCTGAACTTCCGCCAGAAGCTGGCGAAGTCTTCAGATGATGATGCGCCATAAAAGAGAGAGAGGTTAACGAGATGGAAGTTATTCTGCTCGAGAAAGTTGGCAAACTGGGTGGCTTAGGCGACCAGGTTAACGTTAAGCCGGGTTACGGCCGCAACTTCCTGCTGCCTTACGGCAAAGCTGTTGTTGCAACAGAAGCAAACATTGCTGAATTCGAAAGCCGCCGCGCTGAGCTTGAAGCTCAGGCTGCAGAGATCAAAGCTGAAGCAGAAGCTCGTGCAGCTGCTCTGGGTGAGATCGAACTGTCTATCGGCGCTAAAGCTGGTGACGAAGGCAAACTGTTCGGTTCTATCGGTACTCGCGACCTGGCTGAAGCAATCAGCGCTGCAGGTATCGACGTACTGAAAAGCGAAGTTCGCCTGCCAGAAGGCCCGATTCGTAACGTTGGTGAATTCGACGTTGCAATCCAGCTGCACAGCGATGTTATGACTTCAGTTCGCGTTATCGTGACTGCTGAAGACTAAGATCTGCTGATCAGTTATAAAAGGCACTTTGGGGTTTCCCAAGTGCCTTTTTTTATCTCTGATGTTTTCTGATCTGATAAGAAGAGGCTCTTGCAAAGCTGAGTGCCTGTCCCTATCTGATTATCCGTCTTTATCGGTGGTTCTTTTTCGATAGAATAAAATTAATTGCCGACGATCTTTTTTATCCACACCCGCTTTTGCGCAGGAGAGTCTCAGGTTTATGGCTGAACGGACTGATATCGATAAGCAAACAGAAGCCCTTAAAGTTCCTCCCTATTCACTGGAGGCCGAGCGCTCTGTGCTTGGTGGCCTGCTACTTGATAATGAAGCCTGGGATGCCGTTGCCGAGCGAATCAGCGCCCACGACTTTTACCGTCGCGATCATAAGATGATCTTTAACGCGATGATGGAACTGGCAGAGCGGGCCCAGCCCTTTGATGTGATCACCATTTCAGAACTGCTGGAAGATCGCAAAGAGCTGGATCAGGTCGGTGGTCTGGCTTATCTCGCTGAGGTAGCCCGTAATACGCCGTCAGCGAGCAACATTGCCGCCTATGCCACCATCGTACAGGAACGTTCGACTCTTCGTCAGATGATTCATGCGGCCAATAAGATTGCCGAGAGCGCCTACGATACAGAAGGCCGCACCTCTGATGAGTTGCTGAATGAAGCGGAGCAGCTGGTTTTCGCAATTGCCGAAAACCGGCCAAAGGTTGGTGGTCCTGAAGGTGTTGTCTCCATTCTGCAAAAAACCGTCGACAGAATTGATGAACTCTACCGTCTGGATTCTTCAATGACGGGTATTGCCACTGGCTTTACCGATCTGGATGGCATGACATCCGGCCTGCAGCCATCGGATCTGATTATTGTGGCGGGGCGTCCTTCCATGGGTAAAACCACCTTTGCGATGAATATCGTGGAGAACGTAACCCTGTCACAGGAAAAGCCAGTGGTGGTCTTTAGTATGGAGATGCCCAGTGACTCGCTCATGCTGCGTATGCTCTCTTCTCTTGGCCGTATTGACCAGACTAAGGTGCGTACCGGTAAGCTGGATGATGATGATTGGCCGCGCCTGATGTCAGCGGTAAACCTGCTGGAGAAGAAGAAACTCTTTATTGATGATACTGCAGGTCTGAGCCCAAGTGAGATGCGCTCCCGGGTGCGTCGTCTGCACCGTGAGAATGGTGAAATTGGTCTGGTAATGATCGATTACCTTCAGCTGATGCGTGTACCGGGCTTGTCTGATAATCGTACGGCTGAGATTTCTGAAATTTCGCGTTCTTTGAAAGCGATTGCAAAAGAATTCAACTGCCCGGTTATTGCGCTTTCTCAGCTTAACCGTAGTTTGGAACAACGTCCGAATAAACGCCCGGTGATGTCGGATCTGCGTGAATCCGGTGCGATCGAGCAGGACGCCGACGTTATCGCCTTTATCTATCGTGATGAGGTGTATAACAAGGATGATGAGGCCAACAAAGGGATTGCAGAGGTGATTATCGGTAAGCAGCGTAACGGCCCTATTGGTAGCGTTAAGCTGGCATTCCGTGGGCAGTTTACCCGCTTCGAAGACCTGGCACCGGAACACTATGCTCAGTATGTCGAAGCGATGGGTGGAGATGAATAATCCCTGCCCCGTGATCATCTGTCTGACAATCTGATCCTGATACGCGGTGTTGTTTGTTTCTGAGAATGAACCGGCGCTGGTTTTATCGGATCGTTTTCAGCACAGCATGCAACGCTTGCGCCGGTTATCATAATGCTCGGTCATCACCTTAAGAGCTTCTTCCGGGCATAGTACTCCGAGCAATTCAGAGCGATAGTCAGCGGTATAAAACAGCATCAGCTTTGCTTCGCTGTCACTGATAACACCTTCGGCAGTGTCTTCTTTAAGCAGATAGCCGCTGAAAGCGGTACCGAATACCCCGGTAAAGTGTGGCAGTGCCTTCAGGGTGTCTGTGTTTCGAAGCGGTTTGACCTGCTCGCTTTCAAGAGCCACCGCAGGTGTTGTTTCCGGATTTCCGACAAAACGGTTTGCGCGTTCTTTAAGGGCAGCTTCGCTGTCAAAATAGCCCAGATGCAGACTCTTATCCGCTTCATCCGATAACCAGAATAACGCGGCTTGCCGGCTGTCTTATCTTACGAAGGCCGCCAGAGTACCGCTGTCATTCGAAGCGCCGGATGCGGAAAGAGCCTGGCGAAAGAGAAGCTTAAACATAGACATAGAGCACTCCCGGACAAGAAACGGAATCTAAGGCTTGTTTTATATTTTGGCCCGATCGGAAAAAGACAACCTTAGACCAAAGATCAGGGCCGCCGGTAAATGGGATGCCACAAGCCCATCGATACAGGTAATGTCAGATTTGGCGGCGACGTTCTGCCAATAAACCCACCAGTAGAAAGAGCAACATAACGGCTGGAGCCAGATAAAGCGATGGTATCCGGCTGATAAGGTCTGCCAGAACCGGAGTGGCGTATACGGTTAAGGCACCGTAGCCGAAAGCACAGAGAACAACAAATCCGATCAGTCGAACGATATAGGGATAGGGTCTTAGTTGTTTTTTCACGGCGCGGTTAATGTCGTCACCATAGACAACCAGTAAGGTCGCGATCAGCGCTAATGCAATATTGTCGCTATGAGGGCGAATCCAGTCAGCCAGAGCAAAAAGAACTTCGCGAAACAGTTCCATAGTGTTGGGTTCCTAACTTGAGTAAAACCGCTAGTTTACGGATTAGATTCTGATCCACCAGTTAAAAAAGTAATAAGCCTTGGTGGTTTGTAATCGGATAACGGATATTTTGTCGCTTTGTAACTTGTGTCCGACAAAATAAGCCCTATAATCCTTCGCCTTTCGTTCGCTTGAACGACTTTCAGATCAATGCGTCACTTAAGTAAGAGGAGTATTCATGGCAGGCTTCCGTCCCGGAGCACGCAGACAGCGTGTACCTAAATTGCAGGGTAAGGGCACTCTCGAATCAGTGGTTACGGAAGGGCCCTTCCAGGAGTGGCTGGGAATGCCTGAGCTCTATCGTCATGCATTGGTGGTTGATGGCGTAACCTATTCTTACCAGACTGAAGAACCTGAGTTGTCTGTGAGTGTGGGAGATATTGTTGTTTTCCGCTATAAGGAAAACAAACAGGGCAACTGGATCGACCGAAACTCCCTGGGTGTCTGGATCGACCCGGCGACATACAATCAGTAAGTCGCCTTAGGGTTGAGTGAGAGGTTGGTCAAAAGCGTCAACTCAACCCTGTGCTCCCTTTTCTGTCCTTTCCCTTCTCAGGATATGACACCGCGAGCCTGTCGCCATGGGCTGGGTGCGTATGTCCCCAGAATCCGGATATCCTGAGCAAAAAAAGCCAGCTCTTCCAGGGCGTTAATCATTCCCTGCTCTGACTGATGTGCTTCCACATCCATATAAAAGGATGTCGCCTGGAAGCTACCGGTATCCATATAGCTCTCCAGTTTCACCATATTGATGCCGTTAGTGGCAAATCCTCCCATCGCTTTATACAGGGCTGCGGGTAGGTTTCGTACTCGGAACATCAGAGAGGTCAGATATTTTTGACCAGGCCTGTATTCCGGCATTTCTGCTTCCCGGGAAAGAATAATAAAGCGGGTTGTATTGCCATCGTGGTCCTGAAAGTTTTCTCTCAGTATCTCCATATCGTAGAGCTCAGCCGCTAACGAAGATGCGATCGCCGCCCGGGTAGAATCCTGAAGCTGCATTATCTCATGGGCGGCACCAGCGGTATCGGATTTAACATCGGTTTGCAGACCCAGTTTCATAATATTGTTATCACACTGTGCTAAAGCTTGTGGGTGAGAACAAACGGTACGAATCTGATCAAGCGAGCTACCCTTTAAAGCGATCAGGCAGTGATTGATGCTTTCAAAGTGCTCCCCGATGATCGACAAATGCGTCTTTGGCAACTGTCGGTAGATCTCTTCAACACGCCCTGCCGTTGAATTTTCAATAGGAATCATTGCCAGCCCTGCATCTCCCTTTTCAACCATCTGCATCGCCTGAGTAAAGGTAGAGCAAGGGATTGGAGAGAGCTGGGGCCGTGCATTACGACAGGCAAGATGTGAATAGGCTCCTAAATGCCCCTGGAACGCAATAACCTGATCCGGAGTGGGTGATGATATTTTGATTTCAGACACTGACATTTTCCTGTGAAAGCCGTAGGTTAGATCATGTACAAATCAGGTAAGTCATGGCATTTTTAGCTTGTTACCATTGCCCTACATAGAATTAAAAAAATATACGTTTTAATGATGTCCGGAATGCTGATTTTCTTTAAAAGAAGGTGCTTAATCCGAGGCAATTATTAAAAACTAACTAGAATTAAAAAAATAGCGCTGATGAGGCGGAGAACATAATGAGTCAAACGTCCCCGGGAACCTCCATTCAAACCAAGATCACTGTCGCATTGCTTTTGGTCTTTGTTTTGGTGCTTGCAGTCTCCATGGTCTTCAGTGTCCGTAACGAGCGGGCAATGGTTGAGGAGGTGATTCTGCAGCACACACAGGATACGGCAGATTCTTATTTTGATGCTGTTAACATCATGATGATCACTGGCACGCTGGATAATAGGGATATTTTGCGTCAGAAGGTAATGAGCCAGCCCGATGTGGTCGATGCCCGTATTATTCGCGGTCAGGATATCAACAAATTTTTTGGTCCGGGACGACCTGAAGAAAAAGCATCCGATGATCTGGATCGCCGGGCTTTAGCCGGTGAAAGAATTACGCATATCAGTGAGGGTGAAAAGGGGCGTGTTCTGACCGTCCTTAATCCCGTACGTGCCAGCAAGGATTATCGCGGCACAAACTGCCTGATGTGCCATGTTGTGGAGGAAGGCACTGTACTTGGTGCTGTTCGGGTGAGCTATTCTTTAGCAACGTTGGATAACCACATTAGTGCAAACCTTTGGCGTTTGGGGGCAACTCAGGTCGCTCTTTTCTTCATCGGTTTTATGGTGATTCTTTATCTTTTACGCCGCTTGATTGTGAACCCTATTAATCGGGTTCGCCATGTGATGCAGCAGGTAGAGCAGGGTTCTGACCTGGCCATAGAGGTCAGTAATGTGCAGAGTAATGATGAGATCGGCGCTCTGGCAAAAGCATTCAATAATATGCTGAACCGCTTCCGTAATAGCATGCAGCAGGTTGCAGGTACAACTCATCAACTGAAGGAATCTGCGGAACGTATCTCTAAAGTCTCTGAAAGCACGGTTGCAGCGGTTCAGAGTCAGCAGGCCGGAACGGAAACCGTTGTCACGGCGATGCAGCAGGTCGAAAGCAACGCCCACGAAGTGAAGTCTTATGCTGAAAGTGCTTCGGAAGCATCTGCCAGTGCTAACGAGCAGGCAAAACTGGGTACGGCTCTGACCGGTACTGCTATTTCGGCAATCAGTCGCCTGACCGGTGAAATTGAGCAGGCTGCGGCTGTGATCAGTAAGGTTGGCAACTACAGCAACGAAGTGGGCACCGTACTGGATGTTATTACTTCGATCGCTGAACAGACCAACTTATTAGCACTTAATGCGGCGATCGAAGCTGCGCGGGCAGGCGAGGCTGGTCGTGGTTTTGCCGTGGTTGCTGATGAGGTGCGCTCTCTGGCAACCCGAACCCATGAATCTACTCAGGAAGTTCACAAAACAATCGAACAGTTGCAGCAAGAGGTTGCTGAAGCGATTAACGTGATGCAAAGCGCTCAGGAAAGCACGCATACCAGTGTTAGTGAAGTGGAAAAGGTTGCGAATTCACTCAAGGAGATTGCAGAAGCTGTGGCGGGAATTAACAGCCTGAATAGCCAGATGACGCTCTCCGCCCAGCAGCAGGAAAGTGCATCCGCTGAAGTGAATCGCAGCGTGCAGGAAATTGGCGCTATTGCAGAGCAAACGTCATCAGAGGCTAATGAAGGTGTTGCTGTTAGCGACAGCCTGCTCAAGCTAGCAGTTGATCTTGAGAAAATGGTGGATCAGTTCAAGCTCCGATGAGTACAGCTTTAAAAATACTGTCTAGTCCTGATATAAGTTGACACTTTTTTACAGCGCCCGATGAACCTCATCGGGCGTTTTGTATTTCAGGGAAT
>JBLWSY010000014.1:0-108232 GCA_048270425.1 Oceanospirillum sp.
CAATAGCGTGTAGGAACCACCTGAATCCTTTCCGAACTCAGAAGTGAAACTGCTCAGCGCCGATGGTAGTGTGGGGCCTCCCCATGTGAGAGTAGGACATCGTCAAGCGCCTTATCTGAAAACCCCGTCTCTCAAGAGACGGGGTTTTTTTATGCCTGGGATTTAGGGGCGTTATTTCAGATTGCCAAAAATTCACTAAAGATTCGATCTTTCAATGCCAACCAGCTGATCAAAAACCGGTACAGCGTTATAGTAACGGCTGTCGATAAAGAGGTGCTGCTGTGGATAACTCTACCCTGATTAACTTTTTCTCTGACGGTGAATGGCATAGTGGTGTCGAGCTGGCAGAGGTTCTTGGTGTAAGTCGCGCTGCAATATGGAAGCGGCTTCAGAAGCTCGAAACATTAGGGCTGAGAATCGAACGCGAACAAAGCAAAGGTTACCGCCTTGGCTACGCGTTCCGTCCTTTAGAAGAAGCTCTGCTCAAAGTTGATGGAATCGATGTACGTCTGAATGCAATTACAGCTAGCACAAATACAGATGCTCAAGAGGCTGTAGCCGAAAAGAACGCAGAGTGGCCTGACAACTTCAGCGTGATACTCGCTGAGCAACAAACGGCAGGTAGAGGCCGTAGGGGGCGAAACTGGATAAGCCCTTACGGTGCAAATCTTTATATGTCTTGTGCAGCAGCATTGCCGGTAGGAGCGGCCTCTCTCGAAACGTTGAGTTTAGAGATAGGTATCAGCGTGGCCCAGGTGCTGGAATCCTGCGGTGTAAATGACGTTAAGGTAAAATGGCCGAATGATATTTATGTTGGTGGAAAGAAGCTTGCCGGTATCCTAATTGAAGTGGATGGTGATCTTTCAAGTCAATGTAACGTGGTTATTGGTACGGGTATCAATTTCACTGCTGCAAGCCTGCCGGTAGAAGATATTGGGCAGCCATTTACTGCAGTTGATCAGCACTCAGATGTCAGACGGGAATCAGTCGCGACTGAGCTAATAACACGGATTTATAGTCGTCTTAATCAAATTGTTTTGGGTGAGTCTGTCAACAGACTGAATGATTGGGAAAGATACGATTTTCTGACAGGAAAACCTGTGACAGTCTTTCTTGGCTCATTGGAAATTAACGGACAAGCAGAAGGTCTGGACAGTCGCGGCAATATACAGGTGAGACTAGAGGATGGATCCTTGCGTGCTTTTGCAGGTGGAGAGGTCAGTGTCAGAGCCAAGTAAACTGTTGCTGGTTGATGTAGGCAATACGCGCATCAAGTACATATCTGATAATTCAGATACGGTCAGGTATGCGGGTGATTTTGATTCTCTGCCTTTGTCTGGGGTTGATGAGGTTCGAATTGCCACTGTTTCCCGCCACGAGGAGATTGCTGAATGGTCGAAATCTCTAAACATAAGGGTTCGGATCGCAAAGGTATTAAAATCCCATAAAGGGCTTACGGTGGTCTACGATGATGTGTCGAGGCTTGGTGTTGACCGTTGGCTAGCCATGCTCACTCTCTGGGTGGAGAGCGGCAAAGGATTCAGTGTCGTGGATTTGGGTACGGCAATTACGGCAGACTTTGTTAGTGATGCCGGAAAGCATATCGGTGGCTATATCGTGCCCGGTTACCGATTGATGAAAGAAGCTCTGGGACTCAATACCGCTCAGGTCGGCTTTGGAGGAGATTCTACGGATATTGAGCCTGGGGCAAATACCGAAGGCTGTGTTGACCACGGTATCAATCGCATGGTTTGTTCACTCATAGCGGATATCGATAGAGGGGAAGGTAAGGAGAAACCGCTGGTGCTAACCGGTGGCGATGCAGAAAAGCTGGTTAATAGTGAATCAGGTCTAAATGCAGAAATCGATGAAACCCTTGTGATACGTGGGCTACGCTACTGCTTTGAATAAAAAAGAAAAAAAAGTAAAAAAAAGGTTTGCCAGAGCGTGGGCGGGTTGGTATAGTACGCCCCGTTGCCGCAAGAGGCACAAGCGAAAAGCCTGATAGCATTAGTATAAAGTTATCGATAAGGGTTAAGCTCGGAGGGGTTCCCGAGTGGCCAAAGGGAGCAGACTGTAAATCTGCCGGTTCGCCTTCGAAGGTTCGAATCCTTCCCCCTCCACCATTTTTCTTGCGGGCATAGTTTAGTGGTAGAACCTCAGCCTTCCAAGCTGATGATGCGGGTTCGATTCCCGCTGCCCGCTCCAAGGCTCATGTAGCTCAGTCGGTAGAGCACTTCCTTGGTAAGGAAGAGGTCACCGGTTCAAATCCGGTCATGAGCTCCAGTTTTAAAAAGCAGACGGTTTATCCGTCTGTTTTTTTCTGTGTAGCTTTTAGTATTTCGGCTTGCAAGTCGTAATGCTCAAGAGTAGAATGCTCGGGCTGTTTTTTTGGCTCAGCGAGCAAGTGTTAGGCCAGTAGTTCAATTGGTAGAGCACCGGTTTCCAAAACCGGCTGTTGGGGGTTCGAGTCCCTCCTGGCCTGCCAGTATCTCCCCGTCTGGTATATCCTTCTCGGCAGCCGCCGAAATCTAAGGAGTTCATCATGAAAAGCAACGCAGAAGCCCAGTCGTCCAGTTTTGATGGCGTAAAGTGGGGTTTGGTTATTCTGCTTGTCTCTGTTGCAGTGGCGGGAAATCTTTATTTCAAAGAATATTCGCCTTTATATCGTGTTCTCGGTGTCCTGGTTGTTGCTGCAATCGCTGGTTTTGTCGCCATTAAGACAGACAAGGGTCGCCGCTTTATCGATATGGCTGCAGAGTCTCGCACTGAGATCCGTAAAGTTGTCTGGCCTACCCGCCAGGAAACAACTCAAACAACCTTGATTGTTTTGGCGGCAGTTCTGTTTATGGGGCTGGTGCTTTGGGGGGTTGATACCCTTCTTGGTTGGTTAGTTTCTATGGTTGTTAATTGATCGAGGAATAGACATGTCTAAGCGTTGGTATGTTGTGCATGCCTATTCAGGTTATGAGAAGCACGTTATGCGCTCATTGCAGGAGCGTGTAAAGCTTCACGGAGTTGAAGATCTGTTCGGTGAGATTCTTGTGCCGACAGAAGAAGTTGTTGAAATGCGCGACGGTAAGAAGCGCAAGTCTGAGCGTAAATTCTATCCGGGTTATGTTCTGGTGCAGATGGAAATGAATGACTCTGCATGGCACCTGGTGAAAGAAACGCCTCGAGTTTTAGGCTTTATTGGTGGTACTGCTGAAAAGCCGGCTCCGATCACTGAGCGTGAAGCGGATGCCATTCTGCAGCGTGTTGCTGATCGCACTGATAAGCCGCGTCCTAAGACACTGTTCGAACCAGGTGAAGTGGTTCGCGTGATTGATGGGCCTTTTGCGGACTTCAACGGTGTTGTAGAAGAAGTGAATTATGAGAAGAGTAAGCTGCAGGTTTCTGTGCTGATCTTCGGTCGTTCTACTCCGGTTGAGCTTGAGTTCGGCCAGGTAGAAAAAGACTAATCGCTCATCTGGGCGATCCGGTAAAAGTTTCAGGTGCTTCGCACCTTCACGGGAAGCTGAAAAGCGTTATACCCAATTAGGAGAGTAAAATGGCTAAGAAAGTTGAAGCCTATATCAAGCTGCAGGTTGGTGCAGGTAAGGCAAATCCAAGTCCACCAGTTGGCCCTGCTCTGGGTCAACACGGTGTTAATATTATGGAATTCTGTAAAGCATTCAATGCGGCTACTCAAGAAGTAGAAGCAGGTCTGCCGATTCCGGTTGTTATTACTGTCTATGCTGACCGTAGCTTTACTTTTGTGACCAAGACTCCTCCAGCTGCAGTATTGCTGCTGAAAGCTGCTGGCCTGAAGAGCGGTAGTCCACGTCCTAACACTCAGAAAGTTGGTACTGTGACTCGCGCTCAGCTTGAAGAGATCGCTACCACTAAACAGCCTGACCTGACTGCAGCCGATATGGATGCAGCAGTTCGTACAATCGCTGGTACTGCCCGTAGTATGGGTCTGAACGTGGAGGGTCTGTAAGATGGCTAAGTTAACTAAGCGTGCTAAGCTGATCCGTGAAAAAGTAAGTGCAGATAAAGCCTATACCGTTGCTGAAGCTGTTGCTCTGCTGGCTGAGCTTTCAACTGTTAAGTTCAAAGAGTCTGTAGAAGTTGCTGTTAACCTGGGTGTTGACCCGCGTAAATCTGACCAGGTTGTGCGTAGCGCGACTGTTATGCCTAACGGTACTGGTAAAGATGTTCGTGTTGCTGTGTTCACACAGGGTGCTAACGTTGATGCTGCTAAAGAAGCAGGTGCTGACGCTGTAGGTATGGATGAGCTGGCTGCTGAAATGAAAGGTGGCGACCTGAACTATGACGTCGTTATTGCTTCTCCTGATGCAATGCGTGTTGTTGGTCAGCTGGGTCAGATCCTTGGTCCTCGCGGTCTGATGCCAAACCCGAAAGTTGGTACTGTAACTCCTGATGTTGCTAACGCGGTTAAAAACGCTAAGTCTGGTCAGGTTCGCTACCGTACTGATAAGAATGGTATCATCCACGCTGGTATCGGTAAGGTTGATTTCACCGCTGATGCTATTAAAGGTAACCTGGAAGCGCTGGTTTCTGATCTGAAGAAACTGAAGCCGTCTTCTTCCAAAGGTGTTTACCTGAAGAAAATTACTCTGTCTTCTACCATGGGTCCAGGTCTGAATATCGATCTGTCTGATCTGGCGGTTTAAGATAGAAACTGAACTTTGCGGGGCTCCGGCATTCGGTTGATAAGCTGTGATGCTGGGGTTTCGTCAAAGACCGCAGGAGCTTAGGCTTAATTTTAGATTTCGATCTGAGTCCTGCGCAGATGGAACGGCCCGCCAGATTTTCTGGTGCCCAACCATCGTTACTTCCCTGAAAAGGGGTGGTGGTAATTAAACTCTTAACTGAGTTTTAAGCTTAGGAGCAAACAAAGTGGCACTACGTCTCGAAGACAAAAAAGCAATTGTTGCTGAAGTCAACGAAGCTGCCAATTCTGCTCTTTCTGTAGTAGTAGCCGATTCTCGTGGTGTTACTGTAGGTGCAATGACTGCCCTGCGTAAAGAAGCCCGCGAATCCGGTGTACAGCTGCGTGTTGTTCGTAACACGTTGGCTCGCCTAGCTGTTGAAGGTACTTCTTTTGAGTGCCTGAAAGAGAGCTTCGTAGGCCCTACCCTGATCGCTTTCTCTATGGAGCATCCGGGTGCGGCAGCGCGTCTTCTGAAGGATTTTGCTAAAGCAGAAGAAGCGTTCGAAGTTAAAGCACTGGCGTACGAAGGAGAGCTGATCGCAGCGGCTGATATTGACCGTTTGGCATCTCTGCCGACTTACGACGAAGCTATCGCACGTCTGATGATGACTATGAAAGAAGCATCTGCAGGCAAGCTGGCTCGTACTCTGGCAGCTATTCGCGATCAGAAAGAAGAAGCAGCAGCTTAATTGCACTGCTTGTTCAATCGATAAAGAATTTTGGTTTTAACGAGCGACAATTGCTCTACAACGTTGGGAAGCTAAGATAATGGCTCTGACTAAAGAAGATATCATCAATGCAGTTGCAGAAATGTCCGTAATGGACGTTGTTGAACTGGTTGAAGCAATGGAAGAAAAATTCGGCGTATCTGCAGCTGCAGCTGTAGTTGCTGGTGGCGCTGCTGGCGGCGAAGCTGCTGCTGAAGAGAAGACTGACTTTGACGTTGTTCTGGCATCTGCTGGCGACAAGAAAGTTAACGTAATTAAAGCAGTTCGTGCAATCACTGGTCTGGGCCTGAAAGAAGCCAAGGCTATGGTTGACGGCGCTCCTGCTGTTGTTAAAGAAGGCGCATCTAAAGATGACGCTGAAGCAGCTAAAGCCGAGCTGGAAGCTGCTGGTGCAACTGTAGAGCTGAAGTAATAAGCTTTGCAGTACAGCAGACGCTGCTGAAAATTGCAGTGGGCTGGTGGCGATTCGCCGCCGGCCTTTTTCTGTTCATAATATCCTTGACTGCTTTTAAACACGTTACTGCTTAATCAGCGGTGTGAAGACTTATCGACAATGGTCAACAGGAATTTGTAGATCCTTGTCGTGGCCTGATCAGATGAACAAGCTGGGGAATACTGATGGCTTACTCATATACTGAGAAAAAACGTATCCGCAAGGATTTCGGTAAACTACCCCATGTCATGGATGTGCCGTATTTGCTGGCCATCCAGCTGGACTCCTATCGATCCTTCCTGCAAGAAGATAAAACAATTGAACAGCGGGAGGATTTAGGCCTTCACGCTGCGTTTAAATCGGTATTCCCAATCGAAAGCTATTCCGGTAATGCGTCTCTGGAATATGTTAGCTATCGTCTGGGTGCACCGGTATTTGATGTTAAAGAGTGTCAACTGCGTGGTGTAACTTACGCAGCCCCTCTGCGCGTCAAAGTTCGCCTTGTCATTTATGACAAAGAGTCATCAAACAAGGCAATCAAGGATATTAAAGAACAAGAAGTCTACATGGGCGAAATGCCTTTGATGACTGAGAACGGTACCTTTGTAATCAATGGTACTGAGCGTGTAATCGTATCTCAGCTTCACCGTTCTCCGGGTGTATTCTTTGATCATGACAAAGGTAAGACTCACTCTTCCGGTAAGCTGTTGTATTCAGCTCGTGTGATTCCTTACCGTGGTTCCTGGTTGGACTTCGAGTTCGATCCGAAAGATAGCGTATTCGTTCGTATCGACCGTCGCCGTAAACTGCCTGCCTCAGTATTGCTGCGCGCTCTGAACTACACTTCTGAGCAGATGCTGGACATGTTCTTTGACACCAACAAGTTCTTCTTTGAACGTGATGGTCTGTACATGGAGCTGGTTCCTTCGCGCCTGCGCGGTGAAACTGCGTCCTTCGATATCTGTGATAAAGAAGGCAACGTAATTGTTGAGAAAGATCGTCGTATCACGCCACGCCATATTCGCCAGATTGAAAAGGCGGGTATTGAGAAGCTGAAAGTACCTGTTGAGTACACCTTCGGCCGTGTGATCGCGAAAGATATGGTTGATGAGAAGACCGGTGAGTTGATCTGCGAGTGTAACGCTGAGATCAACAACGAGATTCTTGAGAAACTGGCACAGGCAGGTTGCAAGGTTATTGAAACCCTGTACACCAACGATCTGGACTGTGGCCCGTTCATCTCCGACACTCTTCGTATCGACAGCACCCGCAACCAGCTGGAAGCTCTGGTAGAAATCTACCGTATGATGCGCCCTGGTGAGCCGCCAACGAAAGAATCTGCAGAAGCGCTGTTTGACAACCTGTTCTTCAGCGAAGACCGCTATGATCTGTCTGCGGTTGGTCGTATGAAGTTCAATCGTCGTCTGGGTCGTACTGAAGATACCGGTTCCGGTGTACTGAGCCATGATGACATCATTGATGTGCTGCGTGAGCTGATCAACATCCGTAACGGTAAAGGTGAAGTCGACGATATCGACCACCTGGGTAACCGTCGTATCCGTTCCGTTGGTGAAATGGCTGAAAACCAGTTCCGTGTTGGTCTGGTTCGTGTTGAGCGTGCGGTTAAAGAGCGTTTGTCTCTGGCAGAAAGCGAAGGCCTGATGCCTCAGGACCTGATCAACGCTAAGCCGGTTGCAGCAGCAATCAAAGAATTCTTTGGTTCTTCTCAGCTGTCCCAGTTTATGGACCAGAACAACCCGCTGTCTGAGGTGACTCACAAGCGTCGTGTTTCTGCATTGGGCCCTGGCGGTCTGACCCGTGAACGTGCTGGCTTTGAAGTACGTGACGTACACCCGACTCACTACGGTCGTGTATGTCCGATTGAGACCCCTGAAGGTCCGAACATTGGTCTGATTAACTCGCTGGCAACGTATGCCCGTACCAACGATTACGGTTTCCTGGAAACGCCATACCGTAAAGTTGTTGATGGCATGGTGACTGACGAGCTGGTTTACCTGTCTGCAATTGAAGAGAGTCAGTTCATCATTGCACAGGCTTCCGCAACCATTAAAGACGGTCAGCTGGTAGACGAACTGGTACAGGTGCGTCACAAAGGTGAAACCACCTTTATGACGCCGGATCAGGTTACCCTGATGGACGTATCTCCACGTCAGGTTGTATCCGTTGCAGCGGCACTGATTCCGTTCCTTGAGCACGATGATGCTAACCGTGCACTGATGGGATCGAACATGCAGCGTCAGGCGGTTCCTACTCTGCGTGCTGATAAGCCGCTGGTTGGTACCGGCATGGAGCGTTTCGTAGCCCGTGACTCCGGCGTATGTGCTGTAGCACGTCGCGGCGGCGTAATCGACTCTGTAGACGCAAGCCGTATCGTTATTCGCGTAAACGACGAAGAAACTAACGTAGGTGAAGCAGGTGTAGATATCTATAACCTGACTAAGTACACCCGTTCTAACCAGAACACCTGTATCAACCAGCGTGCGATTGTACGCCCTGGTGATGTGGTTGCCCGTGGCGATATTCTGGCCGATGGTCCTTCTGTCGACCTGGGTGATCTGGCTCTGGGTCAGAACATGCGCATCGCGTTTATGCCTTGGAACGGTTACAACTTCGAGGATTCCATCCTTGTTTCTGAGCGTGTAGTTCAGGAAGACCGTTTCACTACGATCCACATTCAGGAACTGACCTGTGTATCCCGTGATACTAAGCTGGGCCCTGAAGAGATCACGTCCGATATCCCGAACGTGGGCGAAAGCGCACTGGGTAAACTGGACGAGTCCGGTATCGTTTACATCGGTGCTGAAGTAGGCCCTGGTGACATTCTGGTCGGTAAAGTAACGCCTAAAGGTGAAACTCAGCTGACTCCGGAAGAGAAACTGCTGCGTGCGATCTTTGGTGAGAAAGCATCTGACGTTAAAGACACCTCTCTGCGTGTATCGACCGGTACCAAGGGTACGGTAATCGACGTTCAGGTCTTCACCCGTGACGGCGTTGAGAAAGACGCCCGTGCACGTTCTATCGAGCAGTCTCAGCTGGACGAAGTTCGTAAGGATCTGCAGGAAGAATACCGCATCGCTGAAGAGGCTACTTTTGAGCGTCTGGGTCGTCAGCTGGAAGGTCAGGAAGTACTGAGTGGTCCTAAGCTGGTGAAAGGCGACAAGCTGACCTCTGATTACCTGGCTGAACTGCCACGTAAAGACTGGTTCAAACTTTCTCTGACAGATGAGTCTCTGAACGAAGCTCTGCAACAGGCTGATGAGCAGCTGCAGCAGCGTCGTAAAGAGATGGATGAGAAGTTTGAAGACAAGAAGAAGAAGCTGCAGCAGGGCGATGACCTGGCTCCGGGCGTTCTGAAGATTGTTAAAGTCTACGTTGCTATCAAACGTCGCATCCAGCCGGGTGATAAGATGGCGGGTCGTCACGGTAACAAAGGTGTAATCTCTGCGATCATGCCGATTGAAGATATGCCGTACGACGCTAAAGGCGAGCCGGTAGACATCGTACTGAACCCGCTGGGTGTACCATCCCGTATGAACGTGGGTCAGATTCTGGAAACTCACCTGGGTATGGCGGCTAAAGGTCTTGGCGACAAGATCAACGAAATGCTGCTGGAACAGCGTGACAACCAGGTTCAGGAAATTCGTGAGTTCCTGGACAAAGTCTACAACCAGGTAGGCAATCACAAAGAAGATATCGACAGCCTGACTGACGAAGAAGTCATCGCACTGGCTCAGAACCTGCGTAAGGGTGTTCCTATTGCAACACCTGTTTTCGACGGTGCACCAGAGCCTGAGATCAAAGAACTTCTGCGTCTGGCAGACATTCCTGACAGTGGTCAGGTTTGGCTGCGTGATGGCCGTACCGGTGAGCAGTTCGACCGTCCTGTGACCGTAGGTTACATGTACATGCTGAAACTGAACCACCTGGTCGATGATAAGATGCACGCCCGTTCCACAGGTTCTTACAGCCTTGTAACGCAGCAGCCTCTGGGCGGTAAAGCTCAGTTCGGTGGTCAGCGTTTCGGTGAGATGGAAGTGTGGGCACTGGAAGCATACGGCGCGGCTTATACCCTTCAGGAGATGCTGACTGTTAAGTCGGATGACGTGAACGGTCGTACCAAGATGTATAAAAACATCGTAGATGGTGACCATCGCATGGAGCCGGGTATGCCAGAATCCTTCAACGTACTGGTGAAGGAAATCCGTTCTCTGGGTATCGACATTGACCTGGAAGGCTAACATTTAGCTTACAGGTTTTAGCAGATGAATTCCGATGCGGGCTGCGGCCCGCATCAGTAACTCCATTTGGAGCAGTGGCCGATGAAAGATCTAGTTAATGTGCTGAAAGCACAGGGACAAAGCGACGAATTCGACTCGATTAAGATCACTCTGGCATCGCCGGATATGATTCGCGCTTGGTCCTTTGGCGAAGTTAAAAAGCCAGAGACCATCAATTACCGTACCTTTAAGCCGGAACGTGATGGTCTGTTCTGTGCCAAAATTTTTGGTCCGGTAAAAGACTACGAGTGTTTGTGCGGCAAATATAAGCGCATGAAGCACCGCGGTATTATTTGTGAAAAATGTGGTGTAGAGGTTACACAGGCTAAAGTACGTCGTGATCGCATGGGTCACATTGAACTGGCGTCACCTGTTGCCCACATTTGGTTCCTGAAGTCTCTGCCATCACGTATCGGTCTGTTGCTGGACATGACTCTGCGTGATATCGAGCGTGTGCTGTACTTTGAATCTTTCGTAGTGATTGATCCGGGTATGACGACTCTGGAACGTGGTCAGCTGCTGAACGATGAGCAGTACTACGAAGCACTGGAAGAATTTGGTGATGACTTCGACGCTCGTATGGGTGCTGAAGCGATCCAGGAGCTGATGAAAGACATCGAGCTCGAGGAAGAGATCAATCACCTGCGTGAAGAGATTCCGCAAACCAACAGTGAAACCAAGATCAAGAAGCTGTCCAAGCGTCTTAAACTGCTGGAAGCCTTCTTCAAGTCCGGTAACAAACCGGAGTGGATGATCATGGAAGTACTGCCGGTACTGCCACCTGATCTGCGTCCACTGGTTCCTCTGGATGGTGGTCGTTTCGCGACTTCAGATCTGAACGATCTGTACCGTCGTGTGATCAACCGTAACAACCGTCTGAAGCGTCTGCTTGACCTGAACGCTCCGGACATCATCGTGCGCAACGAGAAGCGTATGCTGCAGGAGTCTGTTGACGCCCTGCTGGATAACGGTCGTCGTGGTCGTGCGATTACAGGCTCTAACAAGCGTCCTCTGAAATCTTTGGCAGACATGATCAAAGGTAAGCAGGGTCGTTTCCGTCAGAACCTTCTGGGTAAGCGTGTTGACTACTCTGGCCGTTCGGTAATTACCGTAGGTCCGCAGCTGAAACTGCATCAGTGTGGTCTGCCGAAGAAAATGGCACTGGAACTGTTCAAGCCGTTTATCTTTGCGCGTCTGGAAGCCAAAGGTATGGCGACAACCATCAAAGCTGCGAAGAAGATGGTTGAGCGTGAACTGCCTGAAGTATGGGATATTCTGGCTGAGGTTATCCGTGAACACCCGGTACTGCTGAACCGTGCACCAACACTGCACCGTCTGGGTATTCAGGCGTTCGAACCTCTACTGATTGAAGGTAAGGCGATTCAGCTGCACCCGCTGGTTTGTGCGGCATACAACGCCGACTTCGATGGTGACCAGATGGCGGTTCACCTGCCTCTGACCACCGAAGCACAGCTTGAAGCACGTGCGCTGATGATGTCGACCAACAACGTACTGTCTCCAGCGAACGGTGAGCCAATTATCGTTCCTTCTCAGGACGTTGTACTGGGTCTGTACTACATGACCCGTGACCGTATCAACGCGAAAGGCGAAGGTATGGTATTCAGCGGTGTTGACGAAGCTGAGCGTGCATTGGGTGCTGGTAAAGTGCACATGCAGGCTAAAGTTAAAGTTCGTATCACTGAATTCGTGTTGAGCGAAGAAGATGTGATGGAGGAAACCACCTCTATTCATGATACGACCGTCGGCCGCGCTATGCTGTATCGTGTTTTGCCAAAAGGTCTGCCGTTTACGCTGGTTAACCAGCCGATGACTAAAAAGGCTATTTCGCGACTGATTAACAACTCTTATCGTCGTGTTGGTCTGAAAGACACTGTTATCTTTGCGGATCAGCTGATGTACACCGGTTTCCGTCAGGCGACACTGTCAGGTGCCTCTATTGGTGTGAATGACTTCGTTATTCCTGAGGCAAAAGCACAGATTGTTGCTGCA
This sequence comes from Oceanospirillum sp., assembly GCA_048270425.1. GTDB lineage: Bacteria > Pseudomonadota > Gammaproteobacteria > Pseudomonadales > Halomonadaceae > Oceanospirillum. The sequence continues at coordinate 12,190 of JBLWSY010000014.1, forward strand.
GCCGAAGCAGAAGTTAAAGAGATTGAGCAGCAGTTCTCTTCCGGTCTGGTAACCCAGGGCGAGAAGTACAACAAAGTTATCGATATCTGGTCCAAAGCAAACGATAAAGTTGCTAAGGCGATGATGGAAGGTATCTCTAAAGAGACCGTTGTTAACCGTGATGGCGAAGAGGAAGAGCAGGACTCTTTCAACTCCGTATTCATGATGGCTGACTCGGGCGCTCGTGGTAGCGCGGCACAGATTCGTCAGCTGGCGGGTATGCGTGGTCTGATGGCTAAGCCGGATGGCTCCATCATTGAGACGCCAATTGTGGCGAACTTCCGTGAAGGTCTGAACGTACTTCAGTACTTCATCTCGACTCACGGTGCTCGTAAAGGTCTGGCGGATACCGCACTGAAAACAGCGAACTCTGGTTACCTGACCCGTCGTCTGGTTGATGTGGCACAGGATCTGGTTGTAACTGAGCATGACTGTGGCACCGAAAACGGTCTGACCATGCATCCTCTGATTGAGGGTGGTGACATCGTTGTTCCTCTGGCGCAGCGTGTACTGGGTCGTGTTGTTGCACAGGATGTTGTCAAGCATGACACAGGTGAGGTTCTGATACCTCGCGGTACTCTGCTGGATGAAGCTTGGTGTGACCGTCTGGATACCATGGGTATCGACGAAATTGTTGTACGTTCTGCGATCTCATGTGACACCCGTTATGGCGTGTGTTCCAGCTGTTACGGGCGTGATCTGGCTCGTGGTCATCTGGTTAACGTGGGTGAAGCTGTTGGTGTTATCGCGGCGCAGTCCATCGGTGAGCCGGGTACTCAGCTGACGATGCGTACGTTCCACATTGGTGGTGCGGCATCGCGTGCGTCTGCTATCGACAACGTACAGGTTAAACACGGCGGTACTGTTCGCTTCCACAACATCAAGGTTGTAGAGCGTAAAGACGGTAAGCTGGTTGCTGTATCCCGTTCCGGTGCTCTGGCAGTAGCGGACGAGACGGGTCGTGAGCGTGAGTACTACAAGCTTCCATACGGTGCTGAAATCAGTGTTCGTGAAGGTGATGTGGTTGAATCCGGCCAGATTCTGGCTAAATGGGATCCGCACACGCACCCAATCGTTGTAGAGATGGCGGGTCGTGCTAAGTTTATCCAGATGGAAGACAGCATCACAATTACCCGTACTCAGGATGAACTGACCGGTCTGTCCTCTATTGAGGTGATCGATCCTTCTGCGCGTCCTGCGGCGGGTAAAGATCTGCGTCCAATGATTATGCTGTTGGATGAGGCTGGCAATGAACTGTCTATGCCTAACTCACAGACGCCTCTGCAATACCTGCTGCCAGGTAATGCGGTAGTTACCGTAGAAGACGGTAAAGAAGTCGGCGTTGGTGAGATTATTGCTCGTATTCCTCAGGAATCCAGTGGTAACAAAGATATTACCGGTGGTCTGCCACGAGTGGCCGACCTGTTCGAAGCACGTCGCCCGAAAGAGCCTGCACTGCTGGCCGAAGTTTCCGGTGTTGTGACCTTCGGTAAAGAAACAAAAGGTAAGCGCCGTATCCAGATTACTCAGGATAATGGTGAAACCTATGAAGTATTGATCCCTAAATGGCGCGTGATGAACGTGTTCGAAGGTGAGAAGGTTGAGCGTGGTGAAGTGATCTCTGATGGTCCATCTAATCCACACGACATTCTGCGCCTGTTGGGTGTTAGCAAGCTGGCTGAGTACATTACCAGTGAAGTGCAGGAAGTTTATCGTCTGCAGGGTGTAGGCATTAACGATAAGCACATCGAAGTAATTGCGCGTCAGATGCTGCGTAAAGCAGAGATCACTGAATCCGGTGATTCCAGCTTTATCCAAGGCGATCAGGTCGAGGTATCTCAGGTTCTGGAAGAAAACGAGATTCTGGGTAAAGCAGATAAATTCCCGGCTAAGTACGATCGAGTACTGCAGGGTATTACTAAAGCATCTCTGGCAACAGAGTCCTTTATCTCTGCGGCATCCTTCCAGGAAACAACACGTGTACTGACCGAAGCAGCCGTAACCGGTAAGCGCGATCAGCTGCGTGGCCTCAAAGAAAACGTTGTTGTGGGTCGTCTGATTCCGGCTGGAACCGGTTTGACCTATCATAGCAATCGTAAGCAGAAACTTTTGGATGCTGAAGCAGCGGTCTCTGGCCCGACGGCCAGTGAAGTTGAAGCAGCACTGAGTGAGATGCTGAATAGCGAAGAATAAAAATATTCTTTGTTATGAAGTGAGTGAAGGCCGGATGATGTCCGGCCTTGACTGTATGTAGGAGGCAACATACAATGCGCCTCCTTAAATTAGTATGGCGGTGGTATAACCACTGTCTTTTTTTGTGTACAACGTGGAGTCTGCTTTCATGGCAACCATCAATCAGTTGGTACGCAAACCTCGTAAGCGTAAAGTTGAGAAGAGTGACGTACCTGCTCTTCAAAGCTGCCCGCAAAAACGCGGTGTATGTACTCGTGTATACACAACTACTCCTAAGAAGCCTAACTCAGCGCTTCGTAAAGTATGTCGTGTACGTTTGACTAACGGTTTTGAAGTTTCTTCATACATCGGCGGTGAAGGTCACAACCTTCAGGAGCACTCTGTTGTTCTGATCCGCGGTGGTCGTGTGAAGGATTTGCCTGGTGTTCGTTATCACACAGTTCGTGGTAGCTTGGATACTTCTGGCGTTCAAGATCGTAAACAGGGCCGTTCCAAGTACGGAACCAAGCGTCCTAAGTCTTAATAAATTAATCTCTGTCTGATAAGAGTAAGGCCGGAGTAAATTCCGGATTTACCTGAAGACCTGGAAGAGGGCTTATCAATGCCTAGACGTCGCGTCGCCGCAAAGCGTGAAATTATCCCGGATCCTAAGTTCGGTAATGAGCGCCTGGCTAAGTTTATGAACCATGTAATGGTTAGCGGTAAAAAATCTGTTGCTGAAAAAATCGTTTACGGTGCTCTGGATAAAGTAGAAGAGCGCAGCAAAGAGCAGCCGCTGGATATGTTTGAAAAAGCACTTGAATCTATCCAGCCTCTGGTGGAAGTAAAATCCCGCCGCGTGGGTGGTGCTACATATCAGGTACCCGTTGAAGTGCGTCCTTCCCGTCGTTTGGCTCTGGCCATGCGTTGGTTGGTTGATGCAGCACGTAGTCGTGGCGAAAAGTCCATGGATCTGCGTCTTGCTGGTGAAATTCTTGATGCAGCTGAAGGTAAAGGCGCTGCAGTTAAGAAGCGTGAAGACGTTCACCGCATGGCAGAAGCGAACAAGGCATTCTCGCACTACCGCTTCTAATATAACGGGAGATATGTCGTGGCACGTAAGACCCCAATTGACCGCTACCGTAACATCGGTATTTGCGCGCACGTTGATGCTGGTAAAACTACCACTACTGAACGTGTGCTCTTTTACACCGGTCTGTCCCATAAGATAGGCGAGGTGCACGATGGCGCGGCGACTATGGACTGGATGGAGCAAGAGCAGGAGCGTGGTATTACCATCACTTCTGCTGCTACTACCTGTTTCTGGTCAGGTATGGATCAACAGTTTGATCAGCACAGAATTAACATTATTGACACACCTGGGCACGTAGACTTCACCATTGAAGTTGAGCGTTCTCTGCGTGTGCTTGATGGTGCTGTGGTGGTTTTCTGTGGTTCATCTGGTGTTGAGCCACAGTCTGAAACGGTTTGGCGTCAGGCAAACAAATACGAGGTTCCCCGTATTGTATTTGTGAACAAGATGGATCGCACGGGTGCAGATTTTCTGCGCGTAGTCGACCAGATTGAGAATCGCTTGAATGCAACACCGGTTCCAATTCAGTTGAATATCGGTACAGAAGAAGAGTTTGAAGGTGTCATCGATCTGATGCGCATGAAGGCTATCTACTGGAATATGGCCGATAACGGTATGACCTATGAGCTAAAAGAGGTTCCGGCGGAGCTTCTTGAGCAGGCAGAGGAATATCGTGAGAAGATGATTGAGGCTGCGGCTGAAGCATCTGAAGAGCTGATGGACAAGTATCTCGAAGGCGAAGAGCTGACAATCGAAGAGATTAAGTCAGGTCTTCGTGCCCGTGTTCTGAATAATGAAATCGTACTGGCACTTTGTGGTTCTGCTTTTAAGAACAAAGGTGTACAGGCGGTTCTGGATGCCGTTGTAGATTATCTGCCGGCTCCAACGGAAGTTAAAGCGATTGAAGGTACGCTGGACGACGGTGAAACTGTTGAAACGCGTCAGGCAGATGATTCTGCACCTTTCTCTGCTTTGGCTTTTAAGATTGCTACCGACCCATTCGTGGGCGCGCTGACCTTTGTTCGTGTGTATTCCGGTGTTCTGAATTCCGGTGACAGTGTTTTTAACTCTGTTAAAGGGAAGAAGGAGCGTGTGGGCCGTATGGTTCAGATGCACGCTAATGACCGTGAAGAGATCAAAGAGGTTCGTGCGGGTGATATCGCAGCCCTTATCGGGATGAAAGATGTCACTACCGGTGACACCCTATGTGATGCGGATGGCAAAATTATCCTTGAGCGTATGGAGTTTCCAGAACCTGTTATCTCGGTTGCTGTTGAGCCTAAAACTCAGGCAGATCAAGAGAAAATGGGTGTAGCACTGGGTAAACTTGCTCAGGAGGATCCGTCCTTCCGCGTACAAACTGACGAAGAAACCGGCCAGACTCTGATTTCGGGTATGGGTGAGCTTCACCTTGATATTATCGTTGACCGCATGCGTCGCGAGTTCAAGGTGGATGCCAATATTGGTAAGCCGCAGGTTGCGTACCGTGAAACCATCCGCTCTTCTGTCGAGCAGGAAGGTAAATTCGTGCGTCAATCAGGTGGTCGCGGTCAGTTTGGTCACGTTTGGCTACGTATTGAGCCTTTAACTGATAAAGGTGAAGACGGCGAAAAGATCTACGAATTCAAAAGCGAAATCGTAGGTGGTGTGGTACCTAAAGAATACATTCCTGCCGTAGACAAAGGCTGCTCTGAGCAGCTGCAGAATGGTGTTCTGGCCGGTTACCCAATGATCGACGTTAAGGTTACATTGTTTGATGGTTCATACCACGATGTGGATTCCAATGAAATGGCGTTCAAAATCGCGGGTTCTATGGCTGTCAGACAAGGTTGTATCAATGCAGATCCTGTTCTTCTGGAACCTGTAATGAAGGTTGAGGTGGTAACACCTGAAGATTATATGGGTGACGTGATGGGCGACCTGAACCGTCGTCGTGGTTTGGTTCAAGGTATGGATGATACCATTTCGGGGAAAGTCATCCGTGCCCTGGTACCGCTAGGTGAAATGTTCGGTTATGCAACCGACCTGCGCTCTGCAACTCAAGGACGTGCCAGCTACAGCATGGAATTTGAGAAGTATGCAGAAGCACCTTCAAGCATTGTTGAAGCTGTTATTAACCATAAATAACCGCTAAATATGAAAAGAGGTTTTAGCTGTGTCTAAAGAAAAATTTGAACGTTCCAAACCGCACGTAAACGTTGGTACTATCGGCCACGTTGACCACGGTAAAACTACTCTGACTGCTGCTCTGACTCGCGTGTGTGCAGAAGTATTCGGCGGTACTGCAGTTGCATTTGACGGTATCGACAACGCTCCAGAAGAGCGTGAGCGTGGTATCACCATTGCAACTTCTCACGTTGAGTACGATTCCACTGATCGTCACTACGCGCACGTAGACTGCCCAGGGCACGCCGATTATGTTAAAAACATGATCACTGGTGCTGCTCAGATGGATGGCGCTATTCTGGTTTGTGGTGCGACTGATGGTCCTATGCCTCAGACTCGTGAGCACATCCTGCTGTCTCGTCAGGTAGGTGTACCTTACATCGTTGTATTCCTGAACAAAGCTGACCTGCTGGCTGAAGATTGTGGAGGCGTTGGTACTGAAGAATACGAAGAGATGCTGGAACTGGTTGAAATGGAAATCCGTGACCTGCTGTCTACTTATGACTTCCCGGGTGACGACACTCCAATCATTGCAGGTTCTGCTCTGATGGCTCTGAACGGTGAAGACGCTGATGAGCTGGGTACTACTGCTGTTAAGCGTCTGGTAGAAGCTCTGGATTCTTACATCCCTGAGCCAGAGCGTGCTATTGATCAGCCGTTCCTGATGCCAATCGAAGACGTATTCTCTATCTCTGGCCGTGGTACTGTTGTAACAGGTCGTGTAGAGCGTGGCATCATCAACACTGGTGAAGAAGTAGAAATCGTAGGTATCAAAGAAACTACTAAGACTACTTGTACTGGTGTTGAGATGTTCCGTAAGCTGCTGGACGAAGGTCGTGCAGGTGAGAACATTGGTGCGCTGCTGCGTGGTACTAAGCGTGACGAAGTTGAGCGTGGTCAGGTTCTGTGTAAGCCAGGTTCTATCTCTCCTCACACTGAGTTTGAAGCAGAAGTGTACGTTCTGTCCAAAGAAGAAGGTGGTCGTCATACTCCTTTCTTCAAAGGCTACCGTCCACAGTTCTACTTCCGTACTACTGACGTAACTGGTGCTTGTGAGCTTCCAGAAGGTGTTGAAATGGTAATGCCAGGTGACAACGTTCAGCTGCGCGCTACTCTGATCGCTCCTATCGCGATGGAAGAAGGTCTGCGTTTCGCAATTCGTGAAGGCGGCCGTACAGTAGGTGCTGGTGTTGTTGCTAAGATCATCGAGTAATATTACTCCTTGATTTAGGCTGGAAAGGGATCCCGATTAATTCGGTGATCCCTTTTCGTCTATGCTTGACATCTGATTTCCCTCCTCTTACAATGCGCTTCCTTTTTATCAAGGGTGAGCTCATTACGCTCGTTTCCAACTGGGGTTTTTGGAATGCAAAACCAGAAAATTCGAATTCGTCTGAAAGCATTCGATCATCGTCTGATCGATCAGTCCGCGCAGGAGATTGTTGATACTGCTAAGCGTACTGGTGCTCAGGTGCATGGTCCAATCCCGCTGCCGACCCGCAAAGAGCGTTTTACTGTTCTGATTTCTCCTCACGTGAACAAAGACGCGCGTGATCAGTACGAAGTTCGTACTCATAAGCGTGTTCTTGATATCGTTGAGCCGACAGAGAAGACAGTCGACGCACTGATGAAGCTGGATCTGGCTGCTGGTGTTGATGTGCAGATCAGTCTTGGCTAATAAGCCATTTTAAAATTAGGCGCTCGTCGGGAGACGACACACAATTTATCAGTGGAATGCAATGAAAAGTGCAGCCATAGCGGGTGACAGCCCCGTACACTAAGGAGTCGAAATATGACTATCGGTCTTGTCGGTAAGAAAAGCGGTATGACCCGTGTATTTACCGAAGATGGTGTATCCGTACCTGTAACTGTTATCGAGGTTTCTCCAAACCGCGTAACTCAGGTTCGTACGCTTGAAAAAGACGGCTATGCTGCGATCCAGGTTACTACTGGTGAGCGTAAAGCAAAGCATCTGACCAAAGCAGAGGCAGGTCACTTCGCGAAAGCGGGTGTTGCGGCTGGTAAAGGTCTGGTTGAGTTCCGTCTGGCTGAAGGTGATGAAGCACCTGAGGTTGGTGGTGAGCTGAACGTATCCCTCTTTGAAGCTGGTCAACTGATTGATGTGACCGGTTCTTCCAAGGGTAAAGGTTTCCAGGGTGCTGTTAAGCGCTGGAATTTCCGTACCCAAGACGCCACGCACGGTAACTCTCTTTCCCATCGTGCTCCAGGTTCCATTGGTCAGTGTCAGACCCCAGGTCGCGTTTTCAAAGGTAAGAAAATGGCTGGTCACATGGGTGCTGAGCGTAAAACTGTTCAGAGTCTGGAAGTTGTTCGTGTTGATGCAGAACGCAACCTGCTGCTGGTTAAAGGCGGCGTACCTGGTGCTCCAGGTAGTCAGGTTATTGTTCGTCCAGCAGTTAAAGCTCGCGGCTAAGGGGTAAGAGAATGAATCTGAATCTTGCAGGCGGAGCAGCGGGTACCGTAGAAGTATCTGAAGCAACCTTTGGTAAAGAGTATAACGAAGCTCTGGTACACCAGGTTGTTACTGCGTATCTGGCAGCAGCCCGTCAAGGCACACGTGCACAGAAAACCCGCTCAGAAGTGAGTGGTGGTGGTGCTAAACCATTTCGTCAGAAAGGTACTGGTCGAGCTCGTGCGGGTACTATCCGTAGCCCAATCTGGCGTTCCGGTGGTACTACTTTCGCAGCTAAGCCTCAGAACTTTGAGCAGAAAGTGAACAAGAAGATGTATCGTGCAGCAATGCGCAGCATCTTGTCTGAACTGGCACGCCAAGAGCGTCTGGTTGCAGTTGAAGAGTTCACTGTAGATGCGCCAAAAACCAAAATTCTGGTGAACAAGCTGAAAGACATGGATCTGAATAAAGTTCTGATCGTGACTTCAGAAGTTGATACTAACTTGTTCCTGGCCGCTCGTAACATCCCTAACGTTGAAGTTGTTGATGTTGCAGCAGCAAGCCCGGTTAGCTTGGTAGCTTACGAAAAAGTGCTGGTAACTGTACCTGCTCTGCGTCAGTTCGAGGAGAAGCTGGGATGAACCAAGAGCGCATTTTCAAGGTTCTGCTAGGACCTCATATTTCTGAAAAAGCGGCTGTCGTTGCTGATGCTAACAATCAGTACGTATTTAAAGTAGCTGCTGATGCGACCAAACCAGAAATCAAAAAGGCTGTAGAAGCTCTGTTTGAAGTTAGCGTTACCGGTGTGAGCACTGTAAACGTTAAAGGTAAAACTAAGCGTACTGCCCGTGGTATCGGTCGTCGTAAAGGTTTCCGCAAGGCTTATGTGTCTGTAGCGGAAGGTCAAGAAATCGACTTTGCTGGCGCTGAATAAGCGAGGAGTTGGGACAATGGCTATTGTTAAATCTAAACCCACATCAGCAGGTCGTCGCCACGTTGTTAAAGTAGTTAACAGTGATCTGCACAAAGGTGCTCCTTATGCACCACTGCTGGCTAAAAAGCAAAAGTCTGGCGGACGTAACAACAACGGTCGTATCACTACTCGCCATATTGGTGGTGGTCATCGCCAACACTATCGTCTGGTAGATTTTCGTCGTAACAAAGACGGCATCCCGGCGACTGTTGAGCGTATTGAATACGATCCGAACCGTACTGCGCATCTTGCACTGCTGAAGTATGCGGACGGTGAGCGTCGTTACATCATTGCACCTAAAGGTGTTAAAGCAGGTGATCCTGTACAGTCTGGCGTAGATGCTCCGATCAAAGCGGGTAACACTCTGCCACTGCGCAACATCCCTGTTGGTAGCGTTATCCACTGTATCGAACTGAAACCAGGTAAAGGTGCACAAATTGCACGTTCTGCTGGTGCTGCAGTTCAGCTGGTTGCTCGTGAAGGTGCTTATGCAACTCTTCGTCTGCGTTCCGGCGAAATGCGCAAAGTACTGGTTGAATGTCGTGCAACTCTGGGTGAGGTTGGTAACTCTGAACACAGTCTGCGTCGCCTGGGTAAAGCAGGTGCTAAACGCTGGCGTGGTGTTCGTCCAACTGTTCGCGGTGTTGCAATGAACCCTGTTGATCACCCGCATGGTGGTGGTGAGGGTCGTACCTCTGGTGGTCGTCATCCAGTAACCCCATGGGGTGTGCCGACTAAAGGTCATAAGACACGTAAGAACAAGCGTACTGACCGACTAATCGTCCGTCGTCGCGGTTCTAAGTAACAGTTATTAAGAGGATACAGCTGTGCCACGTTCACTGAAAAAAGGTCCATTTATTGACCTGCATCTGTTGAAGAAGGTTGAAGCTGCACTGGAAAACAACGAGCGTCGTCCTATTAAGACTTGGTCTCGTCGTTCCATGATCCTGCCGGAAATGGTAGGTCTGACCATTGCAGTTCATAACGGTCGCCAGCACGTGCCTGTACTCGTCTCTGAAGAGATGGTAGGCCACAAGCTGGGTGAATTCGCTGCTACTCGTACCTATCGTGGTCACGTAGTAGACAAGAAAGCCAAGCGTTAAGCCGAGGGGAATAAGAGATGGAAGTAGCCGCTAAATTACGGGGTGCTCGCTTATCCGCACAGAAGGCGCGTTTGGTAGCTGACCAGGTTCGCGGACTGCCAGTAGCAGATGCACTGAATCTGCTGACCTTCAGCCCGAAAAAGGCTGCGGCGCTGGTTAAGAAAGTTCTTGAATCAGCAATTGCCAATGCCGAGCACAATGAAGGTGCGGATATCGATGAGCTGCGCGTATCAACGATTTTTGTTGATGAAGGTATGACCATGAAGCGTATCAGACCACGTGCTAAAGGCCGTGCTGATCGCATTCTTAAGCGCACTTGCCATATCACGGTTAAGGTAGCAGATAAGTAGGAGACGACCAGATGGGTCAGAAAGTACATCCAACTGGCATTCGACTGGGTATTGTTAAAGATCACACTTCTACGTGGTTCGCAGAAGGCCGTGACTACGCTGACAACCTGAATAACGATCTTCAGGTTCGTGCGTTCCTGCAGGATCGTCTGAAGCAGGCTTCTGTAAGCCGTATTCAGATTGAGCGCCCAGCTCAGAATGCTCGTATCACCATTCACACCGCTCGTCCGGGTATCGTGATTGGTAAGAAAGGCGAAGATGTTGAAAAACTGCGCAACGAAGTCACTAAGATGATGGGCGTGCCTGTACATATCAACATTGAAGAAGTTCGCAAACCTGAACTAGACGGCAAACTGGTTGCAGAATCTGTAGCTAGCCAGCTGGAGCGTCGTGTTATGTTCCGTCGTGCTATGAAGCGCGCGGTACAGAACGCCATGCGTCTTGGTGCCAAAGGTATCAAGATCCAGGTATCTGGTCGTCTGGGTGGTGCTGAAATCGCACGTTCTGAGTGGTATCGCGAAGGCCGTGTGCCTCTGCACACGCTGCGTGCTGACATTGACTACGCGACTGCTGAAGCGCACACCACTTACGGTGTGATCGGTGTAAAAGTCTGGATCTTCAAAGGCGAGATCCTGGGCGGCATCGAAGAAGTTCGTGCAAAGCAGAACGCGCCTAAGAAAAAAGGCAAGTAGGAGATAGACAATGTTACAGCCAAAGCGTACCAAGTTCCGCAAGATGATGAAGGGCCGCAACCGCGGTCTGGCTCGCGGACATAATGTGAGCTTCGGTGAATTCGGTCTGAAAGCAACAGGTCGCGGCCGTCTTACCGCACGCCAAATTGAAGCGGCACGTCGTACTATGACGCGTCACATCAAGCGTGGTGGTAAAATCTGGATCCGTGTTTTTCCTGATAAGCCGATCACTGGTAAGCCTCTTGAAGTGCGTCAGGGTAAAGGTAAGGGTAACGTTGAATACTGGGTTTGCCAGATTCAGCCAGGCCGTGTCCTTTACGAGATGGAAGGGGTATCTGAACAGCTGGCTCGTGAAGCATTTGCACTGGCAGCTGCTAAGCTCCCTGTGTCAACCACCTTTGTTAAGCGGACGGTGATGTAATGAAAGCAGCAGAACTACGTGAAAAGTCTGTTCAAGAGCTAAACGAACAGCTGGAAACTCTGCTTCGTGATCAGTTTCAACTGCGTATGCAGAAAGGTACTGGTCAGCTGAATCAGACTCACCTGCTGCAACAGGTTCGTCGTGACATCGCTCGCGTTAAGACTTTGCTGAAAGAAAAAGCAGGTAACTAAGATGGCTGATACAGAAAAAAATACCCGTACCGTTACCGGTAAAGTGGTAAGCAACAAGATGGATAAGTCCATCACTGTACTGGTTGAGCGTCGTGTAGCACACCCCATCTATGGTAAGTATGTCCGCCGTTCAACCAAACTGCACGCTCATGACGCAGACAATTCTGCAAACATGGGTGATGTAGTTACGATCCAGGAATGTCGTCCTATTTCTAAGACTAAGACCTGGACTTTGGTGAGCATCGATGAGCGTGCTGTTGAGCTGTAATAGCTCTGGCACAAATCGAAGTTTAGTTAGCGTATTTGGTTTGGAGAAGAACCGATGATTCAAACGCAAACCATGCTTGATGTGGCCGACAACAGCGGCGCTCGTCGTGTAATGTGTATTAAGGTGCTTGGTGGTTCTAAGCGTCGTTATGCACGAGTTGGTGACATCATCAAAGTTACCGTTAAGGAAGCGATTCCTCGCGGTAAGGTTAAAAAAGGTCAAGTCCTGAAGGCTGTAGTAGTTCGTACACGTCAGGGTATTCGTCGTCCGGACGGTTCTGTGATCCGTTTCGATGGCAATGCAGCAGTAATGCTGAATGCTAACGATGCCCCGATCGGGACCCGTATCTTCGGCCCTGTGACACGTGAACTGCGTGGCGAAAAGTTCATGAAGATTATTTCCTTGGCGCCAGAAGTGCTGTAGGGAGCGAGAGACCGGCTATGCGTAAAATTAAACGTGAAGACGAGGTAATCGTCATTGCGGGTAAGGATAAAGGCAAGCGCGGCACCATTAAGCGTGTTCTTAAAGATGGTCGCATTGTTATTTCTGGTGTGAATATGGTTAAACGTCACACCAAACCAAACCCGATGTTAGGCACACAAGGTGGTATTGTTGAGCGCGAAGCGCCCATTCATTCCTCAAATGTTGCCATTTATAACAAAGAAACCAACAAAGCTGATCGCGTTGGTTTCAAGGTCTTGGAAGATGGTTCCAAGGTTCGGATTTACAAGTCGACCCAGAAAGAGATCGACGCCTAATCGAGTCAGGTAACATCATGGCGAGACTGAAAGAGTTATATAAGTCAGAAGTTGTAGCCAAGTTGCAGGAGCAGTTTGGTTACAAGAATGTGATGCAGGTTCCCCGCATCACAAAGGTGACTCTTAACATGGGTATCGGCGACGCAACCAGCGATAAAAAGCTGATTGATAACGCACTGGTAGACCTTGAAGCACTGAGTGGCCAGAAACCGATCGTTACTAAAGCACGCAAATCTGTTGCTGGCTTTAAAGTACGTGAAGGCTGGCCAATCGGTTGCAAGGTGACCATGCGCGCTGATCGTATGTGGGAGTTCCTGGATCGTCTGGTAGACATTTCTATTCCGCGTGTTCGTGACTTCCGTGGTCTGAACCCGAAATCGTTTGACGGTCGTGGCAATTACAGTATGGGTGTTCGTGAACAGATCATCTTCCCTGAAATTGAGTACGACAAAGTGGATCGTATCCGCGGTTTAGATATCACTATCACTACCACTGCGGAAACTAACGAGGAAGGTTTAGCGCTTCTGAGCGCTTTACAGTTCCCGTTCAAGAAATAAAGGGTAGGATCATGGCAAAAGTTAGTATGGTTCAGCGTGAGCTGAAGCGCGCCAAGCTGGTTCAGAAGTTTGCTGCAAAGCGTTCTGAACTGAAAGCACTGATCGCTAACCCAGCGACTTCGGAAGAAGACCGTTGGGAAGCACAGCAACAGCTGCAGAAACTGCCACGTGACTCCAGCCCTGCACGTCAGCGTAACCGCTGCCGTGTGACTGGTCGTCCGCATGGCTTCTACAACAAGTTCGGCCTGAGCCGTATCAAGTTGCGTGAAGCTGCCATGCGTGGTGATGTTCCTGGCCTGCGTAAAGCAAGCTGGTAACCGCGTATATTTAGGAGCGCGAACCTAATGAGCATGCAAGATACACTGGCGGATATGTTTACTCGTATCCGTAACGCACAAATGGTAGCTAAGGAGTCCGTCTCCATGCCTTCTTCTAAACTGAAGGTTGAGCTGGCACGCGTGCTGAAGGAAGAAGGTTACATCACAGATTATTCTGTTGCAGGTGACGTGAAGCCTTCTCTGACTGTTGAACTTAAGTACTTCGAAGGCAAGCCGGTTATTGAAAAAATCGAGCGTGTTAGTAAGCCGAGTCTGCGCCAGTACAAAGGCGTAGAAGCTCTGCCGAAGATCGAAGGTGGTTTGGGTGTAGCGATCGTGTCCACCTCTAAAGGTGTTATGACTGATCGTGCGGCACGCCAGGCCGGTGTTGGTGGCGAAGTCATCTGCACCGTATTCTAGGAGATCGAAATGTCCAGGGTAGCAAAAAGTCCTGTTGAACTGCCGAGTGGTGTTGAATTCAAGCAAGAAGGCCAGCTGGTTACTGTTAAAGGTAAGCTGGGTGAGCTGAAGCTGGATCTACACGCGGACGTAGTAGTTGAACAAAACGATAACGTGCTGACCTTTGCCCCGGCGTCTGATAAAGCATCATGGGCACAGGTGGGTACCGCTCGTGCCTTGATCAACAACATGGTTGTGGGTGCAAGTGAAGGTTTCACTAAGACACTGAACATCCTTGGTGTTGGTTTCCGTGCTCAGGCTAAGGGCAGTGAACTGAACCTGTCTCTAGGTTTCTCTCACCCGGTAGATTATAAACTGCCTGAAGGTGTGAGCGCCGAGACTCCTAGCAACACTGTTATCGTGCTGAAAAGTGCTGACAAACAGCTGCTGGGTCAGGTTGCTGCAGAGATTCGTGCTTACCGTCCACCTGAGCCTTATAAAGGTAAGGGTATCCGTTATGCGGACGAGCAAGTACGTCGCAAAGAAGCTAAGAAGAAGTAAGGCAGGGTTATGAGCGCTAAAAAAGAGTCTCGTTTACGTCGCGCGCGTCGTGCACGTGCCAAAATGCGTGAGCTCGGCGTACACCGCCTGTGTGTGAACCGCACCCCGCGTCACATTTATGCTCAAATCATCAGCCCAGACGGCGGCCAGGTTCTGGCTGCTGCATCTACTGTAGATGCAACTCTGCGTGATGGCGCAACGGGCAACGTTGAAGCGGCAGGCAAAGTAGGCAAGCTGATTGCTGAACGCGCAAAAGAAGCAGGTGTAACTAAGGTTGCATTTGATCGCTCCGGCTACAAGTATCATGGCCGTGTAAAAGCGCTGGCAGATGCTGCCCGTGAAGGCGGTCTGGAATTCTAAGGGTAAAAGCGATGGCGAATATTGAACAGAAAGGCGGTGAGCTGCAGGAACGTTTAGTTCAGGTAAACCGCGTCGCCAAGGTAGTTAAGGGTGGTCGTATTTTCGGCTTTACAGCTCTGACTGTCGTTGGTGATGGCAATGGCCGTGTTGGCTTTGGCCGTGGTAAAGCTCGCGAAGTTCCAGTTGCTATTCAAAAAGCAATGGAACAAGCTCGCCGCAACATGGTGCAGGTTCAGCTGGACGGCAACACGCTGCAGTATCCTGTGAAAGCACGTCATGGTGCTTCCAAGGTATACATGCAGCCAGCATCTGAAGGTACCGGTGTAATTGCTGGTGGCGCGATGCGTGCTGTACTGGAACTTGCTGGTGTACAAAACGTTCTGGCCAAGTGCTATGGCTCTACTAACCCAGTGAACGTTGTTCGTGCGACCGTTAAAGGTCTGGCGAACATGAACGCTCCTGAAGATGTAGCAGCTAAGCGTGGCAAGACTGTTGAGCAAATTCTGGGGTAAGTATCATGGCAAAAATCAAGGTAACTCTTACCCGTAGTCCGATCGGCATCCTGCCTAAGCACAAACTGTGCGTTAAAGGTTTGGGTCTGCGTCGTATCGGTCACACAGTTGAGCTGGAAGATACACCATCCGTTCGCGGTATGATCAACAAGGTTAACTACCTTGTTAGTGTTGAGGGAGAGTAATCATGAATCTGAATACTCTGAGCCCGGCTCCGGGTTCCAAGCCAGCTAAGAAACGTGTTGGTCGTGGTATCGGTAGTGGACTGGGTAAGACTGGTGGTCGCGGCCACAAAGGTCAGAAATCCCGTTCCGGCGGTTCCGTTAAGCCAGGTTTCGAAGGTGGTCAGATGCCACTGCAGCGTCGTCTGCCGAAGTTTGGTTTCACTTCACGTCAGGCTGCGTTTAAAGCTGAAGTTCGTCTGCACGAACTGGCTAAAGTTGATGCTGCTGTGATTGATATCGCTGCTCTTAAGCAAGCTGATATTATCAAGGACAACGTTGAACGCGTTCGCGTTATCCTGTCTGGCGAGATTGACAAGGCAGTTACTGTAAGTGGCCTGGAAGTAACCAAAGGTGCACGTGCAGCAATTGAAGCCGCAGGCGGAAAGGTCGAAGAATAATGGCTAAATCAGGATCAGTACCAGCAGGAGCACAGAAAGGATTGGCGGAACTTTGGTCCCGTCTGCGATTTGTGTTTATCGCCATTGTGGTTTACCGCATCGGCGCTCATATCCCTGTTCCTGGTATCAATCCTGAAAGACTGGCTGCTTTATTCCAGCAGAGCGAAGGCACCATTCTGAGCTTGTTTAACATGTTCTCAGGTGGTGCTCTCGAACGCATGTCGATCCTGGCACTGGGCATCATGCCTTATATTTCTGCCTCGATTATCATGCAGCTGCTGACGGTGGTTTCCCCAACTCTTGAACAGCTCAAGAAGGAAGGGGAAGCCGGCCGTCGTAAAATCAATCAATACACCCGCTATGGCACAGTTGTGTTGGCAACGGTGCAATCGATTGGTATGGCAGTTGGTCTTGCTAGTCAGGGCGTCGCTTTTGCGGCGGATTTCAGCTTCTACTTTGTAGCAGTTGTTACCCTGGTTTCAGGTGCGATATTCCTGATGTGGCTTGGTGAGCAGGTTACCGAGCGTGGTATCGGAAATGGTATTTCCATTCTGATTTTCGCTGGTATCGTTGCAGGTCTACCAGGCGCCATCGGCCAGTCATTCGAACAGGCGCGTCAGGATAACATCAATATCCTGGCTCTGTTAGCGATTGCCGTTCTGGCAGTTCTGACTGTTGCTTTTGTTGTATTCATGGAACGCGGCCAGCGTCGTATTACTGTGAATTACGCAAAACGCCAGCAAGGCCGTAAGGTTTTTGCTGCACAATCCAGTCACCTGCCCCTGAAAGTAAACATGGCTGGTGTTATTCCGCCAATTTTTGCTTCCAGTATTTTGTTGTTCCCGGCCTCTATCGGCCAGTGGTTCGGACAAAATGAAAGTATGGCATGGTTGCAGGAAGCTTCTTTAGCTTTGGCACCAGGTCAGCCGTTGTATATCTTGCTTTTTGCGCTCAGTGTTGTATTCTTCTGCTACTTTTATACAGCACTGGTATTCAACCCCAAAGATGTCGCTGACAACCTGAAAAAATCAGGTGCGTTCATTCCTGGCATCCGCCCCGGGGAGCACTCAGCTCGCTATATTGATGGTGTAATGTCCCGCCTGACTTTGTTCGGTGCGTTATACATTACTGCTGTGTCTTTAATGCCACAGTTCCTGGTAGTTGCCTGGAGTGTACCGTTCTACTTCGGTGGTACTTCCCTGCTGATTGTTGTAGTCGTTGTCATGGACTTTATGGCTCAGGTGCAGTCGCATCTGATGAGTCATCAGTATGAGTCCCTGATGAAAAAATCGAACTTGAAAGGTTATGGTAGCGGCGGCATGCTGCGCTAAGACCTTAAACTGGAGTTGGTGATGAAAGTTCGTGCATCCGTAAAAAAGATCTGCCGTAACTGCAAGATCATTCGTCGCCGCGGCGCAGTGCGTGTGATCTGCACTGAGCCTAAGCACAAACAACGTCAGGGTTAATCCTGACTTTGGGTTACGAAGGCGATACTCCTTGATATTTCTGATATCAAGGAGTATTCTTTTGCGCCCTTCGTGGACAATAAACTGAAAGAGCGATTGCTCGTATATCGGAGATAGCTGAATGGCCCGTATTGCAGGTGTCAATATTCCCGACAATAAGCATGCGGTGATCTCGCTGACCTATATCTATGGTATTGGTGGAACCACTGCTAAAAGCATTCTTGCTGCAGTAGGTGTTGAACCTACCACTAAGATTGCTGAACTGTCTGAAGAAGTTCTGGACCAGGTTCGTAACGAGGTAGGCAAGTACACTGTTGAAGGTGACCTGCGCCGCGAAATTAGCATGAACATCAAGCGTCTTATGGACCTTGGTTGCTATCGTGGTTTGCGTCATCGTCGTAGCCTTCCCGTTCGCGGTCAGCGCACCAAGACTAACGCGCGTACTCGTAAAGGTCCGCGTAAACCGATTCGCAAGTAATTTTGTGAAGCTTTTTACAGGAAACATACATTATGGCTAACCCAGCACGTAACCGTAAAAAAGTTAAAAAGACAGTAGTGGACGGTGTTGCACACATCCACGCTTCTTTTAACAATACGATCGTTACGATTACTGACCGCCAGGGCAACACCCTATCTTGGGCAACTGCCGGTGGTTCGGGTTTTCGTGGTTCTCGTAAGAGTACCCCGTTCGCAGCTCAAGTAGCTAGTGAGCGTGCTGCAGCTGCAGCAGCCGAATATGGTGTTAAAAACGTTGATGTTTTAGTTAAGGGTCCAGGACCAGGCCGTGAGTCTGCTGTTCGTGCACTTAACGCTGCTGGCTTTAAAGTTGGCAACATTACTGACGTGACACCTATTCCGCACAACGGTTGTCGCCCACCCAAGAAACGTCGTGTGTAAGGAGGCGGATTAGATGGCACGTTATATTGGCCCTAAGTGCAAGCTTTCACGTCGTGAGGGCGTAGACTTATTCCTGAAGAGCGGTGTAACCGCTTTTGACAATAAGTGTAAATCAGAAACGGCTCCTGGCCAGCACGGTCAGCGTCGCGGACGTCTGTCCGAGTACGGTCTGCAGCTGCGTGAAAAGCAGAAAGTTCGTCGTATGTACGGCGTACTGGAAAAGCAGTTCCGCAACTACTACAAAGAAGCAGCTCGTCTGAAGGGCGCAACAGGTGAAAATCTGCTGCAGCTTCTGGAAAGTCGTCTGGACAACGTTATTTATCGTATGGGCTTTGGCTCCACTCGCGCTGAAGCACGTCAGCTTGTTAGCCACAAGGCTATCCAGGTAAATGGCCGCACGGTGAACATCGCTTCTTACCAAGTTAAAGCAGGTGATGTTGTTTCAGTTCGTGAGAAAGCAAAGAACCAGCTGCGTATCCAGAACGCACTGCAACTGGCTTCTCAGCGTACTGATGTACAGTGGGTAGATGTTGATAGCAAGAAGATGGAAGGTACGTTCAAGTCTAAGCCTGAACGTTCTGAACTGTCTGCAGATATCAACGAGAACCTGATTGTTGAGCTGTACTCCAAGTAATCTCTGAGTATTCATCTGGCAGCTAAGTAAAGGTAGTTCTATGCAGCGTTCAGTGACAGAATTTCTCCGTCCACGCGAAATCAAGGTCGAAGAAGTAAGCGCTACTCGTGCGAAAGTAATTCTCGAACCATTTGAGCGTGGCTATGGTCACACTCTGGGTAATGCTCTTCGTCGTATTCTTTTGTCATCTATGCCGGGTTGTGCTGTGGTAGAGGCAGAGATCGAAGGCGTTCTGCATGAGTACAGTGCGGTTGAAGGTGTTCAGGAAGACGTAATTGAAATCCTTCTGAACCTTAAAGATGTTGCAATCCTGTTGCACGGCCGCGATGAAGCTGTACTGACGCTGAATAAGAAAGGTCCTGGTGCAGTGACAGCTGGTGACATCCAGCTGGATCATGATGTTGAAATCGTTAATCCAGAGCACGTGATTGCTCACCTGAATGCCGATGCTGAGATTAAAATGCAGCTTCGAGTTCAGCGTGGTCGTGGTTACGAGCCGGCTGATGCACGCCAATCACCTGAAGACGAGAGCCGTTCTATCGGTCGTCTGCAGTTGGATGCGACCTTCAGCCCGGTACGTCGTGTTTCTTACGTTGTAGAAAGCGCTCGCGTTGAGCAGCGTACTGATCTCGACAAACTGATTATCGATCTGGAAACAGATGGCACTTTAGATCCTGAAGAGGCTATCCGTCGTTCTGCGACTATTCTTCAGGAACAGTTGGCTGCTTTTGTTGATCTTGAGACTGACAAAGAGCAAGAACCTGAAGAAGAGGAAGATCAAATCGATCCGATTCTTCTGCGTCCGGTTGATGATCTGGAACTTACTGTTCGCTCTGCAAACTGTCTGAAAGCCGAGAACATCTACTACATTGGTGACCTGATCCAGCGCACTGAAGTAGAACTGCTGAAGACCCCGAACCTTGGTAAGAAGTCTCTGACTGAGATCAAGGACGTTCTGGCGTCTCGTGGTTTGTCTCTGGGCATGCGGTTGGAAAACTGGCCGCCAGCAAGTTTGAAGGGTGACGATAAGGCTTCTGCCTGATTCAGTCATCACGGTTTGGTAAGGAACTGAAAAATGCGTCATCGTAAGAGTGGTCGTAAATTTAATCGTAATAGTTCACACCGCAAGGCTATGTTCAAGAACATGGTTGTTTCGCTGGTTGAACATGAACTGATTAAAACTACACTGCCTAAAGCTAAAGAACTGCGTGGCCACATCGAGCCACTGATCACTTTGGCTAAGAACGACTCTGTTGCAAACCGCCGTCTGGCATTTGCACGTACTCGTTCTGATGCAGCTGTAGGTAAGCTGTTTACTGATCTGGGTCCTCGTTACCAGAATCGTCCTGGTGGTTATGTTCGCATCCTGAAATGCGGCTTCCGTGCAGGCGACAACGCGCCAATGGCGTACGTTGAACTGGTAGATCGCCCAGTAGCAGCTGAAGAAGAGTAAGTTTTACTCCTCTTCACCAAAAACCGGCCTTATGGCCGGTTTTTTTTATGCCTTCAATTTATTCGCAGGGTAATAAACCTGCTTGTTTGTCTGATTTTTAAGCAAAAAAAAACCGCACCCTCGGGCACGGTTTTAAGCTCGTTTAGCGGGCGGTTGCTGGGATTATTTTTTCTTTAACAGCGGTGCAAGAAAACGTCCTGTATGGGAATGTTCTATTTTCGCCAGCTGTTCTGGTGTGCCTTCAGCAATAATCTGACCGCCGCCACTACCGCCTTCTGGTCCTAAATCAATCAGCCAGTCAGCCGTCTTGATCACATCCAGGTTATGTTCGATCACGACGAGAGTATTGCCGTGGTCTCTCAGGCGTTGAAGTACCGTCAGCAATTGCTGAATATCAGCAAAGTGAAGGCCTGTGGTCGGTTCATCAAGAATATAGATTGTTTTACCGGTATCCCGCTTGGATAGCTCTTTTGCCAGTTTAACCCGCTGGGCTTCACCACCGGATAGTGTTGTCGCGCTTTGCCCTAAGCGAATGTAGGAAAGACCCACATCGATCAGAGTTTGCAGCTTGCGCGCAAGTGCTGGAACTGCGCTGAAAAATTCCAGAGCATCCTCCATCGTCATATCCAGCACTTCATGGATACTTTTGCCCTTGTAACGAACTTCTAGGGTTTCCCGGTTATAACGTTTACCCTTACAGACATCGCAGGGCACATAGATATCAGGCAGGAAGTGCATCTCTACTTTGATCAGACCATCGCCCTGACAGGCCTCACAGCGCCCACCCTTAACGTTAAAACTGAAACGGCCAGGCTTATATCCACGTGAGCGCGCTTCCTGAGTACCGGCGAAGAGTTCCCGAATCGGCGTGAACAGACCGGTATAGGTCGCAGGGTTTGAACGCGGTGTCCGACCGATTGGGCTTTGATCGATATCGATCACCTTATCAAAGAGGTCAAGACCCTCAATGTCATCAAAGGCTGCCGGAGTCAGAGTAGTATTCCGGTTTAACTCACGGGCCAGCAGTGGGTATAGCGTTCCGTTAATCAGTGTTGATTTCCCTGAACCGGAAACACCCGTGATACAGGTAAAGAGCCCGGCTGAAATCGTCAGGTCGACATCTTTAAGATTGTTGCCTTTAGCGCCCTTGAGCTTTAGCTGCTGCTCAGGATGTGCGGGAATACGGAATTTGGGAATAGCGATCTCTTTCTCACCGCTTAGGTACTGGCCGGTAACAGATGCTTTATTGGCGATAACCTCTTCAGGTGTTCCTGCGGCAATAACCTGACCGCCATGCACGCCTGCTCCGGGCCCGATATCCAACAGATAATCTGCGGAGCGAATCGCATCCTCGTCGTGTTCGACCACGATCACAGTGTTACCCAGATCCCTCAGATGAGTCAGCGTTTGGATCAGGCGCTCATTGTCGCGCTGATGGAGGCCAATTGAGGGCTCATCAAGGATGTACATGACACCAACAAGCCCTGCACCGATCTGGCTGGCAAGCCTGATGCGTTGCGCTTCCCCACCAGAAAGAGTGTCTGCACTGCGCTCCAGTGTCAGGTAGTCAAGGCCAACATTGACCAAAAACTGTAGTCGTTGACGGATCTCTGCCAGAATTTTGTCAGCGATCTCGCCTTTTCGACCTTCAAGCTGCAGTGTTTCGTAGTAACGGTATGCATCACCGATCGGCATATGCACGACGTCCTGAATATGCTTATCGGCAACGCTGACAAAACGTGCTTCCTCGCGAAGACGTGCTCCATCACAGCTTGGGCAAGGCTGCACGCTAAGATACTTTGCTAGCTCTTCCCGAACCATTTGCGACTCTGTTTCCCGATACCGGCGTTCCATATTGGGAATCACGCCTTCAAAAGGATGAGAGCGGGTAACTTTATCGCCACGATCATTGATATAGACAAATTCGACCTTGGTGTTACCAGTGCCCTGTAAAACCAGTTTCTGATGTTCTTCTGACAGATCTTTCCAGGCAGTTTCCAGCTTAAAGCCAAACTGTTTTGCCACAGAAGAGAGCATTGAAAAGTAGTAAACGCTCCCTCTGTCCCAGCCACGAATAGCACCTTCCGCCAGGCTGAGCTCATGGTTCGTGATCAGCTTATCCTGATTAAAGAACTGATGAGTACCAAGACCATCACAGGTCGGGCAGGCGCCGGCAGGGTTATTGAAAGAGAAAAGACGAGGCTCCAGATCCTGAATCGCATAGCCGCATTCAGGACAAGCAAATTTTGAT
Source organism: Oceanospirillum sp. (assembly GCA_048270425.1). Taxonomy (GTDB): domain Bacteria; phylum Pseudomonadota; class Gammaproteobacteria; order Pseudomonadales; family Halomonadaceae; genus Oceanospirillum. The sequence continues at coordinate 34,858 of JBLWSY010000014.1, forward strand.
GAAAAGCTTATGTCAGGCTGTTCGCCATCCATAAAGTGAACAATGGCTAAGCCATCAGCCAGTTGTAACGCGGTTTCGAATGACTCAGCCAGACGTTGCTGTTGATCAGGGCGAACCTTGATGCGATCAACCACTACTTCCAAAGTGTGTTTTTTATTTTTATCCAGTGCGGGTACATCGTCCAGTTCGTAGACCGTGCCGTTGAGACGAATCCGAACAAAGCCCTGGCTACGGAGCTCACCCAGAAGGTTAAGATGTTCCCCCTTGCGAGCTCTGACTACCGGTGCTAGCAGCATGAGTTTACTGCCTTCCGGTAATGCCAGAACCTGGTCGACCATTTGGCTCACTTCCTGAGCCTCCAGCGGCAGAGAATGAGTCGGGCAGTGGGGAGTACCTGCGCGAGCAAACAGCAGGCGCAGATAGTCGTAGATCTCAGTTATGGTGCCTACTGTCGAGCGAGGGTTGTGCGAAGTTGATTTCTGCTCAATAGAGATTGCTGGTGACAAGCCTTCAATATGATCAACATCCGGCTTTTCCATCATCGATAAAAACTGACGGGCATAGGTTGAAAGCGATTCAACATAGCGTCGCTGGCCTTCAGCATACAAGGTGTCAAAGGCGAGTGAAGACTTACCTGAGCCGGATAGACCGGTGATCACCACCAGTTTGTCCCTAGGGATTTCAATATTTACGTTTTTCAGGTTATGAGTACGTGCACCGCGAACCAGTATCTTATCCATGGACCTTCCGTTGAATCTTAGAAAAGGTGGCATTGATGAAATGGAAGAGCACCAATGTTTCAGGGCTAAGCATTATAGAGAGACACTGGATGTTAGAACAGGGGTAGGGTATTCCAAAAGGGAAAGCTAATGGAATCTTTACTGAGCGGGACTAGCTTTTTAGAATGCTCGTGTACGGAAAATGTCTAATTGGAGAAGGTTAAACATGGATCTGGGTTTTAGGCTCAAAAGCGGATTTTTAGCCCTAAGTGTGGCTTTGTTGTTTGGTTGTGGCGGTTCCGGCGGTGGTGGTGACGACTCTCCGAGTTATTCCCCTGTTGAATACAACGGCAAGACAACCCCGGCTTCTATCGATGATTCTAATAAAGATTCGATCGCTGCCTCTGCCAGAAAAAATGTCGATTTCTACATTGATACTATGGAAGAGAGTGATTCAGCTTCTGAGATAATGGGTGCGGGGGCATCAGTAAAGGCTGACTTACTGAGTATTATCCAGGCTACGACATCGTCCTTCAGCTCGAACGCACCGACAAAGCAGCGTGTTGTTTCTTCGACTGAATACGGTACATGTGGGGGCTCATACTCATACACAGACTCGACAATTACCTATAGTAATTATTGTGTTTATGGCATGACTATAGATGGTAAAGCCACTGTTAAGCAGAGCAGTGATGGAAGGTCTGTTGAGGTTGTCTATAGAAATTTCACCATCAAGGCTGATAATTTTAACTATTCACTGAATGGCTTCTACAAATCTACAAGTTATGACGATGGAAGTTTCCGTAATTGGTATAATTTGAGTGTTGTCGTAGATGGCGAATCATTCACAATGGCTGGTGATTCATATTGCCCGGCCGATGATGATCTCAGTTGTGTGAACTCCTCATACTACAAAGATGGAAACACTACCTATAAAGCAGAGATAATTACTGACTTTAGTGAGAATTCTTCTGATGGAACCATTTCAGGGGAAATCAAGCTTTACCACCCTGATTATGGTTATGTAAACGTTGTGGTTGATAAGCTCAAAGTCTGTTCCAGTGGCACATATGAATCTGGCACCATCACGATTACGGATAATGACGGTAGCAAAATTGTTATCAGCTATTCTTCTTGCGGCAGTGATGGAGTTGTGAGCTTTACTCCTGCACCTTAATTTGCATGTACGAGAAAAGCCCCTTTAATGGGGCTTTTCTCGTTTCGAAAGACAGCTTTCTCCCTTCGCTGGCATTGCGGTGCTTATCAGGAGTAAAATGTCCGGCTATTCGAAAACAGTACGAATTGATGGTGCTGTCATTTTGTCGATTTCTATGGGGTAAACAAGCCGGATGAGTATTGAGTCGATGACAACCGGTGAGCGCCGCGCGGTTACCGGACTGGCGGGACTGTATGTGCTGCGGATGCTGGGCCTTTTCATGGTTCTGCCGGTGCTGTCTATCTATAGCGCAGACCTGGAAGGTGCAACACCGGCTCTGATCGGTATGGCGATTGGTGGTTATGGTCTGACACAGGCTCTGTTACAGATTCCGTTTGGCTTCCTGTCCGATAAAATTGGCCGTAAAACAGTGATTGTTTTTGGTCTGTTGCTGTTTATTGCCGGTAGTGTCGTTGCGGCGATGTCAGAAACTATTTATGGCGTTATTATCGGTCGTTGCCTGCAAGGCAGTGGTGCGATTGCCAGTAGTCTAATGGCGCTTTTGTCAGACCTGACCCGTGAACAGATGCGCATGCGCGCGATGGCCGTGGTTGGTATGAGTATCGGTATTTCGTTCTCCGTTGCGTTGGTTTTGGGGCCGTTGATCTCTCAGCCCTTTGGTCTTGAAGGCTTGTTCTGGTTTACTGCTCTGCTGGCATCCACAGGTCTTGCGGTTATCTGGAAGTGGGTACCGACGCCTCAGCGTTATGATCAGCACCGGGATACGGGAGTTCAGAAAGGTCAGCTTAAACAAATCGTCCGCCATCCTGAGTTGTTACGTCTCGACTTCGGCATCTTTATTCTGCACCTGGTGATGACAGCGACCTTTGTGGTTGTGCCTCTTCGAATGGTGGAGCTGGGCCTTGCTACCGCCAATCATTGGATGGTTTACCTTCCCATTATGATTCTTTCTTTCCTAGCGATGGTGCCTTTTATCATCGTGGCGGAGAAAAAACGCAAGATGAAGCCGATTTTCATCTTTGCCATTGCCCTGGTCGCTGCTTCTCAGCTGCTGATGGGTGGCCTTACGGCGGAAAGCCGTAATGCACTCTTTATCCTCTTGTTCCTCTACTTTATGGCCTTCAACCTGCTCGAAGCGAGTCTGCCGTCACTGGTGAGCAAGATCTCTCCTGCGGGGCAGAAAGGCGCTGCTATGGGCGTTTATTCCAGTAGCCAGTTCCTGGGGGCTTTCGTTGGAGGTGCTGCAGGCGGCTGGGTTTATGGCGAGTGGGGAATTGATGCGGTGCTGATGGCCTGTGGTTTGTTAGCATTGCTTTGGGCGTTGGTGGTTTTACCAATGGCGCCACCTAAACACCTGACTGGTAAAGCGGTTTCTCTGCCGGAGCACTGGGCTCAGGACACCGAAGGTTTTGTTAAGCGCCTTCTGGCTCTGCCGGGTGTTGAAGAGGTTGTTGTCATCGCCGATGAGAAAGCAGCCTATATGAAAATAGATAAAGCACACTTTGATGATCAGGCCTTGGCAGCAGCCATTACCTGATAAAACTGAACACAGTATTCTGGAGTAAGTTATGTCCCGTGGTATTAACAAGGTAATCCTGGTCGGTAATGTCGGACAGGATCCGGAAGTACGTTATCTGCCAAATGGTGGTGCAGTTGCCAACGTAACACTGGCAACCAGTGAAAGCTGGATGGATAAAAACAGTGGTCAGCGCCAGGAAAAAACAGAATGGCACCGGATCGTCTTCTTCGGAAAGCTGGCTGATGTGGTAAGCCAGTATGTGAAGAAAGGTTCTAAGCTGTATGTTGAAGGCAAGCTACAGACCCGCAAATGGCAGGACCAGAGTGGCAATGATAAATACACCACTGAAATTGTTGTAGACGGTTTCAGCGGTCAGATGCAGATGCTGGATGGCCGTGGCGGTGATAATAGCGGCGGTTATAACGGTGGAGCTAACATGGGCGGAGCCCAGGGTGGAATGGGCGGTAACCAGGGGGGGTATGGCAACAACCCTGCAGCACAGCCTATGGCGCAGCCTCAGCAGAACAACTTCCAGCAGCAGGCTCCTCAGCAGCCGGCTAATCCTTATCAGCAGCCGGACTACTCTCAATCTGCTCCGCAACAGCAGCCTGCTCCCCAGCAACAAGCACCTCGCCCAGCGCCGCAGCAGCCTGCCCACCAACAGGCCCCTCAGCAGCCGCAGGGCGGTAACTTTGGTTCTCCGGCCAGCGCTCCGGCGCAAGGCTTTGATGACTTCGATGACGATATCCCGTTCTAAGCGGAGCGACGATAAGCGTTACATCTGAATAATCAGCGGCCAGGGTGATCTTCCTAGGGCCGCAAGCACAGGTTTGTGGGAGCTAAGATACATGCATATCTTTTTGACCGAGAAAGCGTCTGGTTTGGCCAGGGGGTTTCTTAGTTACGCTCAGGGGATTCGGGGGCTGCGATGCAGTGTTTACGAAGGTGACCCTAATGATGCGGTTGAGCTGCAGCGTCAGCTGACCGATGCGGGGCCGGATTTTGTAGTAAATACCCTGCAGTTTGATGATCTGAATCTTGTTGAGCAATCCCCTGACCGTGCGTGGCAGCTAAATGCAATTTTGCCGGATCATTTGGCGCATATCTGTCTTGATTTAGGTGCGGCTTTGATTCAGATCTCTTCCGATGAGGTGATCGGCGAGGTTCGTAACGGGATTTTCTACGAAAAAGATACGGTCCATCCTCTGAATACCTTTGGTGAGACCAAATGGCAGGGCGAAGAAGCGGTTCGCCAGCTCTTGAAGCGCCATGTCATTATTCGTTTCGGAACGCTTTTTGACGTCGGTGTGGGAAGTCGCGGGACATGGGTTCATCAGATTCTGAATGAAGCGCAGAAGCCTCAGGATATGCAGGAAGCCGCAGATATTACCCTGTCACCCACTGCGATATCAGATGCCAGCCGCGTGATTGTTGCCATGATCCAGCAACTTGATGCAGGCGCTGAATGCTGGGGAACTTATCACTATGCCGGTGTGGAGCCGATCAGTCGTGCCCATTTTGCGGAACAGGTGATTGAGCTGGCGCAGGAGCGTGGTTTATTGACCGGTGCTGAAATGGTGCGTGGTGTGTCTGCCACCGCTATGGGACTGGCAGGTAAACAGGCGCTGCATCGTGAGATGAGCTGCCAGAAAATTATGGATCACTACGGAATTAAACAGCGTAGCTGGCGCCCTGCTTTGGTCGAGGCGATTGAACAGATCGCTGACCAGAAAGATGCTGACCAGCAGGCTGCGGATGAGAAAGAGGAACCTTCAGTATGATTACGGCCCTTAGAGCCATCGTTTTCTATGTGGGCTATATGTTCGCACTGATTTTCACCAGCTGTATCACCGCCCCTCTGAGCTTCTTTTTACCCTTTGTCATCAGAGCCTGGCTGATTACCCGTTTTAACTGGTTTGTTCTGGTTTGGTTGCGTATAACCTGTGGTATCCGCACCCAGGTCGAAGGGCTGGAAAACCTACCCAAGGATCAGCAAATGGTGATCCTGAGCAACCATCAGTCCGAGTGGGAAACTATCTACCTGCAGTTGGTTGCTCAACCGATGAGTACCGTGCTTAAGCGTGAACTGCTGAAGATTCCTTTCTTTGGCTGGGGATTGAAAGCTTTGAACCCTATTGCCGTTGATCGTGGCAAGCCTGCAGCAGCAATGAAGCAGGTTCTGAAGCAGGGTAAAGCCCGGCTGGAAGAGGGGATGTCCGTGCTGGTTTTCCCGGAGGGCACCCGTACTGAACCCGGAACCCGTGGTAACCATAAAAAGGGTGGTGCTATGTTGGCGACCAACTCTGGTGTGCCTGTTTTGCCTGTGGCGCACAATGGCGGTGAGCACTGGACATCAAGTCCTCTGGTGAAAAAATCAGGCACGATTAAGGTCGTATTTGGTCCGCTGATTCAGACCGAAGGTCGTCATGTGAATGAAGTCCATGCGGAAGTAACCGCATGGCTTGAGAGTCAGGTTGACCGACTCTCAGAGCTGCCCGTGCCGGATAAAAAAGCGGAAGATGTTCAGGCTTCAGCTTCTCAAACACCTTCAGAAGACGTTAAATCTCAGGAAGAAAGTTCAGGCGAAAGCAAAGCATCTTAAGGATAAGATGCTGTCATCGGGGTTGATGCCAAAGGTGCAAGGCTTGGGGCATCAATCGAACCTTCAGCAAATAACTCGCCTGCCTGAACGGTATAGTTAGACACCCGTGTGGTTCTCTCGCCTTTTACTTTAAAGCTGATCATCTCAACACTTCCTGGCTTAAGGTCTTTATGCCAGTGGAGTTGTTGGTTCCTGCTGTTCAGCATCACAAGACCTGCAAAGCGCTCTTTAAGCTTCAGGTGCCAACTGGTCAAAGTGGCAGCGCCCTGATCAACGCGCACCCGATAGTAAAACTCAGTCTGATCACTCGACTTATGATAGTGCACGCCTACCAAACGAATATCCCAGCCATTGTCCTGAGCGGTTTCCGGAAGTGGGATAAGTTCGGCAGCCATCATTTGACTACTGAATGCCAGAAGGCAGATGCTCAAAAATTTTTTCATAGCGGGTACCTCGTTAAGTGCAGTATTGCAGATCCGGTTCTCAGGTTTGTCTTTCTGTCCATTCGGTTGGATCACGCAATCTTATACGTATTCTGTTACATATCAGATACGCTTATTAACAGGTATTGTAGATGAAATAATAGAGATGAAAAGTAATTGAGCAAATTAAATGTATTTTTTGAGGGGTTGTTCCGTTATTGCTTTGGGTAGGCACAAAAGAACCGGACAGACAGAAAATGGTTCTGTATATCCGGTCAAAGTTGTCAGAAAACAACAAGAAAAGAGGAATTGAGAGAGGTTTTGCCGTGCCTGATTTACAGGCCCAGATTTTTACAGATCGCGCGATTAGGCTCGGTTTGGTTCATAGTGTAGAAGTGCAGGCTTGGTGCGCCGCCAGCAATCAGCTGCTCGCACAGGCGAGTAATCACTTCTTCACCAAACTGGCGAATGCTGGCGCTGTCATCGCCGTAGGCTTCCAGCTGTTTACGAACCCAGCGTGGAATCTCTGCACCACAGGCATCGCTGAAACGGGCCAGATTGCTGTAATTGGTGATTGGCATAATACCTGGAATGATCGGAATCTCGATCCCCAGCTTCTGGCAACGTTCTACATAGTAGAAATAGCTGTCAGCATTAAAGAAATACTGAGTGATCGCACTGTTGGCACCGGCATCGACTTTCTTTTTAAAGTTCAGCAGGTCCGCTTCAAAGCTTGACGCCTGAGGGTGGGTCTCAGGATAGGCCGCAACTTCCAGATGGAAATGGTCACCGGTTTCTTTACGGATAAACTCCACCAGCTCATTGGCGTAACGCAGTTCGCCCGGGGAGCCCATACCGGATGGAAGATCACCACGCAGAGCAACGATACGGTCGATGCCTTTGTCGATGTAGAAGTTCAGCAGATCACGCAGGCTGTCGGTGCTGCTGCCAACACAGGACAGGTGCGGTGCGGTATTGATACCGGCTTCACGCATCTCCTGAACGGTATTGATGGTGCGTTCCTGAGTGGAACCACCGGCACCGTAGGTCACGGAGAAGAAGTCAGGATTCATAGCCGCCAGCTCATCCCGAACAACACGCAGCTTTTCCTGGCCTTGTGGGGTTTTAGGAGGGAAGAACTCAAAACTGATATCGACTGGCTGGCTCATGGCTATATTCCAAAAAAGTTTGTTTGCGTTATTTCTTATTACTTTTTACAGAGTTTGCTGCGAGTGCGCCAGTGAAAGTTTTTTTTGTCTTTATGAGTAAAACTCATAGAAATGAAAAACTGTTAAAAACTAATTACTTAAGAAATGTCTTAATCGGTGTTCAGGCGGTGATTTTTTCTGACTTTCGGGCGAAAAAAAGCCCCGTTTTATCTGCAGGAATAAAACAGGGCTTGGGTACTTTATGCTGACCATTCAGTCCGGCTTTGCAAGTTGCAATGCAGAGCGCGGCCGGATTGCCTGACGCAGAATATTAGTACTTGTAGCTTTCCGGCTTGAACGGGCCTTCAACCGGTACGCCGATGTAGTCAGCCTGTTCTTTAGACAGCTGAGTGATCACACCAGAGAAGCCTTCAACCATGTAGCGTGCTACTTCTTCGTCCAGCTGCTTAGGCAGAACTTCAACCGTGATGTTAGCGGCTTTCTCTGCCGCTGGCAGGTTAGCGAAGCCCGCTTTGTACAGATGGATCTGAGCCAGTACCTGGTTAGCAAAAGAGCCATCCATGATGCGGGAAGGGTGGCCGGTTGCGTTACCCAGGTTCACCAGGCGGCCTTCAGACAGCAGAATCAGGTAATCATCGCTGTCCAGGTTCACATCCGTGCCTGGCTTGGCATCGCGGAATACTTTGTGTACCTGTGGCTTAACTTCTTCCCATGCCCAGTTCTGACGCATGTACGCAGTATCGATCTCGTTGTCGAAGTGACCGATGTTACATACCACAGCACCTTTTTTCAGCGCTTTCAGCATGTTGGCGTTGCACACGTTGTAGTTACCGGTAGTGGTAACAATCAGGTCGGTTTTCTGCAGCAGAGGTGCGTTGATAGACGCATCAGTGCCGTCGAACTGGCCGTTGATAAACGGAGAAACCACTTCGAAACCGTCCATGCAGGCCTGCATTGCACAGATAGGATCCACTTCGGTAACCGATACGATCATGCCTTCCTGACGCAGAGAAGCAGCAGAACCTTTACCTACGTCACCGTAGCCGATAACCAGAGCTTTTTTACCGGACAACAGGTGGTCGGTACCACGCTTGATCGCGTCGTTCAGAGAGTGACGGCAGCCATACTTGTTGTCGTTTTTCGACTTGGTTACTGCATCGTTTACGTTGATCGCAGGAACCTTCAGGGTGCCTTTGTTCATCATTTCGATCAGACGGTGAACACCTGTGGTGGTTTCTTCAGAAACACCATGGATGCTGTCCAGCATTGCCGGGTATTTTTCGTGGATCAGAGCGGTCAGATCACCACCGTCATCCAGCAGGATGTTTGCATCCCAAGGGCTGCCATCTTTATTGATGGTTTGTTCCAGACACCAAACGTACTCGTCTTCGGTCTCACCTTTCCAGGCAAATACAGGGATCTCACCGGCAGCGATAGCCGCAGCAGCGTGATCCTGTGTGGAGAAGATGTTGCACGAAGACCAGCGAACTTCAGCACCCAGCGCGACCAGTGTTTCGATCAGAACCGCAGTCTGAATGGTCATGTGAATACAGCCGATGATTTTAGCGCCGGCCAGCGGTTGCTCGGCACGGTACTTTTCACGGATCGCCATCAGTGCAGGCATTTCAGATTCTGCGATGCGGATCTCGTTACGGCCATAGTCAGCAAGAGTGATATCAGCGACTTTGTAGTCATTGAAGCTCATAGGTTTCTCCATTCGGGTGAATGGGCGCCCTTGCAATTAAAGTTGGCACGAGACTGAGCGTAGCGGAGAAGGCTCCGTTGCAGCGCCCCTCAGTCTTGTGTGTGTGTCGCAGCCGGAACTGCCGGTTGCGACCATCTGTCGGCACCTGTTCAGAAAACAGTCAGCCAACAGACCAAAATTCAGATGCAGCAAAGCAGGAGCAAGCTCCTGCTTTGAGGGCCCAATCCGATTCGACGGTTGGGCTTAGGCTTGTACGAACGAGTGTTCCGTTCAGAGCCTTGGGTCTTTTCTGATACCAGGGGTTTTACCCCCTGGGTTTCAGAAAGATCTTACAGACCGGCAGCGGCACGCAGATCGTCTGCTTTGTCAGTCTTCTCCCATGGGAAGGCTGTAAAGGTGTCATCACCCACAGTCATCTCAAATGGGTTACGACCGAAGTGGCCATAGGCCGCAGTCAGACGGTACATAGGGTGCAGCAGATCCAGCATACGGGTGATCGCGAAAGGACGCAGATCGAAGTGCTCACGAACCAGCTTGATGATGCTGTCATCAGATACTTTACCGGTACCGAAGGTGTTGATGGATACCGAAGTCGGCTCTGCAACACCAATCGCGTAGGACACCTGAATCTCACAACGGTCAGCCAGACCGGCAGCAACGATATTCTTCGCGACATAACGGCCAGCGTAAGCTGCAGAACGGTCAACCTTGGATGGATCTTTACCGGAGAAAGCACCACCACCGTGACGCGCCATACCACCGTAAGTGTCTACGATGATCTTACGGCCGGTCAGACCACAGTCGCCCACCGGGCCACCGATCACGAAGTTACCGGTTGGGTTGATGTGGAACTGAGTGTCTTTGGTCAGCAGCTCAGCAGGGATCTCCTGCTTCACGATCAGCTCCATAACCGCTTCACGCAGGTCTTTCTGGGAGACTTCCGGATTGTGCTGAGTCGACAGAACAATAGCATCGATCGCAGATACTTTACCGTTCTCATAACGGCAGGTGACCTGAGATTTAGCATCCGGACGCAGCCAGTTCAGCTGGCCGCTTTTACGGGCTTCAGCCTGACGCTCTACCAGACGGTGCGCAAAGGTCACAGGAGCCGGCATCAGAACGTCAGTTTCGTTAGACGCATAGCCGAACATCAGGCCCTGGTCACCAGCACCCTGATCTTCAGGTTTCTGACGATCCACACCCTGTGCAATATCCACAGACTGCTTACCAATCAGGTTGATGATGCCGCAGGTGCTGCCATCAAAGCCTACATCAGAAGAGGTATAGCCAATGTCGTTAATAACGCCACGAACCAGATCTTCCAGGTCGATCCAAGCGGATGTAGAAATTTCACCAGAAACAATGGCAACACCAGTTTTCACCATCGTTTCACAGGCAACACGGGCGTATTTATCTTCCGCCAGAATTGCATCTAACACGGCATCAGAAATCTGGTCAGCGATTTTATCCGGATGGCCTTCAGATACAGATTCAGACGTAAATAAAGAGTATTCGCTCATGATTCTCTTATTACCCTCAAAGGAGTTGAAAATAAGGAATTAGCCAAGGCAGTTTTGTTTGAATATTGATTCAAGAGAAAAACAGCCCGACCTCCTGTAACAGCTAACGACGTTTAGCTGTTGGTTGATTCAGCATGCCCCGGCTTTTGGCCGGTTCTGCCGACAGTAGCGTTTGACCTAGGAAGCTCACTTCAGCCCGCTCAGAACATCGCAAAGACAGACAAAAATGTTGGATGGAACCACTCCGTTGGACGCGCTTAAAGTTAATCAACAATTGTAGCAACTCAACTCGGCATATACACAGTGAAATTTATTAAAATTCACCTGCGGACGATTCATTTGTGCCAATTTTGTTTGTCAGAAGATGATCTGACCGGTTAAACCCTATCTGTCACAGATAAATAGTGCTTGGGGTTTGAAGCCTGAAGCCAGATCAGCGACAATACGCGCCTATTTTCCGGTGGTTTGCTTCGATTGTGTGGCTATCTGGGTGAGTCTCATTTCTGGCGCTGTTTTAGTTAACTTAACAGGGTCAAAGACTTAGCCAGATATCTGTATAAACAGGCAGGCCATGAAACATTTTTTGTGGCCTTTGCCACACACCCTGGAGTCTGGAAAGCATGCCTTCCCGTTCTGATTTAGCTAATGCCATCCGTGCCCTGAGCATGGACGCCGTTCAGAAAGCCAAGTCCGGTCACCCCGGCGCCCCAATGGGGATGGCTGATATTGCTGAAGTACTATGGAACGACTTCCTGCAACACAACCCAAGCAACCCGAACTGGTATAACCGCGACCGTTTTGTACTGTCTAACGGCCACGGTTCTATGCTGCTGTACTCTCTGCTGCACCTGAGCGGTTACGATCTGTCCATCGATGATCTGAAAAACTTCCGTCAGCTGCATGCTAAAACCGCAGGTCACCCTGAGTACGGTTACGCGCCGGGCGTTGAAACCACTACTGGTCCTCTGGGTCAGGGTATTGCCAACGCGGTCGGTATGGCAGTGGCTGAAAAAGCCTTAGCGGGCCAGTTCAACCGTGACGGTCACGAGATCGTTGACCACTTCACCTACACCTTCCTGGGTGATGGCTGCATGATGGAAGGTATCTCCCACGAGGTATGTTCTCTGGCAGGTACTCTGGGTCTGGGCAAGCTGATCGCATTCTACGACGACAACGGCATCTCCATTGATGGTGAAGTTGAAGGCTGGTTCACCGACAACACCGCACAGCGTTTCGAAGCTTACGGCTGGCACGTAATCAAAGTTGACGGTCACAACGCGGATGAGATCAAGGCCGCTACCGAAGCGGCTAAAGCCGAGTCTGGCAAGCCAAGCCTGATCATCTGTAAAACCATCATCGGTTTTGGTTCGCCAAACAAAGAAGGTAAAGAAGATTGCCACGGCGCACCTCTGGGTGATGACGAAATCGCACTAACCCGCGAGCGCCTGAACTGGCCACACGCGCCATTCGAAATCCCTGCCGATATCGCAGCGGGCTGGAATGCACAGGAGAAGGGTGCAGCCGCTGAAAGCGCGTGGAACGAGAAGTTCGCAGCGTACGAAGCGGCTTATCCTGAACTGGCGGCTGAGCTGAAGCGTCGTATGTCTGGTGACCTGCCAGCTGACTTCGCTGATAAAGCGGATGCTTACATCAAAGCCTGTCAGGAAAAAGGCGAGACCGTTGCTACCCGTAAAGCGTCTCTGAACAGCCTGAACGCCTTCGGTCCTGAACTGCCTGAACTGCTGGGCGGTTCTGCGGATCTGGCACCTTCTAACCTGACCTTCTGGAATGGCGCAAAAGCGATCACTGCTGACGACGCTTCCGGTAACTACATGCACTACGGTGTACGTGAGTTCGGTATGGCTGCCATCATGAATGGTGTTGCTCTGCACGGTGGTTTCGTTCCTTACGGTGCAACCTTCCTGATCTTTATGGAATACGCCCGTAACGCCGTACGTATGGCCGCTCTGATGAAGCAGCGTGCTATCTATGTATTCACTCACGACTCTATCGGCCTGGGTGAAGATGGTCCGACGCACCAGCCGGTTGAGCAGGTTCCAAGTCTGCGCGGCACACCAAACATGAGCGTATGGCGCCCATGTGATGCCGTTGAAACCGCTGTAGCATGGAAATCTGCTCTTGAGCGTAACGATGGCCCGACGTCTCTGATTCTGTCCCGTCAGAATCTGGATCACCAGCCACGTAACGACGAGCAGCTGGCGAACATCGCCCGTGGCGCATACGTGCTGAAAGATTGCGAAGGCACTGCCGATGCGATCCTGATCGCGACTGGTTCTGAAGTTGCGTTGGCGCTGTCAGCTGCTGAAGAGCTGACCGCTAAAGGCAAAAAGATCCGCGTTGTATCCATGCCATCCACCGATCGTTTCGACGCTCAGGATGCCGCATACCGCGAATCTGTACTGCCAGCTGATGTGATTACCCGTGTTGCTATCGAAGCGGCTCACAAAGACTTCTGGTACAAGTACGTGGGTCTGGAAGGCGCTATCATTGGTATGGAAAGCTTCGGTGAATCTGCACCGGCTGACCAGCTGTTTGAAGAGTTTGGCTTCACTACCGACAACATCGTCGGCACCGTTGAAGAACTGCTGGAAGAGCTGGACGACTAATCGTTTAACGATCAGTTACCCGCTTTTTAGCGAAAAAGGCAGCCTACGGGCTGCCTTTTTGCGTTTTTATGGCCTGAAATGACAATCTCAGGTAGGTCGGATAAGCGCCGTAGGCGCGTCATCCGACAGCTGAATTAGGTGTATTCAACTCCAGCCGGAGGTGTTTTAGGTTCAGCATCTGACCGCATACTTTTGCCAACACCATCTCTTCGGAAATCAAACATATTCATCTCAAAAGTATTGATTGAGACCTGATTATTGCCGGACGAGTGAGCGATAAGGCGCCTGTGATTTTCTTTGTACGGGGCTTTCGCATACGAGCCACCAAACTCCCCGGTATTAACCAGTACCACTGGCTGGTGCATGTGGTAATGCAGTGCATCCACCATGGTATCGAAGGTGCTGACATCACGGTTCAGGGCTGCAATTAAGAACGCATTAGATTTATCCCTGAGATCAGCACTCAGATTGATATCTGTTGAGTCATAGCAGATGGCACCCGTAAGAATAAACCCTTTTTCTTGCGGGAATTTCGGATGTTTGAGTTCTAGCATTAATTGGTATGGCCGCCATGGTTGCACATAACCTTTCTCATCAGCCATCATGTTATGTTTACCCTGTAGGCGCAGAACTTCATTTTGATTGCCGTTATGTTTCTTCGGAACAATCCAAAGTGCGCAGTTACGCAGATCTTTTCCATTAGGCTGCTTTAGGAAGCCTAATCCGGCAAGGATAATGGCATGTGTTTTTTGCGAGAGTTGTTTCAGGATACCGATGTCATCCTTATGAACTGCTAGTTCCGGCCAGATAATCAGGTCGATATCCTGTTCCCGTTTACCTTCTTTGGGTTTATCTACATGCTGAGCTTCAATATGTTTCAGTACCAGCTGAGCAACCCGGGCAACATGGCGACGATGTTTGGTGCGGTATTCCGGATCATCCAGTGTTAAACCATGTTTGCCGAAGTCATTTTTGAACGGCATTTTTGACTGCACCATCGCTACGGTCAGGCTTTTCTTTTCTTTGTGCCAGTCAGGCTTTATCAGCTCCGGCAGACCGGGCATGCCGGAGAGCTGGCAATAGTTCTGTTTCAGGTAAGCGAGCCGTTCATTGACCAGTTTTTTTACATTCTCTATTGAGAGCTCTATTGGCCACTCAAAACCTTGGTCGTTGACGTGGATGCCCGGCCAGCGCAGAAGTTTAGCCAGTAGTGTTGTCAGCCATGCGGAGCATTGCGCTCCTTCTCCGGCGAGTGATTCTGGCGTTGTCATCATGCCGAGCTGACGTTTGTACTGGGTTGATTTCAAACCACGATAACCAGTGCGGGGTTGGTGAGAAATACCAAAACCAGTTGGATCAGCTGCACCGGAAAGAGCAGAGCGGACGCAAAGAGCGACTCGCTGAAGATAATGTGCCTCAAGTCGAGTTTTTCTTTTTTGCGGGTCTTCGCCCTGTCTCTCAGAAAAATGCAAGTGATTAGCAAATGACTGTAAAGGTTTCTGAGTTTTTACTGTTACGGTGATAGATTCATCGAAACTCTCAAACCGAGGTATTGCAGCATAGCCATTATTGGCTTTGACTTTTGTTTCACCTAAATCGATAACTAAATTTTTGAGTTTTTCGATATCCTCTTCGGATTTATCAGACAGTAAAGCTTCCAACAGTTTCAGAGCCATAGTCTCGTTAGCGAATGGGTTGTCGGATCTGCTGATAAGTTTATAAATACTGGTTGCGCCAGTGATTTTTCCGAGAGGCTTCTCAGATGGTGCAATGTCGGTATAAAGCTTTTGAACCAAGTCGTTTTCAGGTCGAGCCCACCATGTCTTTAAGGGACGTGCATAAAATATTAGGGATTTTACAAACTCTGGGTCTTGGACTGCCATATTGCTGAGTACTTTTTGAGCTGTTTCTGAAGATTCGCGATTCAACAGAGCCCATGTCGATCTTAATAGAGGCTTTCGATCCGTGATGAGCTGACTGGCAATTAATATACAGGTGCTGATACTGCTAGAGTCGAAAGTTTTGCCAATCTTTATACCTGAAATCTGCTCTGGTTTTCGAAGAGAGCTGAGCTTGAATTTTTTCGGAGCGAAAGGAAATTTACTCAATTGGATATTCCGGAATCCTTTCGCCAGTTTAAATATCAAGTCCTGCTCAGCATCACCAGAATCATGCTCCAAAAGTGTGTCGAGGCGGGTCAGTAGTAGAAAGCGTGCTTGTCCCAGCAGAAGATTAAATTCTGGTCGTGATGTGCCATTCTTCTGCTGATCTCCCAGTAACTTGGCAGCATAGTCTTGAAGAACTTCAAAATACTCTTCGATATTGGCGTGGGCAGGAAAAGCCTGCGGGTCTTTTCTGTGAATCACAAATGCCGAGTGACGGAAAATCTCTGATAAGCAATAGTCAATAACAGCTTCTTGTCTAGCTGTATGTTCGTCGCTGGCTTCACCTGCAATACGCTTGATGTGCCGGACCTGCTGTAGGATAGGGTTAAGGATTTTAGTGCTCGGAAACAGTTCAAGGCTTTTTTTCAGTAGTAAAACCAAGGATGGGTCGTGGCTCCAACAGGCAAGCAGCTTGCGTGCAATTCTCTCTTGTAAATAGTCCCACTTACCTGGTTTTGCATCACCATTGTCATCTGTTTCTCGGGATGTGAAGTGCCGCATTTCGCTGAGCTTCTTTGAGATTTTGTTTGCAGCAAAGCGTTTTAATGTGTCTTCTCGGACATCAAAAACTCCTTTTTCAATGTTAGCTAAGTAGTTCGGTGTACATATAAGTTGGAGTAACTCCGACTCATCACTTTTTGTCACTGTGCGTGAGTTGGTAGAGGTTAATAGCAATAAAGATTCAAGCTGTGTGATCTGCTCATCCATGTCTTCCATGGACATAGGGCCACTGCCTTTGGATTGAATATCCTGCAGTGTTTTTGAAATACCGGCAGATTTGCCTCGGTAAACCTCGACGTTGGTTTTCTCCTTATTAAGGACAAGGCTGGAGTCTTCTAGAGCGTGTTCTACAATCTGTTCCACGCACTCTTTAATAGCTTGGCAAGGATCCAATCCAAGTTTAGTACGGTCCGGTCCTACAACCACTAGCCGCATATCATCAACATAGCGGCAATAGTCGATAATTTTAATGTGAGGTTCGATATTTTCGGTTTTCGATATAGTTTCACCGATAAGATTTTTTAGCAGATCATCGAAATCCAACATATAGATGTTGGCCAAAAAACCGGAAGCGACGAGGCCTTGTGGAAGACCATGCGGAATAGGAGGTGGTGGTGTTGAGTTTTTCGATAGATGGTTCCACTTTTGAATCGCAGATTTTGACCATTTCCAGTCTTTAAATGCATTCAGCAGGAGATTGGTTAATGTGCGCTTATATCCTCGTGAGCTATCTTGGGTCGTGGCAATCTCTTGGATCTTATCGATCAATCGGGGACGGTCTATTTTGTCGAAAAACTTGCTGAGATCCAGCTCAACCAGATAGATCTCTTCATCAGGAGAAATCTCTTTTTTCTCCTGAGCAGCAAAATGATAAGGGCGATTGAGAAATGTACGGTAATCGGTGAAGAACTTACTGAACACCGTTGTTGCACCAAAACTGTGTTCAGCTTTGTCATCGGTATATTTGCAATAAAGGCGATTGCCGTAACTGACAATACCCTTGTCATGAACATCCTCGTAGGCTGTAGATGGATCTCCTTGTGCTGTTTCAACGTCATTGGCTAGGCACATCATGATCAGAGTCATAAGGGACTGCTCTTTAATGCCTATATGAGCAAGTGGCCGCAGCTTCAAATCAGTAGAGTCGCACGGCTTCCAGACTGGGTAGTGCTCCAAATCGGGCGTTTCACCAAAATCTTCATTTTCATAAAGCCGAGGTTCTTTGGTGAATACCCATTCACTGGTTTTAGGTGCAGGCACCAATTCAAGCTCTGATAGCTTCAGTTTGCCATTTCTGATTTCCTCGACCCATTCTTTGCAATGTTGAGCCAAATTTAAGGACGACTTATCAAGCTCAAAGTTATCAGCATACCAGTTGGTGGTGCGGATATAGTTGTGGGCTTTTTTCCATGCCAGAGCCATTAGTATGGGGTCAGTCAGGTAATCATCATTAAGAAAAAGCTGATCGTATTTTTTATCAATCAATGGCATGTGTTGTCCTTAACTCGGTAGAGAATTAGCAGAAGCTAAGCAAATAAGATGAGTATATCTGACTTGTTTGTGGCGCTGCAAAATGACGCAGGTTTGTCGCTTCCTTTCGGATCTCTAACGGTCAAGCAATAAATAGCCCATTTGCGAATCACCTAAGTTTGCGCTGCAGCGCTATATGCGGGAAAATACGGCACCTTTTTTCAGCGGTTCGCGGTCATTTTTAAGATATTCCGGTAAGTCGCTGAGATTTTTCATACTGAATTCAAGCAGGTGGAGCTTTGTCTAAGTTCAGATTGGCCATTAACGGTTACGGGCGTATCGGGCAGTGCGTGCTGCGTGCCTGTTATGAGCGTCAGGATTGCGCCGATGTTGAGGTGGTGGCGCTGAATGAGTTGTCTGATCTTGAGACCATTACCTACCTGACCCGTTATGACTCTACCCACGGTCGTTTTCCTGTGCCAGTCAGCTCTGATGAGCAGGGGCTGCTGATCAATAATCAGCCGATTCGGGTGTTAAGTCAGGCGGAACCTGAACAGCTGCCCTGGGGCGAACTGGATGTGGATCTGCTTTTGGAATGCTCCGGTTCTTTTAAAGACAGAGCTAGCGCACAGCGCCATATCGACAGTGGTGCCAAGAAACTGCTGTTCTCTCAGCCTGCAGAAGCAGATGTGGATGCTACTATCGTTTATGGGCTGAATCAGGATGAGCTGAGCCAGCAACAAACCATCGTTTCCAGCGCATCCTGCACCACCAACTGTGTGATTCCGATTCTGAAGCTGATCGACGATGCCTTTGGTATCGCTCACGGCGTAACCACGACGATTCACTCCGCGATGAATGATCAGCCGGTGATTGATGCCTATCATCAGACCGACCTGCGTCTGACCCGCGCGGCGATGAGCTCTATCGTTCCGGTGGATACCGGCTTGCCGAAAGGTATTGATCGTCTGCTGCCGCATCTGTCCGGCAAGTTTGAGTCCCTACACCTGCGGGTGCCGACCATGAACGTCTCAGCGATGGATCTGACCTTGTGTGTACAGACGGATACCAGTGCTGAAGACGTAAACCGGGTATTGGCTGAGGCGGCGCAGAAACAGCTGTTTGGCCTATTGGGCTATACCGAAGAACCTCATGCCTCGGTAGACTTCAACCATGATCCGCGCTCCGGCATTGTAGATGGAACCCAGACACGGGTTTCCGGCAAGCGCATGGTAAAAATTCTATGCTGGTTTGATAACGAATGGGGCTACGCCAACCGTATGCTGGATACTGCCCTGAGCTGGCTGAAGAGCAACTAGCGAGCATAAGAGCAGTTAGGTCTCTTTATCGTCAGACCTGAAAAGATTACCGGATCACTCCGGAACCCCACGGGCAGACTGACATGCTGCCGGTGGCTATAAAGACTCACGAATTCTGAAACGACACTCTATTTCTGAAACGATACTAACGGCAGGACAAACTCATGACCGTATTAAAAATGACCGATCTGAAACTGACCGGAAAACGCGTACTGATCCGTGAAGATCTGAACGTGCCGGTTAAAGATGGCAAGGTAGCTTCTGACGCCCGTATCCGTGCGTCTCTGCCAACCATTGAGCGTGCTCTGAACGCTGGCGCTAAAGTGCTGGTAATGTCTCACCTGGGTCGTCCGACCGAAGGCGAGTACGCAGAAGAGTTCTCTCTGGCACCGGTAGCCAACTACCTGTCTGAAGCTCTGGGTTGTGAAGTGCGTCTGGAAAAAGATTACCTGAACGGTGTTGACGTTGCCGAAGGTGAGTTGGTTATTCTGGAAAACGTACGTTTCAACAAAGGCGAGAAGAAAGACGAGGATGACCTGTCCCGCGCTTATGGCTCACTTTGCGATATCTTCGTGATGGATGCGTTTGGCACGGCACACCGTGCACAGGCATCGACTCACGGTGTGGCCCGTTTTGCTCCTGTTGCCTGTGCCGGTCCTCTGCTGGCGGCTGAACTGGATGCACTGGAAAAAGCGCTGGCAAACCCTGCTAAGCCAATGGCAGCAATTGTGGGTGGTTCTAAAGTATCCACCAAGCTGGAAGTACTGAATGCCCTGTCCGGCAAGTGCGATCAGCTGATCGTGGGTGGCGGTATTGCCAATACCTTTATTGCTGCAGCCGGTTACAATGTCGGTAAATCGCTGTACGAGGCAGACCTGATTCCTGTAGCAAAGGGCATGATGGCCAAAGCCTCTATCCCAATCCCTGTGGATGTGGTTGTCGCGAAAGAGTTCAGTGAATCAGCAGAAGCTGTCGTTAAGAAAGTCGACGAAGTGGCTGATGACGAGATGATTCTGGATATCGGCCCTGAAACGGCAGCCCAGCTGGCAGCCCAGCTGAAAGATGCTAAGACGATTCTGTGGAACGGCCCGGTAGGCGTATTTGAAATCGACCAGTTCGGTAATGGCACCAAAGCTCTGTCTCTGGCGATTGCTGAGAGCGAAGGCTTCTCTATCGCGGGTGGTGGCGACACTCTGGCCGCGATCGACAAGTACGACATCGAAGACAAGGTGTCTTACATCTCTACCGGTGGTGGTGCTTTCCTGGAGTACGTGGAAGGTAAAACCCTGCCGGCGGTTGCGGCACTGGAACTGGCTGCCAAGCTGCAGGCTGGTGATGTGGATACCTGCTGTGGTAATGGCTGCTGCGATTAATCCGCAACCTTAAATAAATAACACGGAAGCCGGTGGCTGGGTTTTGATCATTCTGAGACTTTTTTCAGGGTGAGAACCGAGCCAGACCGGCTTTTTCGCGATACACTAGCGCCATTCATGCGACGGAGCTGCAATGTGCTGAATTGAGCATATTCTCCGGGTATCGCTTTGCTATTCTTAATTGATTCTTTGACGATTTTAAAAGGAAACAATCATGGCTTTAATTAGTATGCGCCAGATGCTGGATCACGCTGCCGAACACGGTTACGGCGTACCAGCCTTTAACGTCAACAACCTGGAACAGATGCGTGCGATCATGATCGCAGCAGACAAAACCGATTCTCCGGTTATCGTTCAGGCTTCTGCTGGCGCTCGTAAGTACGCGGGTGCTCCTTTCCTGCGTCACCTGATTCTGGCGGCGATTGAAGAGTTTCCACATATTCCTGTTTGTATGCATCAGGATCACGGCACCAGCCCTGATGTTTGTCAGCGTTCTATCCAGCTGGGCTTCAGCTCCGTAATGATGGACGGCTCTCTGATGGACGACGGCAAAACGCCTGCGTCTTACGAGTACAATGTTGATGTTACCCGTCGCACCGTTGAAATGGCCCACGCTTGTGGTGTTTCTGTAGAAGGTGAGCTGGGCTGCCTGGGGTCTCTGGAAACCGGTCAGGCCGGTGAAGAAGATGGCGTTGGTGCAGAAGGCACGCTGGATATGGACCAGATGCTGACTGACCCGGAAGAAGCCGCTGACTTCGTTAAGAAAACCGGTGTTGATGCACTGGCTATCGCGATCGGTACTTCTCACGGCGCTTACAAGTTCACTAAGAAGCCTACCGGTGACGTACTGCGTATTGACCGCATCAAAGAGATCCACGAGCGTATTCCGGATACTCACCTGGTCATGCACGGTTCTTCTTCTGTACCTCAGGAGTGGCTGGCAGTAATCAACGAGTTCGGTGGCGAAATCCCTGAAACTTACGGTGTTCCGGTTGAAGAGATCGTTGAAGGTATCAAGCACGGTGTTCGTAAAGTCAACATCGATACTGACCTGCGTCTGGCCTCTACCGGTGCGATCCGTCGTTTCCTGGCGGAAAACCCATCTGAGTTCGACCCACGTAAATACTTCAAAGCGTCTATGGATGCGATGGTTCAGGTTTGTGTGGATCGTTACGAAGCTTTCGGTACTGCGGGTAACGCCAGCAAGATCAACGCTCAGTCTCTGGAAATCATGTACCAGCGTTACCTGACCGGTGAGCTGGATCCTAAGGTAAAATAACCCCTCGGGTGTTATAAGCCTTAAGCGCTATGATTCCGAACCCGTACCGGTTTTTGCTGGTGCGGGTTTTTTTATTCCGGCAGAATTTGCCTGAAGCAACAGAAGACACCTTTAGCATAGGGTCAAAAGCCGATGGAAGAATTTATCCACAACCACATCAACGGCATTGTTGTGGTGCTGGCGCTTTTAGTGGTGCCGTTTTATCTGCAGAAGATGCAGCAGTGGCACAAGGCCAGTCAAAAGCGCAAACGGGAACGAAAAAAGCGGCTCCGCTAAGCCGCTTTTCTTCGTACCTATTTTTCGTATCTGTTCTTAGTAACGGTTATTCGTAACCGCGTCAGAGCTTAGAAAATTACGATCTGTGCAGGCATATCAAAGACTAGCCATCAAAGCTCGACCTCTTCCTCCGGAATGATTTCCTTCTCTGCCTTAGCATCACGCAGCCATTCCTGATAAGCCTCAAGGGCCAGTACCTGATCAACATATCTCTGCAGATTTTCCGGCAGCTCAATACCGTAGGTATTAAAGCGACTGGCAACCGGCGCGTAGAAAGCATCCGCAATGGAAAAACCACCCAGCAACCAGGGACCGCCAGAGCGCTCCAGCAGCTGTTGCCAGAGGGCGATAATGCGGTCGATATCTTTTTGCGCGTTTTCACTGGCTTTAAAGCCGGTGTAACTGCGGCGCACATTCATCGGTAGTTCGTGACGCAGGTCCGGGAAGCCTGAATGCATCTCGGCCACTGCTGATCGCCCCAGTGACATCAGCTGCAGATCCTCCGGCCAGCCTTTCCCATCCAGAAAGCGCAGGTTGATGTATTCGCACACCGCCAGAGAATCCCACACCGCCAAGTCGCCATCCTTAATTACCGGCACCTTGTTGCAGGGAGTATGTTCGGCCATCAGTTGCGGCATCTGCTCGGTAAACAGAGGAATGCGGATCTCTTCAAAACCGATACCGAACTGCTTCAGCAGCAGCCAGGGGCGCAGAGACCAGGAAGAGTAGTTTTTGTTGCCGATCACGAGTACTGGCTTAGCCATGGGGACCTCCGTTTCTGAGTCCGGTAATAAGCGTTTTTGGTTAAGGGGTTGATGGTAGGGCTTGTTTAAAAAGCTCAATCGAGTGTGCCCCTGAAGCTCTCCGGCAACAAACGAATAAAATTTAAGCCAGACATAACACAGGCTTATGCTGCTGGTGAGCGCCCTGTTTTTTTGCCACTATTCAGCCCTCTTTCTTGTATTTTTAGCCTCTACTATTTTTAGTCTTTTAGTTTTTAACGACTCAGGTGATTTCACGATATGGATACCGAACTGCTCCGAAGCTTTATCGCCGTGGTGGACACCGGCAGTTTTACCCGGGCGGCCCGGCAGATATTCCGCACTCAGGCGGCGGTCAGTCAGCAGATGAAACGGCTGGAACAGAGTCTTGGCAAAACCCTGTTTGATCGTGAGGGCAGGGCGCTGGAGTTAACCGCCGATGGCAAAGCCCTGGTCAGTTACGCGCGACGTATCCTGAATCTGCATGATGAAGCGCTGCAGAAACTGCAGCAGGAACCGGAGCGTCGTCCGCTACGGGTCGGTTGCCCGGATGATTATCTGGTCACCGTGATGCCGAAACTGATCGGCCTGATTCATCAGCATCTGCCGGGACTTGAGGTGCAGGTGTTTGGCGGTTCCAGCAGTCGCCTGCGGCCCCAGCTTGATGCCGGTGAGCTGGATCTTTCGGTGATGACCCGACGTGCCGAGACGGATGAAGGCTATCTGTTGTATCAGGATCAGGGCGTTTGGGTTTTGCCACCGGGAAAATCACCCGAGGATTATGACTGCCTGCCGTTAGCGCTGGCAGAGCCGGACTGTAAATTTCACAGTACCGCCCTTGATGGGCTGGATAAACTGGGGCGTGATTATCAGGTGCTGGCCGTGGCCAACAGCACCCTGTTTCTCTCCGAGATGGTACGTCGGAACGGCATGATCAGCGCCATGATCCGCTCCAGCGCGCCGCAGGATCTGACCCTGGTCGAGGCGGGTACCCTGTTACCGGAACTGACCTCGGTTTCTGTCGCTCTGGTGATGTCGGCAACAGCCCATCCCAAAATGCCTGCGGCACTG
This sequence comes from Oceanospirillum sp., assembly GCA_048270425.1. GTDB lineage: Bacteria > Pseudomonadota > Gammaproteobacteria > Pseudomonadales > Halomonadaceae > Oceanospirillum. The sequence goes on from JBLWSY010000014.1 coordinate 58,533, forward strand.
GTGCAGCAGATCAGCCAGCAGTTTGCGGCGCATCCGGCCGGTTAGTTGCTTCTGTGGCAGGCGAGCCTTATAGACGCTGGCTTTATATACAGTTATTTTCGTAGGCAGTGAGTGACGTCTGGTTTAATATGCCAACCGCATAAATCTGCTGATACGGAGTGACACTATGGCGGAACAAGCGCTGATGAAAGAGGGGCTGAATGCCGCCGCAATAACGCATCTGGCTCAGGTGCTGCAACGGGCATGGCCGGCGTTTCCAGCCGAAGACTTTATCCGGTTGTGCTGCCAACCGCTGGAACAGTTAGAGCTCAAACAGCGCATCCGTCATGTGATTCAGGTACTGCAACAGACGCTTCCGGCTGAATTTGAAGGGGCTGTACCTGTGCTGGAAGCCTTTGCCAGGCACTGGCAACCCGCAGATTCCACTTCACCTTTGCGGGGCTTTCCGGTCTGGCCGGTGATCGATTATGTTGCCGAAGCCGGTCTGCATCAGCCGGAGCTGGCGCTGCCTCTGCTGAAAACCCTGACCCCGCTGTTCAGTGCCGAGTTTGCAATCCGCCCCTTTATCCTCGCTCACCCGGAACTGAGCTACCGCTTTCTGCATCAGTGGCTGGAGGATGATAATCCCCATGTCCGGCGTTTGGTTTCGGAAGGTACCCGACCGCGTCTGCCTTGGGGGCAGCAGCTGAAACCCTTGATTTCGGAGCCGACTCCGAACCTGCCACTGCTGAACGCCTTGGTGGATGATGACAGTGACTATGTCCGTCGCTCGGTCGCCAATCATCTGAATGATATCGCCAAAGATCATCCGCTCTGGGTGGTGGACTGTTGTCGCCGCTGGCAGTCAGAGGCGGATTCCGGTAATCGTCAGCGTCGGGATTGGGTGATACGTCATGCCACCAGAACACTGGTCAAGCAGGGGTTGCCCGAGGTCTTTCAGTTACTGGGTTATGAGGCAGAACCTGCCTTAGCGGTGGAACTGAGCTCAGTAACGGAGCAGCTGACTCTGGGAGATACACTGGCGTTTAACCTGACGCTGACCCCGCAAAAAGCCGGAGCCCAGAAGCTGGTGGTTGATTACGTGATTCATCACGTTAAAGCCAACGGCGCTCTGAGTCCCAAGGTGTTTAAGCTGAAAAACCTTGTCCTGACTCAGCCTCTTGAACTGAGCAAGCAACATGCGATCCGGGCGATTACGACACGGCGCTATTATTCTGGTCAGCACCTGCTGCAGATTTTGGTGAATGGTCGTGTGATGGCAGAGCAGTCTTTCCGGCTGCATCTGCCGGAAACAGAGCGCACTGCGGATTGACGGCACTAGCCAGCCCAGTACACTTGCCGCTTAAGAATTTTCAGCCTGTGGATAAAACAATGTCATTTGATAAGTTACGAAGCCTTGTCTATTCAACCGAAACTGGCCGCCTGTGCCCGGATTGTGAGCAGCCGGTCGATGCCTGTACCTGTAAACAGGCCGATGATGTGGTGCCGGATGGTGACGGCATTGTTCGCCTCAAGCGTGAAACCAAAGGGCGAAAAGGCAAGGGTGTGACGCTGATCGAAGGCGTACCGGTAACACCTGCGGAACTGAAAAAGCTGGCTAAAGAGCTGAAAACCCGCTGTGGTGTTGGCGGTGCGGTTAAGGATCATGTGATTGAGATTCAGGGTGATCAGCGTGACCTGCTGATGACTTTGCTGACCGATAAAGGCTTTAAGGTGAAAAAGGCCGGTGGCTGATTGGTTTCTCTATGTGATTGAAACCGATGGTGGTCGCCTTTATACCGGTATCACTACGGATGTTGAGCGTCGTTTTGCGGAACACGAGTCCGGCAAGGGCGCGCGTTTTATGCGAGGGCGTAAAATCTATCTGCTGCGTCATCAGCAGAAGCTGGGCAGTCGTAGTCTGGCATTGAAAGCGGAATACGCCTTCAAGCAGTTGCCCCGACAGCGCAAACTTTACTGGATTGAGCGGGGGCATATTCCTTTCGACATGGATAGCGGCAAATTAGCGCAGGGGACCTAAAAGAGTACCGGCCTGATAGGCCTCTGCTTATAATGCCTGAGTTGTTAACAAGAAGGCTCTAATGCATGAGGCTAACCTCAATATCAGAGCCGCATTCATAGATTACGAGTACCGGATTATGAGCACAGCAGAAGATAATCGCGCTTACGGCGAAGGTGATAAATCATTTCTGACAGCCGGTGGTGAAGCTGGGTTGAAGCAATTAGCGGATGATTTTTATCAGGCGATGTGTACCTTGCCGCAAGCACAACATATTCTCAGTATGCATGAGGAAGATCTGGCGATTTCCAGCGATAAACTCTATCGCTTTCTTTGCGGTTGGTTGGGTGGTCCCAAGCTATACCGGGAAAAATACGGCGCTATCGCCATTCCTAAGGCACACGCCCATCTGGATATTGGTATTGAAGAACGGGACGCCTGGTTGGCTTGTATGGCCGAGGCGTTAAAAGATAAAGATTACCCGCAGGATTTTAAAGAATACTTGCTGGAAGCTCTGATGTTTCCGGCTAACCGTTGTCGTAATCGTTAGCCTCTTCGCGGGCGTTGCTTTGTTCTCGCCCCAGAAAGCGGACCCGGTAAGGGCTGCTTTACTATTTCACAAACTTTGATAGCAGCCTTATGTAGGCAGACTGGTACGTTATGGAGTTTTCTGTAATTTCATAAGATAGCTCGTCTCCATTCCATGAGCGGTAAGATTTGGATGCGGGCTGTTCGCTAATGAGTGAAAAGCCATCTTGCATGTAAACGCCGGTTTGGTTGTAATTTTCATTTGCCCCGCCTACAACAAAACCCGGTGGCGGGCCATAAGAGTCATTGACGTTATCCCAGACGGAACCATCTGCAAACCACATGTGATAAAACTCATCGACGCTGTTTTCTGCTCCGAATTGCTCCATGTTTGATAAGTAGACAATGGACATCGGATTCAGGCCATGCAGATAATTTAAATAGATGCCAGCAAGTGTTTTCAGGTTGGTTTCGTCGGTACTTAATAAATGATAAACAATGGGGTTATAAACACTGTTCCCGGCCTGAGCTTTTACCCGATTACTGCCCCAATAATAGGTATCTATATAGCTTAGATAACCATCTTTCTTTTCTTTGAACTGCCGAAGGGGAGCGAAGTCGTTATAAGGACTCTCCAGTAGCTCTGAATATTTGTCTTTTATTGATGAGACCAGGGCACTGTCTGCCCCTGTGAGTGTTGTGTAATAGCTGACAGCGTTCTGACTTTCTTCAATTATCCCGTCCGGGTCCAAATAACCACCGGCATCTGAAAACATCGGGATATCTTTATAGTTTGTGGAAATGAAGTTTTTGTACGCTGTTTCCCCTGTTAAGGCAAAAAGGTAAATAGCGGCGTTGACGCGGTTGGCTTTTTTATCCGAAAGGCTATCTTCAGAGTCAGCATTAACAAAAAGGGTGTTATCAAACATCTCGTTGATTTTGCTTTCATTTGCCCCGATCCAATCCCATGCGCTAACAGCCGCGTTTTTAAGGGTTGTTGCGTAGTCCGGGTTAATATCTTTGAAAATAAGTGCGGCATGTGCAAAGGCGCCTGCAGCAGAAATTGTCGCTGAAGCACTCTCCGGGCCGTATCGTCTCTTAACGTTATCCGTGCTGGGCGGCGGAGTTGCATCCCAGCTCACAGAAGCCACCTTATGCAGGACTGACCCATCGGGATTTTGCATCCTTAACAGCCAGTCCAGCTCGTATTTGACTTCGTCCAGCAGGTCCGGAATACCGTTGCCTGATTCTGCAATATTGTAATTATCACCCCAGATTGTCGGGTTTTCGCTGTAGGCGAAAAGAAGATTATGCAAAGCACCATCGGCAAAATTGACGTATTTATTAAAATCTCCGGCATCATACCAACCGCCCCGCAAGTCCTTGCTTGTACTGCTGTTGGTATTGGATATTAAGCGCGCATCGCTATCCTGCTCTAACCCTAGATGACTGGCTGAGTCTGCCCATCTGCTATCAACAAAAGGGTATGCTTTGGCAAACCCGGCCCGTTGATAATAAAAAGTTCTGACTGCTTGTTTCAGGACTGTCTCATAGACATCGTCAGATATTCTGAACGTATACGAGGCTTTCTCCTGTTTTTTGTCGTAGAGGTAATATTCACCGGTACGCTGAACAGGGGTGAAATCAAAATGCCAGATCTTATCGCCCGAATCCGTGTCGGTTAGCCCGTTGTTGAATGGTGTTACGTTTCCCGTGTAAACAAGAGTGTCATCGGCCGTTTTTCTGACTTCCAGTTCATTGGAGGGGAAGTAGGTGCTGTTAGCATTAAAGCCGATTTTAGGATCGGTAATAATGGCTATTTTGGTCTGTTCGGGCAGATAGCCGAATTGGTCGACTTTTATATGCTTTGTAACGGTTTTCTGTACCTTCTCACCATTCGAGCCGTCATTAGAGCCGGAAGGGTTGTCGGACCCGCTGCATCCCAGCGTTAGTAACGTGAATAAAATGAGAAGGTTCTTCATGGTTATCCTTAACCTTGTTGCTTAATCAGAGGGGGCTTATTTAATCGACGCCACCCGTTTTATCTGAAGTTTTCTAAGATCTCATTTTATAGCGGGATGTCGCCCTCACGAATACGGAACCAGACCGCGATACTGTAGCGGGTGTCGTGAGCGGTCAGCACTTCATGTGGAAATTCTTCCGAGAGAAAAGCCGCAACAGTGCCTGCCTTGGGTAGCAGTGTAGTGATCGGTTCTTCACCTTCTTCCGGGTACAGTACAAATTCGCCGCCTTTGTCTGCGGTCCAGTCATGATTCAGGTAGAACACCAGGGTCATAATACGATTGCGCTGCCCTTTAAAGCTATCGACATGCTTTTTGTAGAACTGTCCTGGCTCGTAGATCGCATACATGGCTTCATAGTGGTTCATACCGAGAAACAGGCGACGATTCACCGCTGTCATCAGCTGATCCAGCATCTGCATAAAAAGGTTCTGAGTCTCATTGATATTGTCCAGCCAGCAGATGCGATCCGATCTGATATCGTCTCTGCGAACAAAATCCAGCTCGCGACCGATACCTGCTTTGTGAAACTTCTCTTGCTCATCCAGTGCCAAAAGGTCTGTTTTCAGAAGGTCGACAAAAGGAGCGCTGAGGAAGTTTTCAATAACACCCCAACCATCCTGATAGAGCGCAGAGCAGATCTGGTCGATATCCCCAATGCTGATCAGAGATGCTGTCTGAGCCTGGGTTTCAAGTTTAGGATTCAGGATAGAGTTCATTGGCAGGCCTCACAAAGAAGATGCGACAGAGCACTGACCTTGGCTCTGGCTGCAAGGCTTATACCTCATGTTGGCCGGGTGGGAAAGCAGGCAGGATCATTGACGATGGATGATATTTCGTTCACGTTGCATTATTTTTTTCGCAATTTACTTAATTGTTAATAAAAACAGTCTATTTAAGTGTGGTGCTTAGAATAAGGCTGGATTAATTGCTTGTGTACGAAACAATTTTGCTTGATACCGGTCAACCTGAACAGGCGCTTATTTAGTAAATATAAACATACGAAAAAAATGTGACTTAGGACTACATTTATTGGATGTAGGGGTGCATCCCGCAAGAGATTGATGAATAATGCGGCACTGATAAAAAAGATATAAGTAAAAACAGGTAAAGGCTGCGATATGCCAGGTGGAAACCGAACGCTTCTGATTGAAAAAGCCAGACGCACTGTCCAGAGAGGACTGGTGGGTTTTATTTTGCGGGCGACAATCTGGCCAACCCTTTTTTCCACGCTGGTATGTTATGGCTTCTACCTGATCTGGGCTCCGGGCGCTTTTAGCATTCCTATCGCTCTTGCCTTACCCGTACTGACGCCTATGAGTATATCTGCACTGATCAGCCTGCCGAACTATCGCTTGTTTAAAGCGCTTGCGGAAGAACACGCCATATTGGAGCGGGAAGTACACCGCCGCCGCTCTCTTGAGCATGATCTTCGTTTGCAGGCGAATACAGATACGCTAACCGGTTTGTCGAATCGTCGAGCTTTTTTTGAAGAAGGGGCCCGCCGTTTGGAGTTTGAAGCGCAAACGCTGGTGATTATTGATCTGGATTTCTTTAAGCAGGTCAATGACCGTTACGGCCACGATATTGGTGATCATGTCCTTGTCCACATTGCTCGTATGCTTTCTGATCATTTTGAGCCAGAGGCACTGCTGGCGCGTATGGGGGGGGAAGAGTTTGCTCTCTTATCCAGTCTGAGAGAAGAAGAGCTTATCGAACAGCTGCAGTTTCTGAACGGCGTTCTGACAGGCCAGCCCCTTATTGTGCTCGGACGTAAAATTAATACCAGCCTGAGTGCCGGCGTAGTGACGGTTGAGCAAAACGGCAGCTTGCAGGAAGGTATTATTGCTGCCGATACTTATCTCTATAAAGCGAAAGCCAACGGCCGTTGTCAGGTTCAGTCTGCCTAAGCGCAGTGCTTACCGCTCCGGCACTCATCGTCAGGAGCTCTTATGTTTTATCAGTTCGCAGAATCGTCATTAGGTTATCTGATGCTCGCCGAGCAGGACGCTGGAGCGGGTATTTCCCTACTTTATCTGGGTGACGCTACCGATCAGTTAATGGCTGACGCGGAGGCTGTTTTCCCCGATCGTCATTGGCAGCTGTCTGATCATCTTACGCCTTATCTGGACGAGGTTTGTGCCGCGCTTGAGAATAAAACCCCCTTCCCGGAGCTACCTCTGAATCTTGCCGGAACGGCTTTTCAGCAGCAGGTCTGGCAGATGCTGAAAAGCATCCCTTACGGCAAAACCCTGAGTTATAGCCAGCTGGCTGAGAGGCTGGCTATGCCTAATGCGGTGCGTGCAGTAGCCAGTGCCTGTGGGGCAAACCAGGTTGCACTGCTGATTCCCTGCCACAGAGTGGTACGCAAAAGCGGTGATTTGTCCGGTTATCGCTGGGGGGTTGCCCGAAAACGCCAGTTGTTAGCGTTAGAGGGGCAGTTGGGGTGAGTTTGTTGAGCGATTCCCGCCCCTGAGACGGTCTGTTTAGCTCTGCTCAGGGTCTTAAGGGCGGGTTTTACAGCTTTAAAACAGGTGTGAAGGAACTAAGGATTCCACGTAGAGCACCACGTCTTCCAGAATATTCTGATCCCGTGGTGACAGTTCGGTCTGGCTCAGTTCCACTAAACGCTGGTTAAACTGCTCCGGTGTCAGGCTGCTGACCGCCGGATCGTTGATACGTTGCCAACGGTACTCATCCCACTGCTGCAGCTCTTCACCGGTAAGCCAATCTTTATAGTTACGGGCTTTGTAACGGAAGAACATTTCCTCCAGGCGCGGGTCCTGAAAGGTGGGCTGAAGTTCAGATAGCGCCTCTGCCGGTGTTTCGCGGATCATCGCCATCTGATCTTTGTCATGATGACCAAAGAAGCCGCCGCCATATAACATCAGATCCGGATCATCAGAACCGCCTTCAAATTCAGGTGCACTAAATACGGTCTGCAGTTTCGCAGTCAGATCGCCCAGTCCAGCCAGCACCTTCCAGTGCCCTCGGCAGGTATCCAGGCTGATGCCGGTACGGGCTTCAACTTTTTCATCCACCATACTTACCGGCAGCACCACAGGGCAACGGTTAATGTGGATAACCTTAAGAGGAATACGGGGCTGATCCAGCTCGCTCTGAGCGGTAAAGACACGACGCTGAATCTCTTCAGCAGACAGGCTGCCCAGCTCCGAGGGATCGGTCATCAGGTCGTAACAGATAACACCGTTCTTATTGGTCGGATGCTGCGCTAATGGTACAACTACCGCCGCATTACCCCGGGCAGCGCCGAACATACCGGAGATATGCAGCACCGGTTTGCGGCTGACCAGATCCAGCTGATCGGACACCTTGTGTTTGTTCCGCAGATCAAACAGGTGCTGATACAGCTTAGGCTGCTTATCACGGATCAGGCGCGCCATAGCGATGGTCGCCCGTACATCGGAGACTGCATCATGAGCACCTTCATGAGCGATACCATTGGCCGCTGTCAGGTGTTCCAGCTTAAAACTTGGCAACCCCTGATCGTTTAACGGCCATTCGATACCATCCGGACGCAGGGCATACGCGGTACGCACCACATCAATCAGATCCCAGCGCGAGTTGCCGTTCTGCCATTCACGACCGTAAGCATCATAGAAGTTACGGTACAGAGTGTGGCGGGTCATCTCATCATCAAAACGCAGGGAGTTGTAACCCAGTGCACAGGTGTTGGGCTGACTGAGTTCATGATGAATATTGGCGATAAACTCCGCCTCAGGCACACCATTACGCTGTGCATCCTGTGGTGTAATGCCTGTAATCAGACAGGCATCCGGATGAGGCAAAAAGTCATCTGCGGGTTGGCAGAACCATTCAACCGGCTCTGCAATCTCATTCAGATCCAGATCTGTCCGAATACCGGCAAACTGAGAGGGTCTGTCACGACGGGGGTCGGCACCAAAACTTTCATAATCGTGCCAGAATAACGTGGGCTGAGAACTCAAGGTTCAGGTCCTTACTTTTATCAGGGCCTGTAGCCCGTAACCCGTTCAGCTCCGGTTGTCCCGGAGCTGTGATTTTGTAGTCAAATCAGGGCAGGTTACGCGGCCAGGATACATTTAATTCAATCTGAGAACGCTGAGGCAGGCAATGGTAGCTCACCTGAATATCATCTTGTTCAGACTGGGTGTAGCGGCGGATCACTTCAACCAGCTCACTCTGCAGACGAGGAAGAAAGTCAGGCTGATTTCGCTGCATACGATCCTGAGAAATCATAACTTTTAACCGTTCCCGGGCGATATCTGCTGACTGACAACTGTCTTTTTGGAAAAAATCACGCAAACGCTTCATCGCCGACCTCCAAACATCCGGCTGAACAATCCTTTTCTTTCGAGTTCCGTAAATCGCATCGGAAGCTCTTCTCCCAGAAACCGGGAAACCGTATCACTATAGGCCTGACCGGCATCGCTGTCACTATCGTGCACCACAGGCACTCCCTGATTCGACGCGCGCAACACCGCGGGTGATTCAGGAATAACACCGATAACCGGAATCGCCAGAATCTCTTCAATATCCTGAACCGACATCATATCCGAGTGTTCAACCCTCTGAGGATCGTAGCGGGTAATCAAAAGGTGAGCACGCACGGATTCACCGTTTTCCGCTTTGCGGGTTTTGGAATCCAGCAGACCAATAATGCGGTCTGAATCCCGTACTGAAGAAACCTCAGGGTTGCTGACAACAATGGCTTCATCTGCGTAATACATCGCCATAATTGCGCCCCGTTCAATCCCTGCCGGCGAATCGCAGATGATAAAATCAAACTCATTTTTCAGCGCTTCAATTACTTCACCTACGCCTTCGTAGGTTAGGGCGTCTTTGTCCCGGGTCTGGGACGCAGGCAGCATAAAAAGACCATCAAGGCGCTTATCTTTGATCAGCGCCTGGCTGAGTTTGGCTTCCCCGGTGGTGACGTTGATCAGATCATAAACGACCCGACGCTCGCAGCCCATCACCAGATCCAGATTGCGCAGGCCCACATCGAAATCGATCAGTACCGTACGATGGCCCTGCATAGCCAAAGCGGTTCCGATAGATGCGCAGCTGGTGGTTTTACCAACACCACCCTTTCCGGACGTTACCACGACTACCTTAGCCACGCGTCCATCCCCCTTTGATATTATTGTTTGTGTCCATTAGATATCGGTTCTTTGTATACAGGTATCACAATAAACCGAGCCAGATCGAATCAGATGATCACAAGGCTCTGGTCTTCTAAATGTAACTCTATCGGGCGTTCACTCTCTGCAGGCCACTCGCAGGCATCAAACGTCTGAAAGACACCGGCAATGGATACCAGTTCCGCTCTCAGTTGCTGACAGAGTACTTTTGCTTCTGTATCGCCCTGAGCCCCGGCGATTGCCCGGCCACGGAGCGTTCCCCAGATCTGTACATTACCATCAGCGATCACTTCCGCACCCTCATTAACAGCCCCGATGACGACCAGGTCAGCACAGCCGGCATAAATCTGCTGACCAGAGCGAACGGTGCCACGAACAAAGCGGGTCGGCAGTCGCTGAATACAGCCTTTTTCTTTTGCGACCTCTTTCAGGCGACGTTCCGTTAAAGGTGGGAACCAGCCCAACCCTAAGGCCCATGCAGATTTTTTTATGGCTTCCTGTGCACAACGTACCGCGATAGGAATCAGGCCGTTTCTCTTGCAGGCGTCAACAATCATCTCCAGCGCAACGGGGCGATCTTCCAGCTGATCAAAGGAGAGCAGGACCGGTGTTTGGCGAAAGAATGCCGGAGCTTTTTGCGTCTGCTGACTCAGTTCCTGTTCTATTTTTGAACAATCTGTCGTCATCAGCTCCAGAGTGGTAATTGTCAGATTACCCCCTTTAAACTGAAATGCCGCTTGTTGTTCCTGCTGGTTTACTTGCACAGAAAACTCGCTGAATTTACCGTTAAATATTTAAACTGATGTGAACTAAAAAGAATTATACAGGATGATCCGGTAACAGATGCAAAAAAAGCCGGCAATTGCCGGCTTTTCATCACCCAACGTGGTTAGCACATGTGCTGGCCACCATTGACGGCCAGATTAGCGCCGGTAATAAAGCCACCGTCTTCTGCAGCCAGGAAGGATACCGTTCGCGCTATCTCTTCCGGCTTACCGAAGCGCCCCACCGGAATGCCTTCCATAATCTGATTACGGATCGGCTCATCGATCTTCATAATCATATCGGTTGCGATATACCCCGGAGAGATGGTGTTAACGGTAATACCTTTTCGGGCCGTTTCCTGGGCCAGCGCTTTAGTAAAACCGTGCATGCCGGCTTTTGCTGCTGAATAGTTGGTTTGTCCCATCTGCCCCTTCTGACCATTGATTGAAGAGATATTGATGATACGGCCAAATTTCATTTCCAGCATATTTTCCAGACAGGCTTTACTCATATTGAAAACACTGTCCAGGTTGGTTTGCAGCACCTGATGCCACTGATCCCAACTCATCTTCTTCATAAAACCATCTCGGGTAATACCGGCGTTGTTAACCAGCACCGCAATTGGCCCAAGGGTTTCAGCAACTTGCTTGCAACCTTCCTGACAGGATTCAAAATCGCCGACGTCGATGTGAACGGTCTCAAAATCGTAACCAGCGGCTTTTTCAGATTCCTTCCAAGCCTGTGCTTTTTCCTGGTTCGTCGAGGCCGCCACAACCTGATAGCCATCATTGGCCAGACTACGGCAAATTGCAGTACCGATACCTCCGGTACCCCCTGTTACTAAGGCGATCTTCTTACTCATCTTACATTCCCTCTGCTTGTAGATGTCGCTCTCGCATTCCCTGTTTTACGGATTCACAGTGACAGCACCATGACAGCAAAACAGAGTTTTGCCGAACTATCCTGATCAGGCACCGCCACTGGGGCTGGCACCGTGACCGGACAGGCAAAATCCTTGTGTGACGCTCAAAATACGCTTTTTATTTGTTTATTTTGGTTTTAAGCGTAAAAACTTTTGACATTCAGTTATTTAGCCCTATAATGCACTGCATCTGATGCGGGGTGGAGCAGCCTGGTAGCTCGTCGGGCTCATAACCCGAAGGTCGTCGGTTCAAATCCGGCCCCCGCTACCAAATTCAGAGAAAGCCAGATTCTTCGGAGTCTGGCTTTTTTTATGTTCGCGTTTTGTTCCTATCGGTTTTCCCTGCACTGCTTTGGTTCCCGCAAGTCCTGTCTGCTGTTCGATCTGGTACACCATTGTGCGTGAAATAGCCTTTGCAAAAATAAGGCTTTGATGGCGGTACGCTATCAAACCCCATGAGCACTAACAAGCGAATGTGACTGATAAGTCATCATGCGCCGCAGCATATTTCATGGCCAACTTAGCTAACTAATTGTTTCCTATCGGCATTGTCTGGTTACAGTCTTTAGGTCTTATTGCGATTTACTTAATGTTAGAGTCAGTCACAACAGGACCGTAGATCGCAAAACCTAAAGTCAGCAGATGGAGAGTCATCTTGGAAACCTCTAACGCCAGCCAGCCCTCTGAGTTGCAGCAATATTTGAGCCAGGCTATCGCCATCGCCCAACAGGCCGGTGAGCTGATTCGAACAGCCCGTGAAGAGCAGAATTTTTCGCAGGACTACAAAGCCGGACACGAGCTGGTAACCAGTGCAGACCTTAAATCGGATCAGATGATACGTGCGCTGTTACAGCTGTCTTTTCCTGATCATGGCATCCTCTCTGAGGAGTCATCGCCGGATTACTCGAACACTGAAATACTGTATCAACCGATCTGGATCATCGATCCTATCGATGGCACGGTTAACTATGCTCACGGCTTGCAGCAGGTGGTGATTTCGATCGCTTATGCGGAGCAGGGAGAAGTTAAAGTCGGGGTTGTGTATAACCCGTTTCTGGATGAGTTATTCACAGCGGTTGCAGGTGAACCCGCGCAACTGAATGGGAAGGATATTCAGGCCAGTGAAACCGCAGAATTAAAGAAAGCTTTGATTGCCACAGGCTTTCCTTACGACAAGACTCTGATTCCAACGCTGTTGCCGCGCCTGCATCAGGTGCTGAATAACTGCCAGGATATTCGCCGTATGGGTTCAGCAGCAATTGATATCTGTTATGTCGCTGCGGGGCGATTGGATGGTTACTATGAAACGGTTTCACCCTGGGATTTTGCAGCCGCCAGGCTGATCGCCCTGCAAGCCGGAGCCTTAGCGGGCCATCTGGATGGCTGCCCGGATAACATTCCGCCAGCGCTTTATGGCGAACAGATGTTGGTCGCTAATCCGACACTTTATCCTTTATTAGAGCGGCTATTACGGTAGAGCGTCCGGGAAGTGGGGGAGTTGCTTTTGAAGGAAATCGCGGTCACCCTCACAGAACGCTACAAAAGGAAGTGCTCAATCAGTATTTTTGAATGATAAAATGCAGCCCGATTGAGTCGTTGCTTAGGTATGGAAGGGATTTCCGTGAAAAAGTATGCCAGCACATTTGTTTTTTTCTGTCTGATCAGCACCCTGACTGTCGCCCTCAATGGCTGCGGTGGTTCCGGGGGGAGTGGCGATCCTGATAATAAAGACGACGCACCTAAACCCGCGACAGGCTTCAACAGCGAACAGACTGTAGGCAGTCTCTCTTTTGATTTTGAGCACTCCTCTCAGAGCTGGAGTTCCTATGGCGTCATCACGTCGACCAGCCAGAACTATGCCCGCAGCGGTAGCTCCTCTCTGGCAATTACGCAGCGCCAGGCCAACGACTACGGCACCAAACGCCGGATTCATCAGGCAGGTGAAACCCTTCTACAAGCCGGAAGAACTTATATTATCAGGGGCTACCTGAAGCAGCCGAATGCCAGTGCAAGTCTGAGCAGAACCTACACACTTTCAACAATTACCGGTACATCGCCGGATTACACGGATATCAGTCGGATATTGGTTAACGGTAGCGAATGGCACCTGTTCAGAGGCTATTTCATGCCCAACAGTGACCAGCTGGCGCAGGATATCTCCCTGCTGATCAACTCTGATGGAACAGAAGACTTCTATCTCGACGATATCAGCCTCTCTGAAACCCGATATACCCCCGATCATCAGGGTACTCCGCTTAAAGCCAGCGGTAATCAGTTGGTGGATGCTGCGGGCAAATCCGTTCGTCTTCGCGGGATCAACCTGATCGCGTATGCCGATGATGAAACCGAAACCTTCGAGCGCTGGCAGCGCCATAGCTACTTCAATGTTGACCGTCAGGATTTTCACGATATCAAAGCGATGGGCTTTAACAGCGTACGGCTTGCCATCTGGTATCACGCTTTCGAAAGCAACTCAGCCCCGGGCGTTTGGCTGGAAAGCGGCTTTAACTGGCTGAATATTATGCTTGGCTGGGCTAAAGAAGCCGGAGTTTCAGTGGTGCTGGATATGCATGCGCCTCAGGGTGGTGGTTTTCAGGGCCCGGGCAGCAGTAATGCTTTCTGGAGTTCCAGTGTCAGTGGCATGACCGATTTCAGCAGTTGCGGATCCACTAACTACAAATGTCGCTACATCTCTCTTTGGCAGGAGATCGCCCGACGCTACCGCAACGATGCTGTCATCGCAGGATTTGATCTGATCAACGAACCTGGTCCTCCTGCTCAGGCTGATTATACCCAGCTAATGAAAGTCACCATTGATGCTATCCGTCAGATAGACATCACCCGCCTGCTTATTGTGGAACAAAGCTTTGCCAGTGATAACCGTGTTGCCAATCTCGAACTACTTAATGGTTCCGGTAATCCTTATGACAGCAACCTGGCCTACGACATTCACATTTATGACCCCTGGGATAGCTTCACCAACAGTAATACCGGTGTTTACCGCAGTGATGGCAGTGCGACGACCGGGCGTCAGGAACTGCTTGATCTGATCGAAGAGCACCGTCCGCTGTTTCAGAAATACCCCTTCAGCATTGGCGAATTTGGCCAGAAGAATGATGACTATTTTTCCTCAAAGAATGCGCTGGGCTGGATCAACGACCTGATTGATCTGCTGGACGAGCGCCATATTGGATATCAGTACTTTTCCTACAAGGGGAACGAATTTGGCCTTTTCAGTAATGACAATAATTTTTCGGCAAACAGCGAAAAAAACACGGCGCTGGTCAATGCCCTGAAACAGCAGCTTCAGCCACAATAGCAGCCGCTTTTTTGGCTGAGCGTTTCAGTGATCTGAAAACAAGTAATTTAAGTATGACAAAAGAGCTTTAGTCCCTATAAGATATAAGGTCTTAAAATGACCCACCCAGAGGCAGCTATGTTCGCCGTTGCGGATACGGAAATTTCATCGGAAGAGATAAGATTGCTGGCAACAGCTTTCAATTCACACCAGCCTATCGCGATCATTGATCGCACCGGCATTATCATCAAAGCCAATGATGCCTTTGGTGAACTGACCGGTTATGCGCTGAGGGAGCTTGCCGGACGCAATATTCGTATGCTCCGATCTGAAAAGCAGGGTGATCATTTTTATCGTGAACTCTGGCTGGGGCTGAAGGAAGAGGGGTTCTGGGAAGGTGAAATGTGGAACAAAACCCGCAATGGAGATGTTCCCCATCACGTCAATATTACTGCAGTGCGTGATGATCACGGCCGTTTTACCCACTATGTTGCTTTTTATGAAGACCTGACTGCCACCTACGAGCAGCAGCATTATCTGGAGCGAAAAGCTCAGGAAGAGTCCTCGCTGAGCATCCTAATGGCGCTGAGTCTTGATAGCGTGTCCATGCATGAGTATCTGACTCAGTCTCAGGCGCGCATCATGCATCATCACAACTGGCAGTGGCGCTTTCTGGCGCTCTACCAGCCGACGTCTATCGGCCTTAAGCCTCAGATTCAGCACGGCAGTTGTGCGAATAATCCCTGTATCAAAATTCCGATGACTCTGGAGTTATGTCAGAAGGTGATAGAGCAGGGTTCTCCTCAGATTTTGCCCATGGCTCCTGAGGAAAAAACGCACTGTCTGATTGAGCCGGATCACGTGGCTTATGCTGTGCCTTTGCAACATGCCGGGCAGCCCTCTGTACTGCTGCTCTATTTGCCGGAGCGTATTCTGGCGACCTCTGAAAATCGGACCTTTATCCATCGTATTGTGCACGTCCTTGGAATGGGGATTAACAAACGCCTGACCGAACAGGCGCTGATCGAAGCCCGTGATAAGGCCGAAAAAGCCAGCCAGGCCAAGTCAAATCTGCTTTCCAGCGTCAGTCATGAGCTGCGTACCCCCTTGAATGCGATATTGGGCTTTACTCAACTGTTACAAGACGAAGAAATGGATTCGCACCAGAAGGAATCGGTCAGCGAAATTCATATCGCAGGCCGCCACCTACTGGCCATGGTAAACGACATTCTTGATCTTGCCCGTATAGAGTCCGGTCGGGTTCGGCTGAACACCGAAGTTATTTCCGTCGCCCAAGAGCTGGAAAGCAGCCTCGCAATGGTGCAGCCACTTGCGGAGAAAAAGAACCTTCGGCTGGATGTGGATCTTTCTGCCAATCCGGATCAGGAGATACTGGCGGACCGGGTCCGTCTGCGTCAGGTGATGTTTAATCTGCTCTCCAATGCGATTAAATATAACCATCAGGACGGTCATGTCAGTGTTTGCCTGAAAACACCCGATAAAGGCTTTTCCCGTATTCAGGTTATTGATAGCGGTGTTGGGATTCCGGAAGAGAAACAGCAGGACCTTTTTCAGGCTTTTAACCGTCTGGGGGCTGAAGCCACCAACGTTGAAGGAACCGGCATCGGCCTTGCACTCTGTAAGCGTCTGGCAGAAATGATGCACGGACAGATCGGTTATAAGCCAAATCCTGAGGGCGGCAGTATCTTCTGGATCGACCTGCCGGATAACCGCAAGAATACTGAAAATGACGAGCAGGGCCATCGCTTTAACATTCTCTGCGTGGATGACGATCCTATTCATCTTCAGCTGCTGGAAAATGCCCTGCAGAGTCGGGACGATATACGCCTATTTACCGAAAATAACGCCAGTTACGCCGTGGATTTAGCGCAAAAACATCCATTGGACCTGATTTTGCTGAATACTGATATGCCCGACCTGAGTGGTCTTGAAGTGATTGAAATTCTTCAGGCCAGTCCGCAAACGGCAACAATTCCGGTTGTGGCTATCGCGGTGGACACTCAGCCCGAGACGGTAAATCAGCACCTACAGGCAGGCTTTGCAGAATACTTCACCAAACCGTTGTCCATGGACAAGCTTCTGTTGATCATTGAACAGCTGCAGATGGAGCAGGAAAACCTGATTGCCGTCAGCAGCAGTTGAATGAAGCCGTCGGTCGAATAAATACTGTATAAAAATATAGTTTGATTTCTTATACTAGCCGGATCGTTATCTGCATCAGGTGCATCCGGCTATGTCATCGCTTTCCAATCTTCTTTTACCTTCACTGTTACTGATATCTGCATTGGCAGGTTCTCTTATCAGTGTCGCCATCCTGCGTAATCGTCACCAGCAACAGCTGGCGCGTGAGCTGGACATTCAGGCGGAGCAACTTCAGCAACGCTACCAGTCCGCCATGCAACAGATGCAGCTGCAACAGCAGTATGCACAGGAAACCAGCAACGACCTGCGTCAGCGCCTGCAAACCAGCGACGCCGAACTGAACCGGCTGCAGCAACTGCAGCAGAGTCAAAGCCAACAGATCGCCGATGCCCAGGCACAAAGCCACTACACCAAAGAGCTGCAACAGAAACTGGCCCGCTTAGAGCAACGCTTCGAAGAGGAGCAGCAGCGCCGCCAAAGTGTGGAACAGGACAGCACGGCTCAGCAAACAACGCTGGATAACCTGCATGAGGTCGTGGAGCGCAGTCAAAGCCAGCTAGCGGCTAAAGATCAGCAGATCAGCCAGCTACAGAAGCAACTGCTGACACTGGAACAGCAACTGGCCACCACCCGCACCCGCTTGGAAGAAGAGCAGAAAGCCTCACAGGAGAAGATTCAGATCCTGAACAGTGCGGAACAGAAACTCAGTCAGCAGTTTGAGAACCTTGCCAACCGCATCTTTGATGACAAGAGCAAACACCTGAATCATCAGCACCAGCAAACCCTCACCAGCCTACTGAATCCTTTTAAAGACCAGCTTAACCAGTTCCGGCAGCAGGTTCAGGACAGCTACGGCAAAGAGGCGCAGGAGCGCGCCATGCTCAAGCAGGAAATCCACAGCCTAAAGGCTCTCAACCTGCAGATGAGTCAGGAAGCCCTCAATCTGACCAAGGCCCTGAAAGGCGACAAAAAAGCCCAGGGCAACTGGGGCGAACTGATTCTGCAGCGGGTACTGGAAGAATCCGGCCTGCGGGAAGGTCACGAATATGAACTGCAGGCCAGCCGTCGGGATGAGGAACGCCAGCTCTATCAGCCGGATGTGATTGTGCATCTGCCGGATAATAAAGATGTCATTATCGACGCCAAGGTCTCCCTCAACGCCTACGAATCCTTCCATAACAGCGAGGATAAAGCCGAACGCCAGCAGTATCTGAAAGCCCACGTTGCCGCCATCCGCAACCACATCAAGGGGCTTTCCGCCAAAGACTACCGCGAGCTGAAAGGGGTGCGCAGCCTCGACTACGTGCTGATGTTTATTCCGGTGGAAGCGGCCTTTATGACCGCCTTTGATGCCGAGCCGGATCTGTTCCGCGAAGCCTTCGAGCACAACATTATGATCGTCAGTCCCACCAGTATGATGGTTGCCCTGCGTACCATTCAGAATATCTGGCGTTACGAGCGCCTGAATGAAAATGCCCAGCTGATCTCCCGTCGCGCCGGACGCATGTACGACAAACTGCGTGGCTTTGCCGAAGATATGCAGAAGCTGGGCAACCAGCTCAGCACCGCCCATCAGACCTATGACAACGCCCTGAACAAATTCAGTCAGGGCCGTGGCAGCCTTGTCGGACAGGCGCAGCAACTGGCCGAGCTGGATATCAACATCAAAAAGCCCCTGCCTCAGGAGCTGACGGATATGGCCTCGGTGGATCTGCCGGATCTGACTAAAAACCGTTAGCGGCAATCACTAGCGCTTAATCACCATCACAGACTGAATTTTTTTCATTAAAACCCGAGGGTTAGCCTGAAAAATATGGCGGAAAAAAGACAGCGCACGCTGCAATCTTGACTATAGTTAGGTTGTGGGCGTAAGCCGCCTCTTCCGGAAACATTCAGAAGACGTTGCAACCACCCATAGTACTTTTTCTTAGCACCACTTTTTTTGTTAGCAAGGCTTTGCTCCTTGCCGCTGAATACGCGTTAGGCGGACAGAGAGAAAAGCAGCAGAAACGATCCGGAGGGAGCGTTTATGTTAGAGGCGATGCTCACCGAGGTTTACGGGCAATGTCCTTATTGCGGGTCGGCACTGGAAACAGCTGTTGATACCACGGGAGGTGATCAGGATTACTACGAAGACTGCCAGACTTGCTGCGCTCCTATACATATGCAGGTACACGTGAATATGGAGGGAGAATTGCTCAGTGTTGAACTAAAACGGGAAGATGATTCCTGACAGTAAACCTTTAACCCGTAAAACCCTTTATTTGAACTCAAACTTAATAATTGTCTGACACGAAAAACCAAAGCTTTACGTTTCACCTGTACTGTTTGTTCATGTGGTTTCAGGCGCTGTATTCCGGTGCCACTGTTTTCAGGAGCTACTGTTTTCAGTGCTAATAGCTGAACACATGGCCGACACGAAATGAAAAGAGGTGATTACCGTGACATTCGACACCAGCTAACGGACCTAAGCACTATCACGGAAGGAGATGTTCTTTCAAAAGGTTAACCCGTGTTATCTGCGATATAACTGACAACAGGGAGCAGAATCAAAAAAGCGATATCCTTTACTGACATGGCGCTGGAATCTGAAATTCAGACCCAGAATCCGTTAACGCTCTTAACCGCGGTATAAAAAGAGGAGACGAGATTTTTTGATGACGCACTATTTACAAGGTAATCAGCATTGATCGACGCTCTTAAATGATCGGTGTTTCACCATGAGCAAAGTACAGCCTAACAAGTCTGTACCGCACAGAATGCAAATGTTTCACATCAACTAAAAAGTCCCGGTTTGACGCTCTGAACCGGGACTTTCCTATTTCTGCCAGCCTATCTGAACGACTACGTCTGAAACAGAATATTCATTGTTTTTACCTATCAGTTTCATCTGTCGCGCCCATTAGCCCAAGATGCCCAGGCCCGGTTAAAATCTGTCTGAAAGCATCACGGTTGTTTTCAGACTCTGTTAAGATTTCGCCATCACACTGGCAACGCTAGGACATCAGCAGGAGGAATCCGGTATCCGAGCTGGAATTTACCACCGCTGACCCCATATAGCCTTGCAGACACAGATCATCACCTGATTATTTACGTATTAACCAGAGCCAAACACGGCTCGCCGGGAGAGCACCATGAGCGAAAACCGTCACGATAAACTGATTATTCTGGGTTCCGGCCCTGCAGGTTACACCGCAGCCGTCTACGCAGCCCGCGCCAACCTGAAACCTGTCATCATCTCAGGTATGCAGATGGGCGGTCAGCTGACCACCACGACCGATGTGGATAACTGGCCCGGTGCATTTGACGGTATTCAGGGCCCTCAGCTGGTTGAAGATATGCGTAAACACGCTGAGCGCTTCGACACCGAAATCGTTTTCGACCACATCAACGAAGTGGAACTGACCCAGCGCCCCTTCACCCTGAAAGGCGACAGCGGCACCTACACCTGTGACGCGCTGATTATCGCCACCGGCGCAAGCGCACAGTATCTGGGCCTGCCAAGCGAAGAAGCCTTTATGGGTAAAGGTGTTTCTGCCTGCGCCACCTGTGATGGTTTCTTCTACCGCAATCAGGAAGTAGCGGTTGTTGGTGGTGGTAACACCGCTGTTGAAGAAGCCCTGTACCTGTCCAACATCGCCAAGAAAGTTACCCTGATCCACCGTCGCGACAGCCTGCGCTCTGAGAAGATCCTGCAGGACAAGCTGATGGAGAAGGTTGCCAACGGCAATATCGAAGTGATCTGGAACCACACACTGGACGAAGTTCTGGGTGATGACATGGGCGTTACCGGCCTGCGCCTGAAAGCCACCGAAGGTGATGCCACCCAGGAGATCAGCGTAATGGGCGTGTTTATCGCCATCGGCCACAAGCCAAACACCGGCATCTTTGAAGGCCAGCTGGAGATGAACGGCGGCTACCTGAAAGTACAATCCGGTCTGGAAGGCAACGCCACCCAAACCAGCATCGAAGGTGTTTATGCTGCAGGTGATGTTATGGATCACGTGTACCGTCAGGCGATCACCTCAGCCGGCACCGGCTGCATGGCAGCACTAGACGCAGAACGCTTCCTGGACAGCCAGGGCTAATCAGCCAACATCTGATTTTGCCATAACAACCAAAAGCCGCTGACATCTGATGCCAGCGGCTTTTTTACGCCCCAGCCTAAACCTCTGCCCCCGCACTGAAAGCCCCTGTCGGTGAAGGCTTACAAAACATAACGTTGCCAGCCCTAACATTCCTGCCCTTGTGACCGATAGAGTATTAGTGATTGCGAAATAAACAACTCCATCACTCAAAAAGCCATGAAGGCTTTCATCATCACACTCAGGAAGAAACCGATGAATATACAGTTTCCCGCCGGTTCAACATCGGCCACACCATCAAACCCGCAGCCCGCCAAAACAACATCGGTGACGCAGTCCACCCATACGCAGTCCACCAGTACACCAACCACCGATAAAACCGGCCCAGCCGATGGGGTTAATCTGAGTTCAACCGGTATGATAGCGTCGGATGAGTTTAATAAGGCGGTGAGCCTGCTGCAAAAAGAGGCGCTTGAAGGTTTCACCCAACCGGAACGCGGTCACTTTGGTATAAATGCTAAAATTGATATTGGTCGCTACAACCTGTATCTGGTTGACCAGCAGGTGGGGGCCTTGCAAAGCAAATATGGCGAAGCGGTTGACGGCGATGCGCTGAAAAAGCAGCTGATTGCAGCCAGTGGCATCACCACCGAGAACCCCCTGAAAGGCTCTAATCGACAGAACTTCTTTTATGAAAACACCAGTTTTTATCATCTGAAAGAGAAAGATGTTCAGGCCCTGACCGATGTTTATATCCACGCCAAAGAGAATAATATGGATACCGAGCAGGTTAATAATCTGGCGTCAGTGCTGGGGGGGTATCGTATGGATACAGTCAAATATCCCGGCCTACTTTATCCGGACAAACGTCCAGCTTACGATGACGAACTGGTACAGCAGGCCAAGGCGATCTACTCAAATGATGGCTCCGGTGTGGTTCAGTTTGAGCAGGGGTTTCTGGATTATGCCTTAAGCCCGGAGAAGAACCTTCGTATGACATCTCAGGTTCTTGATCTGGATTTTATGCAGCAGATTACCGGAACCGGCGATGGTAATAAGGCGTTCCTGCATACCCCAATGTCTCAACGAGGAGAGGGCAAGCTTCTGGGTGCCGGACAAAGCCGTGAGGCATTAAAAGCCTCGGATCAACCCGACAGTGATATGACCCCGCAGGAAGCCGTACAGCAGCAACTGACCCGCTGGCTGGAAACCCACTTTAAGCCCGACTCCCCTCTGCAGACGATGATCGGCGAGTTATCCGGTGAGGAGCAGTCCCGGCTGTTTACCCAGCTGAACCTGCTAAAGCTGATCTGATACAGCCTTTTTCTTATCCCGCCCCGCCCCGCCCCGCCTCTGCTGAGCCAGAGCATTTGCTGACTTGGCAGGGGGCCAATTTTTTACAACAACGTCTGTTTGCTGCCTGCAGCGGCTCACGGTAGAGTAATAACTTTATAAAGAATTCAATCAAAGACCAATAAACAAGGAGTGTTTATGAAAATCGCCCCGGTAACACCTGCAGCTTATAACAGTCCGGTAAAGCCCTCTGCCAGCACTGAGGAAGCGCCCTCGGTTTCACAGAGTTCCGCATTAACACAGGTTCCTTTAATGTCAAAAGAGGAAACCTTTGAAGCGATTGTCGGTATGTTGGCTTACCCATACTGGGAAGACAGAGGCTTAACACTGACTCAGGAAACCAAAGAAGCGCTTTTTCAGGCTTTTGGCGACGCAAATAAAGCGATGAACGGGCATTCCGTAACAACCATGTCGGCCCATATCAATACTCACCAGATTGTGATGGATCATCAGGAGGTGCCAGATTGGTTTCGGGAAGAAAAGAAAAACACGCCTTTTGATGAGCATTTTACCAATGGTGAATACATCGTTGTATTGCCCAAAGAAACCGACGAGTCGATCCGTGGTTTCTCTCCCGCCAGCCTGAAAGCCGGTCAGCTGGACGAGCTGATGAAAGAGCTTTACGCACAGAACCCATTGAGTGAACAGGCGTAAAGACGCTGTTTTCTGAATGCCAATAAACAAGAAGTGTCTATGAAAATCACCCCAGTAACACCTGCGACCTATAGCCCGGCTATAACTCCCACTGCCGCAACGGAAAAAAATACCCCAGATTCAACTGTCAGTAATGAACAACCTCATATTATGTTTGGTCAGGAGGCCGTTGAGCATTTTGCTCAGGTCATGGCGGATAAAAAATGGGGTGAAAAAGGCCTGACATTAACTCAGGAAACTAAAGAAGCTCTGTATGCTGCTTTTAAAGACGCCCTTGAAAACAAGCCTGAGGATAAGCACGGTATCATTTTCAACCCACACCAGATAGTGATGGATCATCAACCGGTACCGGACTGGTTCCGGGAAGAAAAATCGATGATTGATGAAATGTACGGCAGTGAGAAATTTCCGAATGGTGAGTATTACTACTATGCCGATAAAGAAGAACACGATGGCGAGTCAATCCGTGGTTTCTCTCCCGCCAGCCTGAAAGCCGGTCAGCTGGATGAGCTGATGAAAGAACTTTACGCACAGAACCCATTGAGTGAACAGGCGTAAAGACGCTGTTTTCTGAATACCAATAAACAAGGCGTGTTTATGAAGATCGACTCTGCAAACACAGCGCTTCAAACAGGCGCGGTGAAGCCGATGAATAATTCAGAGGCTAAAAATGACATTCAGGTATCCGATCCGAATCAGCCCCGAATGGTATCAGGCCCGGAGCTGGTTGATTATGTCGCGGACATGTTCGGTTATGACTCTTGGTCGGGAAAGGGGTTTAGCCTGAATCAGGATAGCAAAGAGGCTATTTTCCAGGCATTTCAGGATGCTGTGCGTGAAGCCTCTGCCGCAACATCAGGAGCAGGTGGTTATGGCATGACTCTTAATGTCCATCAGATTGTTATGGATCATCAGGATGTGCCCAGTTGGTTTCTTAAGGAAAAAGAGGCTGTTGACCAGGTGGTTGGCTCAGAGCTTTTTCCCGATGGGGAATACTACAGCATCGACTACAAGGGCACAGATCCAAAAGCCCCTGGCAATGCCGCATACCTTGATTTCTCTGAGCACGATGTCTTGATGAAACATTTATTTGAGTTTGGCCAGATCAGCACTGAGGCGTAAACAATTTTGCTGAAGCAAAAGGATTAAACCGGGGGCTTCCCCGGTTTTTTACCTGATGCTACCCGTAATAAAACCGGTCAGCGGTTTAACCGCGCTTCCACCTCTTCCCGAAGACCACGGGATTCCGCGTAGCGGCGGTTAAAGGCGGCGAAGTAGTTTTCCACGGCATCTGCTGCTTCACTTTCCCCGGCCTGTTTTAACAACTCGATGCCGACTTCCACGGTACACAGGTGCTGGTCGCTGGCGGGTTTACGCAGAGCGTAACGGGTCAGGCGGTCGGTTTTTAACGGCAGTACCGGCAGGTTATCCAGATACGGGCTCTTGCGGAAAATACGCCGTGCCTGTCGCCAGGTGCCATCCAGAATAATAAACACCGGAATCTTCTCCGGTGACTTTTCCCGCTCTGGTTCGAAAGACACCACCCGGTGGGCGTAATCGTCCATATCATCCGGGAAGATAATAAAGGGCTGATACTGCTCGTCTGCTAACAGCGTCAGTAACTTAGGATCAGGATTGGTGCGATACCAGTAAAACACCTGAGTTTCCGGCAGACAGTCCGCCAGCAAACGACCGGTGTTGGTCGGTTTGTAGATCTCCTCCGGATGCATCATCAGCCAGACCTGAGCACGGCAACGGACGTTCTCCGGGCGCAGATCACAGATGCAGAAATCCTTCGCCATCAGACAACCGGTACAGCGGTTTACCCGTGAACCACGGGCAGCAAAAGGCTTACGCGGCATATTCGGCGCAGGAGGCATGGGCAGAGAAAACGGCTTGGACATTGAGTGATTTTCCGGGGGATGTGTTTTATAAGATAAGTGTTAGTGGTTAAAACAGGTTATGCATTCCCACGCGAACGTGGGAACGAGTTAAGTCTGACGGGCTAAAGCCCGACCCACAGATTGTCCATTTTATTGTGGGTCGCCCTTCAGGGCGTCAAACAGGTTATGCAGAAAGATGTCGGGCAAAGGTCTCAGTCGTGCAGCAGACCGGGAATGTCGGACAGATCTTCAATGCCATTTTCCAGCAGATAATCCACCAGCACCGGCATGGCGCTTCCCGCAGGCTCGCGCAGATAAAACGCCGGGGTATCTGCCGAAGCCTTAGGATCAACCACAATACGCGCCACATGATAAGGCGCAGCACTGGCCAGAAACGAGGCCGGTTGTACCTGCAGCGATGTACCCACCACGATCACCAGATCTGCCGTTTGCGTGATCTCATGGGCAACGGGATACATGGGCACATCTTCACCAAACCAGACGATATGCGGGCGCAGCTGACTGCCCTTGTCGCACAGATCACCGGGGTGGATATCGCTCTGTCCCAGATTCACTATCAGACGTTCATCCAGTGTGCTGCGGGCTTTACCGATCTCGCCATGCAGGTGCAGCACTTCGGATGAGCCACCGCGCTCGTGCAGATCATCAATATTCTGGGTAATCACCGACACCTTAAAACCCTGTTCAAGACGGGCGATCGCTTTATGGGCGTCATTGGGCCCGGCCTTGCGGATCTGCTGACGACGTTCGTTATAAAAGCGCAGTACCAGCTCAGGATCACGCTGCCAGGCCTGGGGCGTGGCGACATCCTGCACATTGTGGTTTTCCCACAGGCCGTCGCCATCACGGAAGGTTTTAATACCGCTTTCCGCACTGACACCGGCACCACTTAACACCACAATATGTTTTTTATCCTGACCGCTCATTGTCTCTGTCCTTTGCTGTTTTATCCTGCCGGATTATTCATGGTCCTGTGGTTCAAACACCCACTGATACACCTGCTGGCCGCTGCCCAGATATTTACGCTCAAAGGGCGTCAGTACAGGATCAGGGGTGATAGCAACGACCTGATCGGCGGCCTGATCCAGCATGGAACTCTTTATACCACCCAGATCTTCATCCAGGGTTTCACTGGTGGGCAGACGCAACAGGCTGATCGCCTGCGCCATCTCCTGCACATAGATCTGCCAGTTACTGCGGCACTCAAAACGGCCACCCAGCTCGGCGATATAGGGCAGCATAGGCCCGCCCTGCCAGCGCAGTTTGAACTGACTTTTCTTTGGGTACGGGTTTGGGTACAGCAGATAGTGACGCACAGGCTGCCATCCGGCATCCACTGCCAGACGCCAGAAATCCAGCAGATTAGCCCGCACCAGCAGCGCATTATCCGGTAGTTCTCCCAGCTTGCGGCTGAGACGGTCTTCCGACTGATCGACACCGACCACGGCATGATCCGGAAACATCTCCGCCAGATGACGGGTACTTTCACCCACACCACAGCAGCTATCCAGAATCAAAGGTTTGTTCTGTCCCCGCAGCCAGTTGTTTGCCTTGTTGAAGGCATCCATATTGTGCTGCTGATAAGGCTTTTTGAACGGCACCCGACAGTGTTTAAAGACACGATCGACCAGCTCCTCGTGGGGACCATCCTGCGTGGTATGGATCTCACGGGAGTTACCAAAACTTTTATTGCCGTGGGGGCGATGTTTCATCGTTGTGGCTCCATGAAGCCTGCTGGCTCCTTGACCTGTGAATTCAAACTCATACCGGTGTTTCGCCCTGTTCAAAGCGACGCAGCATCTGGATTTCATCTGCCCAGATCTCCGGTTCTATGGTTTCCAGTACCAGCGGAATACCGTCAAAGCGCTTGTCCTGCATCATCCAACAGAACCCTTCCAGACCGATTTCACCCTTACCCAGGCTGTGGTGACGGTCCAGACGGCTGTTCAGCCCGCCTTTGGAGTCGTTCAGGTGCATACCGTACAGGTAATCAAAACCTACGGTGCGTTCAAAGTCGCTAAAGGTGCTGTCGCAGGCTTCCGCGGTGCGTATGTCATAGCCTGCCGCAAACATATGACAGGTATCCAGACACACACCCACACGCTGTTTATCCTCAACCTGATCGATAATGGCTGCCAGCTGGTCGAAGTGCCAACCCAGGTTGTTGCCCTGACCGGCAGTACATTCGATCACCGCAATCACACCTTCCGTCTGTGCCAGTGCCCAGTCGATAGATTCTGCAATGCGACTCAGACAGGCGGCTTCATCAATTTTTTTCAGGTGACTGCCGGGGTGGAAATTCAGATAGGTCAGTCCCAGCTGTTCGCAGCGCTGAAGCTCATCCAGAAAGGCATCACGGGATTTCTGCAGTGGTTCCTGTTCAGGGTGTCCCAGATTAATCAGGTAGCTGTCATGGGGCAGAATCTGCTCTGGCTTAAAACCGTGTTTTTCGCAGTTGTGTTTAAACTTGCGGATGGTCAGGTCATCCAGCGGCTTTGCCTGCCAGCGGCGCTGGTTTTTGGTGAACAGGGCAAAAGCATTGGCACCGATCTCTTTGGCATTCAAGGGGGCATTAAAGACACCACCGCTGGCGCTGACATGGGCACCGATATACTTCATTACTGAACTCCTGAGATGATAAAAAAGTAAAAACCTGTCGCAATCGAGTTGATGGATAATCAGAGATTGACGGTTTCCGGTTCTCGACCACTAAGCGCTATATTTGCCTTTGCGAATATCAAAAGGGCAAAAGCGCATATTGTACCTGAAGCCCCTCCTGTTGTCCGTCTTACAGCACTTTAGGTGGTTTCTTTGGGCATTCGGTGGCGGTTTTATTGCGTAAGAATGCGGAGGAGTTCAATGATGAGTGTTTGGTGTTAATTTTGTTTAAAATTTCTTAATTAACAAGTTGTTATATTTCTTCTACCTTCTAGTAGGCTAATGGCGTTTTCGTGTTTGTCACAGCAATGCAGTAGGCGGAATTGAGCGAGCAGGGTATGCTAAGAAGAAATTTTATCGGGAGACTAGGACATGTCTGCAACAACCCCTTCACTGATTAATGCTCAACAGCTGTGCCAGCAACTGCAATCTTCTGACGCCCCTGTCGTGCTTGACTGTCGTTCCTATTTGCAGGATCCGTCAGCGGGTCAGGAAGCGTTTCTGGAGTTGCATATCGCTAAGGCTCAATATGCTGATCTTGACCAGCATCTGTCCGGTCCGGTTGAAGCTGGTGTTACGGGGCGTCATCCGCTGCCGTCCAAAGAGGATTTTGCCCGTCAACTGCAGTATTGGGGCATCACTCCGGAACGTTCTGTTGTTGTTTACGACCAGAATAATGCGGCTATGGCTGCGGCTCGTGCATGGTGGATGCTGCGCTATGCCGGCATCGAACAGGTTCAGGTTTTGGATGGTGGCCTGGACGCCTGGCTGGCAGAGGGGTTGGCGACAGAGACTGGTGAGCAAAACAGTGATTATGCCCTGAGTGAGCTGCCGGAGCTGAACTGGCAGGATGAGAAACTGATCAGCGCTCAGCAATTGCTCCTGAAAAAGCCGGTTCTGCTGGATGCCCGTGGTGTTGAACGCTTTGCGGGTGAAGTAGAGCCGATTGATCCGGTTGCAGGGCATATTCCGGGCGCTCAAAGTATGCCATTCACCGAGCTGGTTGATGAGCAGGGTATGTTCCTGCCAGCGGATCAGCTGAAAGAGAAACTTAGTGTTCTGGATACCGACGAGGCGACAGCGGTTTATTGCGGTTCCGGTGTGACGGCTTGTCATCTGGTATTGGCTGCAACCGTTGCCGGCCTGCCGGAGCCGCGTTTATACGCGGGTTCCTGGAGCGAGTGGATTACGGACAGTATCCGCCCGATTGAGACCGGCCGGGAGTAATCGGGCAAAGCATTTGTCGGATGGCGCGCCATTAAAGATCTTCGCATCTTGAATGCTCTTTGCGTGGCGCTTATCCGACCTACACCGGGAAAACCACCGTAGGTTGGAAAAGCGCCGTGGGCGCGCCTTCCGACACGAATAACCGCAAGGCCTGAATCTATTATCGACTTACCAGGCCCCCACCACATAACCCAGCTTATCCGGCAGCCAGAGCGCAATACCCGGCACCAGCATCACCAACAGCAGACTGCAGGCCATGGCGGCGATAAAGATCAGCGCCCAGCCGATAGTGTGTTCCAGCCGGATACCGGCAATGCGTGTGGTCACCATCAGGTTAACCGCCACTGGTGGCGTAAACTGACCAATGGCAATATTCATTGCCAGCAGAATGCCGAACCAGACCGGATTCCAGCCAAAGTGTTGCATCAGCGGCAGCAGAATCGGGATCAGAATCAGATAGATGGATACCGCATCCAGCAGCATACCCGCCAGCAGGACCAGCAGCATCACCAATAACAGCAGTACCCAGCCGTTATCGGACAGCGACAGCAGAGCTTCTGCCAGATGCTGGAAGGTGCCCAGTGTCGTGCCTGCCCAGGCAAAAATTCCCGCCAGCGCAATAATAAACATCACCACACCTGAGGTGACAGCAGCTTCGGCAATCAGTTCGTACAGGGTTTTAAAACTCAGATTGCGATAGACCAGAGTCCCCACCAGTACGCCATAAGCCACGGCGACAACGGCGGCTTCAGTCGGTGTAAATAAGCCCGAGCGCAGACCGCCCAGAATAATCACAGGGGCCAACAGTGCCGGAATAGCCGCTTTAAAGCTCTCGCCCAAAGGTGGCCGTTCCGATTCGTTTGGATCTTCCCAGCCGTGTTTGCGGGATAACCACAAGGCAGGCACCAGAAGTGACAAACCCGCCAGTACGCCGGGGAACAGGCCCGCTGCAAACAGCGCCCGCAGATCGACACCCGGTACAACAATCGAATAGAGAATCAGCGCAATGGAGGGCGGAATCAGAATCGCTGTGGAGGACGAGGCAGCAATCAGGGTGGCGGAAAAGGGCTGCGGATAACCCGCTTTACGCATACTTGGCAGCATCACCATGGCAACCGCTGCGGCATCAGCCGGGCCGGAGCCACTCATGCCGCCCATAATCAGACAAACCAGTACCGCCACAACGGCTAGTCCACCATGGCGGGGGCCGATAATCGCCTGGGCAAAACGCACCAGACTGGCAGCGACACCAGCTCGTTCGAAAATCAGGCCGGTGAGAATAAACAGCGGAATCGCAATCAGTGGATACTTGGCCACGCTGTTATAGGTGTTGGTCCCCAGAGTCGCCAGCATATCCGGGGATAAACCGGTCACAATGCCAACAACGCCGCCGAAACCCAGTGCAATCGCTACTGGCGCACCCAGCAGTAAGGCCAGCAGAAAACTGGTAATCATCAGAAGATCAGGACTCATGAATCACCTCTTTGTCCTGCTTGCCCTGTAGGCGGTCGATCAGGTTCTGGGTCATGCGAATCATAATGGCCAGTGCCATCAGCGGCAGCCAGATAACGTAGATCCAGTTAGGCAGGCCAAGGCCCGGAGAAAGGGATTCCCACTGGTACTCTTCAAGGGCGAACATGCTGCCATACCAAAGCGTGATGCCCATAACAATTATGCCCGCCATCCATTGCAGGACAAACACTAACTTCAGTGCTGATTTGGGCAGGTGATGCTCAATCAGTTCAATACGGATGTGCTGGTTATGACGGGCAGCAACGGCAGCTCCGGCAAAAGTTAACAGCACCAGAAAAAACACCGAAAACTCTTCGGTGAAGGCAAAAGAGGCATCGGTGGCATAACGCACAATCACGTTACCCAGACTGATCAGGCAGATGGCGATCAGTGCCAGGCTTGCCAACCAGGCCTCCGGACGGAATTTTGGACGACGGGACATAACAGCTCCGCGAAAACAGCAACAAACGCGTGTAAAACCTTTATCCGGATTAAGCCGGATAAAGGTTACTGAAAAACAGCAAAAGCGGCCTGCCTTTTAAAAGCAGCCGCTTTTGTTAATACAGGTTCAGGGTTTAGTTACGGTTGGCAACCGCTTCCTGAGCCTGTTTCACCAGCGCTTTACCGATGCGCGGTGTCCATTTTTCGTACACAGACTGAGTGGCTGCCACGAAGGCTGCATGCTGTTCAGGGGTCAGATCCGTCACTTCAACGCCACGGGCTTTGATCTTCTCCAGCGTTTCCGCAAGTTCTGCACGGGATTTTTCAATCTCCCATTGTCCGGCATCGATAGCCGCCTGCTTCAGCAGTTTCTGATCTTCCGGAGAGAATTGACGCCATACACGGGTGCTTACCGCAAATACCAGAGGGTCCGCCATGTAACCCCATCGGGTCAGATTGGTCTGGCCAACCTGATCGATACGCGCCACGTCAAATACGGACAGCGGGTTTTCCTGACCGTCTACTGCACCTGTGGTCAGAGCCGGTTTTGCATCTGCCCAGCTCATTTGAGTCGGGTTTGCACCCAGAGCAGTGAAGGTATCCTGGAACAGAGGTGAACCCACAACACGGATTTTCAGACCCTGCAGGTCAGAAGGCTCATCTACTTTCAGTTTAGAGTTAGACAGCTGACGGAAACCGTTTTCACCCCATGCCAGAGGCGTTACACCGCGCTTTTCAATCGCTTTAAATACCGCTTTACCGGCTTCGCCCTGAGTGATGGCGTCGATAGCGGCATGATCCGGCATCAGAAATGGCAGAGAAAACAGATTCAGCTCTGGTACCTGTGGCGACCAGTTGATGGTTGAGCCCACAGACATATCGATCAGGCCGGAACGCATCGCAGAGAACTCTTTGGTCTGATCACCGGAAACCAACTGAGCGTTGCTGTAGATCTTCATATTGATACGACCTTCAGAGCGCTCTTTAACCAGTTCTACCCATTTGTCGGCAGCCTGGCCCCAAGGGAAAGCAGAAGGCAGTACGGTAGAAACGGTATATTCTTTTTTGTATTCCGCCTGAGCGAAAGGGCTGATCAGCAGACAGGTCGCCAGCGCAGCCATCAGGGTACGACGTTTAAACATATTCATGTCCAGATTGTTAGCTTGCAGGATAGGTTCGCTTTGGTTGCCAGCTGCTTAAGGGTATTGAGCTGTCAGTTAGCGTGCGGCCTGCCGGTTGGTCAGCGTAACCTTGTGGGTTGTGTTGCCACCGGACGTTATTGGGGTAGAGGAAAAACCGCGCATCCGATTATGGCTGCGGGATAAAGGCTGCGCAAAAAGAAATATTTAAACGCTTGATGATTTAAAGCAAAACACAGGGTAAATGCAGGTCGTTATCTGTGGAATATCTGCAAAATGCGTGAGGGGCAGGCAAAAAACGCTGTCGGGTTGCAGCGTGTTTTGTCTGCCTGTCGTGCTTCAATGACGGTGAATTGCCTGAGACCTGCAGCTTACTGCCGGATTAAGCTGACAGGGTTTTAAACAACGCTACAAACTGAGCTGTCAGCTTGTGCTTGGGCACATAGTGAACCAGAGGTTTGCTCAGTTGATGGGATTCGCGCATTTTGACCGACGACATCAGGTGTACCGGTAACACAGGATGCCCCTCTGCGATCAGCTCATTGACCAGCTGCTGCGGCAGTTTCGCCTGGGGCTGCATCTGGTTAACAACGATGCCTTCCACCTGAAGGTCCGGATTATGATCCGCACGCATCTCATCGATGTTGCCTAACAGTTGCCCCAGTGCCTGACGAGAGAAGGCATCGCAATCAAAGGGAATCAGGCAACGTTCGGCACCGATAAGAGCAGAGCGGGAGAAGAAGTTCAGCGCGGGCGGTGTATCAATAAAGATCTGATCATAGATCTCAGCTTGCTCCTGCAGCATCTCTTTCAGCTTATAGATCTTGTAACGGGACTCGAGTTTTGCTTCCAGGCTCTCCAGCTCACTGTGAGCGGGCAACACGTGCAGATTATCCCACTGGGTCGGGTGAATCAGCTGGGTCATCGGCTTGCGCTGGGAGGAGATCATCAGGCACTGCTCGAAGAAATCAAACAGAGTGTCATCCATCTCCTGAACGGTTTTACCGGTCAGGTAGTGACTGGAATTTCCCTGAGGATCGAGATCCACTACCAGGGTTTTCAGCCCCTGGCTGGCACTGATCGCCGCCAGATTACAGGTAATACTGGATTTACCAACGCCACCTTTCTGATTGAATACCACGCGGATCATAAACCTTCCCTCTGCTCTGATCGGTTGAGACTGACACTTGAATGAATGCGTATTGATTTGAAGCTAAGCATCTATTTCGGCAGTGCAACATAATAACTGAGTGTATTCATTTTCCTGTGGCGGGTCGAGTCTGCCTCTGTGTAAAAAAAGCGATAAAAATACAGCTATGATATTGGACAGAAAAGTCACAAAAACCTGCACAAAATCCACGTTTGGCGGGTATTCAGCCATAGCCGCGCTGTTTGGTAAGTGATAACATTCTTCGCTTAATTTTTCGGGGCTTTGTTTTGTTTTAAACAAAGTTCTTACAGAGTTTGGCTTCCAGGTTGTGCATCACCTCTTGGCCATCCCCAACGAGCTAAGCTATCGCGTGACTTTTGGGTCATACGGGCTATCCAGTATCGTCGCAGCAGCATAAATTGCGACACCGTAATGAGGAGTGGGGCTTGTCACAGTTACCGGTAATTATTGGTTTTGGCGGCGTTAATGCTGCAGGTCGAAGCTCAGGTTTTCAGAGCTTTCGCCGCACCGTTTTAAACAGTCTTGATCACGAACAACAGGCGCAGACTCTGGTGAGTCTGGCTTGCATGATGGGACTGTTAACGGAGAAAGCGGGTCAGTGGATCACATCAGAAGGTGAAAGCCTGGATCTGAATGCGGCTGCGGATCATGTCCGATCAGACGTGCTGGACAATACCCTTATCCGCAAAACTCACCCTGATCTGTTTGATGTGGATGCGATACCTGCCAATGCACGGCTAACCATCAAACCGGATCAGGATGCGATCAGCTTTACGCTGCGTCCTCGTCAGATGCCGGAAACCACTCCGGATAACTGGCAGGTTGAAACGCTGGAAAACGGCCAGTACAAAATCACCCTCACAGGTGGCTTTGAAGCCCTTATTCCTGATGGTCGCGAAGCGGGCGTTAAAGCTTCTGCGCAGATGCCGACCGGCTTTAACCCCGGTGCCTTCTATCGTTCGGTTCACCATCCGCGGGGGCTGCAGATGGCTGTTTTTGCTGCTTCTGACATGCTGGGCAGCACGGGCCTGGACTGGGATGCGGTGAAAGATACCCTGCGTCCGGATCAGATGGCGGTGTATGCCGGTAACTCTATTGGCCAGCTGGATCAGTACGGCTGGGGCGGTTTGCTGCAGAGTTTTGTTAACGGTAAGCGGGCTACCTCCAAGCAGATGCCTTTGGGCTATGGCCAGATGCCTGCGGACTTTATCAACGCTTACGTTCTGGGCAGTGTAGGTTCCACCGCCGGTCATTTGGGTGCCTGTGCGAGTTTCCTTTACAACCTGCAGGCTGCGGTAACGGATATCCGTCTGGGTCGACGCCGTCTGGCCGTAGTTGGCACCAGCGATGCGCCGATTACTCCAGAGGTAATCGAAGGTTTCCGCGTGATGGGTGCTCTGGCGGATGATGCCAGCCTGATGGCTCTGGATGCGCTGGAAAAACTGGTGGATGCTGATTACCAGAAAGCCTGTCGTCCATTTGCGGAAAACTGCGGTTTCACCATGGCAGAAGGCGCTCAGTACCTGATGCTGACCGACGATACGCTGGCGCTGGAACTGGGCGCTCAGATCTTCGGCTCCGTTCCGGAAGTGTTTGTTAACGCTGATGGCTTTAAGAAGTCGATCAGTGCGCCGGGCATCGGCAACTATGTCACGCTGGCAAAATCAGCGGCGCTGGTGCGTTCTGTTTTGGGTGAAGAATCTCTGCGTCAGCGCAGTTATGTTCACGCTCACGGCACCAGTACCCCGAAAAACCGTGTGACTGAATCCCATGTTCTGAATGAAGTCGCCAAGGCGTTCAGCATTGAAAGCTGGCCGGTTGCCGCAATCAAGTGCTACGTGGGTCACTCTCAGGGCACCGCCGCCGGTGATCAGACCATCAGTGCACTGGGCACCTGGGCACACAAGATGATTCCGGGTATTGCCACCACAGACAAAATCGCTGATGACGTGCACCAGAGCAACCTGGAGTTCTCTCAGCAGGCGATTGATCTGGCAGAACGTCCGATGGATGCCGCCTTTATCAACGCTAAAGGTTTCGGCGGCAATAACGCTACCGGTGTGATCTTCTCGCCGGAAGTGACCTTGCAGATGCTGGCCAAGAAACACGGTCAGGCCGCCATCAGCGCCTGGGAAGATAAGGTACAGCAGCAGAAAGCCCGTGCCGCAGAGTATCAGGCTGAAGTGGATGCCGGGCGTTTCAGTGTGGTGTATCACTTCGGTGATCGCGAAGTGCTGGAAGGCCCTGAGCTGCAGATTACCGACAGCAAGCTGCACATTCCGGGTTACGCCCAGGATGTATCCCTTGAGCTGGACAACCCGTTTGCCGATATGAGCTGATCGAAGGCTCATAATGCAGCGACTAAAAAGCCCGCCTTTCAGTGATGAAAGGCGGGCTTTTTTATCTGAAGGAGTTTACGGGGTACAGGCCGAAGATCGATGGGCAAAGTTCACGCAGTGAACGTGCCCATCAATACCTCGGTAATCCTTATTAATCGACAATAAAGAGTGCGTCGATCACTTCTCTCGCCAGAATACCACCCAGCTGCTTCGCGGCCAGATGCTGAGCGCGGTCTTCCATACCGGAAACCCCTTTTGCCTCACGGTCAAAGGCACCCATGATGCGGTTTTTGTCATCACGGATCTGTACCTGCGAGCGGGCAAACACATAGTGGGTTCGGTTAACCTCTTTGCTGCTCATGGTCAGGGAATAGGTCAGACGCAGATCCGCATCGGCATCACCAGAGGTGGTCAGTCGTAGTCCCAGCTTGCTCATCTCTTCTGCTAACGATGCATCCAGAGCCCGTGCAGCAGAGTTACCCGGAGACAGAGTGATCTTCAGAGAGCTGATCAGGTTGTTCAGGTCTCGGCGTAACTCAACCAGATCCTCATCCAGTGCAAAACGGCTGAAGCCGGTTTCGGCAACAAATTTCAGCTGATCCACCAACTTGTCCCGCTTGGCGAACAGTGCCAGCATCGGCATTGCTTCACGAACCTGATCGATCTGGCTGATCGGCTGGCCGTCCGGTGTTTCTGTTGCGGGCAGCTCTTTCTCTTCCAGCTCCAGATCGATGGCCGACAGTTGTTCCGCCAGTCGGGCTTCTGCAGCACGACGATTCAGTTCCGCCAGCGTGTAATGGGTTTTCGTTTCCGGATTTACCCAGCTGTCACTCCAGCTGAGTCCCGGAAGTTCGATCTCAGGAATGCGGCTGCGAACTTTATCGTTAACCTGTTCGACAAAGCCGGTGGTTTTGCCGCCAGTCATCTGCAGTTGGGTTTCACTGGTAAATTCACTGCTGATCTGCACCTGCATCTGACGAATCAGATCGGCACGGGCGCGCTCTTTCGAGTTTTCAATAGCATTGGATTCACTACCGGTATTGTCAGCGCTGCCAACACCGTAAACGTAGCCGGATCGTTCCGGTAGCGTGTTCACCCAGTCGGGCATGCCGCTCTCTTTTTTCTCCGGCGCAGATGAGCAGCCGGTTAATACGGCTGCAGCAAACAGCAGAGACAGTAAGCCGGTTTGTTTTCCGGTAATCTGCTTAAAAGAAACCAAGGTCACTCTCCTGTGGAATCCCCGCGCAGGCGGGTTGTTTGTTCGGGCGACTTAATGGAGTCACACCGCTTAGCGGCTCATTTTTTTCTTGATCTTCTTCTGACCATTCCAGACTTCGCGGTTGGTGGTCATATCGATCAGTTTCATGTCCACCTGGTAGCTGGTGACACGGGTATCATCCAGCTGATCAACAAAGCTGTTGATGCTGCCGGACAGGGCAAAGTTTGCACCGGTTTCCTGACCCATTTGCGCCTGGGTTTCAGAGGAGGCATTCAGCTCCTGATCACGACGCTCTTCGCGGACATCGTTTCGCTCTTCCCCGCTCACAACAAAATCAACTTCGCCGGAGCGCAGCAGTTCACGCTTGATGTCGTTGATAAAGGTTTCTGAAGGGATATGCTCGCTGGTCTTATTGCGGATTGAGTGAATCACAACCGTTGGGCGGCGTGCGTCCTGGGTGCTCATTTTGTAGCGACTCAGCCAAGGAAAGGTGAGCATATCCTGCATCATCTCTTTTGCGACCAGGCGGGAATCTTCATCGTTCCAGCGATCCGTCAGGGCGATTTCCTTATTAGCATCAACACGTTCAACGGATGGACCGCCGCAGCCGGCTAACAGAAGAGCGCTACCCATTAGTGCCGCAGCACCCAGTTTTGCCATCATACGCATATCATTTCTCCTTAAAGCTTGAATTGGTGGGGGCGGATTATAAAGTCCGGCCACCTTAATTAACCTGTATTCGGGAACGCATCATTTGATAATGCGCTTTCAGTTAGTCTGATTTTTTCTTAAACGGCAGGAAGGTTCTCAGTGTCAGAATCTCAAGCTCACCGGCTTTGAGGTCGACGGTATATTCCTGTCGGATCTTCTGTCCTTTTACAGAAACGCTGTTCAGTGTCACTGTGTGCTGACCGGGTTCGAGCTGCAGGCGCTGCACACGAATATGGTGTGGCAGGGACAGCCAGTTTCGGGTATCGGCATTGGTGGTACTGGCGGTCAGCAGCTTACCACCAAGAATACCAAGCGCGCCCATATCTTTTACTGCTTGCTGGGTTACCAGGTTTCTCAGGGTTTCCCGCGCCATAGCGCTGTTGAGTTCGCTTTGCGCTTCCAGCACCTGCTGTAATAAACCCAGCATCGCCACGGAATCCGCTTTAATCATAGGTCGGCTGACGCTACCTGTTGCGGTTGAAACGCTGACCTTAGCTGACTTAAGTGGTGCGTAGGGAATCGGATAATAAGGTACAGCGATGCGAACGCCACCATTACCCAGTACATAATCCAGTCCGGTGTCTTCAACCAGAGACCAGACTGGCTGTAGTGTCGTCGCCTGACTGTTAAATAATACACCTTCACTGTTCAGGATAGAGCCGTCGGAAAAGTCCCGAACAATGTTATACAGCCCTTTGTCTGCGTAAAGCAGGTAAAACCAAGCGGCCTGTTCACGCTGATCCTGTTTACTGCCAACCGGAACCGGACGCACGACCAGTTGGCGACTGTCGCTGTTAATCATCAGGTGCATATTCAGCACTTTTCGCTGTGGGGACAGGTCAACATGCTGCAGAATCAGCAGTTCTGCTTTGTCCGGCTGATACGTATAGGCTGCATCAGTCCCGCTATCGGCTTCACCGCCTGAGGTCGTTGTCAGAAGCTGCCCGGCATTGGTTTTTTCATCATCCGTATTAACGCGGGGTTTCTTTGTATCTGATGCTGCTGAAGTGGATTTTTGTTCAAGATTCTTGGTTTTTACCAGCTGACGCCAGCGATCTTCGTAGCCGCCTGCTTTCTGCATGACACGAACAACATCGCTCCAGGCCTGGCGGGTCATCGCCTGATCCAGGCCATACTGCTTGGCATAGCCTTCCTCATACAGGGTGGCGGAGCGCTGGTAGCTGACACGGGCGTTATCCAGTTCGCCATACTGCTCGTATAGCGCTCCCATCACATAATGGGCAAAGGCCTGGTCTCTGAATTTAAGCTCATCGGGATTGACCGGATCACCGTTCAGTTGGCGAAATACCTTGGCGATTTTGCTGAAGAGTTTTTCCTGCTCCGATTTTGCCTGACTGTAATCTCCGGTTTTGAAAACATTTTCATCCAGGATAATCTGAATGCGCCGGTTCTCGACCCGGGCACTGTCGAGCAATGCATTCTGCTTGCTACCCGCTTTTTGTTGTTGTGCCAGCATGAGGTAGTTGAGCATCTTGGTGTAGTGCAGATAGATGCGTTCGTAAATCTGTCCCTTGTAGGAGGCATTGCCCGGATGGGTCATGGCGGATGCCAGCCAGTCCTCGGCACTGGTTCGGTAAAGAGAATCGGAAATGCGGTAGGCTTTTTCCAAAAGCGTATTACTGTCCTGGTAGCGGCCATCAAGGTGCGCGATCATGCCCCGCTCAAGATAGTGCAGTAATCGGTCGCTACCTTTTGATGACAACGTTTTTTTAGCGATCTTGTCCGCTTCGGCATAGTTTTCGGTGCGCACATCATCCAGCACACCTTGCACGCTGTCGCCGTAGGTGCTGCAACCAGACAGCAAGCCAAGCAGAACCGGTACCAGCAAATGTTTAATTTTTGGCAAAGAAAGTCGGGACACAAAACAGTGGGTGATTTTTAAGCGGTTAAACAACGTTGATATCCCTTCTGTAAACACGAAGTTTTAGTGGCTTCGGGCAACCCGACAAAGTAGTAGAAAATAAACTTTAATAGCAAAATAGTTTAGCCCGCTTCTGCGACAGGCAAAAGTCTGATCAACGACGAACTGCAGATCCGTTGACCTGGCGTTGATTGGCTGCAACGATTAACGCTGCAGAAAGTTGCGTAAATCCGCCATCCACTGCAGTCGAAGCTCTTCTGTTTCATTCACCATATGGTGGCGCATACCGGGGTAGCGTTGGATCTCCACATTGGGGAATTTCTCCTGCAGAGTGACGAGATTATTTTGCCAGTCAACGGTGAGATCCTCTTCCCCCTGAAGAATCAGGCAGTTTGCCGATACCGGATCAGCAGCCTCAATCTCGGGAATCCAGCGGGACAGTGCCCGAACCCAGTCAACCGCAAGATAGTTGTACTGCAGCGGTTCTTCTTTAAGAAATCGTAGAAAATTGTCATCGTGACTGTTTTTAGAGAAACGGCGTTTTAATCGGCTCATAAAAGGCGATAACAGATAGAAACTGATCAGACCCTGTGTCCAGCTCCAGGGCTTGATCAAAGGAGCCATCAGCACGGCTTTGTCGATGGCGAACTCTTCTTTGAATGGGCTGCGCAATAGCCAGTCAATGATGACAGCACCACCGGTACTTTGTCCCACCAGATTCAGCGGCTTTGTCCGCTGCTGGGCGGTCAGCTGTAAAACCTGCCACAGCGCCCTGCTGTATTCATCGAAGGAGATGATAGACGCTCTCGGCCCTGATGAGAGGCCATGCCCCGGCAGATCCACAGCAACCACTTCATAACCTTCTTCCAGCAGAAAGCGAATCAGATGGGTATAAAGGCCGATATGGTCGTAGTAGCCGTGCAGTAGGTAGAAACAGCCTTTGGCGCTTTCTCTCTGTCCTTCGTTTTCTTTAAGCGGGGGAGTGAAGATCTGATAGACCACTTCATAAGTGTCCGAGCGGACGCAGCCCCAAAGATGCTCGTCAGCCGGTAATCGGTTTAAGCCGTAAAAGTCAGAGTAGGTGAGCTTTATACCGTCAATGATCGCTTTGTCGGGGGCTACCTCGGCCAGCAAACTTTTACGCAGATCACTGGCATTAAAAGGGTCAGCATTCAGTTTTTGTGCGGTCATGGTCGGACGGTTTTCCTGGATCGTTTGGCAGTTCGTTAAAATCGGACTAATGCATCCTACCTCAGATACATCGGTTATAAAAAAACTCCGGCTGAAAAATCCCTATCTGAGCGGGCAGGTTTTGTGACCTATCCGTCGCAATGGTGTTATTCATTAGGCGTACACCTAGGGACAAATGCCGTCACTTTCAGGTATCTTTACGGGTCACTGTATGACTTATGTCATGCAGTGCTCCCTCTGAAAGACGGCACATCGGACAGACGGAGTTCCCTAACAGGCTGTGAAAAAGCCTGACAGGAATAACAATGGAATCCTGCTTTTCCCACGGCACATGGGGCTGCAACCTGATTCCTGCTAATGACAGCACCTTTTTAGGTCCCTATTGACCTTTTTAGGCACAACTATAGATAGTAGAGGCACTTTCCATGACTGAACGCGTTCAGATTGGCAACTTAAGTGTTGCAAAAACGCTTTACGATTTTATCAACAACGATGCAGCACCCGGCACAGGTGTTGATGTTGCGCAGTTCTGGGCTCAGTTTGATGCGATTGTCCACGATCTGGCGCCTCGCAATCGTGAACTGCTGGAAAAACGCGAACAGATTCAGGCTCAAATTGACGAATGGCACCGCGCCCGTAAAGGCCAGGCCTTCGACCTGAACGAATACAAATCCTTCCTGGGCGAGATCGGTTATCTGCTGCCGGAAGGTGAAGACTTCTCCGTGACGACTGCGAACGTAGACCCTGAGATGGCCACCATGGCAGGCCCTCAGCTGGTAGTACCGGTAATGAACGCCCGCTTCGCTCTGAACGCGGCTAACGCACGCTGGGGCAGCCTGTACGATGCACTGTACGGCACCGATGCGATCTCTGAAGAGGGTGGCGCGGAAAAAGGCACCTCTTACAACCCGGTTCGCGGCGCAAAAGTGATCGAATTTGCCCGTAACTTCCTGAACGAAGCCGCTCCTCTGGCTTCCGGCGACCACTCTCAGGCAACGCTGTACGCGGTTAAAGATGGCGCTCTGGTTGTTACTCTGAAAGACGGTTCCGAAGTAGGTCTGGCGAACGCTGACCAGTTTGTTGGCTTTAATGGTGCGGCTGATGCGCCTGAGTCTGTACTGCTGGTTAATAACGGCATGCATTTTGAGATTCAGGTTGACCGTACTCACCTGATCGGTAAAGACGACGCAGCAGGCGTTAAAGACGTAGTAATGGAGTCTGCACTGACCACCATTATGGACTGCGAAGATTCCGTTGCTGCCGTAGACGCAGACGACAAAGTTGTGGTTTACCGCAACTGGCTGGGTCTGATGAAAGGCGACCTGACCGAGGAAGTAAGCAAAGGTGGCACAACCTTTACCCGTCGTATCAACGGTGACCGCGAGTACACCGGTAAAGACGGTTCCCCGATTGCACTGAAAGGCCGCAGCCTGATGTTCGTGCGTAACGTCGGTCACCTGATGACCAACAACGCAATTCTGGACAAAGACGGCAACGAAGTACCGGAAGGTATCATCGACGGTATGTGTACCTCTCTGATCGCTCTGCACGATCTGAAAGGTCTGGGTCAGTTCAGCAACACCACTACGGGCTCTATGTACATCGTTAAACCTAAGATGCACGGTCCTGAAGAAGTGGCGTTTGCTAACGAATTGTTTGGCCGCATCGAAGACGCACTGGGTCTGGAGCGCTTCACTCTGAAAATGGGCATCATGGACGAAGAACGTCGTACCACGGTGAACCTGAAAGAGTGTATCCGCGCAGCGAAAGATCGTACCGTATTTATCAACACCGGTTTCCTTGACCGTACCGGTGACGAAATCCACACCTCCATGGAAGCAGGCCCTATGATCCGCAAAGGCGACATGAAAGCCGCTGCCTGGATCGGTGCTTATGAGAACTGGAACGTGGACGTGGGCCTTGAGTGTGGTCTGAGCGGTAAAGCCCAGATCGGTAAAGGTATGTGGCCGATCCCGGATCAGATGGCGAACATGCTGGAGGTTAAAATCGGTCACCCGATGTCCGGTGCCAACACCGCATGGGTTCCGTCTCCGACTGCAGCAACTCTGCACGCTCTGCACTACC
This sequence comes from Oceanospirillum sp., assembly GCA_048270425.1. GTDB lineage: Bacteria > Pseudomonadota > Gammaproteobacteria > Pseudomonadales > Halomonadaceae > Oceanospirillum. The sequence goes on from JBLWSY010000014.1 coordinate 100,944, forward strand.
ACAAGGTTGACGTTTTTGCCCGCCAGGGTGAGATCAAAGTGCGTGGCCGTGCCAATCTGGATGACATCCTGACGATTCCTGTTGAGCCAAACCCAAGCTGGTCTGCAGAAGAGATTCAGCAGGAGCTGGACAACAACGCACAGGGTATCCTGGGTTACGTTGTACGCTGGGTTGATCAGGGCGTTGGTTGTTCCAAAGTTCCGGATATCAACGATGTAGGCCTGATGGAAGACCGCGCAACACTGCGTATCTCCAGCCAGCACATCGCGAACTGGCTGCATCACGGTATCTGCTCTGAAGAGCAGGTGATGGAAACCATGAAGCGCATGGCCGGTGTTGTGGATCGTCAGAATGCTAACGATCCGACCTACACACCAATGGCACCGAACTTCGATGGCGTAGCCTTTGAAGCTGCCTGCAAACTGGTCTTTGAAGGCTCCACGCAGCCAAGTGGTTACACCGAACCGCTGCTGCACGCTTGCCGTCTGAAGCTGAAAGCACAACAGGCTTAATCGCCGGTTAGACGCTTAACGCTGACAAAGCCCCGATCCTGAAAAGGTCGGGGCTTTTTGGTTTATAGTCGAGTTCAATTAAAAGAGAGCATTACAAAATCCTGAAGGAAGCAAGGATGTCAAAAAACTATAAAGTCATTGATAAAACAGGCCAAATTAAAGCCTCATTCATAAAAGTAGCCTGCTTTAGAGGCAGTGAGCTAAAAAGTGAAATTAGCGCGCTGAAGTGGTTCATTCTTACGCTTGTTGAGTTTGTCGTAGGTGCAGAGATCTTAGAAAACATTATTAATTCAGGCTCTGTTCATCCTGAGCATAAGAAAGATGACAGCGATCAATATGGGAATGAGCTACACCTGTCTCTCCATATCCCATCAGGATTAATAACCAACCTGCTCAGAAAGCAAACAATTGAGCTCCTTTACTACAAGTTTTATCGCCAATATTTAATTCTTGAGCCTGTAGGCGAACCGATTATAAATGATGCTGAAAAACAGATTGATTGCTCTCGAACCCGCTTCCGAGCTCGAAAAAACCTATTCTATGAATTCATAGCATTCCGCAGGGTTTATGATCTATTTTGGCTGATAGCGAACCTTTCAATCGACGCTATTGTTTTATTGGCAACAACAGACATACAACTTGCGCTTCTCTCTGCCTTCACAATTGAAGCTTTTAGACGAATACTGCGCGTATAGCGATGAGTATGGATAAGCAAGCAGGTCGGATAAGCGTCATAAACAACACCTGAAGTCACATGGAAAGTGATTGGCGCGCCATCCGACATTTCCCGCGATTCATCAAATCAGTCCAAACCGGCAAGACCAGAATGCCGGAAGGCGCGCCCACGGCGCTTTTCCAACCTACGTTTACGAGGCAAGGTATCGGGTTTGTGGATATTCAAAACCCTGTTACAGCAAAATCCAGCGATGCGATAATCTCTTCTCTGAGATGGCTTAGAGATCCGATAGGGTCTTTAAGTTGTTTGACAGGCATTGATGCAATCTGAGGAGTTAGCAGTAAGAGCCGCTCCCCTTCATACACAACTTCCGGCGTTAGCCCCCGCAGCTTTTCATTTTGAAAATGACTTAGCCGTCCGAGAGGAATAACGATGCGGGTTGCCAGATCAGTCAGAAAGTCATGCTGGATATCCAGCAGATAGGGATAGACGCTATTTGAATGGCTGCTCGGGTTTTTATAGATATCAAACTGAGCCATTAGAATGACCTGAATTCATCAGCAAAACAGCCATGTTCCTCCACAAAATCGTTGTAGGCCTGTATCGCCTTTTTATTCTCTTCCGCCCAGTTTTTCGCTTCCTGCTCGGCCAGCTTTTCCTTCAGCGCCTGCTCTAGGGTGGCTGATAAGTTGATTTGCAAATCCTTAGCCTTAACCAGCAAATCACTGTTTAGGCTCAGATTAGTCGCTTTTTTGGGTGCATCGGTGTCGTATAAAGGTTGCATGATTCAGACCTTTTTGAGCTGAGTACAAGTCGATTATGCGCATTGTTATGCGTGTTTTAAATAAGTGTAGTGGTATCCGGACAATAAAAAAGCGATAACACTGGCGTGTTATCGCTTTTTTGTACCGGTTTTTCAGTTGTCAGACTTAACGCTTAACGGCCTTAAGGCTCGCGCGTAGTTTTTCTGCATTGGTAAAGGTTTTTCTACCGGACTGGTACTGCACGGTGAGTACACCGGTTTTATCATCAGCGATCTTTTGTAGCAGCTGGCGCAGGTCGTCAATCGTCAGGCTTTTAACGGCTTCTGCCAGGCGCTCTCGGCGATCAAAGTGGATCTCGTCCAGTGCCATCTCGCGCCACAGGCGTTGTGCACGTTCCTGCAGGCGGTCATCGCTGTCGAGAATATTCGCCAGCAGACCAGCTTTTTGCTCAGTAAACTCCTGTTCTCTGATAGCGGCAAAGCTTTGGGCAAAGTTGCCCATAAAAGCATCGCTCAGAGATTGAATCTGCTCCGGCGTATGGCTGGGTGACTGCACCAGCAGGCTCAGTCCCGGTACTTTCAGGGTTGGGTGGTAACTGGCAAAAACCACATAGCCCAATTGTTGCTGGGTACGCATTTCATGGTAATAAGGGCTTTGCAGAATATGGGCCAAAAGCATCCAGCGGGCCTGAGACGGATAGCTGTCTGCGCCATCTGTCTCGGCAGGCTGGTAATACTTCAGCCAGGCGTTGTCGTTATGGCTTAGTTCCGGTTTATGCGTCAGTTTTTTGCCCTCAAGACTCATCTCAGTAAGGCGTGGTACCTGATGCTCCGTTAGCGCGGGTTTCAGAGAAGCGGTTACCAGCTTGAGGTTCTGCTTGGCTTCGGCTTCGGTCATATTGCCAACAATCATCGCTTCCAGATGCAGCTGTGACAGGAAGCGGCTGCGGAACTGCTCAAGGTCTTTTGCTGTCAGGCGCTCGATAGCCGCCAGCAGCTGTTTTTCATTCCAGCCCGGTTGCATCAGCACAGAGCCCACTTCACCAATGATCTGGCGGTACAGAGGCGCTTTATCGGCATTCTGCCAGCGTTTGATCAGACTCTGTTTGACCAGTGCAAAGCGCTCTTCGCTGATCGCTTCCTGGGTCAGAGTTTTCAGCAGCTCTTTCAGTAGTACATCCTGCTTGTCGTCATAACCGCCTAGCTGGAAGGTGATGCCGCGCACATGTTTGTAAACTGTGTAATCAAGGCCTGCAAGACTGGCCGGATAGGCAAACTCGTTACTGGCTTCATTCAGCCAGCTGGCCAGCAGTTGAGTCAGTACTGTTGTCTCGGCGGATTCGATGCTTACCGGTGACTGCAGGCTGAAATACTGCTGCGCCTTGGGTGTGTTGAAGTCAGTATCGGCTTTGTACCAAAGCGTTGTGACCTTGGTATCGCTGATGTTTACCGGTTTTTCCATGGTGGCGAGGCCAGCCTTCATACCCAGTGTATCGGCAATAAAAGGGTTCGCCTCCGGCAGGCGGAACAGCTCGGTAGATACCGGTTTAATCTGTTGGCTGTCAAAAGCAGTCAGGCGGTAATCACCCTCAAACCATGGCGATACCTGATCGGTTTCAGCATCCGGGCTGATGCGGGTCAGTAGCAGATTTTCAGGCGTCAGATAACACAGATACTGGCGTATCAGTCCGGCATCAAAGTTCTCCATGGCGTAAGGCGCGTGCAGAACCTGCTGAACCGGGTAGCGCGGCATATTAAAGGCGAGCCCACTGACAAAGTGGATTGGCGAGCTGGCTTCCATAAAGTTGAATGCCTGCTCAGACAGTGCCTTTTGTTCGTCAAAGCGCCATTGATCAATACCCTTATCCTGCAGCAGGCTGATATAGCCAAAAACTGCATTGGTTACTGCATCACTGTTCTGAAAACCGGTTTCGGTCAGATTGATGGTAATCGAGAACAGAGATTCTTCACCGGTGCTGATACCGCTGCCAGCGGACAGACCTGTGGCCCACCCCTGCGCTTTCAGATAGGACAGCAAACTGCCCTCACCTTCATGGCCGATCAGGCTGGCCAGATACGAGGCTGGTTTTTTGGTGAAGTATTGAGCCGGGTCCGGCATCGGAAACTGAAGCTTCAGCGCATGACGGGCCTGCAAGGGTTTGATATCCAGTTGCAGTGGCAGACGGCCTTCGGTAAACAGCGGCTTATCAACGCTGAAGGCTTTTGCATTGTGGTTCTCAACGGCAGCAAATTTGCTGCGCGCCATCTTCTCCAGTTCATCCAGCGAATCATTACCCAGAATCACCAGCGACATGCGGTTGGCGGAGTAGTACTTGCGATAGAAGGCCATCATGGCGTCACGGGCACTGATCTCTTTATCCGCCAGAGTTTCCAGGCTGCCGGTGCTGAAGCCGCTGTACGGGTGCTGCGGATTCAGCGCCTGTTTCAGAATATCGAACTGTTTTCGGCCATCGTCACGCAGCTTGGACTGGTACTCTGAGTGCACGGCGTTTTTCTCGCGCTGCACGTAGGCTTCAGTAAACAGAGGCGCAATAAAGAACTGGGCGAAGCGGTCAAGGCTTGGTTCCAGATAGTTACTGTCGACCTCAAAGAAGTAGTTGGTGTCCTGATAGGAAGTAAAGGCGTTGTGGCTGCCGCCATGTTTGCTGATAAAGCTCTGGTATTCACCGGCTTCCGGATATTTCTCAGTGCCCAGAAACAGCATGTGCTCAAGGAAGTGAGCAAGGCCGGCAAAGTCTTCCGGATCCTGACCGCTGCCTATGCCGACGTTCATGGCTGCTGCGGCTTTGTCTGCTTTAGGGTCGGAAACCAGAATGACGCTCAGCTGGTTGTCCAGCGTCAGGGTGCGGTAGCTGCGCTGATCATTCTGGCTGATGATTAGTGGCTGAGATGAGGAGGTTTGCGCGCTATTGGGACTGTTATCGGTCGTGCTTTGTGTAGGCATAGGGTTGCAGGCCGTTAGCAAGAGTGAAGAGATCAGGGTGCAGCCGATCCAAAAAGATTTCGGACGCTGTAGCAGTTTACGTGGTCGGTTAAAGCCTGTTGATGACATGAATGACTCGCTTTTATCCAAGCGGAATGTCCGCCGTTAACGGTGACAGATAGAGTTAATTCCTTCTATTGACCCTGATGGTGGGTGCTGGTTCGCAGAAGATCAAGCCTAACTATCTGGGGTTGGCTTATCCCTTCATACGGGAATCAGGGCTCATTGGTGTAGCGGAAGCGATGTCCGCTTGGTTCAGAAACAATACGCGAGCGGTTAACGGGGTTGTTTACCAGAGGTGCAACCGGGTAATAGTCGAGGTAATCATTGTCAGCTGCCACCAGATAGGGGGTTGGATCGGTCTTCGGATCAAGCCAGTTATCTGCCTCTTCCCGTGGGATAATCACCGGCATCCGGGCAGCAATATTACCGATCATCTGATTACTGGGTAACGTCAGAAGGGCAAAGGTATCGTATCCGGTCGCAGATGATGTGGCATAGCGTGTCATGATACCCGCCAACAGGAAGGTGCGGTTCTCCGGGCGTCGGATCGCAAACGGGCGTTTATGGCGGGTGTATTGCTGCCATTCATAGTATCCGGAGACGGGTACCAGGCATCGGGTTTTCAGAGCGTCTTTAAACATCGCTTTTTCATTAAGCGACTCAACACGAGCGGAATAGGGACTGTTATCCAGCACGGTCAACCACTGAGGGCTATAACCCCAGTAACCCTCGCAAAGCTCTTTATCCACAACCCCCTGTTTGATGATGCTGACAAATCCTTTTGGGGGCAGGTTGTAGCTGGTGATAAGAGGCTGTCGGACTACCAGAGGTTCACTCAAAAGCGTGTCAGTATTAAACGGTGTGACAATCAAACGACCGGGCATCAGGTACTCACCTTATTACGACCGGCATGCTTGGCACGGTAAAGGGCGTCATCCGCCGCTTTCACTACCTGTTCTGGTGTCTTATTAGCTCCTTCCCGTTGGGAAACGCCGATACTGATAGTCACAGAAACGGTAGAGCTATCCTGTTTGGCATTTTTGCCGCGCTTGTTCTTTCCTGTCTGGTCGTCTTTTGGCCGGTTGTCATCGCGGATCTTCATCGCGTAGTTGGCGATGGTTTCACGGACGGTTTCAAGGTGTGGCAGCGCGTACTGGACATCCCGGTTTGGGAACAGGATAGTGAACTCTTCTCCGCCGTAGCGGTAGGCCTTGCCGCCACCGGTAACCCTGCGGATTTTTGCGGCAACCATCTTCAGTACCTGGTCGCCAATATCGTGGCCATAGGTATCGTTAAACTTCTTAAAGTGGTCTACATCCATCATGGCAATCGTGTAGTTCCGGCCCAGTTTAGCCAGTTGCTCGTTAAGAGCACGACGACCCGGTAGCCCCGTAAGATCATCTTTGAAAGCCATATTAAAGGTTTCATGAATAATCGCGCCGACCAGAAGCAAGCCTGCCAAAAACATAAAGACAGAAAGATAGCCGGGGATTAACAGCTGTTGGCTGACAATAAAGAGAATAATCAGCGCAGAGAAAAGTGCTGCATTAATCGTTGATGGCTGCCACAACATCAGACCGGCCATCGCCAGAAAAGAGAGAATAAAGAAGTAGTAAGCGATAGGAGAAATATTCGCCCAATCGGGATGCAGGGATGGCCATAGCATCTGTGTCATAAAGAAGAGCGTTGGCTGGTGCTGATATTCACAAACCAGCCAGATCGCAAATACCTGTGCGCCAAGAACCATCAGTTTGGTCGGCAGATCGGTCACCATAGAGCCTTTTTCCTGCCAGAAAGCGAATAGCACCAGGTTAACAGGCCCAAGAATAGTGACTGCATTAAAAACCATCTCGATACTGAACTTGCTCCAGCTTTGACCGACAGTGCTGAGCAGGGTCGTAAAACTCCAGTAAGCAATTACCAGCGTTAACAGTGTCATCAGTACACGTAGTCGCCCATAAACCAGGCAGAGTGTGGCTGCAGCAGTAAAGACAATATAGGGAGCCAGCGAGATCAGGTCTCTCACGGTGGGTGAGAATGCGCTGTAGCCAAAATGAGCCACAGGTATGGTGATCAACAGAAGCAATAAAGGGACAAGGGCTGATTCTTTCAGCTTTAACAGAATACGATTCACGACAACCTCACTGTTAACCGGAACAGCTAGATTAAAAGCTCAGCCCCGGAAAGCAAGCGTCATAAGATGAAGATTTGTTACCTCGTTGGCCTGAATAGCATCATTTTGAAAATATTCCGCATTTTTGAAACTTTTTCACTTTATTTTCATTTCAGGGGTTGTGCGCCCGGTTTTTGTGCGTATAATTCGCCCTCGTT
>JBLWSY010000015.1:0-95832 GCA_048270425.1 Oceanospirillum sp.
CCCCATGTGAGAGTAGGACATCGTCAAGCGCCTTATCTGAAAACCCCGTCTCTCAAGAGACGGGGTTTTTTTATGCCCGGAACAAAGGGGGGGGGTATGTTGGACGTTTAGGCTGGTTGAGTAGATTGCCAGTTAAAATGCAGCGTGAAGAGAGCTTCCTAGAAGTAGCGGCAATGCCGCTACTTCTAGGAAGCTCACAAGAGACTATGAGTAAAAGCCTTGTGGCCTTAAGAGATTAGCGTTTTAGAAGCTTTGCCGGGTTCTTCCCGAACAAGCTTAGGCACGAGAAACCCCGGGAGCTCCTTTTGGAGCTCATGCCAGAGTTCAATTGCTTTCTGATCGCTCACGTCAAAATGACTCGCGCCTCGTACCGGGTCGAATGCATGCAGATAGTAGGGAAGGATTCCGGTATCAAAAAGAGTTTCACTCAGTTGGGTTAAAGCACTTACCGAATCATTCACCCCTTTCAGAATCACGGATTGGTTTAATACTGTCATATGGCTTTCTAAGAGCTTGCTCACAGCATCCTTAACAGCAGTATCTATCTCATTGGCATGATTGATGTGCAGTACCCAGATCACTTTGAAACGGGACTCAGAAAGTATTTCAACTAACTCATCGGTAATTCGTTGAGGAATTACTATCGGAAGTCTTGTGTGGATGCGTAGTCGTTTTAGGTGGCTAACCTCAGCCAGTTTTACGATAAGGTGATGTAAACGACTATCAGGTGTTGCTAAAGGATCGCCTCCACTGAGGATTATTTCGTTAATTTCGGGCTGTCCCTGCAGATATTCAACGACCTGTTCTATTCGTTTATTTGACAGTCCGTTATCTGTATAAGGGAAGTGCCTTCTGAAACAGTAACGGCAGTTAATAGCGCAGGCCCCTGAGCCAACCAAAAGAACCCGGCTTTTATATTTGTGGATGAGCCCCGGTATCGGGTTACTGTCACCTTCTTCCAGTGGATCCTGTACATACCCCGGGACATCAAGGGTTTCCTGCTGAAGCGGGAGTACCTGCATCAGAAGAGGGTCATTAGGCTTTCCTTTCTGAATACGGTCACGGTAAGGCTTCGGTACCCGAAGACTGAAGAGTTGGTGCCCTGCTTTGGCTCCGGTTAAATACTCTTTAGGGAGCTCCAGTTCTTCAATCAGTGCTTCCGGTGTGATCAGGCTCTCTTTCAGCAAAGTCTGCCAGTTGTTTTCCATGGCGTTTTCGCGTGTTTTATCGGCAGGTAACTGCACAGAGGATTCAGAAACAGGTATCATTGGCAACCAGATTTTGTTGATCAGGAAAGGTCGTTTGCCTTTCCGACTAATTAAGAGATATTGGTGATATTTTATGGCGAACTATTCTACCAACGAATTCAAGTCGGGTCTTAAGGTAATGCTTGAGGGCGACCCTTGCTCCATTCTGGAGAATGAATACGTTAAGCCGGGTAAAGGTCAGGCCTTTAACCGCGTTAAGCTGCGTAACCTGAACACAGGTCGTGTGTGGGAACGTACCTTCAAATCCGGTGAAAGCCTGGAAGGTGCGGATGTAATGGAATACGACATGGAATACCTCTACACCGATGGTGAGTTCTGGTACTTCATGGCAACGGATGGTTCTTTCGATCAGCACCCTGCTGACGAGAAAGCCGTTGGTGAAACGGTTAAATGGCTGAAAGAGCAGGAAACTTACGCTGTAACACTGTTCAATGGCTCGCCAATTTCTGTGTCACCACCAAACTTCATCGTTCTGGAAGTGACTGAAACGGATCCGGGTCTGAAGGGTGATACGGCTCAGGGCGGCTCCAAGCCAGCAACTCTGACGACTGGTGCTGTTGTTCGTGTTCCTCTGTTTGTGAACATCGGCGACAACCTGAAGATCGATACCCGTACTGGTGACTACGTAAGCCGCGCTTAAGCCGCTTACCTCTCCAGTAAAAAGAACCGGCTCAGGCCGGTTTTTTTCTGTCTGTATTTTAGATTGAAAGACAAACTCTTTGAGGCACTGCATGTCCCAGATTAAATCGTTATGGCAGCCATCGGCCAGTATTGAAAACCTTCGTTTGCGTGCAGAGATGCTCAAGCAGGTTCGTAACTTCTTTGATGAGTGCGGTGTTCTTGAGGTGCAGACACCGGTATTGGGCCGAGCCGGAAGTACAGATGTCTATCTGAACTCGATGCAAAGTCACTGCTCCGGGGGCGGGGTGAGTGAGCCTTTGGAGCTATATCTGCAGACGTCTCCTGAATTTCATATGAAGCGTCTGTTGGCTGCAGGTAGTGGTGCTATCTGGCAACTTGCTGTCAGTTTTCGCAATGGTGAATACAGCGAGCGCCATAACCCAGAATTTGCCATGCTGGAGTGGTACCAGCCGGGTTACGATCTCAATGATCTGATGGCGGAAGTACAGGCGCTGATTTCAGAGGTGCTGGAAGTCGATAGCTTTAGCTGTCAAAGCTACCGGTCTCTGTTCAGAGAGCATCTGGATGTTGATCCGTTCAGCTCCGAACTGCCACAGCTACAGACCTTATCCCATGAAAAAACCGGGATTACGGAAGATGATCTGGATCGTGACGGTTGCTGTGATCTGTTAATGAGTGCCTGCATTGAGCCATTGCTGGGCCGGGATGAAATTACCTTTGTAACCGACTATCCGGCATCTCAGGCAGCTCTTGCCAAGGTGAAACAAGATGATGAGGGCGATCTGGTTGCCGCGCGTTTTGAATGCTATTACCGAGGAATAGAGTTAGCCAATGGCTATCATGAGCTGACCGATGCTCAGGAACAGGCTAAGCGGTTTGCTGCTGATAATGAGCAAAGACGAGCACTTGGTTTGCCTGAAGTGACGATTGATCAGCATCTGGTAGAGGCATTGGCTTCGGGTATGCCTGAATGTGCAGGTGTGGCCCTAGGTTTTGACCGCTTACTGATGCTTAAAGCGGGTGCTGATCGCTTATCCGAAGTCATCAGCTTTAGTATTGATCGGGCTTAGTGTCGTTATCTAGCTGAACAGCGGACATAAAAAAGCGTAGCCGATGCTACGCTTTTTTTGATTCATGATGCAAAGCTTCAGATCATTCGGTCTCAGAGGCTTGCTGTTCAGCTTCGTTACTTGCTGATTCATCAATATCTGTCAGAAACTGACCAAAGTATTCGCCCATGCGGGTTGGTGTACCCGCTTCAAAGCGATCCAGAAACTCAGCCATTTCAGGGCCGTACAGCATAACGATGGTCGAACCCAGTTTAAAGCGACCCAGTTCCGCACCCTTCTCCAGAGTGATCGCCTGAGGCTGTTCAGAATAGTTGCTGACAGCGACTTCACGATTCAGCGGTGTTACCTGACCACTCCAGACTGTTTCAATGCTGGCAACGATCATAGCGCCAACCAGAACCATCGCCATTGGGCCGTACTCGGTATCGAAAATGGCAACAACCCGTTCGTTACGGGCAAACAGGCCATCAACATTTTCAGTTGTTGCCGGATTCACCGAGAACAGACGGCCCGGAACATGGATCATCTGACGCAGGGTACCGGTCACAGGCATGTGAATGCGGTGATAGTCTTTAGGCGACAGATAGATGGTTGCGAACTGACCGCCCATGAAAGGCGCAGCACGCTCTACGTCGCCACCCAGAAGTTCCAGTACCGAGTAGCTGTGTCCTTTAGCCTGAAAAATGCGACCGTAATCAATTGGCCCCAATTGGCTAACGGTACCGTCTACCGGGCAAGCCATGCTGTTTTCCAGAGAAACAACCGGGCGCACACCTTCTTTCAGTGGGCGGGTAAAGAACTCGTTAAAATTCTCGTAAGCCTTTGGATTCGGCTGTGCAGCCTCTTCCATGTCAACTTTGAATGCTTTAATGAACTGGCCAATCAGCAAATTTTTCAGCCAGCCAATACGGCTTTGGGCCAGAAAGCCCACCAGTCTGGAGATCAGATGGTGGGGTAATGGATACTGTATCGCTGCAAACAGCTTCTTTTTATTCACGTATGAACCTTAGGTTTCGATCGGTGTGTCGGAGCGGTTGCCCCATTCGTTCCAGGAACCGTCATAAGCGCGAACCTGCTTAAAGCCGAGTATTTTACCTAATAACCAGGTAAAACCCGAGCGGTGATGAGACTGACAGTAGGTCGCAATTTCCTGATCTATCGTCAGGCCCTTGGTTTCCAGCTCTGTGATGATCTCAGCCATGTCACGGATGCGAAGCTCGTTATCTTTATCCATCGCTTCAGTCCACTCATAGTGAACTGCCGTCGGTATATGGCCTGCACGTTCCGCCTTGGAGGCTGTGCCTTCATACTCGCCACGGGAGCGGGAATCCCAAACAGCAAAGTTTTCGCTGCCGATTTTGGCTTTCAGTTCATCTATCTCAATACGCTCATTGAGATTGATATGATCAGCCTTGTAGCCTGTTGCGACAGGCAGCTTTTCTTCCTGCTGCTGAGGCTTACCGTCAGCACGCCATGCCAGAATGCCGCCATTCAGATAGGAGTAACGGGAGTGGCCCATGACTTCCAGAGTCCACAGTAAACGACCTGCCCAACCACCGCCTTCGTCATCGTAAGCCACGACATGGCTATCGCGACTCAGGCCTAACTCGGAGAACAAGGTGCTGAGTTGTTCAGCGCTGGGCAGTTTGTTGGGGACCGGGGAGGAGCCACAAAAAAGACGACGGTAATCCAGAAAGACAGCGCCGGGTACGTGTCCCTGATCATAGCATTCGCGTGTGCAGGATACATCGATAATCAGCAGGTCATCACTGCCGAGCTTGGCTTCCAGCTGATCCGAGTCGATCAGTAGAGGTAACAGATTGTTTTCAGAGCTCATTTTCTTCTCCCATGAGGAAGTGACATTACTGCCTTGATACCATCCCGGTTACAAAAAATAAAGTTTCATAAAAAATGTGACTTTTATCATCCTCGTACTCAATGCACAATAAAGAGCTATTACTTAAGAATATAGAATAAACCCAAGTGGGCTGTTGTCCCGGGTCAGTCAGGATTACACTGCTTAAAGATATTGTCTGCTTGGACGATACTTAAAGGCAGATTGCGGCAGTAAATACTGAGTTTAAGGATGTCGACATGTTATTGATTATTGGTGCATTAATTGTATTGGCCAGTGTTGGGGGCGGCTATGTGCTGTCTCATGGCTATCTGCCGATGCTTTGGCAGCCTTACGAGCTGATCATTATTTGTGGTGCGGCCTTTGGTGCTTTTGTGATCGCCAACAGCAAGCACACGATTATTGAAGTAATGAAGAGTGCGCCGAAACTGATTGCCGGTTCCGGCTTCAATCGTGCTTTCTATATGGATCTGCTGAGTCTGATGCATGATCTTTTTGCCAAAATCAGAAAGGAAGGCATCATCGCCATCGAAGAAGATATCGAAGATCCCGATCAAAGTCCGATTTTTACTGGTTATCCTGCAATTGCTAAGCACAAAAGCCTTGTAGAGTTTATTTGTGATTATGTGCGCCTTATAAGCTCAGGCAACATGCAGTCTCATGAGCTTGAAAGCCTTATGGATGCTGAGATTGAGACCTTACAGCATGAGATGGCAGAGCCTGCGCACGCGGTAACCACCGTTGGTGATGCCTTGCCGGGTTTCGGTATTGTTGCCGCAGTACTCGGTATCACTATTACCATGAAAGATATTGCCGCTCCGCCTGAAGTGCTCGGTCTGCATATTGCGGCAGCTCTTGTGGGGACCTTCCTCGGTATTTTGCTTTCTTATGGCTTTGTGGGGCCTATGGCAAATGCCATGAACAATGAAGTGCATGAGAAGATCAAAGCATTCGAATGTATTAAAGCCTGCCTGATCGCCAACATGAATGGTCTGGCACCTCAGATGTCGATCGAATTTGGCCGTAAGATGTTGTTTTCCAGTGTTCGCCCAAGCTTTAACGAGCTGGAAGAACATGTACGTTCCCGTTAACGGAGTCCGGCATGGAAGATAAAAATAACATCGTCATTAAACGCGTTAAAAAAGTAGCTGCCGGGCACCACGGTGGTTCCTGGAAAATCGCGATGGCGGACTTTGCTATCGCGATGATGGCATTTTTCCTTCTGATGTGGCTGTTGGCAAATACCACAAAAGAGCAAAAGGTCGAGCTGGAGCAGTTCTTTTCTGATCCGGTTGGTTATATGGACAAGGTAGGGCGCCTTAACCCGATTGATTTGGGGGGATCGCCGTCATTGATTCGCCAGATGAATACCAGTGCAGATTCTGACCAGATTGAGCAGGCGCAGATGCTCAATAAAGACGACCCGGAGCAGCTCGCCGCCAGTATTGAAACCAACAAAGAGGTGATGGACTCGCTGCAAAGTACGCTGATTCAGACCATTAGCCAAAGTGAAACTTTACAGCAGTTTAAAGACCAGTTGTCGATTGATATCCGTCCGGACGGGCTACACATTCAGATTGTGGATAACAAGCTTCGCCCTATGTTCGATCCTGGTAGTGACAAGATTAAAAACTACTTTGCTGAGATCCTGCTACAGCTGGCACCGGTGATCTCGAAGGTTAATAACAAGATCAGTGTCAGTGGTCATACCGATGCGGCAGCATTTGGTGATACCGATTACTACAGTAACTGGGAGCTTTCCTCAGAGCGGGCAAATGCAGCCCGTCGTATGCTGATCGAAGGTGGTTTGCCGGAAAACCATGTTGCCCAGGTGGTCGGTTATGCCAGTTCACAACTCTACCGTCCTGAGCAGCCTCTCGACCCGATTAATCGACGCATTGAGATTGTCGTTCTGAATAAACCTGCTGAGCGAGAGTTATCTCCTGAAGCTGAACCTGCTTCTTCAGGCTTGAGCGTTGATGAAGAGGCGGCACTGGATGAAGCGGAGCAGTTGCTCAACCAGAAACCGGCGGAAGAGGCTTCACCCTATAATCCTCTGGACTCAAATACCCAGGTTCGTAGCGGACGTGCTGAAAGTAGCTATGGAACAGAACGCTTAGGGCCGGGTGGCGAGCCTGTACCTCAACAGACTGAGAGGGCATCTTCTCAGCCGGATCCTGTTCCGGAAAATGTTGCTCCCAAAGAGGTTTTGAACTCTTTGGAAGGCTTGTTGAATCAACCGGACTCGCCCTATGTTCCGCCGCCAGAGGTGGACTGACCTGAACGTCGGTTTCGGTAAATAAAAAGAAAGCCCGCAGGTTATCTTATTTGGATTAACCGATAGCGGGCTTTTTTATGTCGCTGTTTAAAGCAGGTTCCTGATCCGTTATTTCAGCATTCCGATCAGTGAGCCTAGTGTTGGGCCGATGGGAGCATCCAGTTTAAGTTGTAAAAGCTCATCAGCACGGGTTTTGCCTAATGTCAGCGCGGCGACCGGTTTCCCTCGTTGCTCAGCGTAACGGCAGAAGCGGAAGCCGGAAAAAACCATCAGTGACGAACCGATAACCAGCAGAGCATCGGAGCGATCCAATGCCTCAGAAACCTTCTCAACGCGCTCTTTGGGAACATTATCACCAAAGAAAACCACATCGGGTTTCAGGATGCCTGAGCAGCTGGGGCAGCCAGGAACCTTGAAACCGGTGAAATCCACTTCAAGATCCGCATCGCCATCGGGAGCTGTTTCAGCCGTGAAGCGAGTGAATTCAGGGTTCAGGCGCGCACTTTCGGCATGAACCTGATCCCGTTTGACCCGGTAATCACAACTCATACAGATCACTTCATCGGAGCGGCCATGAAGGTCGATGACCTGCTGACTTCCGGATTGCTGATGCAGGCGATCTACGTTCTGGGTGACCAGTAGTTCAACATGTCCCATCGCTTCCAGTTCGGCTAAGGCCGCATGGGCCTGATTAGGCTCGGCATCACGAATCACCGGCCAACCGATCAGGCTCCGCCCCCAGTAACGCTGTCGTACCAGCTCGCTCTGCATAAAGTCGCCGTGTTGTACCGGCTGCTTACGTTTCCACTGACCTTCCTGATCCCGATAGTCCGGAATACCGGAGTCGGTGCTCATACCGGCACCGGTCAGGATCAGAAGGCGGGGATGCTGTTTAATAAACTCAAACAGAACGAGTGATGGATCTTGGGCGGGCAGTTGTCCGGTCATCAGTACTCCGAATTTGATCGATTAAAATTCGTCCAGAGAATCGATAATACGGTGATAACTCTCAAAGCGTTCAGGGCTGATATCTCCCGCTTCAAGTGCGTCCCGCAGAGCGCAGCCCGGCTCCTGACGATGTCGGCAATCCCGGAACTTACAGGCACCCAGCAGGCCATCAAATTCGCGAAAGCCTTCTGCCACCTGACGTTCATCAATATGCCAGAGACCAAATTCGCGAATCCCCGGAGAGTCGATCAGATCGCCGCCATCGGGCAGATGGAACAGCATCGCAGTCGTAGTAGTGTGCATACCTTTGCGGGTTTGCTCGGAAAGCTCGCCAACGCGCAGGTTGATACCCGGCAGCAGCACGTTCACCAGAGAGGATTTACCCACACCGGACTGGCCAACAAACACACTGACTTTGTTATCCAGCAGCTGATTCAGCACGGTAAGGCCATCTTCCTCAACGGTTGAAGCCGTTAGAACCTTATAGCCGATCTGTTGGTAACGCTCTGCCATCTCCAAGAGGCGAGGCGCATTATCGGCATTCAGCAGATCGGTCTTGTTCAGCAGCAGAACCGGCTCAATACCGGTACTTTCTGCCGCCACAATATAGCGGTCGATCAGATTCGCGTGAGCATAAGGTTCAGGAGCAAAGACGATAACGATGTAATCGATATTGGCGGCAACCGGTTTCAGCTGACCACGGGTGTCCGGGCGCATCAGTGCATTGAACCGGTCAAGGCGGGCAACTACGACACCGTCGTTATCCGGCCCCGGACGCCAAACCACTTTATCGCCGGTTACCAGCGCATCAATATTGGCGCGCATGTAGCAACGGTGCACCTTACCTTTTGATTCACCAGCAGTACCTTCCACATCCACCTGACGACCGTAGTGGGCGATGATCTGGCCTTCCTGTTCTGCGCCTAATTCACCGGCAGACAGTTGCTCATCAATCTCCTGATCTTTACGGCTGACCCGGGAGGCTCTCTCTTTCTGAATCTTTTCGACCCGCCATTGCTGACGACGGTTTAGCTTACGTTTACTCATGGATGTCGGTTATCGCTATCTTATGCGCTGCTGGGTGAGAGGCTGATTCTAACATAATCAGATAAAAGCCCCTTACTTTTAGCCTTGTGGGGCAAATATCCTTATACTTTGCAGTAAATGAAAGCCTGCATTAAAGCAGTGCTTAACCATCATAGATTTTGGCCGCAAGAACGGGATATTTACCTCCCGCTGCTGAAACAGGAGCTCAGGGCGTTATGACACAGGCAACCGAATCGAATAAAGCGAACAACCTGATCTGGATTGATCTGGAGATGACAGGCCTTGAACCTGAGCGCGATACCATTATTGAGATCGCAACCGTTGTTACGGACTCCGAGCTGAATATTCTGGCCGAGGGCCCGACCTTTGCTATCGCCAAGCCCAAAGCCGTGATGGACGAGATGGGGGAGTGGTGTATCAAGCAGCATGGTTCATCCGGTCTGACTCAGCGCGTATTGGACAGCAAAGTTTCTATGCAGGAAGCCGAGCAGAAAACCATCGAGTTTCTGCTGCAGTATGTTGAGCCGGGCAAATCACCGATGTGCGGAAACAGTATCCAGCAAGATCGTCGTTTTCTGGTGAAAGAGATGCCGCGTTTAGAGAAGTTCTTTAACTACCGTCATCTCGACGTTAGCTCACTGAAGATTCTGGCGAAAAACTGGTATCCGGATGTGGCCAAAAGTGTTCAGAAAGGTGGTTCGCATCTGGCGATGGACGACATTAAAGATTCGATCAATGAGCTGAAGCATTACCGTGAACATATGCTGAAGTAAGCTTTTCCCTTAATTCTTCAGAAAGAAAAGGCGCATCGGTATGCGCCTTTTCTTTTTCTTGCCACAAAGGCGGAGCTTAGATAGCGGCTCCATTCACGCTAACCTGAACGTCGATATTGCCCCGGGTGGCGTTGGAGTATGGGCAAACCTGATGGGCTGTGCGTACCAGATTGAGGGCTGTATCCTGCTCCAGATCCAGCGTTACAGCTAACGAAACCGTCAGTGCAAAACCGCCGTCACTATTCGGGCCGATACCCACTTCAGCTGTGACCGGCGCTTCGCTCAGCTTCACTTTAGCTTCTCGGGCAACGTGCAGAACTGCATTAGAAAAGCAGGCCGCATATCCTGCGGCAAACAGTTGTTCCGGGTTAGTGGCGTTGCCGGCACCGCCCATCTCTTTTGGATAAGCCAGACTGACATCCAGCAGGCCATCATCTGTTTTCACCTGACCGTTACGACCGGCGGATGCTGTGGCTGATGTGTTGTAGATTGTTTGCATGATGATCTCCTGAAAAATATTTAAAAATTAAGTTGTGCGCAATCAAGTTGTCAGCAATCTTATTTCGACTCCCGGGTTGTTTGCAAGTATATTGTGCGCAATTTAATTGGTCAGTTTGAGGCTTCTGATATGTCATCAGGTCATAATTCTCAGAAAAACAATGAGTTACTTCAGCTGGATAATCAGTTGTGTTTTTCACTCTATAGCGCAGCTAACGCAATGACCCGAGCATATCGCCCGCTGTTGGAAGTTTTGGATCTGACTTATCTGCAATACATGGCGATGATGGTGCTTTGGGAAGAGCAGAGCGTCAGCGTTAAGCGGCTGGGTGAGCGCCTGCATCTTGATTCAGGCACCTTAACGCCACTACTGAAAAGGCTGGAAGCTAAAGGACTGGTTAGCCGGGGACGTAGCCCGGATGATGAACGAGTGCGGGTTATTACCCTGACTGATGCCGGGCAAGCTCTGAAAATACAGGCCTTTGAGGTTCCTGAGCAGATTCTCTGTCAGACCTGTATGCCGCTGGATGAACTGAAGCAGATAAAGCAGCTATGTGATCAGCTGTTGAAAAACCTTTCCAGCTGATTGCTCCCTGAGCTTCCAGTTTTGCGCCAGATCATTACAATGCACTCCTGCTGTAATACCTGACTAAAACCATTGGTTTTTCGTGGGTATTATCCGATCAAAATAATGCGGCGGATTTACGATCCGTTTAGCGGGAGAAACCAATGATTACCGTTTGTGCGCTTTACAAGTTTGTTCGTCTCGACCACTTTGAATCCCTGCGTGAACCTTTGCATCAGGTGATGCTGGATCATGACGTAAAGGGCACTCTGCTGCTGGCTGCTGAAGGTATTAATGGCACCATTGCAGGCCCTGCAGAAGGTATCAAAACGGTTCTGAACTGGCTGGCGCAGGAACCGGTTCTGGCGGAGATTGTCACCAAAGAATCTTTCCACGAAGAAAACCCGTTTAACCGCACCAAGGTGAAACTCAAAAAAGAGATCGTCACCATGGGGGTTGAAGGCATCGATCCTCGCCACGTAGTGGGCACTTACGTTAAGCCGAAAGACTGGAATGCTCTGATCTCTGATCCTGAAGTGATACTGGTAGATACCCGTAATGACTACGAAGTTGAAATCGGCACCTTTAAAAATGCTCTTAACCCGGATACGGAGACTTTTCGGGAGTTTCCGGATTACGTAAAAGAGAATCTCGACCCTTCGAAACATAAAAAAGTGGCTATGTTCTGCACCGGTGGTATCCGTTGTGAAAAGTCCACGGCTTATATGAAAGAGCAGGGTTTTGATGAGGTGTATCACCTTGAAGGCGGGATTCTGAAATATCTGGAAGAGGTGCCGGAAGAAGAGTCTCTATGGGAAGGTGAGTGCTATGTGTTTGACGGCCGGGTCTCCGTGAATCATCAGCTGGAGAAGGGACAGTACGATATGTGTAACGCCTGTCGTCTGCCGATTACAGAAGAGGATAAAGCTTCAGAGAAATATGAAGCCGGTGTGACCTGTCCGAAATGTTTCGGTACTCACACTGAGGAGCAGCTGAAGCGTTTTCGTGATCGTGAAAAGCAGATTCAGCTGGCGCGTGCTCGTGGTATCGAACACGTGGGTGGCGAAGCGAAAACCCATGCCGAGCTGAATCGGGAGCTGAAGCTGAAACAAAAACAGCAGCAGAAAGAGAAACAGGCAGCGGCTAAATAAGCGGCTACCTGCTAACGGATCGCTAAAGCCCTAGTTCTGTTTGAGCTGGGGCTTTTTCAGTTTGGCCCGAGCGTTAAGGACTTCTTTCCGCTTAAAACAGCCTTCTAAGTGATCGTTCACTAAGCCCATCGCCTGCATAAAGGCGTAGCAGGTCGTTGGCCCAACGAACTTCCAGCCACGTTTTTTCAGATCCTTACTCATCTGTTTCGAGAGATCTGTCTGGCCAATCTGACTCAGCGTTTCATAATTCAGCTGATCCGGGTGCTGATCCGCAGTTGGCTCAAAATGCCAGAAATAAGCCGCCAGAGAGCCACATTCCTTCTGCAGTTCAACCGCCCGTTTTGCATTATTGATGGTGGCTTCGATCTTTCCGCGATGGCGGATAATCCCCGCATCCAGCAGTAAGTTATCCACATCCTGCTCTGTGAATTGCGCGACTTTATGAAAATCAAAACCGGCAAACGCCGCCCGGAAATTCTCCCGTTTACGCAGAATCGTGATCCAGCTTAACCCCGCCTGAAATCCTTCCAGACAGATCTTTTCAAACAAACGGATATCATCCGTCACCGGAAAGCCCCATTCGGTGTCGTGGTAGTTGCGGTAAAGCTCGTCGTCTTCACCACACCACCAGCAGCGTTTAGCACCTGAATTATCGGTTATGAGTCCTGCGTCAGCCATTTGGAAATCCCTGTAGTCATTAGTCTGACAAGAGAATGCATCGGAACAGGATAATTATCTACAGGGAAAGAGGTTGTGTTTTCCTGTGTATCGGTAGATTGCTGGCTGGATAAGAGTTTACCTTTGCTCACATGAGAGCAAAGGTAAGTGGTGAGGCTTAAACGGCGAGTACAACACCGGTCAGCGCGATCAGGCCACCTGCGATCTCTGCACGGAAGGCTTTTACTTTCAGGATCAGACCGATACCGGCCAGATGCAGTGCCATTGTCGCTACACTGAAGCCCAGCAGATAGGTGCTTAGCATCGCACTGGATGGAAGCTCTGCGCCGTGAGCGGCCCCGTGGAAAACGGCCATTGCCGCAACTAAAACGGTGCTGGCGGTTGTACTGAAACGGGCAGAGAAGGCAACCAGCAGGCCTGCAATAATCACGGATGCGCTGATACCGGCTTCCACAAACGGGAACGGTACACCAGCGGTTGCCAGCACTGCTGACAGAAGCATCATTCCGACAAAGGTTGCAGGTAGTTGCCAGAGGGCTTTGCCCCCGATTTTTGCTGCCCAGAGTCCTACCGCTAACATTGCCAGTAGGTGATCGAGTCCCAGCAGCGGGTGCGTTAAACCGGCCATCAGACCTGAAACCTCGTGGCCGGTGTGTGCCATTGCAGAAGCCGGTAGTAGGCTGGCACCAATCAGCAGTGCTTTGGAAAGTGTTGTCTTATTCATCGTTATTGTCCTTTTGAAATGGAACTTGTTTGTTGTTGTGCGGATTCATCAGGTGATTGATGAATGTTCAGTCGGGTTAAACAACCGCTTTGGCGGGAGGAATCTCTTTTGACTCCAGCATGCCTTCGGTGACGATAAACTGAATGATCTGATCCAGCCCCTGTGCCTGTTTCAGGTTGGAGAAAACAAAAGGTCGGTCGCCGCGCATCAGCTTTGCATCGCGATCCATCACCTCGAGAGATGCGCCCACAATGGGAGCCAGATCAGTTTTGTTGATAATCAGCAGGTCAGATTTGGTGATACCTGGGCCGCCTTTACGGGGAATCTTGTCACCAGCGGATACATCGATCACATAGAGGGTCAGGTCGGACAGCTCCGGGCTGAAAGTGGCGCTCAGGTTGTCACCGCCACTTTCCACAAACACCACATCCAGTGCGCCGTGACGCTCAACCAGCTGATCGATGGCTGCAAGGTTCATGGAGGCATCTTCGCGAATAGCGGTATGCGGGCAGCCGCCAGTTTCCACACCGATAATACGGTCGGCACTGAGTGCTTCGTGTTCAGTGAGGAATTTCGCGTCTTCCTTGGTGTAGATATCGTTGGTTACCACGGCAATATCGTAGTGATCACGCAAAGCAGCGCACAGTGAACGCAGCAGTGCCGTTTTACCTGAGCCCACAGGGCCACCAACACCGACGCGCAATGTTTGTTTTGGTTTGGTCATGAGATGTCCTCGTTTTAATTTTTTATCCGATTCTGTCGTTCTAATGCTTCCCGGTTGTAGCCACCGGGGGCTTTATCTGCGGTTATCGCAGAAGCAAGGATCAGGAACGAAAGAGTCGGGAATACATATGTTCATGTTGAGAGCTGGCGATAGCTAAAGCAGGCAAGCCTGCACCAATCTCTTCTTCAGAAATCTGTTCGGCCTGCTCGATGGCTGCTTCCAGTTCCGGCTGCAGGGCGACCAGCAGCTGTTGCGCCTGTGTCTGCCCCAGCGGCACCAGCTTGGTGGCTGCTGCGATCTGGTTTTCCAGCCAGGACCAGAGAAAGCCATTGGCTGCCGCCCGATAAGGGATCTGCCAGAGTGACGCGGCCAAAGCGAACAGGCAGACAAAGCTCACAGGTTCATTTTTGCTGAAGGGTTGAGCCATCTGCAGACTGTTCATCAGTCGCATCAGAGCTTTGCCCATGGCGGTATCCGTCAGGGTTAGTTCGTGGGTTTCCCGACAGGCCAGTGTCAGCTCGTTGATGCGTTTTAGCTCAAGCCAGTCTTCCTGAGCGCAGGCCTGCATGGAAAGCCTGAGCAGAGGAATATCCGTGCCCGAAAGCCCCAGATGCAGCTGCTCTCTTACCCAGTGCTCCACCTGATCCGCTTTGCGAATCCAGCCTGTGTCTATGGCGTACTCCATGCCGTGAGAGAAGGCGTAACCTCCCACTGGCAGACTGACTGAGGCCAGATGCATCAGACGCACCAGACTCAGATCTGTCATGGCTGGCGCTGCTGATCCTGGGCTGTAAACCTGTTTAGTGTTCATGGGAATGAGCATGTTCGTGATCGTGACTGTGCCCATGGCTGTGATCATGATCGTGGCTATGTCCATGACTGTGCCCGTCATCATGGCCATGAGAATTTCCGCTGAGGCCTTTAAAATAAGCCCCGTTTTCCGGCACAAACACGGCTTCGGTATGCACGACTGTCAGCTCCAGCAGCTCCAGCATCTCTTCCAGTACATGATCCGGTGTAATGCGCAGCCAGCGATCTCCCACCTGCAACTTCACATGCCGGTTGCCCAGGTGATAACAGGCGCGGGCAAAGGTATGCCAGTCATCGCAACGGGCTTCGGTTACTGCCTCGACCGCACCTTCTACTTTCACAATCTTGCCGCAGTGAGATTTCAGATATTCACCTACCTGAAGTGCGGTGCCGCGCTCCAGAAATACGCGCACCTCTTCGCCATCGGTGCTGGTCAGGCGCAGGCGACCGCGATCCCTCTGCTCATGGTTCAGAGTTACTGTGGCATAAATAGGGCCTGCTTTTTCGGTGCCCAGTCGTTCGTAAATCTCAAGCATCTTGATGCTCCTTAAAGCGTTTCCGGGCGGTATCAGAACAGGTTAAAACGCTGGGCCAGCGGCAGTTCAGTCGCAGGCTCACAGGTCAGCAGTTCACCGTCAGCGCGTACCTCATAGGTTTGCGGGTCAACGGTGATATCAGGCTGCCAGTTGTTCAGCACCATGTCATTTTTGCTGATGTTGCGGGTATTAGCACAGGCTACCAGTTCACGGTTAAGGCCCAGTTTTTCCCGGATGCCGTTATCCAGCGCTGCTTTGGAAACAAAGGTGACGGAGGTTTTGCTAGCCGCTTTACCGTGAGCACCGAACATAGGACGGTAATGCACCGGCTGTGGCGTTGGGATGGAGGCGTTCGGATCACCCATCGGGGCTGCGGCGATCATGCCGCCCTTGATAATCATCGAAGGCTTGGTGGCGAAGAAAGCGGGTTTCCAGAGTACCAGATCCGCCAGCTTGCCCGGTTCAATAGAACCGACTTCGTGGGAAACACCGTGGGTAATCGCCGGATTGATGGTGTACTTGGCGACATAACGGCGGGCGCGGAAGTTATCGCAGCCCACGTCCTGATCTTCCGGCAGCAGGCCAAACTGAGTTTTCATCTTGTGAGCCGTCTGCCAGGTACGGGTAACCACTTCACCAACTCGTCCCATCGCCTGAGAGTCGGAAGAGATCATGGAGAAGGCACCGCGATCGTGGAAAATATCCTCGGCAGCGATGGTTTCCTTGCGGATACGGGAGTCGGCAAAGGCCACGTCTTCCGGAATTGAGCTGTCCAGGTGGTGACAGACCATCAGCATATCGAGGTGCTCATCCACCGTATTGACCGTGTAAGGGCGGGTCGGGTTGGTGGAGGAGGGCAGCACATTGGGGTAAGCACAGGCGCGGATAATATCCGGCGCGTGGCCACCGCCAGCCCCTTCCGTGTGGTAAGTGTGGATAACCCGGCCTTTGAACGCGCCAATGGTGTCATCAACAAAGCCGGATTCGTTCAAGGTATCGGTATGAATCGCCACCTGAACATCGTACTTTTCCGCCACCATCAGGCAGCAGTCGATAGAAGCCGGAGTTGTGCCCCAGTCTTCATGCAGTTTCAGGCCGCAGACACCGGCTTCCAGCTGTTCTTCCAGTGCCTCTGGCTGGGAAGCATTACCCTTGCCCAGAAAACCCAGATTCATCGGCATATCATCGGTACTTTGCAGCATCTTGCCGATGTACCAAGGCCCCGGTGTACAGGTAGTCGCATTAGTGCCGGTAGCTGGCCCTGTTCCGCCACCGATCATGGTGGTGACACCGCTCATCAGGGCTTCTTCGATCTGCTGCGGGCAGATAAAGTGAATGTGAGCATCGATGCCGCCAGCGGTCAGAATTGAACCCTCACCGGCGATCACCTCTGTGCCCGGCCCAATGATGATATCCACATTGGCCTGAACATCCGGGTTACCGGCTTTACCGATCCGAAAGATGCGACCGGCTTTGATACCGACATCACCTTTAACGATACCCCAGTGATCCAGAATCACAGCATTGGTGATCACCAGATCCATAGCGCCTTCGCTGCGATCGGTTGGTTCGTTGACCTGCTGACTCTGACCCATGCCATCACGGATCACCTTACCGCCACCGAACTTCACTTCATCGCCATAAACGGTGAAATCTTTCTCGACCTGAATCCAGAGATCGGTATCGCCCAGTCGGACCTTGTCACCCACCGTAGGGCCGAACATCTGAGCATAGGCGGTGCGGTCCATCGTCACTGATGAGGTCTCAGCGTTGGCATCGGAGCTGCCTGCGTCTTCAAGCGGCCCCATCACTTCGCCGCGGAAGCCATAAATGGTCTTGCTGCCGGCAAATTCCACCAGTTGAACTTCACGACCCTGACCGGGCTCGAAACGAACCGCAGTGCCGGAAGCGATATTCAGGTGAAAGCCTTTGGCGGCTTCGCGGTCAAAGCTCAGTGCCGGATTGGTTTCGGCAAAATGATAATGGGAGCCTACCTGAACAGGGCGATCACCGGTGTTTTCAACCCGTAGAGTGATCACCTTACGGCCTTCGTTAAGTGTGATCTGCCCTGCCGCGGCTTTTACTTCGCCGGGGATAAAGAGGCTTTCCTGATCGGTCATAATGGTGACTCCTTAGCAGATAGGCTGGTGAACGGTGACTAGCTTGGTGCCATCGGGGAAGGTGGCTTCTACCTGAACCTCGTGAATCAGCTCCGTTACGCCTTCCATCACCTGATCCGCATTGAGCAGGGTTTTGCCGTAACTCATCAGTTCAGCAACGGTTTTACCGTCGCGGGCACCTTCGATGATCTCCATGGTGATAAAGGCAACCGCTTCCGGATAATTCAGTTTCAGTCCACGGTTCAGGCGTCGTTCCGCCAGCAGAGCTGCGGTAAAGATCAGCAGCTTATCTTTCTCTCTTGGCAGTAGTTCCATAGTGACCTCTTGCAATGTGATCCTGACGGGCAGGTATTCTTGTTGTTCCGTTTATATGGCTCAGGTGGCCCAGATACGAGGCTCACAGGCATCGCGGTTAAGCAGTTCAGGGCGAACCTGCTTCCAGCATTCAATAAACAGCTTGCGGGCTTTTTCCGAGCAGTGGCCCAGATAGCGCACCATCAGAAAGCCGTGATTCAGAGTGACGCCCGCGAGAAAATCCTCATCGGGAGATTTGTGCTGCTCGCAGCAATCCCGCAACCTGCGGATCAGGTTTTCCAGTACAGTTTCATCATCGTTGATAGGGGTATTAAAAGCGGGCGCATCGAATGGCCCGGCGACCATCATGGCGGTAATCGGATAGCCTCTCAGCCCTGCAAGGCTTTGCAGCATGCCGTTTTCCTGCTGATCACCATCGACGACTAATCGCTCACGAAGGCAAAGTTTGCCATCGCGATAAATCTGCAGGTTTTGCTTCATCAGACTGCCGGGGGTGAAGGGTTGCTGGCAAGCGGGCAGGCCGAGACTGGTGATCTCCCAGCCGATATAGCGGGCGTTGCCGGTAAGATGCACCTGAGTATCCAGCTGTGTCTGAGCTCCAGGGTAGATGATGCCTTCCAAAGGCAGCCATTCGAGGGAGGCATCATCCGCCAGATCAAAGCGCAGTATCTGATGCTGCAGACTTTTATCCGCCCGGGCTTTATAGACCCGACCTGCTCCCGGTGTGGTAATCAGAGCAGAAGCCTGTTCACCGACATTAGCAGAGATGGTCAGGGTATCGCCGGAAACCATACCTCCCGGAGGATGCAACAGATAGAGGTGTGCCAGATTGCGCCCTTCAGGGTAAAAGGGCTTTTGCACATAAAGCGGGCCTTTATGCTCACAACCTTTTAATACCGATCCGCGCAGAGTACGGGCCAGTTTGAGTGCCAGTCGGGCTTCCCAATGGGAAGCCTGTTCCTGTGTTGTTATCACTGCCTGATTCATAGGTCGTCTGCTTTACGGATGCACTCTTCTGGTGCTTATTTTATTGGTTAAGATTTTCTGGTGCGCTTTTTTTGATGTTTTAACTCTCTGTTTTTATTGGGTTTTATTTTTGTTAGCGCACTTTTAAAGACTTTCTGTAATCTGTTGATGCAAATTCCCGACCAACTAACCCTGCTAAATTATGTGGGTTAATTGGTGTCTGCTGAGGGGGGGTTATGCGCTTGGCGCGGGATGCTCATTTATCCAGTGCTCGGCGATATCTGCTCTGCGGGTGATCCAGATATCGTCAAAGCTTTGCAGGTAATCCAGAAAGCGTTGCAGGGCGCGGAAGCGTCCGGGTTTACCGATCAGACGACAGTGCAAGCCGATGGACATCATCGCAGGACGTGTTGCGCCCTCTTCATACATCACGTCAAAACTGTCTTTCAGATAGCGGAAGAACTCATCGCCCTCAGAAAACCCCTGAGAGGATGAAAAGCGCATATCGTTACAGTCCAGCGTGTAGGGAACGACCAGATGCTGTCGGGTTTCACCGGTTGAGGTAGTAACCGGTGTCCAGAATGGCAGGTCATCGCCATAGTAATCAGAGTCATACAGAAAGCCGCCATGCTCAACAACCAGCTGACGGGTATTCGGGGAATCCCGCCCTGTGTACCAGCCCAGAGGCGTTTCTCCGGTCATCTGTTCCAGCATACGAACGGCTTCTTTCATGTGTTCCCGTTCGATATGTTCCGGCATCTCCTGATAGTGGATCCAGCGCAGGCCGTGACAGGCGATCTCGTGGCCCTGATCGATAAAAGCCTGAGTCACTTCCGGGTTTCTCGCCAGCGCCATCGCAACACCAAAAATGGTCATGGGCAGCTGGCGCTTTTCAAACTCTCTGAGGATGCGCCAGACACCAACACGGGAGCCGTATTCGTACAGCGACTCTATGCTCATGTGACGACTTGTATAAGGCTGGGCTCCGGCAATTTCCGACAGAAAGGTTTCTGCATGGGGGTCACCGTGAAGCACAGAATTTTCACCGCCTTCCTCATAGTTGAGTACGAACTGAACCGCCAGTTTGGCCTGGTTTGGCCAGTTGGCATTGGGCGGGTTAGCGCCGTAACCCTTCATATCTCTGGGATAATTGCAGCTCATCCTTGTTCACCTGCGGTCGTTTTATCTTCGGCGGGCTGATAGGTACAGTGTTTGCTGGTGGATAGTCCGCAACGCAGCAGGCCTTCGATCAGACTGATACCTGCTCTGACACCATCAATCACCGGAACCTGCAGGGCATCCTGTAATTTCTTCTGCAGAATGGTCAGGCCAGCACAGCCCAGCACCAGTACTTCAGATTCATCCTGCTCCAGAATCTGCTGGCAACGTTCCAGCAGAACCGGGAACCATTCCGGTTCGAGAAATTTTTCCAGATCCAGCACCGGTGTTTTCATGGCGTGTACGCCCCGGCAGTGAGTGGCAAAGCCATACTGTTGGGCGTTGCGCTCCAGAATATGAACGGACTTCTGTTGTGCCGTCAGCACCGAAAAACCTGCCCCCAAAAGAGTTGCTGTATGCATGGCGGCCTCACCGATGCCCAGTACCGGAGCGGATGTCATCTCGCGGCAGGCATCAAGGCCGGTGTCGTCTGCGCAGGCGATCAGATAACCCCGTGACGGATTGTTCTGCACACTTTTCAGTACGCCCACGGTAGCCAGAGCGCCATCGTAAAAGCCTTCTACACTGGCGACCCCCGATGGGGCGCAGACGACCTTCAGCTGAGTGTCCTGCAGCGCCACTTCGGTGCAGCTGTGTTCAATAACCTGGCGCATCGCTTCGCTGGTGTTGGGATTAATTACGCAAATAGTCTGTGACATAGAGATTCCGATGGCTTAATTAACGGTTTTAGCCCGATGCTTTTTCAGCAGGTGAACAGCAAACATGGCGCAAAAGATCAGACTGAAAGAGAACAGAGTCGTAACTGTACCCAACGCATAGAGCACGGGAGAGGTGACGTTGGTGGTCATGCCGTAGATCTCCAGCGGCAGGGTGTTATAGGTGCCGGAGGTCATCAGTGTGCGGGCAAACTCGTCATAAGAGAGGGTGAAGCCGAACAGACTGACACCGATCAGGCTCGGCAGCACCAGAGGGAAAACCACAAAGCGGAAGGTCTGCCAGGAGGTTGCCCCCATATCTATAGCCGCGGCTTCATAGCTGCGGTTAAAACGGTTGAAGACCGCAAACATAATCAGCAGCCCAAACGGCAGCGTCCAGGTCAGGTGAGCACCAAAAGCAGAGGTGTACCAGGTGGGTGCAATGCCTAAGCGGTCAAACATGATGCCGATACCCAAACTGATCAGAATAGAGGGCAGAATCAGGCTAACCAGAGAGAGATAAAAGAGTGCATCACTGCCTTTAAATTTGCGGCGATAGGCCAGACCTGCCAGCAGAGAAAAAGCCGCTGTGCAGATCATAACGGCAAAGCCCAGCAATACCGAGCGGAGCAAAGAGCCGCCAAAATCACCCACTTGTTGGGGTTCAAACAGCTGACGGAACCAGTGCAAGGAAACGCCATTCATCGGGAACGTCAGGCCACCGTTAGGGCCCTGGAATGAGAGAATGGCAATGGTCACTGTCGGGCCGTAAAGAAAGACCAGAAAGAGCATAAAAAACAGTGTCAGAGGCACAAAGCCCGGCTTATGTCGTTGGTTAATACGAGCCATGGTTTTATAGCTCCTTCTTGATATTGATAAAGCGGAACATCACGCTGAGCATGATCAGCACGGCTCCCAGCAGGACGATGGCGTTTGCGGCAGCCGCAGGGTATTGCAGCAGAGAGATTTCATTACGGATCAGAACCCCCACGGAAGCACTCAGGCCACCGCTCATCATGGTGACGGTAATAAAGTCACCCATAACCAATGTCATCACGAAGATGGAGCCGATCGCCAGACCGGATTTGCACAGCGGCAGAATAACGTGGGTAATGGTTTGAAAAGCGCTGGCGCCGGAGTCGATGGCGGCCTCTACCAGATTGCGGTCGATCCGCATCATGGAGTTAAAAACGGGAATAACCACAAACAGGGTGTACAGGTGAACAAACGCCAGAATGACACTGAAGTCACTGTACAGCAGCCATTCGATTGGCTCGTTGATAATGTGGGTTTCCAGTAAGGCTGAATTCACCAGACCGTTTCGGCCCAGCAAAGGAATCCAGGAGATCATTCGGATGATATTGGATGTCAGGAAAGGTACCGTACAGGCGATAAACAGCAGGCTCTGTACGAAGGAATTTTTGACATAAAAAGCGATGTAATAAGCCACCGTAAAACCGATCAGCAAGGTGATGATCAGCGTTGAAACGGCATAGAACAGAGTCTTCAGATACGCGCTGTAAGTCACCGATGATGTCAGAAGAAATTCATAGTTTTCCGTAATAAAGTCCGGCAGAAGTCGGTAAGAATCGTAATCCCAGAAGCTCACCACAAAGATGGTCAGAATCGGGAAAAGCAAAAATAACAAAATAACCAGAGCCAGCGGTGCGGCCTGAAAGTAACTGATATATTGAGAAAAAAAGCGCATTGAATCTGCTCCGATAAATTGAGGCGGGAGGCCCTAGCCCCCGCCTTATCTCTGATGGCTGTATCGCGTTAAGAGGCGATAAACTCATTCCATTTTCTGAGCATGTACTTGTTCTCATCCATGACAGAGTTCCAGCAGGCCACTGAGCTCATACGCTCCCAGTAAGAACCACCGTCACGCACCGCACCGGCTTTTTCCATCACCTTACCTTCAGGACTCAGAATGTCGCCCTGTGCCGGTTTACCTTCAATCCAGTAACCCCATTCATCAGCCGTCATGTACTGCTTGGAGGTTGATGGTGCCGCAGAGTAGTAACCCTGACGGTTCAGATAAGCCCCGACCCAGCCGGACAGGTACCAGTCGATATATTCATAAGCGGCATCCAGCTCAATACCACTCAGATGCTTCGCAAGGCCGATACCACCGCCCCATGAGCGATAACCTTCCTCAAGTGGTTGATAGCGGCACTCGATACCCTTTGAGCGAACTGCGGCAACTGCCGGAGACCACATGGACTGAATCACCACTTCACCGGATGACATCAGGTTGACGGACTCATCGAAGCTCTTCCAGAACGCACGGAACTGCCCCTGTGATTTGGCTTCTTTCAGAATGGCGATGGTTTGGTCGATCTCAGCACGGGTCATGTTGCCTTTGTCGGCGTATTTGATCTCACCCATGGATTCGCAAATCATCGCGGCATCCATAATGCCGATGGCCGGAATGTTCAGAATGGAGGTCTTGCCGCGGAATTCCGGGTCCATAATGTCGCGCCAGTTGGTAATCGGGCGACCGACCAGATCCGGACGAATACCCAGAGTGTCTGCGTTATAAATAGTCGGAACCAGCGTCATCCAGCGGGTTGGGTTATCTGCAAACTCAGTCGAGTTCGCGCCTTCAACAAAACCAACAGTATGGGGGGCGGTACCCTGAGCGATCACAGAATCCGGGGTCAGCTTACCGTTGATGAAAAGCGGTGCGATTTTGTCGAAGTTTTTCAGGCGGTGAGTATCCATCGCCTGCATGGTGCCGGCCGGGAAAACCTTCTTACAGATCCAGTATTCGATATCGGCAATATCGAAAGAGCGGGGCTGAGTCACGGTGCGCTGTGCAACGGCATCGGAATCCAGAGCGGTTAATTCCAGATTGATACCCAGATCTTCCTTGGCTTTCTGCGCGATGGCATTCAGGTTAGATACCCCGGTACCAAACTGGCGCAGCGTGATGTTTTTGATGTTTTGTGCCCAGATCATCGGGAAGCCGGTGATGGCTCCTGACCCTACTGCTGCACCGCTTAAGGCACCCGCGGCTTTAATAAAGCTGCGACGAGACATTCCTTTCTTTTCTGGTGTTGCTGAAACCGTTTCTGTTTCGGCTCCGGTAACTTCGCTTGGGTTTTTCACATCATCTTTCATAACAGCCTCTCTGGCATTTTGAGTTGTTTTATCTAGGGTTAACTCTTGTTATTGCTTACTTAGTTGTGATCAGGTCACTGCAGGGGATTCAGCTGCTCGTTCTGCCATCCCAGATAGGCGGTGTCGCCCGGACTGAAGGGATGGCTGAGAAAATCGGAATCGTTTTGGTACACAGAAAGGCACAGCTGATCCCCCAGCTGGCATTTCAGGTGGATATAACTACCGAGATATTCCACTTCTTCGATGCGGGCGGATGTTTCCAGTGCGCCTTCAAAGTGCTGAGGTGCGATCCGGATACGGTCGCAACGCAGCGAAACTGTGCGCTCAAGGGATTCATCTGAGTGAAGTGCCGGTGGCAGTTCGATGCTGACGGCCTGATCCGGGCTGAAGCGGTTTGCTTCTTGCTTACCGGTGATGATGTTGTGGCCACCAATAAAGCTGGCAACAAAGGCTGTTTTCGGACGAGTGAAGATGCCAATTGGCGTATCAACCTGCTCAATATGGCCATGGTTCATCACCACAACCTGATCAGACAGCGCAAAAGCTTCTTCCTGAGAGTGGGTCACATGGATAAAAGTGATACCAAGCTTCTGCTGGATCCGCTTCAGCTCAGTACGCATTTTGGCTCGCAGAAAGGGGTCAAGTGCCGACAGGGGTTCATCCAGCAGGATCACTTCCGGTTCGTTAATCAGGGCACGGGCCAGGGCGACACGCTGCTGCTGGCCACCGGACATCTGCTCCGGAAAAGCTTCAGCAAAGTTACCCATATTCACCAGATCCAGCATCTTACGGGCACGGCTGTGGCGCTCTTCTTTCGATACACCGCTGATCTTCAGGCTGAAAGCCACGTTATCCAGACTGTTGAGATGTGGGAAAAGGGCATAGTTCTGGAACATCAGTGCCGTACCCCGTTCTCTCGGAGGCAGGTCGGTAACGTTTCGGTTGTTCAGCAGAATGTCGCCTTCGGAAGTCGCTTCGTGACCGGCGATCATGCGTAGCGTTGTGGATTTCCCGCAACCACTGGGACCCAGAAGACAGCAATAACTGCCACCCGGGATTTTCAGGTTGATCTCGTTTACCGCCAGACTCTCGTCGTAACGCTTGGATACCCCGACTAGCTCAACAGAACCTTTACTCATAGCTTTTTCCAAATTGTTAGCAATCTTTGTTGTTTCTGTTAGCGATAAGCGTGCCAAGCAGTCTGCTGGTTTTATAGTCGATTGTTTTTATTGGTTTTGTTGTTTTTATGGCTCTTTTCGGGAGGTTTTGCACTGTAGTCGGTGCACTTTTATTGTGCTTAATGCTCGGTGATGGGGCGTTTTTAAGTGGTTTTCAGCAGATGATTGTTTAACTATTTTTGCTATAATTGTTAACAATTTAGGTGGATGAGGATTTTTTGATGGCGACCAGAGCCCAACAGGAAGTGCAGCGTATTGTTGATGCGATCGCGGCTGCGATCTATGAACATCGCCTGCCACCAGGAGCCCGATTAACAGAAGCTAAGCTGGTAGATGTGCTGAGCGCCAACCGTAATCATGTCCGTGCGGCGCTGCAGAAGTTAGCCGTTGAATACAAGGTGGTTGATATCTTTCCCAATCGGGGCGCGTTTGTCGCTCAGCCCACGGTTGAAGAGGCAAAAGATGTGTTTGATGCCCGCTGTGTGCTGGAAAAAGGTATTGTCTCCCTTGCCGTGGGTAAGCTCACGCCTTCTCACAAACAACGGCTTCAGAAGCAGCTGGAAAAAGAAGCAGAAGCGATTCGCCATGGAGACCGCCGTGATATGGTGCGCGAGTCGGGGGCTTTCCACAGTTTGCTGGCGGATATTGCCGGTAATCAGGTATTGGCCGAGTTGCTCAGTCATCTGATTTTGCGCTCATCCCTGATTATTGCTTTGTACCAGCCAACGTCAGATGTGAAGTGCTCCTTACATGAGCATGAGGCTTTGCTGGAGGCGATATTCTCCGGTGATCATGAGGCAGCCAGTGCTCAGATGGGACGTCATATTCATGGTATTCAGGAGCATCTGCCGTTGAAAAACCGTGAGGTTGAGATCGATCTTGAAAAGGCGCTCAGTTTTTAAGTCCGAATCTCCAGCTCTTAATGTCTGCGCATAAAAAAGCAGATACGAATCGCTTCGTATCTGCTAAAAACATTGCCTTTCGGGCAATGAAGGGTGTGTCCCGTTAAAGGTCAGTCTGTTCAGATGTTAAGAGGGCAGAGATGATGGATAAGCGATCCACACGTCAGAATCCGGACGTTGTATTTCATTACAGTTATCTTTGTCTCCCTGACGATCTACCACCAGCAACTCATCATCATCTTCCAGGGTGATCAGCGGGTAGTGCCATGTGCCTGCTGCGTAATTAACACCCTGTGATCCATCGCTGATAAATAACGCGAGATCACCTTGTCCCACGGCCTGTGCCGAAGCCGCAACAAGAATCAGAAAGGGTCTGCCTTTCAGTGGAATAAATGCCTGAGAGCCAAAGGGATGCTGCTCCATCATCTCTACCCGAAACGGAAAAGCATTGGCGACGGGTTTGCGGAAAATACTGATAATGGCCCGCCCGTCTTCCGGCCCTGTCTCGACATTGGCCATCTGGTGATAGCGCTCGGTACTGCCGCCATTGATCAGAAAGTGCGTATGCTGTTTCCGGTCAATCACCTCACCATAAGGCGCAAAAGCTTCTGCTGTCAGCAGCTGAGGTTGCAGTGACTTTGACGTTGATTCGGGTGTCAGACGGGACATAGCGTTATTCCTCTGTTATTCCCCGATGGTGCCCAGAACACGAATGCGACTGACGCCACCATCCGGGAAAATATTCAGGCGAATATGGCTCACCCGGCCCAGCTGTTTCAGTTGATCCCGGAAGTGATGCTCGCTGTCCATGCTCAGTTTCTGTGACGGCAACAGCTCTTCCCAATACAGGCTCTGTGCCGGTAGCTGCTCATCAGTGCCGCCCTCAACAAAGCCTGCCTGAATTGAGCAGGAGTCGGGGAAGTTGCCTTTAAAGTGGCAGGTATCGA
This sequence comes from Oceanospirillum sp., assembly GCA_048270425.1. Classification (GTDB taxonomy): domain Bacteria; phylum Pseudomonadota; class Gammaproteobacteria; order Pseudomonadales; family Halomonadaceae; genus Oceanospirillum. The sequence continues at coordinate 26,993 of JBLWSY010000015.1, forward strand.
TCAACACTTCTTCAATTTTGCCGGGGTGGCCCAGGGCAATAATCACCCAGTCATAACCCGGTGTACGGCGTCGGGCGGTTTCCCAGCCGTCACCCATATTCACGCCCCGACCCGGATTCAGCAGGTTGCTGATGGTGCCGTAATGCTCATCGGAACAGGCCAGGGCACGCCCCCCATTAAGAACCGATGCCAGATCTGTTAACTCAGTTGTGGCGTGTTTTTCCCAATCTTTATAAAGGCGGCCATAGCAACGGAAACGGGCTACACCGCCATCGGGGAAGATATTCAGCTTGAGATGAGTCCAGGGTTGTTCCTGATTCAGGCACTCAAACAGGTTGTGACTGTCACCCTGCAGGTTGCTGTCCGTCAGAATCTTGCTCCATTGGGTGTTCGCATCCGGCTCCGCATTTGGGCTGAAGCAAGCTTCAACCGATGCTGAAGGCGGATAATTACCGGTGAAGAACTGAGTGTCGATATCACAGGCTTCAATAAAGCCGGGCGCACCCAGTTTAATAATGGCGTAATCGAAGCCGGAGGAACGCTTTCGACGGCTCTCCCAGCCATCCATCCATTTACCGTTATCATCGTAAACCCCCTCTTTCCAAACAGGTGGCTCGGGGTTCAGCATACGCTTGGCTTCTGCAAACCAGTCATCAGTCACATAAACAACCTGAGTACCCAGGCGGGCGTCGGTCAGGTTGTTGTGGTAGCGATATTTAGAGAGTTCCTGTGTCATTTTGGCTTCCATTGAAACTTTTGATTCATTTTAATTTTTGATTGCAACAACGGTGCCACTATCAGATGGAGATTCAGGAGGACGGGTTTTATCGCTTTTGACGGCACACGAAGCCGCTTTTTTAAGAAAAAGCATCGGGTTTTATGCATTAAACTGGGGCGAATAAGGCGAGGTTTGTGCGGTTTTGCACCTGATTGGAACAAAAGTTTCTTTGTGAAATTTTTGTTGCAAAGAAAACGCTGCCGGTGGCTCTTTTTTAGGTAAGATAGCGAGAGTCATCTTATTAAAGTGCGAACCGCAGTCGGTAAGGGAGATATCAATTGGCAGACCTGATTGAGATTATTCAGCGTGAATACAGCGAGTTTTCCCCCAGCGAGCGGCGGATTGCTAACTTTATTCTCAGCCATCAGGATGATCTGGCGACCTATAACTCCGTTGAACTCAGTAAAGAGTGTCAGACCTCAAAAGCAACCATTAGCCGTTTGTTCAAACGTTTGGGGTTTAAGAGTTTTCGTGATGCCAGAAATGCTATGCGGGATCTTCGGCGTGCCGGTGTGCCTATGGCTCGCGATGCCTCTCTTAATAATGAGTCGCTGACCAGCCAGCATTTTGCTTCTGAGATCAGTAATATCGAGCGGCTGCAGAGTTTGTTGCAGCATCAGCCTTTGGATCAGATTGTTAGTGCGCTGTCAGAGGCCAGGAAGATCGCTGTAATCGGTTTTCGTAACGCTTATCCCGTGGCGCTTCATCTCAGACAGCAGCTGATACAGAGCAGAGATCAGGTCAACCTGCTGCCTCAACCGGGACAAACCCTCGGGGAGGATCTGGTTGATTACGGGGATAACGACCTTGTGGTGGTGATGGCTTTTCATCGCCGTCCGGAAGTGACCAAGCGCCTGATTCAGGTGCTTTCCGATCATCCTGCCCGGGTCATTATTTTTGCTGAAGAAAATAGCGGGCTGAACTGTCGTGGCTCGGATTGGCTGTTTGAGATTCCGTTAGAAACGGTGTCGGCTTTTGACAGCTACGCCTTGCCGATGAGTATGGTCAGCCTGCTGAGTAATCAGGTCTTCCATCGTCGACTGGAGCAAGGTCAGCAGCGGGTTACCGCAATCAACGAGCTCTATGATGAACTGAATGAACTGGATCTGAGCTGATAAAGAAAAGCGGGAGTTTTGCTCCCGCTTCAGGTCTTTTTTTGAACCTGCTAAGGGCACTTATTCAACCCGCTAAGGGCTTTAAACCGCCAGATACTGACGGATCAGCTCATCGTTCAGGTTAGCCATTTTGTCGCTGGCAACCACTCGGCCTTTCTCCATCAGACGGAACTCTTTACCCACCCGGCGGGCAAAGCCCAGTTTCTGCTCCACCAGAATCACGGTTAGTCCTTCCTCCTCATTAAGCTTGAGGATGACATCACCGATCTGCTTTACGATGTTGGGCTGAATACCTTCGTTGGGTTCATCCAGAATCAGCACCTTGGGCTCCAGTACTAACGCCCGGCCAATGGCCAGCTGTTGCTGTTGACCGCCGGACAGGTCGCCGCCACGACGGTGCAGCATCTCTTTCAGCACCGGAAACAGCTCGAAGATTTTTTCCGGAATGTCACCAGAGGTATCTCCGGTTCGGCTTTTACGCACCGGCAGGCCGATACGCAGATTCTCTTCCACGGTGAGCATGGGGAAGATATCCCGCCCTTGTGGCACATAACCGATACCACCGGGGGCGCGGTTTTCAGCGCTTTGGGTGTGCAGTGGCTTTCCGTCTAACAGGATCTCGCCGCTTGAGATCGGCAGTAGTCCCATCAGGCATTTCAGCAGCGTGGTTTTACCCACACCGTTCCGGCCCATAATGCAGGTGCAGGAACCGGCTTCGATATCCAGATTCAGATCCCACAGAATCTGGGTTCCGCCATAGAGCTGATTCACATTGTTAATGGCGATCATGCTTCTTCCCCCAGATAAACGTCGATCACATCTTTATTACTCTGTATCTGATCCATGGAGCCTTCGGCCAGCACTGAGCCCTGGTGCAATACGGTGACAGTGCGGGCGATGCTGCGCACAAACTCCATATCATGTTCCACCACGATAACCGTGTGTTTGCCCGCCAGAGATTGCAGCAATTCTGCAGTGCGTTCGGTCTCTTCAGCAGTCATACCGGCAACGGGTTCATCAATCAGTAGCAGGCGGGGCTCCGCCATCAGCAGCATGCCGATTTCCAGCCACTGCTTCTGACCGTGGGAGAGGGCACCGGCAGCCATAAAACGCTGTTCTTTCAGGCCGATAACACCCAGTACATGGTCGATACGGTCGATCTCGCTGGGAGTGAGTCTGGCCATCAGCACCGGTAACACTTTCTTGCTGGTCTTCAGCGACAGCTCCAGATTGTCGAACACGGTATGGGCTTCAAACACTGTAGGTTTCTGAAATTTACGACCGATGCCAAGCTCGGCGATGGCGGGCTCCTGATGCTCCAGCAGATTGTGATTCTGTCCGAAATAGACACTGCCGGAATCCGGTTTGGTTTTACCGGTAATCACATCCATCAGGGTGGTTTTACCGGCACCGTTGGCACCGATCAGGCAGCGCAGTTCGCCATCATTGATATAGAGGTTGAGATTGTTGAGCGCCTTAAAGCCATCGAAGCTCAGATTGAGGTCTTCCACATAGAGAATCATCTGATGGGAAACATCGATCTTTTTCTCAGCGGGCATCAGAAAAGGCCACACCTGATCCCGGCGCATCAGCTCTTTTCCGCTCTCTTTCAGTTGGGTCAGGGCGCTCATGAATGAACCTCCTTGGGCTGATGATTGGCGCTTGTTGGTGTTGTGGGTGTTGTGGGTGTTGGGCTTTTCGGTGCTGGGTTTTTAGAAGGGTTGTCCAGGCGCTGTTTCAGCTGATCGAAAACACCCATCAGACCTTTCGGCAGATACAGGGTTACGAGAACGAAGAGTGCGCCCAGCGCGAACAGCCAGCCGTCCGGCATGATGGCGGTGAAGCGTGTCTTGGCGTAATTCACCAGCAGGGCCCCGATAATGGCACCAATCAGGGTGCCGCGACCGCCAACGGCCACCCAGATCACGATTTCAATGGAGTTGATCGGTGAGAATTCACCGGGATTGATAATGCCCACCTGAGGCACATAAAGTGCCCCGGCGATCGCTGCGATCACGGCGGAGTAGACAAACAGCCAAACCTTGTAGGTATCGGTATGGTAACCAAGAAAACGGGCACGGGCTTCACCGTCACGAATCGCAACCACCACCTTGCCGAGACGGGATTTCATAATCCAGTGGCTGGTGATCAGTGTCAGGGACAGTAGCAATGCGGTGGTGACAAAAAGGCCGATTCGCGTGCTGTCTGCCTGCAGGTCAAAGCCGAGCAGATCTTTAAAGTCGGTCAGGCCGTTGTTGCCGCCAAAGCCCATCTCGTTGCGGAAGAACGCCAGCATCAGGGCGTAGGTCAGTGCCTGCGTCATGATAGAGAGGTAAACCCCGGTTACCCGTGAGCGGAACGCCAGCCAGCCAAAGATATAGGCCAGCACACCGGGAACCAGAAGCGCCATCAGCATCGCAAACCAGAACTGATCCATACCCAGCCAGAACCAGGGCAGCTCTTTCCAGTCCAGAAACACCATAAAGTCCGGCAGTTCCGGGTGACCGTAGACACCACGATCACCGATCTGGCGCATCAGATACATACCCATGCCGTAGCCGCCCAGCGCGAAAAAAGCACCGTGGCCGAGACTGAGAATGCCGCAATAGCCCCAGATCACATCCACCGCCAGAGCCAGCATGGCATAACTGAGATACTTACCCAGCAGGGTGATGCTGTAGGTGCTGACATGCAGTGCTGACGATTCCGGCAACAGCAGGTTAGACGCGGAAGCCAGTGCCGTAACCAACAGCAGGATGATGACAAAAGGTGCCACCCGACCGCCGGGTTGCCCCCGGTCTTTGAACAGAGGATTAAACAGAGATTGCATCATAGCGGGTGTGCTCTTGATATCGGATGTACTCTTTATATTCGATGTACTCTTTATATTCGGTGTACTCATTCTGCAGCCCTCCCTTTTTGCGGGAAGAGGCCTTTAGGGCGTTTCTGGATAAAGAGGATGATAAAGACCAGAACCAGAATGCTGGCCAGAACTGCACCGGTGACCGGCTCCAGAAACTTGTTGGCGATGCCCAGTGAGAAGGCAGCGACCAGTGTGCCCAGCAGATTACCGACGCCACCAAACACCACCACCATAAAGGAGTCGATGATGTAAGCCTGCCCCAGATTTGGGCCTACATTGGTCAGCTGGCTCAGGGCGACACCGGCAATACCGGCAATACCGGAACCCAGTCCAAAAGTCAGGGCATCAACACGGGCAGAGCGAACGCCCATGGCTCGGGCCATATCACGGTTTTGCGATACCGCACGAACATTCAGTCCCAGGTTGGTTTTCTTCAGAATCATCTGCAGCAGGAAGAAAACGATCAGGGCAAACGCCAGAATATAAAGGCGGTTCAGGGTCAGAGAGAGCACCGGGTTGATCTCAAGGGAACCACTCATCCACTCCGGGGAGGCCACCTGACGGTTCAGAGGGGAGAAGATGGTACGTACCAGCTGCTGGAGAATCAGGCTGATACCAAAGGTTGCCAGCAGGGTTTCCAGTGGGCGGCCATGAAGATGACGAATCACACCCCGTTCAATGGCAATACCCATCAGGCCGGAAACCACAAAGGCCGCCGGAATCGCAACCCAGAGGGAGTATTCGATATGGTTCGGCATCATCAGCTGAACCACGTAGGTGGTGTAAGCCCCCAGCATAATCATCTCACCGTGGGCCATGTTGATCACGCCCATCACACCAAAGGTGATGGCAAGGCCGATGGCTGCCAATAGCAGAACTGAGCCCAGACTCAGGCCGAAAAACAGCTGGTCGATAAAGGCATAAAATTTGATTTTGTCTTCAATGCTAACTAAGGCTTTTGCGGCCGCTGCGCTGACGCTTTTGTGGTAGTCGCTGTGTTCCGGTGACATGGTGGCGTAGCGGTTCAGCATAATGCGCACATCATTTTCCAGACTGCCTTCCAGCGTCTGAATCGCGTTTAGTTTATCCACAGCCTCAGGCGCGTTGCTGAGCTTGTGGATCGCCAGCGCCAGATCCATCACCTCTTTGACCTGATTGTTGGCTTCGGTCAGGCGGCGTTCGCTGATCATGGAAACCGTGTCGGCATCCAGATCCGATAGCAGGCTGCGCACGGCATTTTCACGCACAGCAGCGGATTGGGATGACAGTTGCAGACGGGCAATCGCCCCTCTGAGATGGCTGCGAAGTCTGTTGTTGACCCGAATCTTCTTGATGGCGCTTTTTTTAAGCGCTGGTAACGGCTCGCCATCCAGCATACGGATAAAGCGGGTTTCTCCGTTCTGCTCATTAACGGCGATGACCTGGCGGTCGGCTTTGATGTAATAAAGATCACCTGCAAGCATGGCCTGAAAAACCGGCAGTACCCGGTCAGAACCGGTTGCTTCAAGTTGCTCAAGAACAGGGATCGCCTTGGTCAGACTTTTTTCGGTCAGTTCTGCCAGCAGGGGCTGAATTTGGGTTGAGTTGGCCAGAGCAGGCTGGGCCAGCGCAAAGCTCAGCCAGACGCTTAGCAACGCACAAAGAGAGAGAAATCGTTTCACAACAGGACTCCAGAAAACGGCGGCCACTTTTCGTTGTTTATGCTCTGGCTTTCCGATGGTTCATCTGTTTACGGGAGGCGAAGAACCGGAAGAAAGAGAGCAGAAAAGTGACCGCGAAAAACCTGAAATCCTTGTGAAGGGCAAGGATTTCAGGAGTTACCGCAGGACTGCTCAAAAGAGCAGTCGGTGTGGAGAGGATTAGTAGTTCTGGCCGGAGCAGGTACGGGTTACGACGTTGTAGTTGCCGCAGGTTACCGGAGCTGTCCAGTCAGAGATCAGGTCTTTGGAACCCGGCAGGAAGTCAGACCATGCATCACCCGGTACGACACCTTCGGTTTCCCAAACCACTTCGAACTGACCGTTATCCTGAATCTCACCGATCAGAACCGGTTTGCTCAGGTGGTGGTTCTTGTTCATCCTGGCGATACCGCCCGTCAGGTTAGGAGTGGTCTGGCCGATCATCGCCTGCTCTACCGCGTCAACATCGGTAGTGCCGGCTTTCTGTACCGCCTGAGTCCACATCTTGAAGCCGATATAGGTCGCTTCCATCGGATCGTTTGTTACCCGCTTGGAATCGCCGATAAAGGATTTCCAGTTTTTGATGAACTCAGCGTTTGCCTCGGTATCCACGCTCTGGAAGTAGTTCCAGGCTGCCAGATGGCCAACAAGCGGTTTGGTATCGATACCGGAAAGTTCTTCTTCACCCACAGAGAAGGCAACAACCGGGATATCTTCAGAAGAGATGCCCTGGTTACCCAGCTCTTTATAGAAAGGAACGTTGGCGTCACCGTTGATGGTAGAAACCACAGCGGTCTTTTTACCCATGCTGCCGAACTTGCTGATATCGGAAACGATGGACTGCCAGTCGGAGTGACCAAATGGCGTGTAGTTCACCATGATGTCTTTTTCAGCCACACCTTTGGATTTCAGGTAGGCTTCCAGAATCTTGTTGGTGGTACGGGGATAAACATAGTCGGTGCCCGCCAGAACCCAACGCTCAACACCCAGTTCGTTCATCAGATAATCCACAGCCGGAATTGCCTGTTGGTTTGGCGCAGCACCGGTGTAGAAAACGTTTTTGGAAGACTCTTCGCCTTCATACTGAACCGGATAGAACATCAGGCCGTTCAGCTCTTCCAGAACCGGCAGAGCGGATTTACGGGAAACAGAGGTCCAGCTGCCGAAGATCACATCAACCTTCTCTTTGGTCAGCAGCTCTCGGGCCTTTTCAGCAAACAGCGGCCAGTTAGAAGCCGGATCAACCACAACCGCTTCCAGCTGCTTACCCAGCAGACCGCCTTTTTTGTTCTGCTCTTCCACCATCATCAGAACGGTGTCTTTCAGTGTGGTTTCACTGATCGCCATCGTACCGGACAGAGAGTGCAGAACACCGACCTTGATTGTATCTGCTGCCAGCGTGCCGAAACTCACCAGACTGGTGCCCATTGCCAGCGCTACACCCGCGACCATCGTTTTCATTTTCATGCTGTACCTTCCCGTGCCAATCGAAATGTTGGGATGCTTTAAGCATCTTCTGAAGTTGATTCGATTATTGGGCAAGGCTCGCAGGTGCGGTATGGGGAGGATGACGCAGCGGGGTACGTCATTTGACGTAGTTGGGCTTTTGAGATGACAGGTCTTTTGATATTTCAGAGCTTATGATGAGTTGATGTTTGCAGAGGACAAGCCGAGGAAGTTCAGCCCTCGGCGTGTGTCAGCTCTTTCAGTGCCACAGCAGCGGCTGAGGTTCTGTTTTCCACACCCAGTTTGGGGAAGATCTGTTCAAGGTGTTTGTTCACGGTGCGGGGGCTCATCTCCAGAATCTCGCCAATATCACGATTGGTTTTGCCGTTGGCGATCCAGTAGAGCACTTCCGATTCCCGTTCGGTCAGTTGCAGGGCGGTTTTAAGCAGGGCAGCACCGGTCGGTCTTTCACCATCAAGCAGCTTCAGCAGGATGTCGCCATTACTCTGATGGCTGACAAGGCGAATGCTCAGGCGGTAATCCAGATCGTTCAGGCGTAGCTGGTGATCCGGTTCCGGATGATGGCTGAGCCATTGGCTGACCTGAGGTGTGAAGTGTTGTTGCAGCCAGCCTTCATCAGCCCGGGCTTTAGCCAACAGACCGTAAGACTGAGGCGTGGCCCATTGAATACGACCGCTGGTATCCACTGTCATCAGGTGTTGGCCGGTGCTGTCGAGTGCGGACTGGGCACTGTTGGTCAGGCGGGCATTGGTCAGGTGTACCTTCATGCGGGCCAGCAGTTCATTGGGGTTGATCGGTTTCACCAAATAATCAACGCCCCCGGCTTCCAGCCCGCGCACGATATCGTCGGTGTCGTTCAGGCCGGTCATAAAGATCACGGGAATGGCGGCCAGTTCAGGATCTGCTTTGATCTGACGGCAGGCTTCAAAGCCGTCCATGTGCGGCATAATGGCATCCATCAGAATCATATCCGGCTTCATCTTGCGGGCGATATTCAGCGCCTGCCGACCTTCCAGTGCTACCAGCACATCCATTCCGGCGTCTTCCAGCGCATCGTTAATCAGGCTGAGGGCATCCGGTGAATCATCCACGACTAGGATGATATCGCTGCGGCTGATGACGGCTGATTCCGTCTGCAGGGCCGGGAGAGTCATGGTTGAAGCTCCTTGTTGTTGGGTGATTCAGGTGCACCGAGATCCTGAGTCAGTTTTGACGCCAGATCCGGAAAGCGGAAGCTATCCGCCAGCTGTTTGTAGTGGTCGTATTGGCTGGCGCTGAGTTCACTGCGGAGTTGTTCCAGACACCCTTGAACGCCTTTTTTGTAGCCCATCTCGGCAAAGGCTTTTAGTTCATGCAATAGCGGATGATCACTTACGGCGTTGATCCTGGATTCGTCAGCAGCTGGAGATTCAGGCTGCGGCGGTTCTGCTTTGTCCTGTATTCCCTGTTCAGCGTTTTTTGATTCCGGGCTTTTTGATTCCGGGCTATGAATTTGTGCGTCTTCCGCCTGATAAACCCACTCCAGATCCAGCTGTTCGCCAAGGCGTTTCAGTAGCACGCTGTTGCTGACCGGTTTAACCAGATAGTCGTTAAAGACCGCTTTGTACTCGGGACTACGGTCATGCTCCTGTGCATCAGCGGACAGCATCACGATAGGTGACTGAATATTCTGCTGGCGCAATCGGGCGGCCAGTTCAAGGCCGTTCATGCCGGGCATGGAGATATCCAGCAGGAACAGATCCGGTGTCCGGTTACCCGGCAGCTGCGCCAGTGTGCGCAGACAACTTTCGCCGTCGTGGGCTTCAAGGGTGATAAAGCCCAGAGGTTGCAATAGGTCGGATAGTAATCCCCGCAATACCGGATCATCATCGACAATGCACAGGGTGCGTTGGTATCCGGCATAACCGATCAGTTGGCGGGAATCCTGAGAGGGTTCTGCGCCGGAAAGGCTTTGCTCGCTGATCCAGGGCAGCATGAGCGACACGCGGAAGCAGCTGCCTTTACCGGGTTCGCTCTGATATTGCAGGTCTCCACCCATAATATCCGTGAGCAAGCGAACGATGGTCAGGCCAAGTCCGGTTCCCGGTAGTTGGGCCGTTTCGTAGTTTCTGACCCGCTCAAAAGGATCAAAGATGCGGTTCAGGTCGGCTTCCGGAATACCGGGGCCTGTGTCTTCAATACAGAATTCGGCTACCTGATTCCGGTATCGGACCTCAAAAATGACGTCGCCACTCTGGGTGTATTTCACCGCATTAGAGAGCAGGTTGATCAGAATCTGGCGCAGGCGTTTTTCATCGGTGTTAACCCACTGAGGCAGCGGGCCCTGAACCCGACAGGAAAAGCGGATATTCTTCTGGCTGGCCTGCATCTCAAACATGGCGGTGAGCTGATCGATCAGCTGAGGCAAATTAACCCGACCTTTAAACAGATCCAGTCGTCCGGCTTCGATTCGGGAGATATCCAGCAGGCCTTCAATCAGGTCGGTCAGATATTGTCCGCTGCGCTGAATAATGGTCAGCCCGTTCTGGTGGCTGGCGGGTGTGTCCGGTTTATCCGCCAACAGTTGGGCGTAGCCCATTACGGATTGCAGAGGTGTTCTCAGTTCGTGGCTGATGCCGGTGAGGTATCGGCTTTTGGCATCGTTTGCCCGCTCTGCCAGTTCTTTGGCCTGTTGCAGGGCAAGGTCGGTTTCTTTGTGGGCTTCAATCTCCCGGGTGAGCTTTCGTGTTTGGCGGTTGGATTCTTTCTGGGCAACCACGCGACTCTCATGGGCGAGCAGGAAAAGCCATGAGATCACCCCTGATGCGATCAGCAGAGTGAAAAAGAGTGTCCAGATTGTTTGGGTCAACAGAAGCGTCTCGCCTGGTGTTTCTGGTGTCATCTGGCGATAGATCACGGCCAGTAAGGCGGCATTCATCAGGTTAACGGTGAATAAGATGCCGACAAAACGCCCAAGTCTGGAATTGATCTGACGAACCAGTTTTCGCGGCAGAAACAGGGATAAAAAGTGAATCGCCTGTCGGGAAACCCTGGCGTGGGGTTTACAGCTGTCCATACAGCGCACATCTAAGGTGCAGCAAAGAGAGCAGATCGGCAGAGCGTAAGCGGGACAGTAGCTCATGTCCTCGCCTTCGAAATGATTTTCACAGACTCCGCACTGAAGCAGAGCTTGCCCATGGGGCTTACCGGCAGAGGGTGTGTTTTCTGAAAGCGTTAGCTCCGGAGAAGTGCGAGCCAGATAGTATTTGCCCTTGGTGATAAAAGCGATCAGGGGGACAGAGATAAAACAGATCAGCAGGGTAATAAAGTGGCTCAGATTCTGACTGAATTCTCCGAACAGACCCAGATAACAGAGAATACCTGCCAGAGCGGCCAGCAGCATGGAGCCAACCCCCACAGGGTTGATGTCGTAGAGATGCGCCCGTTTAAACTCGACATAGGAAGGGCTGAGGCCAAGGGGTTTGTTGATCAGAAGATCCGCTGCCAGTGAGCCCAGCCAGGCAACGGCGATAATAGCGAAGATGCCGAGGATGGCTTCAAGAGCCTGATAGATACCCAATTCCATAAGCAGCAGGGCGATGGTGACATTGAACACCAGCCAGACCACGCGTCCGGGGTGGGAATGGGTCAGGCGTGAGAAGAAATTCGACCAGGCGATGGAGCCTGCGTAGGCGTTGGTAACGTTAATCTTCATCTGAGAGATGATCACCATCAGCGCCGCCAGTACCAGCGATAAACCATCGGAATGGGTCAGGTAGGAAAACACCTTCTGGTACATATAGGTCGGGTCGGTTGCCTGCTCAAAACTGACGCCCCGGGTAATGGCCAGATAAGCAAGAAAAGAACCCAACAGCATTTTGATCACGCCGATAAACACCCAGCCGGGGCCTGCCATAATCAACCAGAACCACCAGCGTTTTCGGTTGGCCTGAGTTTTCTCCGGCATAAAGCGCAGATAATCCACCTGCTCGCCAATCTGAGCGGCCATGGCAAAAAATACGGAAGCTGCTGCGCCAAACATCAGAATATTGAATTCATCCTGTGGCGGCGCTGCCGTTGGATTATGCAGTTTGGCGCTCTCTCCGGCATAACTCATCCAGCCCGGAAGTGCGCCGGATTCAAACAGGACCACAACGACCAAAGCTGCGCACTGAAGCAGTAACCAGAAGCCCTGGGTGCCGACCTGAAATTTACTGATGGCGGTGATGCCGTGGGTCACGATGGGGATGACGGCAACCGCACAAAGAAAGTAACCCACCGCCAGAGGAACCCCTAATAAGGCATTCAACGCAGAGGCGAGAATGACCGCCTCAATGGCAAAAAAGATAAAGGTGAAGGAGGCGTAGATCAGGGAGGTGATGGTTGAACCGAGATAGCCAAAACCGGCTCCCCGGGTCAGCAGGTCAATATCCAGTCCATGTTTGGCGCTGTAATAGGCGATGGGAAAGCCGGTGATAAAAAACAGCAAACACACCGATAGCATGGCGGTCAGGGTGTTGATGAAACCGTAGTTCAGGGTTACCGCTGCAGCGATGCCTTCAAGCGCCAGAAACGCGGTCGCCCCAAGTGCCGTCTGGGCGACCCGCTCGATGCTCATATTACGACCGGAGCGTGCGGTAAAGCGCAGGGCAAAATCCTCTAAGGTCTGGTTGGCAACCCATTTGTTGTAATGGCGGCGAACCTTAAAAACTTTTTGGGATGCTGGCATTGTTATTGTCGTCTGAGATTTTTGTTGTCTGATGTTATTCGCGTTGAGGTGTCGACGCAGAGTTGCACTCATCGGGTGCGTTATCCGATCTGCTTATTTTTTGTGCGCTTTTTTAGCGCGCAAAAAACCGCCCGGATCTGCTTTTAGTATCAGGAAGTAGCTTTTTTCGGGTATCTGTCGCAGGAGTCGTGCCAGAAGAGGAGCACAGATTTACTGATCAGGGTGGTTAATTAATTTTACTGCTGCCGGGAGAAAACATTTGTCTTCTGTTGTTCGCTGAAGAGAATAAAGAATCTATCGGGCAGGTCTTACCGTGCCTGATCTTCGGATACTTTTTAGAAGTGAATCTTTATGACGGCTCAAACCCATTCTGCTGGCAGCAGTAGCCTCTTCACTCCGGTGCTGATTGCCGGTTCTGTGATTCTGCTGATCGGCTTTGCCATCCGCTCTTCTTTTGGTCTGTTCCAGATTCCGATTGCCGAAGAGTTCAATTGGCTGCGTGCTGATTTCTCCTTTGCCATCGCGATTCAGAACCTGTTCTGGGGGATCGGTCAGCCCTTGTTCAGCGCACTGGCTGAGAAATATGGCGATAAAAAAGCGATTATTCTGGGAGCGGTAACCTATGCCGCAGGTCTGGTGTTGTCTTCCTATGCGATTACGCCGGGGCAGCATCAGTTTCTGGAAATTCTGGTGGGCTTTGGTATTGCCGGTACGGGCTTTGGCGTCATTCTGGCGGTGATCGGACGTACCGTTTCGGATCAGCATCGTTCGCTGGCGTTGGGTATTGCCACTGCAGCAGGTTCGGCTGGTCAGATTGTGGGGCCGCCGCTGGCGCAGTTTCTGCTGGATGGTCTGCCTTGGCAGGCGGTGTTTAATGTCTTTGCCGGTCTGATTCTGTTGTCACTGCTGTCGCTGTTCTTTATGAAGCTGCCCCCAGCTCCTGTCGCTGACAAGCGTGATGAAGGTATGGGTAAGGTTGTATGGAATGCAGTACAGGATCGCTCCTTTATCTTCCTGTTTCTGGGCTTTTTCTCCTGCGGCTATCAGTTGGCTTTTATCACGGCGCATTTTCCGGCCTTTATTACCGAAATGTGCAGTGCTGTGGCACCGGGCAGTATCGTGCAGTCTCTGGGCGTTACGACAACCTCTGCTTTGGGAGCGGCAGCGATTGCTCTGATCGGTATCGCTAATGTGGGTGGCACTATTTTCGCGGGCTGGCTGGGGAATCGATACTCCCGTAAGTACCTGCTGGCGGGAATCTACTTCATGCGCACTCTGGTGGCGGGGCTCTTTATTATGAACCCTATTACCCCGGAAAGCGTGGTTGTGTTCTCGGTTCTGATGGGTGCTTTGTGGCTGGCGACGGTGCCGTTGACTGCGGGTCTGATCGGTCAGATTTACGGTCTGCGTTATATGGGCACGCTGTACGGTTTAGTCTTTTTCTCCCACCAGTTGGGTGGCTTCCTCGGCGTGTGGCTGGGTGGTGAGATGTACGATATATATGGAAACTACACGCTGGTGTGGTGGATAGGTGTGGGTGTTGGTGCTTTCTCAGCGCTGATTCACCTGCCGGTGAACGAACGTCCGTGGTCGGATCGTAAACCGGATCTGGTACCGGCCTGATCTGAATTTCGCATAATTTTTAAGGGATAAAGTGCTAGTAACAAAGGTATAGCTTCTTTTGGTTAACCAATTATGAGAGGTTAGCTACCAGATAAACTCTGGATTTGAGATATGGATATTCGAATATGGGAAATGCCAGTGCATTAGCACTTTATTATCGGAATACTTTAGCTGACTCAGGAAGCAATAAAGGGCGCTTCAAACAGGCGGAGTTTTCACAAAACTATTCTGGCTGTACCGAAGAGATTGTTAAGAAAGGTCTCTTTCCAAAGGATGCAGTTGAATCTCTCTTCTCGGGTACAAAGTCAAAAAGTCTGGTTGTCGAGTTAAGACCTTGGGTTGCTTTTAGAGCTAAGCGTCATGGACTTGCTATAGCAGATGGTCTGCCTGAAGTTATTAGTCTTGTTTGCTTTCACGCTAACCTCTTTCCTGATGGCCAATTAAGACCTATCGGTGATAACGGAAATGCAGTTGTCACTCGGGATCTTTTACATCCTTTGGCTCCTAACCTGCAGAGCATTGCGGTTGGCACCGTAGAAGATTTTGATCATTTTCTCGGTTCAACGCCTTTTGAGCCTGAAGATGCTTCTTCATCTGAAGCTTTATGGGAAGCCTATGTTTCTTATGTCAGGGCAATGGCGAAAGAGGTTGCAGGAGACTGGCATAGCCAGTTTGAAGAGTATGATGTGACCGGTCGCTGGTACTATCGGGTATTGGATAGTGAGCCACTAAAAAACAATCCTGCAGCGGCTGTTGTTGATCTGTACGATGCTCTTATTCTTCAAGGTAAGGATGGTGGATATCCGTCTTTATTCGAGCGTTTTGCCAGTGCAATTAATGAGCAGCCTGTAAAAAAACTGGTCGCTAATGTCGAAACCCTATCGATGCGGCTGGGGCATTCCGGGGATGCTTTCCCTTTAGCAAAAGCACAGCGAGATGCCCTGAGTCAGATTGTTTCTGCCGAAGATGGGGATCTGCTTGCAGTTAATGGCCCGCCTGGTACAGGCAAAACAACGCTCCTTCTTGATGTCATTTCCTCTAAGTGGGTTAAGGCAGCTGTTGATGGCGGTATGCCCCCTGTGATCTTTGCTTGCTCCACCAATAATCAGGCGATTACCAATATTATTGATGCGTTTGCGAAAGACTTTGGTGATGGTGCCGACTCCAGTGATCCTTTTGTAAAAAGTCTTTGCGGGCGCTGGCTTCCTGACGTTTTTAGTTATGGCACCTATTGTCCAAGTGCGTCGCTGTCACGCTCTAAGCCAGAGCTTCATAGTCTTTACCATACCGAGAAATTTCATCAGGAAATTGAGTCTAAAAGCTATCTGATCAGGGCTAAGGAATACTATCTGTCATCTGCGAAAAGTTTCTTGGGGACTGAAGAGGCCTTAGACCTGAAGACAGTTACTTCCTTAATTCACGATGAGATTATTCAGCGTTTCGAATGGTTGAAAAATCTTGAAAACAGGTTGCAAGTGCTTGAACACGCTTATCAAGAGTTGGCGGGTATCGAAAGTACATTGTTGGCCGGTTCTGAAAGAGAATCAGTCGATGAGACTCTGCATCAAGAGTTGGAGCGATTGCTTGCCGAAACAGATAAAGAGCGAGAGCGCATTCAGGCGCTAAGAGCAACCTGGAAGACTTATCAGCCTAAGACGACATTTTTATCCCGTCTGGGGATTTCATCTCAAAGGCAAAAGGAAAGCGTCCGAAAACAGATTCGTGAAGACTTCGCTGAGATGGCTGAAGCGAATAAGGTTCTTTTCCCTAATACAGATTTAATGGGCTCCGAGCAACAAGACTCTGATTTCTATCTGCAGTTGATTGATAAGAGGCAGAATGAGTTTGCGCAGAAGGAAGAGGATATTCGAAATCAGCTCAAACAGTGTGAGCAATTTTTTGCGATACAGCGCCGAATTCAATCGCTCTTCCTCGATCTTGGCTCATTTTCAAATGTCTCGGAGGCTGACTATCGAGAATCATTTGAAAGCTTTATCGATAAGATCGATGCTGCAATTGAAACTCAGCATCGGTTTGTTTTATTCCGCTTAGCTACACACTACTGGGAAGGTCGATGGCTCCAGGAAATGGAGTCGCTGGGTAGTGATTTGCAGTCTGAGAAGAAGAAAAAAGGTGCTAAGGCTGTTACTGCCCGATGGCGCAGACGCATGATGATTACCCCTTGTGCGGTAGCGACTTTCTTTGCGTTGCCAAATCTTATGACCTGTACGGCTTTTAATGGCGGTGATTTCTCAAAAGACTATCTTTACCAGTTTCTGGATTTGCTTATTGCTGATGAAGGAGGGATGGTTGTTCCTGAAATTGCCGCCGCTTCCTTTGCTTTAGCAAAACAAGGACTTGTTATCGGTGATACCCAGCAAATTGAGCCCATTTGGTCAGTTGTTGGCGGTATCGATGTAGGCAATGCCTGTGAAAGTGGATTGGTAACAGCTTATGGAGCAGAAGAGCATTACGAGCGACTAAAAGAATCCGGGTTGCTGGCATCCAATGGAAGCCTGATGAGAGTGGCTCAGAGGGCTTCTCGAATGCAATACGACGCCGATCTTGCAGGTGGCCTGTGGCTCTACGAGCACCGGCGTTGTCATGATCCGATCATCGATTATTGCAATCGCTTATGTTACTCGGGAAAGCTCATTCCCAGAAAAGGTAATGGTGCAGGTATTGATCTGGGGGAAAAGGGGGTTATAGCTCCTGTCGCTTATGCGCATATCAATGGCTTCTGCGAGGTCTATCGAGGTTCCCGGGCTAATAAGATTGAGGCCCAGGCGATAGTTAACTGGATTACCGATAATCAGCAGGCTATGTGTGATGTTTATGATCAATCTTTGGACAAGATTCTGGCGATTGTTACCCCATTTGCGGGTCAGGTTAAGTATATAAGTCAGCTGCTGAGTAAGGCAGGGATCAGCACGTTTGGAGACGGTGGATTGACCGTAGGGACAACCCATGCACTCCAGGGTGCCGAAAGGCCGATTGTTATTTTCTCAGGTGTTTACAGCAGTAATGCGAATGGCGGCTTCATAGATGCCAGTCCGAGCATGATGAATGTGGCTGTATCCAGGGCCAAAGATGCATTCATCTATTTTGGTGATCTGGATGCAATGGCTATTGCAGGAATGGATACGCCCCGAAGCATCCTGCTGGATGATTTTCGACAAAACCCCTCTGCAGAGCTTCTTGTGGAGCAATTAGCCCGTACGGATCTTCAGAAGAATGAGGACTCACCTGTCAGGATTCTCACGGATGCGGATGAGCATGATGAGTTTTTGTTTTCTGAAATCGAGAATGCTAAATCTGAAATTATCATTGTTTCACCTTGGTTAAGTGAGCCTGTCATTTATGAGAGTGGTATTGTCGAGGCGTTGGCTAAGGCTAAACAGAGAGGAGTTAGTGTACGGGTTTATACCGATGATGAACTCAATATTCGCAGGCTCAAACCTGAAAAATACTCTGCTTTGTTAAGGCAATTGGAAGAAATTGAAGTCAGTGTGTTTGAGTTAGCCAAGATTCACTCTAAGTTTGTCATTTTTGATAAGTCGAAAATTGGGGTTGGCTCTTTCAATTGGTTGAGTGCCGCCCGGCAGGGGCTTTATCGGAGGAATGAGCACACTATGGTGTACTCGGGACCGAGTGTCAGGGATGAGGCTGAAAAATTGACGAAAGTTCTTTTGGGCTAGTCGACGGGACGCCGGCATTAGCTTTGCCGGTGCCTTTCCAGCGCCCAAGCCACATGCTCTCGGACCATTTCAGAGTCATCCTGCTCTCGGTTTTTCAGGGCGGTAAGAATCTCTGGTGTTGACGGGGCGTTGCCCAGCGCGACGGCGATATTTCTCAGCCAGCGTTCGTAACCGGCGCGTCGGATCGGGGTGCCTTCGGTTTTACTGAGAAAGGTGTTTTCATCCCAGCTGAACAGTTCTACAAGATCGGCGCTGTCGAGGCTGTGTCTCGGGCTGAAGTCGGCTTCCTGAGTGGGTTTTGTGAAGCGGTTCCAGGGGCAGACCAGCTGGCAGTCGTCGCAACCAAAGATGCGGTTGCCGATGCCGGGGCGGAGTTCTTCCGGAATCGAGCCTTTCAGTTCGATGGTCAGGTAGGAGATGCAGCGGCGGCCATCAACAATTTTGTTATCCACAATGGCATCGGTCGGGCAGGCAACCTGACAGGCGTTGCAGGAGCCGCAGTGATCTTTGGGATAAGCCGGGTCTTTTGGCAGATCCAGTTCCACCATGACCTCTCCCAGAAAAAAGAAAGAACCTGCTTTGGGGTGAATCACCATGGCATTTTTGCCGATCCAGCCGAGGCCTGATCTGAGTGCTAATGCCCGTTCAAGAACCGGTGCGCTATCGACAAAAGCCCGATAGCCGTAGGCACCAATCTCGTCTTCAATTTTCTTTGCCAGTTGGGTCAGGCGTTTTCGGATCAGTTTGTGATAGTCACGCCCCAGCGCATAACGTGAGATGTAGGCTTTTTCTCCCCGGCTCAACAGGCGGGTGGTTTCCACATCCGCGGGCAGATAATCCATTCGGGCGGTGATCACGGTTCGCGTGCCTTCAACCAACTCTTTCGGACGGCTGCGTTTGTTGCCGTGACTTGCCATGTAATCCATCTCGCCGTGATAACCGGCTTCAAGCCAGTCTTTAAGATAGGATTCGTGCTCGCCAAGATCCGGATCGGCAAACCCTATCTGCTGAAAACCCAGTTCACGTCCCCACTGACGAATCTGATCCCTTAACTGCTGGCGCTGAGTGTCAGATAGTGGCACTGGCGCTTGAGATGAATCGCTTGTTTGATAAGGACTGAGAGAGGAGCTTTGGTCAGACATGAGGATACGCTGCAGAGGGATAAAGGTGATGGTGATCTCAATCCGGCAATGCCTGTGAAAAAATATCCACAGGGAGTCGGGAAACGGCTTTGGCGGCCATTGCGCTCGGGCTATAATTTAACCATTATCTGCTGCCGCCTTTTCAGGCGCACAGCTTAACTTATTCCCCCGGCAAAACAAGCCGGTCACCTGCTGCCACAGGAATGCTACTGTAATGATTGTCTGGCCATCCCATGAACGTCTTTATCGTGCCGAACAGGTCCGTGAACTCGACCGCTTAACGATTGCTGCAGGAACCACAGGCTTTGACCTGATGCAGCAGGCGGGGCGAACGGCATTCCGTCACCTGACCCGCCAGTGGCCTGAGTGCCGTTCTGTTACCGTGGTGTGTGGTGGCGGTAATAATGGTGGGGATGGCTATGTGATTGCGGCACTGGCTCAGCGCAATATGCGGGTGCAGGTACTGGCAGTATCAGACCCTGATAAGTTGACCGGTGAAGCGGCAGAGGCCTATCAGTGGGCTTTGCAGCACGGGGTAAAAGTCGAACCTTGGTCGTCCGATTCCGTGATTACCGGCCAGATCGTGGTGGATGCGCTGTTGGGTATCGGCCTGACAGGTCAGGTGAAAGCGCCTTTCGATGCGGTGATTGAGCAGATCAATCGATCCGGCAAACCCGTACTCTCGATTGATGTTCCCTCCGGTCTCTGTGCGGATCGTGGTATTCCGCTGGGTTGTGCGGTGCAGGCGGATCTGACGGTGACCTTTATCGGTAAGAAAATTGGTCTCTGGACCGGGCAGGGACCCGCTTTAGCCGGTGTTCGTCGCTTTGAGCCTTTGCTGGTGCCGGAGTCGGTTCGTGCTCAGGTCAGCGAAACGGCAGAGATGATCTCCCGTGAAGATATCGCCCGTCTGATCAAGCCGCGCCGTCGCACCGCTCATAAAGGAGATTGTGGCCGTATTCTGGTGGTTGGTGGAGACCTTGGCTTTGCTGGTGCTGTCATCCTGGCAGCTCAGACCGCTGCCCGTTCCGGTGCCGGGTTGGTTAAGGTAATGACCCGTCCTGAGCATGTTGCAGCTCTGGTCAGTCGTCAGCCAGAGCTGATGGTCAGCGGTCTGACCTCTATGCATCAGCTGGATGCGTGGCTTGAGTGGTGTGATGTTGTCGTTCTTGGCCCAGGCCTTGGTCAGGAAGGTTGGGGGCAGCAGCTCTGGCAAAAGGTGATGCTGGCGGAATGCGCCAAGGTCATCGATGCGGATGCACTGAATCTGATGGCGACCAAGCCTGCCTTTATGCAGCACCTTTCTGAAGCCGCTTCAAACTGGGTTTTGACACCTCATCCCGGCGAAGCAGCCCGGTTGTTGGGGTGCAGCGTTGACGAGGTGGAGCAGGATCGCCCGGCAGCCGTACGAGCCATTCAACAGAAGTTTGGTGGTACGGTGTTGCTGAAAGGTGCCGGTACGCTGATCTTTAATGGTGAGTTGTTGTCTGTAAATAACAGCGGTAATCCTGGTATGGCCAGTGGTGGCATGGGGGATGTGCTGGCGGGGTTGATTGGCGCGCTCAGAGCTCAGGGCCTATCTGGCTATGATGCCGCCTGCGTGGGAACGCAGGTTCACGGTTTGGCCGCTGATCAACTGGCGAAAAAATTTGGCGAACGGGGCCTTTTGGCTGCCGATCTGATTCGCCCGATACGTGTGTTACTGAATCCGGAGTGTGCAAAAAATGACATCTGACGTTTTCCCGTCTTCGGAACAGGCTGGGTCTGTTCAAATTCAACTGACAGATGAAGACGCCCAGGTTGCTTTTGGTGAGAAGCTGGGGAAAGCCTGCAATGGCGAGGGCGTGCTTTTTCTTCAGGGAACGCTGGGTATGGGAAAAACAACCATGACCCGGGGTATTCTGACGGCATACGGCCATCAGGGCGCTGTAAAAAGTCCAACCTATACACTGGTGGAGCCTTACGAAACCGAAACCGCTCGGGTGTATCATTTTGATCTGTATCGTCTGGCGGATGCGGAAGAGCTCGAATATATGGGTATTCGGGATTATTTTGATGAGAAAGCGCTCTGCGTTATAGAGTGGCCCGACAAGGGGGGCGGCGTGCTACCCACGCCGGACATTGAGCTGACATTAACCAAGGAAGGGGATGGAAGAGCCGCGTCACTCGTGGCTTTTACGGCAAAAGGGGCTGAAATTTTGGCTCAGCTCCGTACAATGCTGTAATCTTCCGTCATTACGGAAACCGAAACTTATACCGCTTTTGACAGATGCTTATGACTGCCTGGAAATCACACTCAGAAGAGACGCTCGGTCTTAATCGCCGGATGACTCGCTATGCCGCACAGTTTTGCCTTTTGCTGTTGAGCTGTTTTTTGGCGACGACGCAGGTTTGGGCGGCCAAAATTGAAAATGTCCGTATCTGGCCTGCCCCGGATCATACCCGTATTGTTTTTGATCTGGATAAACCCGCCGGGCATAAGGTTTTCAGTCTTGCCGGCCCCGATCGTCTGGTGATTGATCTGGACAATGTGTCTACCAAAGCAGATATCGAATCTCTCTCTTTAAAAGATACCCCGATCGGCAAAATTCGGACGGCAGTCAAAAATGGTTCCGATATGCGTGTGGTGCTGGATCTGAATAGCAAGGTTCAGCCGAGAAGCTTTTTGCTAAAGCCAAACAAACAGTACGGTGACCGTTTGGTTATTGATCTGGTTTACAAAGAGAAAACCAGCAAACCAAAAGTTGTTACACAGCCTGCGGCCAATCCGGCCGGTGCCCGGGATATTATCATCGCGATCGATGCCGGTCATGGTGGTGAAGACCCTGGTGCTATAGGCCCGGGGCGGGTCAGAGAAAAAACGGTTGTGCTTGCCATCGCCAAGAAGGTGCAGTCTTTGCTGCAGAAAGAACGCGGTTTTGCTCCGGCCATGATACGTACTGGTGACTATTATGTAGGCTTACGAGCCCGTACTGAGCGTGCCCGTAAATACCGTTCCGACCTTTTGGTCTCGATTCATGCGGATGCATTTAAAGACCACCGCCCGAGAGGCTCTTCTGTATTTGCACTGTCTCAGCGTGGTGCGACCTCTGAAACAGCCCGCTGGCTGGCAGATTCTGAAAACAGTGCCGACCTTATTGGTGGTGTTGAAGGTTCTCTGAAACTGGATGATAAAGACAGAGTTTTGGCCGAGGTGCTACTGGATCTGACCATGACGGCGACACTATCTGACAGTCTGAAGGTGGGGCAGAGTGTTTTGCGCTCCATGGGAACGGTCAACAAACTGCATAAAAGAGATGTGGAGCAGGCGGCGTTTCTCGTACTGAAGTCGCCGGACATTCCTTCAATTCTGATCGAAACCGGCTTTATTTCGAACCCGCGGGAAGCGAAGAACCTGCAAAGCTCAAGCTACCAGTGGAAGATGGCCCGCTCCATTGTGAAAGGTATCAAAGAGCATTTCAGTAAAAATCCGCCGCCGGGTACTTTGCTGGCCTATCAGAAAAGTCAACGCGATGCCCGTCATTATGTGGTGGCCCGCGGCGATACGTTGTCGGCCATTGCCAACCGAAATAAGGTATCTGTGGGTAGCCTGAGAAAAGCGAACAAGCTGCGTTCTGATACTCTTTATGTTGGTCAGCGGTTACAGATTCCCCGTTCCTGAATGGCTGCATTAGTCCGTCCGCCCTGTGTTACTTATGGGTAGGAAATAATCAGGCCTGAGCCAATTAAGGTTCGGGCTGTTTTTTTTATGCTGAATCTGCTCTTTTGACTGAGTAACTACGCGTTAACCCGAACTGATCCGAGAGACACGACCAGAGTCCCTATGAGTAAAATCCATATCCTAAGTCCACGACTGGCAAACCAGATCGCCGCGGGTGAGGTGGTTGAGCGCCCGTCTTCTGTGATTAAAGAGCTGGTGGAAAACGCGATCGATGCGGGTGCGACCCGCATTGATATCGAGGTGGAGAAAGGCGGCACCAAGCTGATCCGTATCCGGGATAATGGTTCGGGCATTGAACCGGATGATCTTCCTCTGGCGCTGAGCCGTCATGCCACCAGTAAAATTGTGACGCTGGATGATCTGGAAGGTGTGCACAGTCTGGGTTTCCGTGGCGAGGCACTGGCTTCGATCAGCTCGGTATCCCGACTGGACCTGGTCTCAAGCACCCTCGAAACCGGTGAGGGCTGGCGGGTGATTGCAGAAGGTCGCGATATGGCGACTCAGGTAACTCCGGCACCGCACCCCAGAGGCACCAGTGTTCAGGTTAAAGACCTCTTCTTCAATACCCCTGCCCGGCGCAAGTTTATGCGTACGGAAAAAACCGAATTCGGTCATATCGAGGAGACCTTCCGCCGATTGGCTCTGAGCCGTCCGGATATCGCATTAAGCCTGCGCCACAATCAGAAACCGGTGCATCAGTTACCTGCGGGTACACGACAAGCGGAGCAGGAGAAGCGGTTAGCGTCTTTGTTGGGTAAAAATCTCATGGATCAGTCGCTCTACATTGATGTGGAGGCGACCGGTTTGCGTTTATGGGGTTGGGTCGGGTTGCCAACTCATTCCCGCAGTCAGGCGGATCAGCAGTATTTCTTCGTTAACCGCCGTGTGGTGAAAGACAAATTGGTGGTGCACGCGATTCGTCAGGCTTATCGGGATGTTCTCTTCCATGGTCGTCATCCGGTCTTTGTGCTTTATCTTGAGCTGGATCCGGCGGTGGTGGATGTCAATGTTCATCCGACCAAACATGAGGTTCGCTTCCGGGATGGCCGTTTGGTGCATGACTTCCTGTTCCGGTCTCTGCATCGGGCGTTGGCTGAGGTTCGTCCTGACGCAGAAGGGGCTTCAGCGCCGACCAATATGGCTCATGCGGGTATGGCGATGCCGGAAGGTTCGCAGGAACAACCGATGCGGGATCAGACCGCGATCGCCTTTAGTGAGGCACCTGGTGCCGGAGGCTATGGTGGCCGTTTTGCGGGTTCTAACGGATTTGGAGGCGCTGCACCTTATCGTTCCAATCCCCGATCGGATACCGGAGGAGTATCGGATTATCTGACCAGTTATCAGCAGTTGTCTGATCAGGCACGAGGGATGTCGATTGAAGGTCATACGGGTTCTGATGAGGCCAATGCGCCCTGGAATAGCGCTTTGTCATCATCGCCGTCAATCGGTGGTGCTCGACAGGAGATGCCTGCCGATGATCCAACCGGCGCGCCGCCATTGGGCTTTGCGATTGCTCAGTTGCATGGTGTTTATATCTTATCTGAGTCAAAAGATGGTCTGATTCTGGTGGATATGCACGCCGCACACGAGCGTATCACCTATGAGCGTCTGAAGGCGTCTTATCAGGCTGCTGCAGAAGGTGGTGGCCTGAAATCCCAGCCCTTACTGGTACCGCTTTCTATGGCGGTGAGTCGTAAAGAGACCGACTGTGCTGAGCAGCATCAGGAGGTTTTCCAGCAGCTAGGGGTCGAGTTGCAGGTGATGGGGCCGGAGTCTCTGGTGGTTCGTCAGCTGCCTGTCATGCTGATGGAATCCGATGTTGAGCCTTTAATTCGGGATATGTTGTCTGATTTGTTGCAGTACGGCTCCAGTGATCGAATTCAGGCGCATATCAACGAGATCTTTGCCACCATGGCCTGTCACGGCTCCGTACGGGCAAACCGCAAGCTGACGTTGCCGGAGATGAATGCCCTGTTAAGGGATATGGAGCGCACTGAGCGCAGTGGCCAATGTAACCATGGCCGCCCCACATGGACACGGTTAAGTATGAATGAGCTGGATAAACTCTTCCTGCGGGGGCAATAGGTTGAGCCTGTTTATCTCAGTAATCTGTTTCTGGCTTCACTGATTTTTTGATTTCGAATAGCTTTTGATCTGCGGCTGATGCCGAGTACCGGATGTAACGAATTTTATGACCCAAGTTTCTGATCTACCTTCCTCTTCAGCTGAACAGGATAAGCCGCTGGCGATTTTCCTGATGGGGCCTACTGCTGCGGGTAAAACCGATCTGGCGGTTCATCTGAGTGAAGAGCACAACTGCGACATTATCAGTGTCGATTCTGCGCTTATCTATCGTGGCATGGATATCGGCACGGCCAAACCGGATGCAGAAACGCTGGCTCGGGCACCTCATCGGCTGATCGATATTAAAGATCCGACCGAATCTTACTCTGCTGCAGAGTTCCGTGATGATGCCCTTCGTGAGATGGCTGAGATTCAGCAGGCAGGAAAAATTCCGCTACTGACCGGCGGAACTATGATGTACTTCAAGCGTCTATACGATGGCGTTGCTGATCTGCCTTCTGCCGATGCTCATATTCGCGCCCGTCTGGATGCCTGGGCGGAGAAGGACGGCCTTAAAGCACTGCATGATCGACTGAAAGAGATTGATCCTGTGTCAGCGGAACGTATTCACCCTAATGACCCGCAACGTCTGCAACGGGCATTGGAGGTTTACGAAATAAGCGGAAAAAGTCTGACCCAGCACTGGCTTGAGCAGAAACAGAACCGGGATAGTTTTCCGTTCCGTATTTTGTCGCTGGCGGTCAACCCGACAGATCGCAAGCTACTGCACCAGCGCATCGAGCAGCGTTTTCATCTGATGCTGGAGCAGAACTTTATCGCTGAAGTTGAGGCGTTGCGTGCTCGGGGTGATCTGGATCTGACACTGCCTTCCATGCGGTCTGTGGGGTATCGTCAGGTCTGGGAATATCTGGATGGTCTGTACGATTACGATACTATGATTCACAAAGGCGTGGTGGCAACCCGTCAGCTTGCCAAGCGCCAGGTAACCTGGCTGAGAAGCTGGCCTGATCTGAATTGGCTACCAACAGAAGCCCCGAATTTGCGGGATTTGGCCTTGAAAAAATTAGAGTCAAGCCTTATTTAAACTGGTATGATAAAAATTGCTGCAAGTCCGATTTTGTTAAAGGCTTAATTGTTACAAAATCCTTGATAGTAGCGATTGGTGGTTTTTGTTAAGGCTTTGCTTTGAAGCTGTATTGTTGATCACCTCAAAAACTAAATCTAATAATCAAAAATGAAAATTAGGGAGAGCGGTATGTCAAAAGGGCAGTCTCTACAAGACCCTTACCTGAACATCCTTCGTAAAGAACGTGTGCCGGTATCTATCTTTTTGGTCAACGGTATTAAGCTGCAAGGTCAGATTGAGTCTTTCGATCAGTTTGTTATTCTGCTGCGCAATACAGTGAGCCAAATGGTCTATAAACACGCCATTTCAACAGTTGTACCATCCCGTAATGTTCGTCTGCCGGCGCAAGAAAAAGCCCCGGGCGAAGCGGGTGCTGAATAAGCTTCGGAGTAATAATTGTTTTTTGAACGTCCTGATTCTGGTGAAGTAGCTGTTCTTGTCCATATTCACTTGCCGGATGAGAAAGACCGGGAAGACCCGGGTGAGTTTCTGGAGCTGGTGCGTTCAGCAGGTGCTGATCCGGTTGCCTTGATCGAAGGCAGCCGGCCACAGCCCAGCCCCAAGTATTTTGTTGGTGATGGTAAGCTCGAAGAGATTCGGGATGCTGTTATCACCCATGAAGCGGAAATTGTTCTTTTCAATCACGCCTTATCCCCTTCTCAGCAACGTAATGTCGAACAGGCACTTCAGTGTCGTGTGCTCGACCGTACCGGTCTGATTCTGGATATTTTTGCCCAACGCGCACGAACTCACGAAGGTAAGCTTCAGGTTGAGCTGGCTCAGCTTGAGTATATGTCTACCCGTCTGATTCGTGGCTGGACCCACCTTGAGCGTCAGAAAGGTGGTATTGGCATGCGGGGGCCGGGTGAGACTCAGCTTGAAACCGACCGTCGCTTGCTGCGTGAACGCATCAGGCAGATCCACAAGCGTCTTGTTAAGGTCCGTACTCAGCGTGATCAGAACCGTCGTGCCCGTCGTCGTGCGGATATCCCGTCGGTGTCTCTGGTGGGGTATACCAACGCCGGAAAATCGACACTGTTCAACGCGCTGACGGAATCTGAGGTCTACGCGGCAGATCAGCTGTTCGCGACACTCGATCCGACACTTCGTCGTATTGTCATGCCGGATATCGGTCCCGTCGTTTTAGCAGACACCGTAGGTTTTATCCGTCACTTGCCGCACAAACTTGTTGAAGCGTTCCGCGCGACACTGCAGGAAGCGCAGGAAGCGACACTGCTGGTGCATGTGATTGATGCTGCTGATGACGATCGTGATGGCAACATCCGTGAAGTGAACTCGGTGCTTGAAGAGATTCATGCTGATGATATTCCTCGTCTTCTGGTCTATAACAAAATTGACCGCATGCCGGGCTACGAGCCCCGGATTGAGCGAAATGATCAGGGTGAACCGGAACGGGTTTGGATTTCTGCGGTCAATGGTGACGGCCTTGACCTGGTAATGCAGGCGATTGGGGAGCGTTTGTGTGATGATATCTTCAAAGGTGAGTTAGTTCTCGAACCTTCTGAAGGGCGGTTGCGCGCGCTTTTATACCAGCAGGGCGCTATTATCGAAGAAGCGGTCAGTGATCGTGGACAGTTTGTGCTGCAGGTTCGATTGCCTGAAGCTGATTTTATTCAGATGCTGTGCCGGGTAGGTGTTGATCCGAAACGCTATTTCCCGAATTATGGTGTCGAAGATTTCATGTTGGATTCAGATGCAGAGGTTTCCTGAGCCTGTGTGTCATCAGTAAGCCATTTTTTGCGTGCAGGGAGCTGATCTGAATTTCCCTGCGTGCCATAAACAATTCATAACTTTAACGGAAGCTGGTAACAGTTTTCTCGGCGAGTGGAGATAGGTATGGCTTGGAATGAGCCGGGTGGCAATAAAGATAATAATCGTGACCCTTGGGGCAACGATAACAAAAATGGTGGCCGCAATGACCAGGGACCACCAGATCTTGATGAAGCCCTGAAAAAGTTTAATGACCGTCTGAGCGGTATTCTTGGCGGTAAAAAAGGTGGCGGTGGCGGTTCCGGCGGCAGTGGTGGCGGTAATTCTTCTCCGTCAGCGAGCTTCGGTCTGCTGGGTATTATTCTGGTTGTTGCCGCAGCCGTATGGGCCGTATCCGGTTTCTATCGTGTGGATCAGACTGAGCAGGCTGTTGTTCTGCGCTTTGGGGAATACCACGATACGGTTGGTGCGGGTCTGAACTGGAACCCAACCCTGATTGATAGTGTTCAGACGGTTAACGTGACTAAGGTTCGTTCTTTAAGTCGTCGCGCACTCATGCTGACTGAAGATGAAAATATCGTTCAGGTTAACCTGTCGGTTCAGTACCGTGTGGGTAGCCCGAAGAACTTCCTGCTGAATGTGCGTAATCCGGAGCAGAGTCTGGAAAACGCAACGGATTCTGCGCTGCGTCATGAAGTGGGTTCATCAGAGATGAACGACATTCTGACTGAAGGTCGTGAGGCGCTGGCGCAACGCGTTCGTGCTCGTCTGCAGCAATATCTGGATAGTTATGACGTTGGTCTGGAAGTTCGTTCCGTGAACGTTGAGAGCACGTCGGCTCCTGATGAAGTTCAGGCAGCATTCGATGATGTGATTAAGGCTCGCGAAGACGAACAGCGTGTTAAAAACCAGGCAGAAGCCTACTCTAACGGCATCATCCCAGAGGCTCGTGGTAAGGCTCAGCGTATTATCGAAGAAGCCAACGGTTATAAATCTGAAATCATCGCTCGTGCAGAGGGTGAGGCAGATCGTTTCGTGAAGCTTTTAACGGAGTATGAAAAAGCGCCACAGGTAACTCGTGATCGTCTCTATCTGCAGACCATGGAAGAGGTGATGGCTAACACCAGCAAGGTACTGGTTGATGTCGAAGGTGGCAACAACATGATGTACATCCCGCTCGATAAGATGGTGGGTGGCAATGCTGCAAACAATTCATCCCGTGGTAGTGGCATGAGTTCGACTGATCAGAGCCGTTTCTCAAGTGCCCCGTCTTTAAGTTCGGATACGGAAATTGACGAGCTGGCTGATCGCGTACTGCAGCGTTTGCGCGAAAAAAATACCAATTCCACAGCACCACGTAGGGAGGGTCGATAATGCAATCTAAGTCTTTTCCGGCACTGATTCTGATCGCCATTCTGGCACTGGTGGGTGCAAACAGTATTTATATCGTCAACGAAACTGAGCGCGCGATTAAACTGAAGTTTGGTGAGATTATTGATTCCGATATCAAACCGGGCCTGCACTTTAAAATTCCTGTGTTGCATACCATCCGTAAGTTTGATGCCCGAATGCTGACCATGGATTCGCGTCCTCAGCGTTACCTGACGCTGGAGAAAAAAGCGGTTATCGTAGATTCTTTTGTGAAATGGCGTATTGCCGATGTGCAGAAGTACTACGAAGCGACTTCCGGCGATGAGCTTCAGGCGACACGTCTTCTCGGTCCCCGTATGGATGAAGGTCTGCGTAACCAGTTCGGTGAGCGTACCATGTACGAAGTGATCTCCGGTGAGCGTGATGAGCTGATGGATGAGCTGACGGTTAAACTGAATGCTGTGACTCAGGATGAACTGGGTATTGAGATTCGTGATATCCGTGTTAAGCGAATTGATCTGCCACCAGAAGTAAGTCATGCGGTTTATGAGCGTATGAACACTGAGCGTCAGCGTGAGGCTCGTGAGCACCGTTCTGAAGGTAAAGAGATTGCAGAAGGTATCCGTGCAGATGCAGATCGTCAGCGTCAGATTATTCTGGCTGAAGCCTTCCGTGAGTCTGAGCGTATCCGAGGTGAAGGTGATGCGATTGCAGCGGCTACCTATGCGGGTGCGTACCAGAAGAACCCTGAGTTCTACTCTTTTATCCGTAGTCTGGAAGCCTATCGTAATAGCTTCTCCAGTAAGGATGATGTCATGGTAATCAAGCCTGAAAGCGAATTCTTCAATTACATGAAGAAATCCCAGTAAGCCTGATCCCTGATCGAAGATACCCCGCAGCCAATGGCTTCGGGGTATTTTTTTGTCATCCAAAAGGGGATATCCAAGGTACTTTTTTTGTAAAAGCCCCTTCAAACCATGGCCGTAAATCCTAATCGTGGTAGAATGTGTCGAACCGGGTTCGCCCCGGTTTTTTTGTGTGCAGATTCCGGCAAATGGGTAGATTGGCAGGAAAAGACTGCTGAATTGCGTGAGCCCATGGAGAGACCCTGTTGGATTGGCAAGTTTTATTAAGTGCGTTGGCATTGGTCTTTGTGATTGAGGGTATTATCCCTTTTGCGAACCCTGCCCGCTGGCGCAAGCTGGTAGCAACGATGGCGCAGGTGTCAGACCAGCAGCTCAGGATAATGGGTATGATCAGTATGGTGATCGGCCTGATTATTCTGTATCTGGCACGGGGTCAATAGCTGGCTTCGAGAGCGAGCTGATCACCGTTTTAAAAACTGAGATCATTAACCCGAAAGTCATCGTTATAGACTAGGATTAACCAGGGTCGGTAAGGTAGTGTTTCACCGGACCGATGATGGATAGAGACAGATAAAGAACAGGCTGAATTATGACCATTGCAGATCGTTGGTTACTTCCAGATGGCATGGAAGAGGTACTGCCACCGCAAGCGCGGCAGATTGAAGAGCTTCGTCGTGAATTGCTGGACCTGTTCCATACCTGGGGATATGACCTGGTATTCCCGCCACCAGCTGAATATTTAGAGTCTCTGCTGACGGGCAGTGGCAACGATCTTGATCTGCAAACCTTCAAAGTTACAGACCAGATGACCGGTCGCATGATGGGCATTGCAGCCGATATCACACCTCAGGTTGCCCGTATGGACGCTCACTCAATGAAGCGTCAGGGACCAGCCCGTTTCTGCTACTGCGCAAATGTACTGCGTACAAAAGCGGGCAGCATGCTGGGTTCCCGTAGCCCGATGCAGGTTGGTGCAGAACTCTTTGGTGATGATGGCCTGGAAAGCGATACTGAAATTCTGGGTCTTATGATCTCCGCACTGGCGACAGCCGGTGCCGGAAAAGTTTATCTCGATATGGGCCATGTCGGCATTTATCGGGCATTAATTCGTGAAGCAGACCTCACAGCAGATCAGGAAAAAACACTGTTTGATGCCATCCTGCATAAGGCTTATGGCGAAATTGATCAAATAGTCGCAAGAGATATTGCTAATGAGTCTGTGAGAGGTATGATTTCACGTCTTGCGCGTTTGAACGGTGGCGCAGATATTCTGGCTCAGGCACAGGTGGAACTGGCCGATGCTCCGGCATCGGTTAAAGAAGCTCTGAACAGTCTGGAACAGATTGCCAACGTCATTAAAAACCAATATCCGAATGTTGAGATCAACTTTGATCTGGCGGAACTGCGTGGTTACAACTACCACACAGGGATGGTGTTTGCGGCATATATTCCGGGATATTCTCACGCGGTTGCCCAGGGTGGCCGTTATGATGAAACCGGAAAAGTATTTGGACGCGCGCGGCCTGCAACAGGCTTTAGTGCTGACCTGAAAATTCTGGCAAAACTCTTACAAAAAAATGATCCCGTATCCGGTGTGTATGCACCGGCAGGTTACAGCGATGATCAGGAGCTTCTGTCTACAATCCGGGCTTTACGCAGTGAAGGTATCCGAGTAGTCAATGGCTTACCTGATCAGGATGTCAGTGCACTTGAGATGGGTTGTGACAGCGAACTGGTCCTCAAAGAAGATGGTCAGTGGGTTGTTGAACCAATTAACCGAATTTTTTAATCAGCCTGCATAGGCGAGACTGTTTACAGTCTGAGTTCGAGTGAATGAGAAAGCAGTAATGGGTAAAAACGTCGTAGTACTGGGCACCCAATGGGGTGACGAAGGTAAGGGTAAAGTAGTTGATCTGCTGACAGAATCAGCTGCTGCAGTTGTCCGTTTTCAGGGCGGCCACAACGCCGGCCACACTCTGGTGGTAAATGGCGAAAAAACCGCGCTGCACCTGATTCCTTCAGGCATCCTGCGTGACAATGTGAATTGCATTATCGGCAATGGCGTTGTTCTGGCCCCGGATGCTCTGCTGAAAGAGATCCGCATGCTGGAAGAGCGTGGTGTACCGGTACGTGAGCGTCTGCGTCTGAGCTCTGCCTGTCCACTGATTCTTGAGTATCACGTTCGTCTGGATCAGGCGCGTGAAACCGCTCGCGGTGCTAACAAAATTGGTACTACCGGTCGTGGTATCGGTCCTGCTTACGAAGACAAAGTAGCCCGTCGCGGTTTGCGTCTTGGCGACATGATGAACGCTGAAGTTTTCGAAGCGAAAGTGCGTGAAATCGTTGCTTACCACAACTTCATGCTGGAAAACTTCTACAAAGAAGAACCGGTTGATGCAGAGAAAGTCATCGCTGACTGCGCTGCGATGGCTGAAGAACTGCGTCCTATGGTTTGCGACTCCACCAGCGAGCTGCACGCTTACCGTAAAAACGGTGACAACATCATGTTCGAAGGTGCGCAGGGTTCCCTGCTGGACATCGACCACGGTACTTACCCGTTCGTAACCAGCTCTAACACCACAGCTGGTGGAGCAGCAACGGGTTCCGGTTTCGGTCCTCTGTATCTGGATTACATTCTGGGTATCACCAAAGCTTACACTACCCGTGTGGGTTCTGGTCCTTTCCCGACGGAACTGTTCGATTCCGTTGGTGAGCACCTGGGTACAGTCGGTCGTGAATTTGGTACCACTACGGGCCGTTCTCGTCGTTGCGGTTGGTTTGATGCCGTTGCCCTGCGTTACTCCGTACAGGTGAACTCTATTTCCGGTATCTGTCTGACCAAGCTGGACGTACTGGATGGCCTGGAAACCATCAAGGTTTGCACTCACTACAAACTGAAAGACGGTACTCTGGTTGATCTGCCGGTTGATGCGTCTGCATTCGGCGACGTTGAGCCGGTATACGTAGAGCTGCCGGGTTGGAGCGAGTCTACCGTTGGTGCTAAAACTATGGACCAGCTGCCACAGGCTGCACGTGATTATGTAGCCTTCCTGGAAGAGCAGGTTGGTGCTCCGGTTGATATCATCTCTACCGGCCCGGATCGTGAAGAAACTATCGTATTGCGTGATCCGTACAAAGCTTAATTCCAAAGCTTTGTCGTGAGACTGATAAAACCCGATGTGCAAACATCGGGTTTTTTTGTGGTTAAATTAACGGATTCAGCCTTTAACAGAAGCCATCTGTAGCTTTAAACGGTAAGATATGGCTGTATTTTTAGGTGTACTTCAAGGGATGGGATAACCATGGATAAGAAATTATTGCTGCTAATAGCCTCTCTCGGGCTAGCTGCCTGCGGCGATGATGATAGTAATAACAATCATGATTATGGCAATCGGCGTGAAGTCACATATTTAGAGTACACAGGTAAAACCGAGAGTGCGACTATTACGCCTGATAGCTATGTTGCAATTGCCAAAGCTGCCGTTGAGGCAACGTATCATAATATCCAAAGCCACAATTTAATCAATTTTGGTATTCATAATATTAAAGCGGACCCTTTTGATCTGGGTGATGGAAATGCACCTGTGTCTGACTCTCCGCATTTTGACTCTCCTGTTTATCACTTTGATTATGATAGTGTAAGTTCTAATCATCATGTACTAAGTGATTTTAGTGGTATATGCAATGGTAGTGGTGATTATTACTATCACATTTTGAGTGATTACAGTGAGTTTCATTATGATTACAGAGATTTCTGTGCGAATGAGCTCAAGATTAATGATGGCCGACTTATTCTTCAGCAGAAAAATTATTCTGGTTATGATTATTTGAAGACTACTTTCCTTAGTATGTATATAGATGCCACAAGTGTGATTGACTCAATAGGAAGTTATTACAATTATGGTAAATCCTATGAGGATGTTTATGGTAGTTTCTATTCTTGGTCTGAATATACAGAAAATGGAGAAGAGAATAAAAAAAGATACGTCATTAAATATATGATAGATGGCCTCCAAGATACCATGTCCCGTCTTGAAACCTGTGACACTGAGCAATGTCTTAGTGAAGAAATTTTTTTAAGCCAGTCTGGTTATAATAATAAAATATCAAATTCTTATATGGAATACGGTTTTCGAGATGTAGACTATGCTTACTTAAATACCTTTAATCTTGATGTTAGTGATTTGGGTGGTGTTTCTGTTAATGCTGATCAAGTCTATCCAAGTATGAGTAATAAAACGTTTTGTTCAGATAGTGATGTCATTTTGGTTAGAGAAAAGAGCCCTACGGCTTCCAGTAATTACATTCAAATCGACTTTATACCGGGATGTACCCAATACACAATAGAATTGATGGATAGTCTTGGTAATCCGACAGGTGACAGTTTTAGTGTTAACTTTTAATTGGTTCAATTGAGCTGGCTTTTGAATATTCTGTTAATTGATGATCACCCTGTATTCTCGGATGCCCTGGCTATGATGCTGGAGGCAAGAATAGAAGATACCCGGGTGCTTTGCCATTACTCTGTTAAAGATGCCATAGGCTATCTGGACTCAGCTCAGAAAGTGGATCTGATTTTAGTTGATATCCAGATGCCAACACTGGACGGTATCGCTTTTATCGGCTGGTTAAAGCGAACCGGGTTTAATATTCCCTGTGCTGCCGTTTCCGGGGTTGACGATCCAGAAACCATTCTGGAGTTCCGTAGCAGTGGCGGCCAGGGGTATATTTCCAAGTCGGCTTCTTACGATCAGCTCATCAAGGCTGTGAAGGAGTTGGCCGCAGGCCGTGAATATTTCCCTTCTCTTAAAGTCAGCGAAAAAGATGAAATGCTGATATCAGCACTCACGAACAAACAGCTGAAAATAGTGATGTTACTTCAGGATGGACACAGTTATGCCGGTGTTGCAGAAGCGATGGGGATTAGTATTAATACTGTAAAAAGCCATGTCCGAAACATCTATGAGTTAGTCGGTGTTAGCAGCAAAATAGCCTGCCTTAATAAATTAAAGGAGCTTGGTGTTATTGGCTGATACGCTTATTTATTTGCAATCTTGCAGTTAATAAAGAGCGAAAAGATTGTCCCTTTCCCATCCTTCGATCTCAGGCTGTATCGGGCATTAATCATCTGGCAGCTTTCTTCGATGACTGATAGTCCCATACCTGAGCCATTTTTAATATCTGTTGTTACGCCTTTCTGTCTGACCTTTTTTAAATGATCGCGCTTTATTCCAACGCCGGAATCCGCAATAGTTATTTTGAGAAGTCCGTTCGGTTGTAGCTTAGCTTTCACGACGATAACTCCGGAAGGGGTAAATCGGCTGGCATTATGCATAGCGTTATTTAGTATTTTTCTGACATGCACCGCGTGATGCTCCATGATTTCCGGGCAGCCTAAATGACGGATCTGCACAGAATCAGGGATAAAAATCTTATAATTGCCGATCAGCTGGTTGAGTAAGTTTGAGAGTTCGGTGTTTCCGGAAATTGCATTTGCGGCTTCATCGATCAGCATTTTTGCTGTATTGGTGGTTTGGGCAATTTTTTCCAGTGTATCTGTAATTTGTTCTGGTGTGTTTTTTTGTGCCAGTAACGCCGCGCTATAAAGATGAATGGCCTGAATAGGCTGTTTAATATCATGGCTGAGTGCTGTTAATGCCCGTGACTTTTCCTGATGCAGCTGAGCGTTTTCTTCCGATGATGCCTTGTGCAGAATCCTTAACCGAATCAGCTCGGTTTGCTGCCTTGAGGTCATACGGCTGAAAAGCAGCAACATCAGGTAAGACAGGATCGGCAGTATGGTCGCCATTTTATGTTCTTCTGGTAAAGCATTGGCCATACCATAGGTTAATGCTAAAAATACCGGGGTTAAAAAAGTGATATAGAGTCCGGGGTAAACCGCCATAGTGATCGATGGCATGCTGCAACTGATCAGGATAAGGGTAAATACCGTAAAGCAGGTGACCAGGTCTGCATTGCTGAGAAAGATTAACGGGATGGAACCCCAGTGAATTCCCCAGATGACCGCAAGATAAATATGCTTCCATTGGTGCTGGTGGGTTTTATCACGGTTACTGTTTTTGAGTAGGAAAAGGGAATTCAGAGCCGCAACGCAGAGCGTACTTAGCCAGATAAAGAGGTTTTCAATGGTGGTTTGCTGGTAAAAATACAGCCCTATGCCGCAACTCAGCAAAAATGAAAACAGCATCCGGGAGCGAACTTCTTCGATAAAAAGATGATGCTTCTCTTTGATTATCAGGTTGTCGATATCCGGTTGAGGCCTAACCGAAGCTTGAGCGCCATCCCTTTTTACATTTTCCATCGCATTAATCCTATACGTCAAAAAGCAGATACCCCTTGTTGGGGTATCTGCTTTTTTTATAGTACCAGAGCTTTAACGATTAAGGATAAACCGGAGAGTTTAACTCCAGAATGTTGCCTTTGTTAGTTGCGTCATGGCACCACATTTTATCACCGACTTCGCCATTATATTTCAGCACTAAACGGTCCACGCAGCGTTCAGTTAAAGTGTCGGTTGACTTAGTGAAGGTTCGGGTTGGTTTTGCGCCATATCTGTCATACGCGGCCATGACAATACCGGTAGCCTCTTTGTATGAAGTCATATAGATCATGTCGTAATCATTGAAGCCTTCAATCACAGCGATATCGCTGATAGCCATCTGCTGATCAACACCTGCAAAAGGGTCAGTTGGAGTAGATAGGACCTCGGTTCTAGTTCCAGCTGTATCCATAAAATGCAGCTTGTTTTCATTCGCGCTATCGTCGTAATGGGTAAAGTAAACGCCATAGGTATTGGCAGTAATACCTGCTAGCTCATCATTAGATTCCGCCATGTACATGCTTTCTGCAGCATCAGTACCCGTCTTTACGGTGATAGCGTTAGCCGCATCAACATCAATTGTTGTGTTAATGACCAATTGGCTACGAATAACCCTGTCGTTATTGGTCATAGGAGAACCTGATGTCATCTGAGCATTGCCAACGGTGTAGATTAAGGCACTGAAAGCGGTTGAAGAGCCTTGCGTGAAGCGGGCGTCAATGGAGTGACAATCCCGCACCTCGAAATCTCCAACCCCATCGTTTCCGGTGAGCGCTAGAGTGAATACTTTGCTCGGTGTATCGGCTTTAAAAAAATGCAGTTCGGCTGCATTGGCTGGAGAGGTGCTGCCATCTTTACAAAGAACAACATAATTATCCATGGTATCCAGATCCTGGAAATCCCTTCTATCCATTCCAAGATCGTCTTTCTTAATTTCGGCCAGAACCTTAGAGCCAGGAGCGGCAGAGCGTACAGAGAAAATATCACCGTCCTGCCCATCTTTTGGCGTGCCCTTGAGAATTGTGATGGTATCGCTGCCATAACCGTGGCGAGCTAAGCCGATCAGCCTGTCGTTGCTCAGATCCCAGGTTTCATCGTAATAACCGTTAGTGCTGCTGTTGCCATTGTCATCGTCATTGTTATCAGAGTTATTACCGCTACTTCCACTACCGCCGCACCCAGTGAGAGTGATAGCCATAGCCAGCGAGGTTAATAGCAACTTAGGTTTAGAAAGAAAAATGGACATGTGTATTCCCTTTAAAGATTCCAGATTAGGTGAGCACAGGTTATCGGTTTGCCTGATTTCTGAACCTCGCGAAAAAGGGTGGTTGTATGTAACATCTTGTAATTTTGCGCGGAAGTTATCAGTTTTTGTGCTGATAGTTACACATTGAGTTTGTGCGGATAGTTACACATTGAGTTAGGCGTGGGACTTAAAAGCGATAGATGAGGTAAAAGCTAACTTAATAAGTTAAGGGGTAGGCGTTTCAGTAGACTCGGATAAACAACTTGTCGTTCGGGTACAGTCGTTTCTTAAGATCAGGCGCGGTTTTCGGTGGGAATACAGAGATCTCTACTAATAGATACCTACTAATCGAGATCTCTGTAAATAGCGACTTACTGACTAAGATGCTCAGAACCGAAACGGCAGTGGCATCTTATTAAGGAGATCAAGAGCTTATCGCTTTAATAAAGGCCGCTATCGAGTATGCTGCCAGCTTTGATCTGATTGGTCGGTTCCAGATTCTTGATCAGCTGGTTGGCCATATTCGCAGTGTCAGCATATGTCTGGTCATCCTGGGTGTCCGCTGTGTTTGCCGGTAGGTCAACCTTGAGTGGGTTCTTGCCTTGGGTGCTGTCTATTTGGGAACTCAGATAGATGCGATCACCTTTATCAATATTGATATAGTCCCGGGTTAAGGAGGCAGGCATTAAAGTGTTCAGGCCATCCACTAAGTCGCCAACCGCAGCATAATGGCGGTCGTACACCTTGCTACTGTCTTCTGCGCCATTTACCCGGTTCATAAAGATATGATCTGTTGCTGTATGACCAGATGCTGTGTAGATACTTAGGAAATAGATATTGCCATCAATGATATCCAGCACACTGTCCTTACGCCATAACGAATCATTGCCGCCTCCTGCCAGAGTTGGGTAGTTGGGGGTGGCGTTGGTATTTCTGTTGCCGTCACTGTTATAAGACCAGAATTGACTTGTGACTGGAGAGGTGGTTGTGGTTTGAGCTATCAGGTTACCCTTGTGCTCAAAAACTGAAACAAACCCGACCGGGCCCAGATCAGTTTGATAGAAGGTATTGTCTGACGGGTTATAGAAATAGAGAGGATTTGCACTATCACTCGTCGTGATATAGAGCTTATCGCCCACTGCTGTCATGCGAAAATTGTCAGGGTCTACGTTTTTAATAGCTTGCTCGGTTGAGCTGGGAGGTAACGTAGGTGGATTTTGTCTGAACTCAATGGTGTTATCGCTATCACTCAGAACCGTTGTTGCTTTAGGGAAGGTTGTTCCTGTTACTGCACTTGCATTACCGATACTGACCAACTTCTCGCTGTTAGTCGAAGCATCAGGGTTGTAACGGTAGATGCGGGTGACTGCTTTATCATTGGTGCCGTCAGCGTCATCCAACGTATCCCAGGTAGCGTTTGTGACATACAGCTCATCACCCAGAGGTTCAACATCCTGAATAGATATGCCGGTATCGGCTGAGGCATTCGGACTAATGAGTGACTTGATGGTGGTACCGCTAAGCTCAAACAGACTGCGTAGCGATCCCAGTTCTCCTGCAGCGGCAAAATACAATTTGTCATTCACCTGTGCAAAGTTTGGATCACCGTAAATCTTAACGTCGTCACTACTGAGTTGGATGCTGGTTGGGTTGCTGGCAGCAAGGTCAATAGAGTAGATAGAGCCATGCCTGTATGGCGAACCTACACAACTATCGTGTACAAAATAGATGCGACTGCCGAGCATCTGTACGCCATATTCATTACCCAGCCAGTCAGAATTACCTGCCTGACAGGGCACCGCTTCATCCACAACCAGGCTTGTGCCTGCTTCAGTACCATCGGTTTTATAAAGACCGATTTTCTTTGCTGTTGGAGATACACCTTTGCCGTAGTCTTCGCTTGAAAAGGCGAAGAAATACGCATAGCCATCATAACCAATAAAGGTATGGCTTCCGGCATATGATGGGCTGTTGGCTACCCCGTTAATATTTTTTACTTTGGTTGCCTGATCATTTTTGATAGTCCAGAGCTCTGTTTCCCAGGTTCTCGAATCCGTGCTGTCTCCGAAGCTGTCCGCGCCCCAGAAGAGAATGCCGGTAACCGCTACCGATGTCTCTCGAATAGGGGCTGTTTTGTTGTCGTCGGGAGTAGTAGGGGTTGATGATTTCCCGGAACCACCGCCACCGCATCCGGCCAGTGCGATAGTCATAGCAACAGCGCTTAGGCTAAGCTTGGAGTTTAAATTGAAAATAGACATGTGCTTTCCCTTTGAGTATTCCGTATTGAGCGGCACAGGCTATCGATTTATTTTTTTTCTGAATCTCGCGAAAAAGGATGGTTGTTAGTAACATCTTGTAACTTTGTGCGAGGGTTATCAATTTTGGAGTTATATCGGTGATGCGTTCTCCCTCCCTTCGCGCTCTTCATATTTTTGCGATTGCAGCACGTTTGGGCAGTTTTAAGTATGCGGCTGAGCGACTCTTTATCACGCCTCAGGCGGTGAGTTTGCAGATCAAATCCCTTGAGGATCAGCTGGGGTTAGTGCTGTTTGAACGTAAATCTTCAGGGATAGAAATCACCCCTTCCGGTCAGCAGCTGCTGGATTATGTCGAGCGCGGCCTGGCGTTAATTCAGCGGGGCGTGGATGAGGTTTGCGATCAGCATCAGAGACCATCGATCCGTATCAGTTCATCACCCTGGTTTGCGGTGAACTGCCTGCTGCCTCGTTTGCCGGAATTCGAAGCGGCTCATCCTGAGTGGCATATTCAGGTTTCGATTTCTGTACCCTTTCCCGACTTTGACGGGGAAAATCTCGACTTGGCGATCCAATGGGGATTTGGCGATAAGGGCGGCAGGGATTGGGGGCTGGAAGCGCATCTGCTGCTGACCGACGACAAGCTTATCGTCTGTGCGCCTGATCTGCTGGAGCGAGTTTCACTGGATCAGGCGAATGACCTTATTCGTCATCGCTTGCTATGTACCCCCCTGTCGGTTCCCCTATGGGAGCGGGTACTGGATACCCTGAAAGTGGATGTAGCGGTTGATCAGCAGGTTTTACCTCTGGATAGCCATGCCGGTTTGCTGGAGGCAGCCAACAGAGGCCTTGGGGTTGCTATGATCTCCACCGGCGATGCGCTTGATGGTATTGCCGCAGGACGTTTGGTTGCCCCTTTGGGTGAGCAGCCCATCAGTCGATTGAACCCGGCGTTAATGCCGGGCTATTGGCTGGTACATAAAGAGATCGTGCCGGAAAATGCCAGATTAAAGGCCTTTATTGACTGGATGCAGAGCTGGCTGAAAGACCATCCGCGAGCGGTCAGGGCCAGTCTTTCCTGATTCTTGAGTAAGTCTTTTCTGATTTCTGGGTAAGCTATTTTTGGTCTTGGAGTTAAGTTTTTTTGTTTGTCGGCCGATGCTTTCGTCACCAAAATAGCTATCCGAGCCTCACCGCTTAGCGGTGTAGTCGAACCATCAGCTACGTTTAAAACAGCATCTATAACAAAAAGGCTTTCAGCCGTACGACTCCAGGTGACTTATGAATCCGGTACATTTTTTTGACAATCTTTGGCAGGACTACATCTCTATCACGCCTCAGGCGGAAGTAATCCGTAAAGTGTTTGCAGCCCCAGAGGAAAGCGCTAATGGTGAGGTGATCAACGATCACGTTGCTTTTCGAACTTTTGCTCACACCCCACTGCAGCTGGATAATCTGGAGCCGCTGGTTCTGGCGATGGGCTACAGCCTGCAGGATGAATACAACTTCACCGCCAAAAAGCTGCGTGCCCGCAGCTATATCCACCCGGATACCTCGGTGCCAAAAATTTTTATCTCTGAGCTGCTGACCGAGCAGTTGAGTGGGGCGGCACAAAAGATTCTGGCGAAATATACCGCTGAAATCACTGACAAGCCGACAGATCAGAGCGTGTTCTGGTCAGCCCGTCACTGGAGCGCGCCAAGCTTTGAAGATTACAAAACCCTGATGCAGGAAACCGAATACGGTGCCTGGTTACTGGCGATTGGCATCCGTGTTAACCACTTTACGGTCAGTATCAACCATCTGAATGACGTGGAAGGGAAGGAAGCGACGACTCAGATTCAGCGTGTACTGGATCGTGTGAAAGAAGCCGGTTATGCGGTCAACACAGTCGGTGGTGAAGTGAAAGGCACCCCAGCAGCACTGCTGGAACAGGGATCGACCATGGCAGATCGTCAGCAGATCGAATTTGCCGGTGGGGAGAAGCATGAAATTCCAACCTGCTTCTACGAGTTTGCGCTGCGTTATCCAAATGCGGAGGGTGAGGTTTATCAGGGCTTTATCGAAGCGAACGCGGATAAAATCTTCGAATCAACCAGTGGTTGAGCAAAGGTTGCTTTAACTCGAAGTTAAACCGCACAATAGTGGCATCAATTCTTGTCTAGGGAAGGATTATGCCACTTTCGTTTTTTCGGCCACTGAACGTTGTTTGTATTCTTCTCATTCTCTCTGTGTGGTTGTGTTATCCCAAGATCGCAGCTGCTGATGCTGAAGAGGTGGTGATTGCTGTTCCCGCTTTCTGGGGCGTGGCAAAAACGGAGCAGCAATGGCAACCCCTGGCGGATTATCTGACGCAGGAGATACCGGAATACCGGTTTGCTATCCGTGCTTTTCAGCTGCCGGATCTGGAGCGCGCGGTTATTTCAGGTCAGGCTGATTTTGTATTTGTTAACCCGTCGATCTATGTGCTCTATACCTACCACCTGGGTTTGAGTTCTCCTCTGGCTACCTTGGCGAATCGGGTGAAGGGGCAGGATATCAGTCAGTTTGCGGGTGTTATTTTTACCCGTTCTGAATTGACCGATCTAAAGAACCTCTCTGACCTGAAACAGCGAAAAGTAGCGGCCG
The DNA here is from genome assembly GCA_048270425.1 of Oceanospirillum sp. Lineage (GTDB taxonomy): Bacteria > Pseudomonadota > Gammaproteobacteria > Pseudomonadales > Halomonadaceae > Oceanospirillum. The sequence goes on from JBLWSY010000015.1 coordinate 69,435, forward strand.
TATCGCCTTCCTCTTTGGGGGCCTATCAGATGCAGCGCTATCGCTTACATCAGGAAGGGCTGGAGGTTGAAGAAGACCTTCAGATGCAGTTCACAGGGTTGCCTCTGACCCAGGTTGTTGATGCTGTTTTGTCCGGAGAGGCGGATGCTGGTTTTATCCGGGCGGGAGTCCTGGAAGAACTGGTTGAGCAGGGAGAGCTTAAGCCGGAGGACTACCGTTTATTAGGGGTAAAAGAGCATGTTGCATTTCCACTGCAGGTGAGTACCGCGCTTTATCCCGAATGGGCTTTTGCCGCACTTTCACACGTTTCTAAAGACCTTTCCCGTCGAGTCTCCGGTGCTCTGTTATCCATGCCGCTTGGCGGCCAGGTAGCGAAGCAACTGAATATTTCCGGCTTTACCATTCCCGGTGACTATCGGGTTATTGATCAGCTGCTTCGGGAATTACGCTTACCGCCTTTTGACCAGCTTCCGAAGCTGACCTGGAAACAGATCTGGCAACAGTTATACGCCTACCTGCTGCCGCTTGTCTTGGCTCTGGTCTCCGTGCTGACTCTGTTTACATTGCACCTTTATCGCTCAAATAAAGCGCTAAAGCGCAGCCAGGAACATATTCATCATCTGGCGTATTTTGATCCTTTAACCGGGTTGCCGAATCGATCCTTTCTGCTGGAGACTCTGGAGCAGGGGATCGAGAACCCCCTGGGCAAACGGCAGAGCCTGTTACTGTTAAACATCGATCACTTTAAGGTGATCAATAATGTCAGAGGCAGCCGTTTTGCTGATGGTTTGCTCCAGCATATAGCACGCCAGCTTGAGCAGGATTTACAGGGCGATATCAGGCTGTTTTATATGAGCGGTGATGAGTTTGCTCTGTTGTGCTCAGCCGCGGGAGTTGCGGAACAGGTTCAGCAGATTTTTTCAGAGCCTGTGAATGTAGAGGGCGAGTACCTTCATCTTTCAGTCAGTACGGGGTCAACTAAAATCCGGCTTGGTGACAGCGATGAAACTGCTGAACTGATTCTTGGCCGTGCCAGTATGGCGCTCTATACGGCAAAACAGCAGGGTGGTCAGAGAAGCGTTCATTTTGAATTGGCGATGGCCGAGCACATCAGTCAGAAATTTCAGGTGGAAAAAGAGCTGCCTCTTGCCATTGAATCTGGCGAGCTCAGGCTTTTTCTGCAATCACAGGTAGACCATTGTGCTCAGGTAAAATCTGCCGAGGTTCTGGTACGTTGGCAGCATCCTCAGAAAGGGTTGCTGTCACCCGGATACTTTATTCCCATTGCTGAGGAATCGAATCTTATTGTCGATCTGGGGCGCTGGGTGCTGGTAAGTGCCTGTCAGTTGATGGGACGACGGTTAAAGAATAATCAGAGGGTGGTTCCGTTAGCGGTTAATATCAGCCCAAGGCATTTCCGGCAGAGTGATTTTGTCAGTGAAATTGCAGGCTATCTGCAGCAGTACGGTGTTCCGGCTCAGTATCTCACACTGGAAGTGACTGAAAGCCTTGTTATTGATGATCTTGAAGTCATGCGGGAAAAAATGTTTGCCTTGCGGCAGTTGGGGGTTCGGTTATCAATTGATGACTTCGGCACGGGCTATTCAGCGCTTTCTTACCTGAAACGTTTGCCTATTGATGAGATTAAAATCGATCAGAGCTTTGTTCAGGGCGTTACCCATGACAAAGAAGATGCTGCTTTAGTTGAGGTGATTATTGCTGTCGCTGAAAAACTAAATCTGGATGTTGTTGCTGAAGGTGTAGAGACTCAGGAACAGGCCGACTTTCTTAAACGCCATGGCGAGGTTCTGCATCAGGGGTATCTGTATTCTAAGCCTGAGCAGAGCGATACCTGGTACGCGACCTGCGTTGACTTGCATGCCGGCAGTACGCTTACTCAGCCGGGCTGACATTTATAACGCCAAAGGTAGTACGGGTCTCTGATCTTTATTACCTCTTAGCGCACAGAACTCCTGCTTTTGGCCGTCAGCGTAGAAGACCTGCACATTAAAGCCGGCTCCCGTCGGGTGATTCAGAAATAACGTGCGTGATTCGCCCGCCGGTAGCCGGAATGTCTGCAGGCTGGACTGACCGTCAGCGCTGCCAAAGTCCAGTTTGATTGCGGTAATCATCTGAGCACTCTGGTTTTCAAAGCGCACAGAGAAACCTTCTGTTGGTGTCAGCAAATAGCCCAGTACGGCTCCGGCCAGTAGCAATAGCAGGGTCTTAGTGTTTAGTAACCGAGGCTGTTTGCTTTTTGGATCCGAGGTATTGTGCGACATAGTGTCAGTATCCCGAGTGGTGTTAAACAGACCATAGTAAACTCAGTGCGCTTGCCTGTATCTGAGGTAAATTGCCACACCGCCAACCGCTGTGGTTGCTCTAAGACGTATGTATTTTTATTGGTTATTGAAGGACAGATATGACGGTTAATAGCTGGCCCACCGGCATGATGGTGATTCAGGGCAATCATCTGGAAGTACTCAGGGATGTGATGACCGGTTGGATTCAACGCTATCCGCTGGGGCCGTTGGACGATGAGCAGATTCTGGTTCAGAGCAACGGTATCGCCCAGTGGCTGAAAATGGCACTGGCCGAAGATGAAGACAAAGGCGGCTGCGGTATTGCCGCTGCGATGAAGGTGCAGCTGCCGGGACGTTTTATCTGGCAGGCTTATCGCTGCTTTGAGCCGGATATTCCCAGTGCATCTCCCTTTGATAAAGGTCCGCTGACCTGGACCCTGTATCAGCTGTTGTCGGATCAGGATCAGCTGCAGGCCAGCCTGCCTAATCCGGACTGTTTATCCCCCCTGCTCGGCTTTCTGAAAAAAGATGCTGATCCGCGCCGTACCTATCAGCTGGCGGCTAAGCTGTCGGATATGTACGACCAGTATCAGGTTTACCGTGCGGATTGGCTGGAGGCCTGGGAGCATCATCAGGATATTCTGATTCGTGTCGGGCAGGAGCCGAACCAGATCCCGCTGCCTGACGAACAGCTCTGGCAACCCGCGCTTTGGCGCTTGCTTAGCCAAACCATTCTGGAGCGCCCATTAGAGTCTCACTCTAACGAAACACTGGATGAAAAGGAGCGCTTCTGGGCCAAGAAAAGCCGTTCCGAGATTCACCGGATTATTGTCGATCAGTGCCAGCAACGGGCAGAAGCACCGGATGACCTGCCAAAGCGCGTCATCGTGTTTGGTATTTCGGCCCTGCCACAACAAACCCTTGAGCTGCTGCAGGGGCTATCCCGCTTCTGTCAGGTACTGCTTTTTGTCCACAACCCCAGTCCCCATTACTGGGGCGACCTGATTGAAGGGCGGTCGCTGTTAAAGCAGTACACCCGAACCACCGCCCGCAAACTGCCGGAAGGCATCCCGCTGGAAAGTCTGCACCTGCAGGGCAATCCGCTACTGGCTTCCTGGGGTAAACAGGGGCGTGATTATCTGCACCTGCTGGACGAAAGTGATCAGCCGGAAGCTTACCGTCAGCACTTTAACAGCATCGACCTGTTTGAACCGCCAAAGCCGGATACTGTGGGCGTTATGCCCTTGCTGCGTCAGGTTCAGGACGATATCTATCAGCTGAGAAGTCTGGATGAGCGGCAAAAGCTGAGTGAGCAGCCTGAAAACCGGATCGACCCAGAAACCGATAACAGCCTGCAGTTTCTGATCGCCCACAGCCCTCAGCGTGAGGTGGAAATTCTGCACGATCAGCTACTGGATGCCTTTGAACAGGCACAGCTGCGGGGCGAGTCTCTTCAGCCGAGAGATATTCTGGTCATGGTACCGGATGTATCGGTTTATGCTCCCCATGTGCAGGCTGTTTTTGGGCGCTACAGTTCTCAGGCGAACGCCGCTGGAGAATACAGCCAGCGGGATTCCCGCTTTATTCCTTACCATATTTCCGATCAGGGGCAGCGCGGCATTAACAGCCTGCTGACCGCCTTTGAAAGTTTGCTGCAGCTGAGGGATGCCCGCTTTACCGTCAGTGAGTTACTCGATCTGATGGATACTCCGGCGTTACAGACTCGCTTTGGCTTCACCGAAGATCAGTTACCGCGGCTGCATCAGTGGATCAAGGGGGCAAATATTCGTTGGGGACTGGATCAGCAGCAACGAGCTGAGCTGGATCTGGCGGAAGCCGGTGAACAGAACTCCTGGCTCTTTGGTCTGAAGCGCATGCTGCTCGGCTATGCCGTTGGGCAAAGTGATCGTTGGCATGAGATTGAACCCTACGACGAAATTGCCGGTCTTGAAGCTGCGCTGATCGGGCCTCTGGTTTTGCTGATCGATGCACTGCAGCTCAGCCGTGATGCCATGATGATCGAAAGAACGCCAAGGGACTGGGAGCGGGTGATCAATGAACTTTGCCATCGCTTCTTTACCGCGCAGGAACCAGCGGATGAGCGTGCCCTCAGTGACATCAGCAAAGGGCTGGACAGCTGGTGTCAGGAGTGCGAACTGGGCCAGCTGACCGATGAACCGCTTCCTCTTGAGGTGCTGAGAGAAGAGCTGCTAAGTCGCATCGATCAGCCCACCCTGACCCAGAAATTCCTCGGTGGCTCGGTGAACTTTGCCACCCTGATGCCGATGCGCGCCATTCCCTTTAAACAGGTCTGGTTGCTGGGTATGAACGATGCGGATTATCCCCGTAGCCAGCAGGCCGCAGACTTTGATCTGATGGCCAACGACTACCGTCCCGGTGACCGTTCACGTCGGGAAGATGATCGCTACCTGTTCCTTGAAGCCCTGCTATCTGCGCGGGAGCGTCTGGTGATCTCCTGGGTCGGTCGCAATATTCGTGATAACACTGCCAAGCCACCTTCGGTGTTAGTGGGGCAGCTGCGGGATTATCTGGCCGCAGGCTGGCGACTGGCTGACGATCAGTCTTCCGATCTGCTGGGTGCCATCACCACAGAGCATCCGTTGCAGCCGTTCAGTGTGAAGTACTTTCTGCCGGATGAGGGCGGGCGCGCCACCCACTTTACCTATGCCAAAGAGTGGCGGGAGGTGCATGAAGCTGACGTGCTTTCCGAGCAGATCGACCACAAGCTTTCTGATCTGATGACGGATCAGACGCTGATCTCAGGTGATGCTCAGCTGCCACCTTTGGCGTTGGATGCGCCTTTAACTCTGAATGATCTGTCAGAGTTTCTGCGTCATCCGGTGAAAACCTTTTTCAGTCGCCGTTTAGGTGTGCGCTGGTTTGATGAAGGCGAGATGGCCGAAGATGAAGAGCGTTTCGCGCTGGATGGTCTTGGCCGCTGGGCGTTGCAGAAAACCCTGATAGATCGTGTCGTACAACAGCAGGCAGTCTCTCCGGAAACTCCGGCGGATCTGCTACTGGATGCAGCCCTGAATCGTTTGCAGGCCGCGGGTGAACTGCCCATGGCAGCCTTTGCCGAGGCGGAGCAGAACCGGTTAAAGGATGCGCTTTATGAGCCCCTCAGTCTGAGTCAGACGCTGCAACAAAAATACCCACAGCTGCACACCACAAGGGTTCGGGTGTTTGAGCTGTCCACAGGAGATCAGCTGGAAGCCCAGCTCAATGATCTGCGCCGGGATGCCTCCGGCAACACCATACGTCTGATTTTGCAACCAAGTCGTTTACTGCAGGGGGATGATCTCAAGTATTACCACCTGATCCGTCACTGGCCCGCGCACCTGTTTGCTCAGCTGGAACAACCCGTGGTGACTCATCTTTTGGGAGCCGACAGTCAGCAAAGCATTCAGATGCAGCCGATTCCGGCTGAGGAGGCAGAAGCCCTGCTGAAAGATCTGGCGGAAGCCTGGATGGAAAATATCAATCAGCTCTGGCCGCTGGCCTGCAAAACTGGCTTCAGTTATCTCACCGATGGCGATGCGGCTGGTGAGTATCTGGGGGGCTTTAATCGCAGTGGCGAAATTGGCGATCATCCGGCTTATTCCCGCTTCTGGCCGGACTTTGAAGCGCTATCGGCTGATGGCCGTTTTGATCAGCTGGCGGAGCGTCTTTATGGCCCCATGTTGGCTTGTCTGAAACCTGCGAAGGCCGAGGACGATTCACCGGATGGCGCATCAGATGAAGGAAAGAGCAGCAGCAAGGTTCTGTTTGAAGGAGGTGCCGCATGAGTTCGCAACCGTTTGATCAGAGCCGGGATCAGAGCCAGCAGCCGAGCCGGGATTTTAACTTCCTAACCTTTCCGCTGACCGGTAGTCAGCTGATCGAGGCCAGTGCAGGAACCGGTAAAACCTTCAGTCTGGCATTGCTCTATACCCGGCTTGTTCTTGGGCATGGCAGTGAAGTTGGAGATGGCGCAGGAGCCGGTGGCGGGCAGACAGATGTTGAGAGCACAGGTTTCCATCGTCCATTAACACCAAAAGAGATTCTGGTGGTGACCTTTACCGATGCGGCGGCAGAGGAGCTTCGCGACCGTATCCGAGCTCGTCTGGTGGAAGCCGCTGTCTTTTTTCAGGATCAGGAGACGGATCGTGATGACTTAGATCCGCTCCATATTTTGCGGGCCAGTATTCCTGCGGCGGAATGGCCGGGTTGTGCCTGGCGCCTGAAACTGGCCGCTGAATCTATGGACGAGGCCAGTATCTCCACCATTCACAGCTGGTGTAACCGTATGCTGGTGGAGCATGCCTTCGATACCCGTGGACTGTTCAACCGGGAGCTGGTCACGGATCAGAGTGAACTGCTGGCAGAAGTGGTGCGGGATTACTGGCGGAAGCATTTTTATCCCTTATCTGCCGCCAAGGTCTCCTTGGTGTTGGATTGTTTCGCCTCACCGGAAGCTTTGCAGCAACGTCTGCAGGGGCTGATGGGTAATCATCAGGCGGGGCTGAGTTATGAAGGTCGCCCTTTGGCGGTGCCGGATTTTGATGCCTGTCTGAACGCACATTATGAACATCAGCAGGCGCAGGAAGCCGAGGCTGCCCGTAAGGCAGAGCTTGAGCAAACCGCCCGCCGCCAGTGGGCTGAACAGCAGGAAGAGATTGAAGCTTACCTTTGGCAGCTGCAGCCTGTGCTTTCCGGTACTCAACATGACAGCGCCAAGCCGGAGAAATTTACCCAGCTGCTGCAAAGTATTGCTCTTTGGGCGAAGGACGAGGGCAAAGCGCCGAGCAAGCTAAAAAACTTTGCCGAAGGTGCTTTCAGTTTTAAAAAGGGCAAAGAGCAGGCGGTTAAAAACTTCCCTGCTTTTACCAGCCTTAAAGCGATTTACTGGGCAGATGCTCATTCGGATATGGGTGGCGAAGAGGGCTGTGAACAGAATCAGGTAGCCGTAAAAGAACCGGATACCGATCTCCGGTCTGCACTGACCGCCCATGCGCTGGACTGGGTCAGCACTCAGTTTGATGCCCGCATGCAACGCCGTGCCGAGATGGGCTTTGATGATCTGCTGACTCAGCTGGCGGATGCCCTGAATGATGCCGAGCATGGCCCGCATCTGGCGACGACACTGGCCAAAGCCTTCCCGGCAGCCATGATCGATGAGTTTCAGGATACTGACCCGGTTCAGTATCAGATTTTTAACCGCATCTATCACCTCGAAGAGAACCGGAAGGAGAACCTTCTGGTGATGATCGGTGACCCCAAACAGGCGATCTACAGCTTCCGTGGCGCGGATATTCACACCTATCTGCAGGCACGAAACGCCACCACAGGACGGCACTACACCCTAAAGCGCAACTTCCGCTCCAGTGACGGTGTAGTAGCTGCCTGTAATCATCTTTTCCGGCATGCTGAGGAGCATCCCCTGGGAGCCTTCCGCTTTAAAGCCGACGGTGACAATCAGGTGCCCTATGTGGTGGTCGATGCCAAGGGGCGCAAGGAGCAGCTCTGCTTTCTTGGTCAGCCGGTTGCCCCTATGACCCTCTGGCCCTTTGAGCATGACGAGGATGAGCCGCTGAGCATGAGCGCCTATCGTCAGCAGGCGGCAGAAGTGGCTGCCAGTCAGGTGACTCACTGGCTGAATCTGGCGCAGCAACAGCAGGCGGGGTTTGCGATCTTAACGGATCAACAGACTGATGGTTCGAACGGTCCTCTCAACATTGATCAGCCCCTGAAACCAAAAGATATCGCCATTCTGGTGCGTACTGGTAGCGAAGCCCGTCTGGTGCGGGAACAGCTGACAAAACGTCAGGTGGCCAGTGTCTATCTGTCGGATCGGGAGTCAGTTTTTGCCAGTGCTGAGGCGGTGGATCTGCTGCATTGGTTGCGTGCGGTTGCCGAACCGAGCGATGAACGTTTGGTCAGAGCAGCGCTTGGCAGCAATACACTGGAACTACCTTTGGCTCAGCTGGCAGACTGGCGGGAAGATGAGCTGGGCTGGGAAAGTCAGATGCTCTTCTTTGCCCGCTTGCATCGTATCTGGCTGCAGCAGGGCGTTCTGGCGATGGTACGTCAGCTGATGGATCACTATCGCCTGCCAGCCCGCTTGCTGAAAAAACCGGAAGGCGAGCGTTGCCTGACCAACCTGCTGCATCTGGCGGAGTGGCTGCAACAGGCAGCCGTTGAGGTAAAAGGCGAACAGGCGCTGATTCGTCATCTGTCTGAACAGATCGAATTCGGTGACAGCCAGAATATCCTGCGTCTTGAGAGTGATGCCGATCTGGTGCAGGTGATCACTATCCACAAATCCAAAGGTCTGGAATACCCGCTGGTTCTGCTGCCCTTTATCGGTAGCTGGCGCGAGATTGACGGTAAAACCCCGCAGGTTAACTGGCGGCAGGGGCTGGGTGATTCCCTGCGGACTTACGCCGAAATTGCTGGTAAGTCGCGCTTTGGCGAAGCCTGGGATCTGGCCAATGATGAGCGCATCAGTGAAGACATGCGTCTGCTCTATGTTGCTCTGACCCGTGCCAGTCATGCGCTTTGGCTGGGTATCGGGCCGCTGAAATCCGGTAATGCGAAAAAACCTCAGATTGAGCGTTCCGCCATGGGCTATCTGTTGGCTGGTGGTGATGCTGCTCAGACCAAAACTGCCGAGGCGGTGATGGAGGCTTATCGGGCTTTGGCATCCGGCTGTGGCAGCATTCGCTTGCTGGATCGTACTCCGGATGTGTTGGATAACCGACTGCAGCAACCGGAGCCTCCGGTGTTAAGCCCTGCCCGGGTTTCTCCGCAGCTTAATGCGCTGAAAGGCTGGTGGATCGCCAGTTACTCGGCCATCGAATATGGTGCTGTTGCCGGTATGCGCACCGGTGCTGACACCAATGCCCATTCCGGTATTGCTCATTCTGGAGTTGCTGATCCTGAACTGGCGGTAGAAGCGACCGCCTCTGAAACCCGCGATGAGCCTCTGGAGCGGGCACCGCTTCCGGAAGAGCTTGATGAAAAAAATGTCATGCACCAGTTCCCAGCGGGAGCCAGCTGGGGCACCTTCCTGCACAGTTTGTTGGAATGGGCCGCAATCCAGCGTTACCGCACCCAAGATGGTCAGTTGATTAAAGGTTTTCAGGCGGCGGCTCTGGATGACGCCTCTCGCCTTGAGTATCTGCAGCGGCAATGTGAATTCCGCGAGATTGAGCATCTGGCTTCGCCGCTGAGTGATTGGCTGAAAGTCTTTCTGCAGATGCCCTGGCCGCTGATGTCGGTATCAAGGTCGACAACACCTGAGAGTAAACCTTTCTCTTTGGCGGGTTTGTCGCCCAAAGCCTGCGCGGTAGAGCTGGAGTTTCTGTTGGAAAGCCGCTCGGTCAATACCCAGCAGCTGGATCAGCTGGTCAGCCGTTACACGCTGGATCAGCAACCTCGACCGGCAGCATTGCCCAATCAGCTGAATGGCATGCTCAAAGGTTTTATCGACCTTGTGGTGGAGCATGAAGGCCGTTATTACGTAGTGGACTGGAAATCGAACAAACTGGGTGAGGACGATACCGGCTACACCCATGATGCAATGGTGGCAGCGATTCTGAAGAAGCGTTATGACCTGCAGTATTGCCTTTATCTCTTGGCGCTGCATCGTCAGCTGAAAGCCCGCTTGCCGGATTATGATTATGACAGGCACATTGGTGGCTCGGTTTATGTCTTCCTTCGGGGATGGCAGGGGGAGGCATCGGGACTGTGTTTTGAGCGCCCGCCGAAAGAGTTAATTGAAGCGCTGGATCGCCTCTTCCGGGGTGAGTCTGTGGCGATCGGCTTTAACAGCCATGAATCCGGTGAACAGGGGATGTTGTTATGAGTGATGGGACAACAATGCAGGGACTTTCTCAGGGGCAGCCTCAAGAACTACCTCAAAAACCGTCTCAGGAGCTATCTCAACAGCTGTCCGGGAATCTGCCCCTGATTCAACAGCTGGAGATCTGGCAGGAAGCCGGTGCTATCCGGGCGCTGGATCTGGCCTTTGCACGCTTTATTCGCCAGCAGGTTCCGGAAGCTGATTGCCCGGATGCTGTGCTTCTGGCAGTAGCTCTGGTGAGCGAACGTACCGCCCACGGTCACGTGTGTCTGGATCTGCTTCAGGCGCAGCAGGAGCCAGCAGGTTTGTTGTCGCCAGTTTCTGAGGAACGCCTGCGGGAGCTGGTCGGTCGTCAGCTACGCAGTCAGCTTAATGCTGTGTCTCTGACGCAATGGCTGGAACAACTGACGGCTTGTTCCGCGATTGAAGATTTACGCGGCCAGCTGGATACAGATGTCGTTTTGGCCCGCGGCAATCAGCCTCTGGTGCTGACAGGAACCGCTGAGCGGCCTCTGCTTTATCTGCGCCGCTACTGGCAGTACGAGCAGGAGGTACGCAGGGGCATTGAGCAGCGTCTTGTTCCACTGGAAGTATCTGACAAGATTCAGCCCCTGATGCAGATCGTTTTCGGGTCTGAACCGGATCAGCTGGTGCCGAACTGGCAGAAGGTTGCCTGTGGCCTGTCTGCCCGTAGCGGCTTCAGCATTATTACCGGGGGGCCGGGAACGGGGAAAACCACCACGGTAGTGCGCCTCTTGGCGCTGTTGCAGGGACTGGAGCTGGCAGAGGGCGAGCCACCTTTGGTGATTCGCCTTGCTGCTCCCACTGGTAAAGCGGCAGCCCGACTGAACGAATCTATCGCCGGCAGTGTGCAGCGGCTGAATCTGAACCTTGAGGCTTTATCGGCAGATGCGCGGGGGCTGTTCCCGCAGGATTTGCCTGCAGATCAGTGGCAGGCATCGATTCCGACCGAGGTCAGTACTCTGCACCGTTTGCTCGGCAGTCAGGCTAATACCCGTCACTTTCGTCATAACCGGGCCAATCCGTTACCCGCCGATATTGTGGTGGTGGATGAAGCTTCCATGGTGGATGTAGAGATGATGGCTAAGCTGATGGATGCCTTACGCCCGGACGCTCGTCTGATCCTTCTGGGGGATAAAGACCAGCTGGCTTCGGTGGAAGCGGGCTCTGTACTGGGAGATCTTTGTCAGCAGGCGGAAGAGGGTCATTACAGTAAAAAGAGTTGTGCTTATGTGGCATCGGCCACGGGGCAGCTGATTGGGGAGGAGTATCAGGCCACTCAGGAAACACGGGCTCTGCCAAGGCTGGGGCGTATGCTGAGTCAGGCAACGACCATGCTGCGGCACTGCTATCGTTCTGAAGGTCAGGGGCTGCTGGATTTTGCTGCGTGGGTTAACCAGCAGGGTGTACTGAATTTCGGCTTGGCAGGATTACAGCGCTATTTTCAGCAGTTTGTCGGCGAGTTGAGTGCATTGGAATTGCCCTTAGTTCAGGATAAACACCGGGACTGGAGCGCCTTTGATCAGCTGATGCTGTCGGGTTATCAGCCTTATCTGCAGAAACTGAATGAGTTGGAGCGTGTTCTTGCTGATTCAGAGCCGTCTGTTTCTTCTGAACAGGCTTTGGAAAGCTGGGTACTGGAGCTGTTTGAGCAGCATAAGAAATTTCAGCTGCTGTGTGCGGTACGTCAGGGAGATTTTGGTGTTGATGGACTGAATCTGCGCATCCGTCAGTTATTGGCAAACCGTCGTCTGATCGATGCCGGTGAGCAGCAGTGGTACTCCGGGCGGCCTGTGCTGGTAACCCGGAATGACTACAGCTTAAAACTGATGAACGGGGATATCGGTATCTGTCTGCAGTTACCGCAAAGTCACGAAGAAACAGCCCGTTCCGGTATCAGTGCTTTCCGGGTTGCTTTCCCGGATGGCAAAGGCGGTATCCGCTGGGTTCTGCCAAGTCGCCTGCAGGGCGTTGAGACGGTATTCGCCATGACGGTGCATAAGTCACAGGGCTCTGAGTTTGAACATACCGCTCTGATTCTGCCGGACAAGGTGAACGCGGTACTGACCAAGGAGCTGCTGTATACCGGTATCACCCGCTCGAAAAAGATGTTCACCCTGATTACGCCAGAGCATAAGGTGCTGGAGATGGCGCTGAAGCAGAAGATCAGTCGTGCCAGTGGGCTTTTGGTTTAAAAGCCCTTTTGGTTTAAAAGCCTTTTTGTGACCGGGATATATAAGCAGGCTTGCAATTGTTAAGAAAAGTTTTTTTGTGGAGTAATCACTCTTTTCCGGAAGATGATGCTGTTATAGTGCTTCAAATCCCATTCCCACTCTATAAAAGGACTTTAATATGGCGATTTTTAAGCATCGTTTGCACGATCTTCCGGCTCGAATTCAGATTGAAATTCCAGAAGGCTCTGCGGGTCCTGGCATTCTATCCGTTATCGGTATCATTATTGGTGTCATCGGTGGTGGTTTTATTATTTTTGGCCCGGAAACGATCTACTACAACCGTTATGAGGGTATGAACTTCATTCAGATGTTGCAGGCTTATCCGGGGCCTATTGCCAGTGTTGGCTTTTTATTAGTGACCCTTGGCGGTCTTTGGTCTGGCAACGAAGAAAAAGAGCGTCTGAAGAAGATTGAAGAGTCGCTTTACAGTCAGCTTGCGTTTTCACCGGAAGATATTCCGGAAGGCAAGATGCTGGACTTTGAACGTAATGAAGACGGTTCTTTCACGGTTAGTCTGGTGGATTATACTCCGGAGGTATTGGACGAAGCCGGTGAGGTTATCCCGCGTAATGTCAGTGAAGCTCCGGCAGATGGCTCTGGCAATGAGCGTGCAGGAGAGGCTGGTGAATTTGCTCTTAATAATGCGGAACCTGCGATGGCTGATGCTGAGGCCGATAGTAAAAAATCCTCATCGAATGAGCGCGTTTAGGCGATTACAGAGCTCTGCATATCGTGCCTTGTTAGCATGAGTTTTCGACAGAAAGCGATACAGGCTCTGATACAAGAAACCGTTCGGGATAAAACCCGAGCGGTTTTTTTACGTCTGTTATTGATTCAAACGACTGTTTGATATTTTCTGGTGCTTTGTCTAACCTGACGAAATAAGCCAGATTTGTTCAGATTCAACGGGCAGACAAAACAAAAACAATAACGATGCAAGAGACCAAACAACCCATGACGGATTATGTCATTGTCGGTGGCGGAGCCGCTGGCTGCCTGCTGGCCGAACGCCTGAGCCGCGATCCTGCCTGCCAGGTAACTCTTCTGGAAGCAGGCACTGCCGATACCAGCCCGCTTATTCATATCCCGGCTGGTATTCTGGCGCTGATGCGTAGCAGGCGCCTGAACTGGGCGTTCTATACCGAACCTCAAAAAGAGCTGAATCAGCGTCGTCTGTTCTGGCCGCGGGGCAAAACCCTGGGTGGCAGCAGTTCCATTAATGCGATGTGTTATACCCGTGGCCAGCGTGAAGATTTTGATCTCTGGGCTGAGAGTTTCTCTGGGGTAGGTCAGCATGGCTGGCACTATCAGGGGCTGCTGCCGCATTTTAAGGCAATGGAAGACTTCGAAGCGGGGGCAAATCCCTGGCATGGTGAGGGTGGTGAATTATCGGTGCAGTCACTGCGCAGTTTTAGCCCGCTTTCAGAAGCTTATCTCCGTGCCGGGCAGCAACTGGGGTTGCCCTTAAATCACGACTTTAACGGGCAGGAGCAGTGGGGGATTGGCCCTTACCAGGTGATGCAGCGTGATGGCAGTCGCTGCAGTAGTGCCAAGGCCTTTCTCGATCCGGCCCGTGAACGTAGTAATCTTACGGTGATTACCAAAGCTCAGGTACAGCGGTTGAAGCTGAGAGGCAGTCGGGTATGTGGTGTGTATTATCTGGTTGCGGGGCAGGAGCTGTATTTGCCGGTCAGTGGCGAGGTCATTCTTTCTGCCGGAGCCTTGCATACCCCTCAGCTATTGATGTTGTCCGGTATCGGGCCGGAACAGGAGCTGAACCGACAGGGCATTCCGCTTCGTCATCAGCTGGAAGGCGTGGGGCGCAATCTGCAGGATCATCTGGATATCAGTGTCAGCTGGCTGGAAAAGGGTTATCGGGGGATCTCGCTGAATCCTCTGTTCTGGCCAAGAGGCATTAAAGGTATGTTGGATTACCCGAAGCGAAAAGGCGTTTTAACCTCAAACTTTGCTGAAGCGGGAGCCTTTGTTGCCACCGATCCTGAACAGTCCCGACCGGATGTACAGCATCATTTTTTGCCCGCGTTGGAAGTGGATCATGGGCTTAATCTGGCTCCCACCATCCGTCATTTTGGTTACACCCTGCGGGCTTGTTTATTGCGCCCTAAAAGCCGGGGCTATGTGGGCCTTCGCTCCGACCGGCCACAGGATGCACCTGTGCTGCAACCCAACTATCTCAGTGATGCCGAAGGAGAGGATCTTAAAGGCATGGTGCGGGCATTGGACAGTGCCCGGGAATTGCTCAACCAACCTGCGATCAGTCAACTGGGCAAAGCAGAATGGCGACCGGGGAAGGGCTGCCATACGCAGTCTGAGAAAGAAGCTTATATCCGACAGCATGCGGAGAGTATCTATCATCCGGTTGGCACCTGTCGGATGGGCGATGGTGAAGATGCCGTAGTGGATCAGCAACTCCGGGTTCGCGGCATGGCGAATCTGCGGGTGGTGGATGCCTCTATTATGCCCAATCTGGTTAGCGGTAATACCACAGCGGCGACATTGGCGATCGCCAGCAAAGCCGCGGAGCTGATACTTAGGCCTGCTGTTTGATAAGTTTTAGTGCTAAGTCTGACCTTCGCGGGTGACAGATGAGCTCGGGTTGTTTATAACCACGGTTAAGTAACGAGGTCAGCGCGATCATGCTGGCGCAGAGATTCAGAGACAGGAGGTTTATTATGGTACGTTCTTTAGGTCTGGGTATCGCTCTAGCGGGTTTTGTTTTTCTGACCGGCTGCTCTTCTGCTGCAGAAGATTATGCCCGCGCAAAGGCGGAAGCTGAGAGGGCTCGTGAACAGAAAGCCAGCCAGCAGGAGCAACAGTTGCGCCGTGATGCTGACAACGCTTTTAAGGAGCTGGACAAGCAGTAAGGCTTGAGTCGCAGAGGTTAAAAAAGCCAGCGGATTACCCGGTAAGCCGCTGGCTTTTTTGCTTGTGCTGATCAGAGCGCGTTTAGTTTGTCGCTACCGGTTGTTCTTTTTCAGCGGAAGCAGTTTCTTTCTGTGCCTCTTTCGCTGAAGTCTGCTTAGATTCTTCAGTGGATTGAGCTTCAGCAGGTTGAGCATTGGCCACCGGCAGATTCAGTGCTTTACGGGTTGCCGGACTGTAATGCTTGTTTTCCGGTTTCAGGTTTGGGTTCCAGCGCAGGTCCAGCTGTTTTAAGGATGGCAGATCCAGCACGAGTTTTTCGTACTCACCAGCACTCAGAATCAGCTGCTCAAGTTTAGGTTGATCCGACAATGTCAGAGTCTTCAGGGGGGTCTGGTTGATAAAGAGAATTTCCAGATTTGGCTGAGGGGCGATCTCTACTTTTTTCAGCGGATTTCGGGTCAGAGAGAGCACCTTCAGCTTAGGGTAGGTTCTGATTTTTACCTTGGTCAGCTTGTTGGCTAACAGATCCAGATCTTCCAGTGCAGGCAGCTCCGGTAGGTCAACGGACTCCAGTTGGTTATCATCCAGGTCAATTTCGGTCAGATAAGGGCTGGCAGGAACGGTAAGCTGCCTGAGCGATGTTCTGCGGCTGGTGATCGACAGCAATTCCAGTCCTTTCTGCTGACTCAGATCCAGTTTATCCACACCCTTTGGCATGCGCAGAACCAGTCTGCGCAGGTTCTTCAGCGGTTTGAAGGCATCAGCCTTCAGATCATTACCAGTGCGACAATTAAGGCTGAAGACTTCTACCGTGTAGTCCAGTGTATTGGCATCGATGCAGTAGAGGAAAAGGCTACTGTTGCCGAGAGTTTTATACAGATCCGGCAGCGGATTGTTCTTCACGTAAAGACGGGTCAGGTCACGTTGTGCGTTCAGATCCAGATCCGTCAGCTGGTTATTGTCCAGATCCACTTCCTTAAGGTTCGGCGCCCGACTCAGGTCGATGGATTTAAGCTGATGACGGCTGATCACCAGTTGTTCCAGCTGAGGTGCAGCACCCAGCTCAACCTCGGTCAGCTGGCCCTCCTGCAGCCACAGCTTTTTCAGCCTTGGCAGTTCGCCGAGAGTTAGTTTCTGCAGCGGTGTTTTACGCACTTCAAGATTGACCAGGTTCTGTGTATTACTCAGATCCAGCCAGTTCAGCTGGGAGCGGTCGATATAAAGGTCTTCCAGAGATGGCGTATAGAGCGTTAGTTTTTTCAGCGCTTTGGTGCTGATAAAGCTTAGTTTCTTCAGGTCCGGCTGTTTGAGTTTGAGTGCGGCCAGATCCTCAAAACCCAGAGTGACCTCTTCCAGCGCCGGCATTGCGTTAAAAGCTTCAACGGCAATCTCCCCATCAAGGCCATCCAATGACAGATGAGTCAACTGTGGATACTGGCTGAACTTAGCGGCTTTCAGATAACTGCTTGGGAATACCTTAAGGCTCTTCAGCTTGGTGTTGGCCCTCAGGTCCAGCCAGCTGATCTCGTTCAGCCCCAGATCCAGCTGCTCAAGATTCGGGAAATAAAACAGCTCATCGGCGGACTGAATGTTTCTCAGGCTACAGTCCAGCTGAGTGATTTTTGCGGGATCAGAGATGCCTTGTTCCAGAACACAGGCTTTAAAGTTGTCGTCCCGGAACGGAATCTGTTCAATGCTATAGGTGAGATTGGCCTTGGGCTGGGTGGCAACGCAGCCGGTTAATAGCGTGGTAAGGGCCAGTACAGAAATAAGCAGTGATGTAGGCGCGCGCAACACGACAGATCCTTTTGAGTCGAAGAAAAATGGGGTGAGCGATTACGAAAGGCCAAATGTAGAGGATCTGCTCCATTCTGTCGAGGTAAAGGCCGGCTATGGTAAAGGCAGTGTCGGGATGAGTACCGGGAATCTCTGGGCGACGTCCTGATAGAAGCTGTTCTCGTTGCCAATCAAATCAGCTGAGAGTGCTGGGTCACAACGGGGTGTGGATTGGTGTTGGCTTCCTGCTCCTGCAGACGTTTGCGTTCTTCCCTTGGTGTCAGACCGTAGTGGTTGCGGTAGGCGGTACTGAAATAAGAGGCACTGGCAAAACCACAGGATAACCCCACCTGCAGAATCGGCTTGTCGGTTTGGCGTAGCAGCTTGCGGGCATGTTCCAGTCGAAGTTCTAGATAGTATTTGGAAGGTACGGTTTGCAGGTGTTTCTTGAACAGGCGTTCCAGATGACGGCGTGATACACCCACATGGCGGGCCAGATCGTCGGCACTCAGGGGTTCTTCGATATTGGCTTCGATCAGTTGTACCGCTTCGATCAGTTTAGGTTGGCTGACACCGATACGGGTTTTCAGCGGGATACGTTGCGGGTCATCACCGGTTCGCATACGTTCACATACGAACTGCTCTGAAATAGAAGCTGCCAGATCCATGCCGTGCTGCTGACGGATCAGAAACAGCATCATATCCATCGCCGCCGTCCCACCACTGCAGGTGTAACGCTTGTCGTCGATCTCAAACAGGTTGTTAGTGACCTGTGTATGGGGGAAGTCTTCCCGCAAACTGTCGATATCCCACCAGTGAATGGTTGCTTTGTGATTATTCAATAAGCCTGCACAGGCAAGAATGTAAGAGCCTGTGCCGATACCCCCAATAGCAATTTGATTACTGCGCTGCTGACGTAACCAAGCGATAATGGCATCATTGCCCGTCCGGGCGATGGGGCTGGCACCGCAGACAAAAATAGCGTCCAGTTCCGGCAGGTCATCCAGACTGTGGTCAACCAGTGTTTGAACGCCAAAACTGCTGGCAACGGCTTCACCGTCGTGGCTGATCAGCGTAGTTTCATAAAGCTCTTCACCGGTAATCCAGTTCGCCATACGCAACGGCTCAATCGCCGAAGAAAAGGCGATTAAGGAGAAGTTAGGTACCAGCAGAAAGCCGTAGCGCTTGGCTCTGGCCTTGCCGTTTTCTCGTGTGGCGCTTTTTGTTGTGGTTATTGCTGACTGACCAGGTTGCAACGGGGTAATCTCCTGAATGTTTGTCCCAGACAGAATGCTTCGGTGAGCTTTAGCAGAGCATTTGATGGCGCTTAGAATAACGGTTTATCAGCCCGATAACCGCTGGCAGATGACGAAATGTCAGCTTAGAGCAAGTTTGTGTCGCGCTATAACAAATCTGGCTATGTAATCCCGAGCCAGTTTTACCGATACTGTAATAACAGGTTTTCCGGACCTTTCCGGCCTTAAAAACAGACTGTTATGGAAAAGTGTTTTGCGCTAAAGCGACCTTTTCAGCATAGCCTGTTTTCACCCAAGGCTGAGAGACAGGTGCCGATGAAACAGAATAAAAGGCACAGGTTGCCGGGGTGCTGTTGGTATGATTCAGCCAGCAATACAATGAGCGGCAACCACGCAAAGAAACGATAAACAGCCCCGCCCACTATCGCTTTTACAGAAGGCGTTCAGGTTCAGAGGGCTCACGAGGTAGAGACAGAGATGACAACACAAAACGTAACCCGTGCACTGTTCGATGAAGTAATGGTACCGAACTACAACCCTCAGCAGATGGTACCGATTCGCGGTGAAGGTTCACGCGTTTGGGATCAGGACAACAACGAGTACATCGACTTTGCCGGTGGTATTGCGGTAAATGCTTTGGGTCACTGTCATCCTGAGCTGGTTGCCACTCTGAAAGCGCAGGCGGATAAACTGTGGCACCTGAGTAACGTGTTCACCAACGAGCCTGCACTGCGTCTGGCGAAGAAGCTGACTGATGCGACTTTCGCCGACAAAGTTTTCTTCTGTAATTCCGGTGCAGAGGCTAACGAAGCAGCGTTCAAGCTGGTACGTAAGTACTCTTACGACAATGTTGGTCCGGAGAAAAACGAAATCATCTCCTTCAAACAGGGCTTCCACGGCCGTACTCTGTTCACCGTTTCTGTGGGTGGCCAGCCAAAATACCGTGAAGGCTTTGAGCCTGCGCCGGGTGCGATTGAGCACGCTGAATTCAACAACCTGGATTCTCTGAAAGCGATGATCTCCGATAAGACCTGCGCGGTTGTTCTGGAGCCGACTCAGGGTGAAGGTGGTGTTGTACCGGGTAATGTTGAATTCCTGAAAGGTGTTCGTGAGCTGTGTGATCAGCACAACGCCCTGCTGGTATTTGATGAAGTTCAGACAGGTGTTGGCCGTACCGGTCACCTGTACGCTTACATGGAAAGCGGTGTGATCCCGGATGTACTGACCACGGCTAAGTCTCTGGGTGGCGGTTTCCCGATCGGTGCGATGCTGTGCAGCGACAAAGTTGCCCCAAGCCTGGGCTTTGGTACTCACGGCAGTACCTACGGTGGTAACCCACTGGCATGTGCTGTTGCGGAAAAAGTGCTGGATATCATCAACACCCCTGAAGTGTTGTCAGGTGTTGCGACCCGTAATGCGATCTTCAACGAAGAGCTGAACAAGCTGAACGAGCGTTTCGGTATCTTCAAAGAAGTCCGTGGCAGTGGCCTGCTGATTGGTGCTGAGCTGATCGAAGCGTGGCACGGTAAAGCCGGTGAGTTCCTGGCGGCAGCTCGTGCTGAAGGTCTGATGATGCTGGTTGCTGGTCCTAACGTACTGCGTTTTGCACCGTCTCTGATTATCCCTGAGTCCGATATCCGTGAAGGTATGGCGAAGCTGGGTGAGGCGATTGCTAAGGTGCTGGAGGCGGCTAAGGCTTAATCGCTTACCAAAGTACTGACGATTCATACTGCCATTGGGCTGACGGATTAGCCCGGAAACGGCCACAGGTTACGCAACCTGTGGCCGTTTTTGTTTTGGCGCTGGTTTTGGGGATGCTGAAGGTCAGCGATCGAGGAAAACGGGTGAGCGCTTCTCCCGGAAAGCGAGCATGCCCTCTTTACGGTCTTCAAGGGCAAAGATTGCGTGCAGACTGCGACGCTCGAACAGCAAGCCCTCGTTGAGCGAACTTTCGTAAGCGCGGTTCACAGACTCCTTCAGCATCATCAGAACCGGCTGAGAATAACCTGCAATCTGATGGGCCGTAGTCATCGCTTCATCCAGCACTTTATCCTGCGCACAGATCCGTGATATCAGCCCGGAGCGCTCTGCCTCTTCGGCACTCATAAAGCGGCCAGTCAGGCAGAGATCCATCGCCTTTGCTTTGCCGATCGCCCGGGGCAGGCGTTGGGTTCCACCAGCACCCGGCATGACACCGAGCTTCACTTCCGGTAAGGCAAAGCGGGCGTTTTCTGAGGCGAAAATCAGATCGCACATCATCGCCAGCTCACAGCCGCCTCCCATGGTTAATCCCGACACACAGGCGATCACGGGTTTTCTGAAGCTTTTCAGACGTTCCCAGTTGCGGGTAACAAAATCCGTTTTATATACCTCCATGAAATCCCACGGCTGCATCTCTTCGATATCGGCACCGGCAGCAAAGGCTTTGTCAGAACCCGTGATGACAACACAGTTGACTTCGGCATCCTGTTCCAGCAGATCCAAAGCCTCAGTCAGGCCATTCATCATAGCTTCATTCAGAGCGTTAAATACCTCTGGGCGGTTCAGGCGTATCAGGGCGACATGGTTGTGGCGCTCCGTCAGAACAACGGCTGTCATTTGCAGACCTCCTCCTGATCCCGGGTATCTGCAAAGGCTTCTGCCAGCTGGCGGAGTTTAAATTTCTGCAGCTTGCCGCTTGGGGTCTGTGGCAGCTGTTCCAGAATTTCCAGCCTCTCCGGGAAGTAAGTCCGGGTGACCTGTTGTTCCGTCAGATAGCGGGTCATGTCTGAAAAGCTGAAGCTTTCACCGGGCTTCAGTGAGACAAAGGCACAAACACGTTCCCCAAAGCGTTTATCAGGGTAGCCGACAACCGCCACGTGCAGAATCGCAGGGTGTTTGTAGAGCAGGTTTTCGATCATGGTGACCGGGATATTTTCGCCGCCCCGGATCACAACATCCTTACTGCGACCGTTGATTCGCAGGTAACCCTCCTGATCCAGAAATGCCAGATCGCCGGTCTGATACCAGCCTTCTGTGTCCACGGCGTTCAGATGGGGGCGATTCAGGTAACCGGCAAAGAGAGATGCCCCGCGGATCAGCAGTTCACCGGTTTCCCCGGCGGGTAGGCTCTGGCCATCATGCCCGACCACTTTGACCTCCATGCCAGGCAGGACGCGACCATCACTGCAGGCTGACTTCTCCAGTGCCCGGGCAGGCTCGGTTACCGTTACCGCGCCACATTCGGTCATGCCCCACGCGGAACAGACCGTCAGACCCATCAGATTTTTGGCGCGTTCAATAACCACTGGTGGTATGGGTGCTCCGGCGCAGTTAAAGCGGGTAAAGGTGGGCGAGGTGCTTGCTCCCTTTTCAACCGCATTACACAGATCCGCGACAAAGGTCGCTGACGCCATGCTGAAACTGACCTGTTCCCGCTTTACGATCTCCAGCGCCTGAACCGGATCCCAGATATCCATCAGTACGGTTGTAGCGTTAAGAATCACTGGGATCATCGCCAGATAACCGTAACCGGTCAGATGAGCCATCGGTGATGCCCCAAGAATCACAGCAGACGTGTCCAGCTCCATGGTCTCTATGTAGGCAAACAGGTTGGAAAACAGGGTATTTGCGGTATGCATAACACCCTTAGGTTCCCCTGTGGTGCCCGAGGTGTACATCAGCAGCATGACATCATCGGCAGTCATTGCAGAGTCGGGCAACGCCGGAGTGTCATCCCTGAGCAGCTGATGGGCGAAGCTGTTTCCGCCTTCACCGCCAGCTACGATGAGATGTTGCAGGTGGGGCAGCCCGGGGCGCATCTCTTCAGCCATCTGCTCGTAATCAAAGCCCCGATAGCTTTTGGGCACCACAAAAACCTTCGACTCGCCAAAGTTGAGCATGAAGTTCAGCTCGTGCTGCCGGAAGATGGGCATCACAGGGTTGGCCACCGCTCCGATCCGTACGCAGGCCAGTGACAGCGCAATAAACTCCCAGCAGTTAGGCAGCTGATAGGTGACGACATCATTTTTCCCAACCCCTAATGCCGCAAGACTCCGGGCGATCTGATTCACTCGGGTTGCCAGCTGGCGGTAGGTCAGGTCGATTTTCTCCTGCCCGGTCATGTAAGACGTGATGGCAATCTTGTCGGGTTTTGTCCGCAGAGCTTCATCCAGAAAATGCAGAATGGTTTTGTCCTGCCAAAAACCCTGTCGCTTCATCTCGATTGCCCTTGGGGCAAGGAGTACCGGATCGAAATTCATCAAAACTCTCCTTTTTTCTCACTGGGTTTTGCCTTTTCGCCGTTGGCAATAGCGCACCCTGTTTCTTGTTTTTGTTTCCCCATTAACGCTATCCTGAAAACCATAAAAGTCAATGTATTTACATAAATTTAAATTTACCAGGCGCTTTGGTTTAGCTTTAAAGGCTTTTATTGTGCTGTTTTTAAAGGGTTTTCAATATTTATGAGTTCTCTGAAAATAAATTTATGTAAATAGTTTGACATAAATGGCGAGATATTCTTAGACTGAAATAAGACCTTAACGGAGGGGTGGTGATGGACTTCAGTCTGAATGATGAACAGCGTTTTTTAGTGGAATCGGCAGGGCGCTTTGCCCGCGAACGATTGGCCGCAGGATACAAAGCCCGTGAGTTAGCCGAGCGGATTGAACCGGAAGTGATTCTGGAAATGGGGCAGTTGGGTCTCCTGGGTCCTGAACTGCCGGAAGCGGTTGGTGGTTTGGGTGTGGACTGCCTGACCAGCGGCCTTCTGCTCGAACAGATCGCCTACAGCGACTTCAATGTTTCTTACGTCAACCTGCTGACTTCCTTGTGCGGCCAGATTGTTGCCTCCCATGCCCGCTCAGAAGCTGCACAGGGCTGGCTCGCAGAGGTGATTGCCGGTTCCAAATCGATTGCTATTGCACTCACCGAACCGAGTGCCGGTTCGGATGCCGCCAATCTCAGACTGAAGGCGGTACGGGAAGGCAGTGAGTTTGTGCTCAGCGGTGAAAAGACATCGATCTCCATGGCGACTCAGGCCGATGTTGCGGTTGTTTTTGCCCGCACAGGTTCCGAGCAGGAAAAAGCGCATGGCATCAGCGCCTTTCTGGTGCCTATGGATTTACCCGGGATTACACGCACCACTTTTGATGATATCGGCACCCGGCCGGTGGGCCGTGGCTCCATCTTTTTTGATCAGGTTCGGATCAGCGACAGCATGATGCTG
This sequence comes from Oceanospirillum sp., assembly GCA_048270425.1. Lineage (GTDB taxonomy): Bacteria > Pseudomonadota > Gammaproteobacteria > Pseudomonadales > Halomonadaceae > Oceanospirillum. The sequence continues at coordinate 92,981 of JBLWSY010000015.1, forward strand.
GGGGATGAAGGCAAAGGTTTTGTTCAGGTGATGCAGGGCTTTGATTACAGCCGGGCTCTGATTGGTCTGCAGTGTATGGCGGTTGCCCGAGCGTCTCTGGATGAAACCTGGCGCTATGTACAGGAGCGGGAAGCCTTTGGAAAACCGATTGCTGATTTTCAGGGGGTAACTTTTCCGCTGGCGGAAGCTGAAACCTTTTACGAAGCCTGCCGGGCGCATTGCCTGCGTACGCTCTGGCTGAAGGATCAGGGACAGGAACACACGGCAGAAGCGGCGATGTGCAAATGGTGGGCACCAAAACTCGCCTGCGAAATTATCCATCAGTGCCTGTTAACTCACGGCCACGGCGGATACGCCGGTGACTACGACTTCGGTCAGCGTTACCGCGATGTGATGGGGCTGCAGATAGGTGATGGCACCGCCAACATTATGAAGATGATTATCAGCCGCCAGAAGCTGGCGCAGAACCGCATCTGAGCCGAATCGTATCGGGTCAGAGTGCTACCAGATCACAGCTGCGACATGTTGTTCTGCAGCCGGGTGATGAGATGAATAAAGGACAAGCGGTCTTCGAAAGACAGTCCTTTCAGGGCGTCGTCATAAAAATGGGCGATAGGGTCCGCCAGTTTGAGCCAGAGAGCTTCGCCCTCAGCGGTCAGTCTGACCTTACGGGACCGGCGGTCTGTGGTCCCGGTGGAGCGCTCGATGTAACCGGCAGCTTCAAGACGTTTGAGAATGCCGGTGAGGTTCTGGCGACTGACCAGAAGGTACTGAGACAGTTCGTTAATGCTCATGCCTTCCTGAACCTGAGGCCGGGAAAGCGCACCCAGAACCGACCATTGCTGGGTCGTGACACCAAACTGATCCAGCGCCTGAGTGCCCTTGGTATGCAGGGTGTTGGCAGCCTGAAAGAAGCGGAAAAAAAGGCGGTTGTTGATCTCGATCGAGGCGTGATTTTTTTCGGCAGAAAGGTCTTTCATCAGGGCGTCATCAGTCGGTTAGTTGCGGGTATTCAAGCTTAATGAAAGATTATGTTCAACCTTTAATCGTTTATCTGCGGGCTGCTGACGCGCGATAAACACTGCGTTTTCTGACAATAAGAGACCTCCTTACGGGAGGGAAGCGGAGAATAAAAATGAAAAGTCTGAATGAAAAAGTAGTCATTGTAACCGGTGGTGCCGGTGGCATAGGCTCGGCCATTTGCCGTTGTTTTGCTGCAGACGGAGCCAAGGTCGCAGTCTTTGATATCAATCCGAATGCAGCGCTGGGCGTGGTTGAGCAAATTAAGGCAGAAGGCGGCACGGCAGCGGCTTTTGAGGTGGATCTGAGCTCTCAGGCTTCCGTGATTTCTGCAGTGGCTGACGTTTGTGAGCAGCTGGGAGCCATTGATGTTCTGGTGAATAACGCTGGCTGGGACAAGGCGGGTCCCTTCCTGAAGACGGACGATGAGCTCTGGCGGCGCATTGTCGATATCAACATGTTTGGTGCGCTTTATATGCATCACGCGGTACTGCCGATTATGGCGGAGCGGGGCTCAGGCAGGGTGATTAATGTTGCCTCAGATGCCGCACGGGTGGGCTCTTCCGGCGAGGCGGTTTACTCCTTCTGTAAAGGTGGCCTGGTGGCCTTCTCCAAAACCATGGCCCGGGAAATGGCCCGCAAGCAGATCAATATCAATGTGGTTTGTCCCGGCCCGACTGATACCGCTTTGTTCCGGGATTTTGCCGGTGAAGGCGAACAGGGGGAAAAGCTCAAGCAGGCATTAACCAAGGCGATCCCTTTTGGTCGTCTGGGTCAGCCGGAAGATCTGAGTGGCATGGTGGCCTTTCTGGCCAGTGACGAAGCGTCTTTTATTACCGGACAGGTGATCAGCGTCTCTGGCGGCCTGACCATGGCAGGCTGATTGAGCCTGAAACTGACAACAGAATAAAAAAAGAGGACATACGATGGAATATCAGGACATTATTTACAAAAAAGAGAACCACACCGCGACGATTATGATTAATCGTCCCGAGCAATATAACGCCTTCCGGGCGCAGACCTGTGAAGAGATGATTCACGCCTTTAAGGATGCGGATGCGGATCGAGATATCGGGGTGGTGGTGCTGACTGGTGCTGGCGACAAGGCATTCTGTACCGGTGGTGACCAGAGTTCCCATGATGGTGGCTACGGTGGTCGTGGTGTGATCGGTCTGCCGATTGAAGAAGTTCAGAGTGCGATCCGGGATATCTCTAAGCCTGTGATAGCCCGGGTCAATGGTTATGCAATTGGCGGTGGAAATGTACTGGTGACCATCTGTGATCTGGCGATCGCTTCTGATAATGCACAGTTAGGGCAGGCAGGTCCACGTGTCGGCTCAGTGGATCCGGGTTTTGGCACGGCACTCTTATCCCGTGTTGTCGGTGAGAAAAAAGCCCGCGAAATCTGGTATCTGTGCCGTCGTTATAAGGCTCAGGAGGCACTGTCGATGGGGCTGGTAAATGCGGTTGTGCCGCAGGCTGAGCTGGATCAGGAGGTTCAGAAGTGGTGTGACGAGATCAACATGATGAGCCCGACCGCGATTGCGCTGGCCAAGAAGTCTTTCAATGTGGACAGTGAGATGATTCGCGGCATGGGTGGTCTGGCGATGCATGCGCTCAAGCTGTACTACGAAACGACAGAGTCTGCTGAAGGTGGCAATGCCTTCCGTGAAAAACGTCAGCCGGACTTCCGCAAGCATCAGGCGTAACCTGATCAGGTTTGCCTGAGCCAACAAAAAGCCCCCGAAGATTTTTTGAAGTGACCCCCAATAGTTGGACACCCAACATTGGGGGTTCTTTTTATGGCAAAGTACAGTCGCTCACTCAAAATA
>JBLWSY010000016.1:0-93679 GCA_048270425.1 Oceanospirillum sp.
ACGCTTCAGATAAGTGGTCATCACATTTCTCCAGTTTAGGATAGAAAATGTGTCAACCTTATTCAGGACGGGACACCTGATTTAAAAAAGCCGCTTCATTCGAAGCGGCTTTTTCGTTTCAGTGTTCAGTTCAGTGCTGGGGCAAACTGTCGTTAACGCAGATAGAAAACGATCCTTACCTGACTGCGGAAAGCCACTTCGCCGGGCTGATAGTCTGCACTGGTCTTCGGCGAGCTGTCCGCTGCCATCATCATCTCACTTCGGGCTACAGGCATCGGACGGGCGCCACCCACTTCTTCCATCATATAAGCCTTGCCAATTTTCTGTCCCAGCTGGCCGGCCATCAGTTCCGCCTTGGCTTTTGCATTGGTAACTGCTTTAGCTAACGAGCGTTGCTGAAGTACTTCCGCCTGCGAGTGAGAGAAAACAACCTGAGCCATAGAGTCTACTTTTGCAGAAAAAATGGCATCGAGTACATCCGGGTAGATACTCAGATCCCGAATATCAAACTGCATGACGCGACTGACTTTGGTACCGATCTGAACGCGCTTGTTATCTTCCCAACGATACTCTGGTTGGACGCGAATCTGCCCGGCTTCGATATCCTTATCATCCAGATTAAACTTACGGATGCTTCGTAACAGTTGTTCACTGCGGCGTTCAACATTGTCACGGGCTTTGGACAGATGCGGGCTGACATTTTCCAGGGTCAGGCTCAGTGTTACCTGATCCGGCAAGGTATATTCCACGCCTTCAGCCTGAACGATGATATGAGGTTGTTCCGGTAATTCAGCGTGGGCCTGAAATGCCAGCGTTATCCACAGAAAACCAGCGAATGCGATCAATTTGTTTTTCACAGGTGTATCCTTTCATTATCTGAGGGCTGCTTTAACAAATAGCGCCATTCAGGTGCGATGCAGCCGATATGTTCTGGACAGAGATTAACAGACTAAGTTCAGCTTAAGCTTTCAGCATAACTGATCATAAAGTTTGATGTGATTAGTTAAAGCTTTATTCCCTATTTTAAGTGAGACAGATGTGATTAGTTTTATCCTTGGTGGTGCACGTTCCGGTAAGAGTGCTTTGGCGGAAAAAATGGCTTCCAACAGCGGTTTACCGGTGCATTATCTGGCCACGGCACAGGTGTGGGATGATGAGATGGCGGATCGGGTGCAGCACCACCAGAGTAGCCGTCCGGCCGAGTGGCCAACCACCGAAGCGCCCCTCGATATTATTCCGGTTATTGAGGCCATGGCCTGCGATCAGAAAGGCTGTGTGCTTTTGGATTGTCTGACGCTTTGGATGACGAATCTTTTATTGCTGGATGATGATGTTGCTCTGGCAAACCGGCAGCAGGATTTTCTGGAGTTTCTTCAGGCCGGTATCGATGGTCATCTGATTCTGGTGAGTAATGAGGTAGGGCAGGGGATTGTACCGACTAATAAACTGGCCCGACGGTTTGTCGATGAGTCTGGCCGGCTGCACCAGCGAATCGCCGAGCTTGCTGATGAGGTGATCTTCGTTACGGCTGGGATTCCGCAGGTGTTAAAAAGTCCATAAGTCCTGCAAGCGCCAGTCGTTTAAAAAGATCATCTCCGGCAGAGGTGGCCAAATATCCCACATACAAAATCGCCCCTCAGTCTTTGCAGATTGAGGGGCGTTTTACACGATGGAAAGATTCTGTCTCAGCGCTTAGTGCAGCATCTCAACCTGAGGTTCTCTTTTAGGATTCTTATCCGTTGAGATCTGGGAGATCAGCATACCTGCCAGCATCAGCCCGCAGCCAATAATACCCTGTGTATCCAGGCGCTCACCCAACAGCAAGTATCCACCTAATACGGCAAAAACGGCTTCAAGACTCAGAATGATCGCCGCATGGGAAGCGGGAGCGGTTTTCTGAGCGAAAACTTGCAGTGTGTACGCTACGCCCACAGAGAGCAGACCTGCATAAGCGATCGGCTGCCAGGCCATACCGATATTGGCGAAGGTTGGCTCCTCGATAAAGAGTGCCACACCAAGGCTGACCAAACCACAGGTGAAGAACTGCACGATGGAAAGGCGCAGGGCATCCATCTGTGGCGATAACCAACCGATGACCAGCACATGGCCCGCCCAGAACAGCGCGCCAATCAGCTGCAGGAGATCACCATAGGCGAGGGTGAAGTCATCCGTGATGCTCAGCAGATAGAGACCAACCACCGCCAGAACGCCGCCAATCCAGGTGTTGCGCCCGGTTCTCTGCCCCCAGAAAAGGGCGATAATCGGCACCAGAATAATGTACAGACCGGTAATAAAACCGGCATTACCTGCGGTGGTGTACTGCAGGCCAACCTGTTGCAGGGTTGCACCTGCAAAAAGGAAAGAACCGGCAACCAGACCGCCCTGCCACAGGTTCAGTCGGATTTTGCCTTCAATCGGTTTTGCCGGTGCAGGCTTCAGAATGAGTAGTAGTGGCAGCAGTGACAGCGCGCCAAGAAAAAAGCGTGATGCGGTAAAGGTAAAGGGGCCGACATAGTCCATACCGACCCGCTGAGCGACAAAAGCTGTTCCCCAGATCGCTGCAGTAATCAGAAGCATTAAATCAGAGCGTAGTGTTCGTGTTTGCATAATTCCCTGTTTCCGAAAGATGAAACTAGTAATTGTGTGCCATCAGGTTAAATAGTCTCGGATTGTAGCAGATTGTGGTGAGTCGTCCGGTATGCTTTCTGTATCGGTGTTGTCTCAGGCAATCACGGATATTGTCTTGAGAAATATAGGGTTTTTAGGATATGCAGGCTTACTAAATGACGTGAAAAACGCTATCCTAGCGCGGCTTTCTGTCTCGCTCGGCCAAAGATTTTTTATAGGCTGTCGGTTGGCAGTGACGGATACTCATCACCTGATATATCAGGAGCAGGTATGCAGAAATTTCGTATGGATCGCGGCCTATTAAACAGTTTTATTTTTTCTTTTCTTCTGCTTCTGGCTGCGGCTTTCGTACTGCTGCGTATCGATTTTCTTCCCGAAAAAAATCTTAAGATCAGCAGTCAGCATGGCGAAATGCGTTTGTCGTTCTGGTATCCGGATACCAGCTCACCCTTAAAGCTGGATGTTGAGTGGTTGGGCTTTCCTGATCAGCTGCTTTCCCCGCAAGACGTCGAACGCAACCTGGCCAGTTCGGTCCCGACACAGTTTCCTGATATCTGGCAGCCGCCCAAGCCCCGACGCCATGTAATGACTTATACTCTGCTGCTGAAGCGCGTTCCTCAGGGGATGGCTCTGGGGTTGAAAATTCCTGAAATTAAAAACAGCTTCCGTCTTTTTGTGAACGATAAAGAGGTCGCCACCGGTGGTTTTGCCAGCGACAGCCTTGATCAGCACCAGGCCTATTTTGGTGATCGGATTGTCAGCCTGGGGAGTCTGCCCGACAAAACCCGTCTGACGCTTCAGGTTAGTAATTTTGGTCATAGCCGCGGGGGCGTTCATGATGCCCCTGTGCTGGCAACAGAAGCGCACTGGGTTGATTACTACCGTTTTAATCTTTTGGTGGAGTGTGTTGTGATCAGTTTGGCACTGATTGCGGGCCTTCTGATTCTGGTGGAGTTTTATCTGGTTCCGGAGCATAGAGAGCTACTTTGGATTTCACTTTTTTCGATTGTTCTGGCGGGGTATATCGGTAGTTCCGGCTTAGGAGGGTTTGCAACTCTGATACCTGGGTTTTCCTGGCAAGTTGCCGTCCGTATGGAATATATCGGCTTTGCCGCTGCGATTCCCCTGTTCCTGAATTGGCTGGTTGCCCTCTATAGAGCAGACCTTCAGTGCAAAGCGATTCGCTGGCTTTCCTGGATGTCTGTGGGTACGACACTGTTTGTGCTGCTGACCCCAAGCTCCATATTTACCGGGGCGTTGTACCCCATGCTGATCTTTATGTGCATTTGTATCGGCTTGGCTACCTGGGCGATGTTTAAGCTGGTTGTTCGCAATCGCTCAGGGATTCGTATTCTGGTGATTGGAGCTTTGGCTCTTATTGGCGGCATCCTGCATGATCTGCTTATTTTTCTGGAGTTTATCGAAGGTAAAAACCTTTTGGGCATAGGTGTTCTTATTTTTCTGATCTCTCAGCTGGGCTTTCTGACGTTTTACCGGACTCAGGAGCAGCTGAGAATTCTGGATCTGAATAAGTCCCTTAATGAAGCCACCGACGAGATAAGAAGTCGGATTCAATGGCGGCGGGACGAATTGAAAATTAAAGAAAAGGAGCTGGAGCAGCGTAAGAAAGAGGTTTCTGGCCTGCTCCGTCATGACGAGCTGACGGGCCTTCTGAACCGGCATCATTTTCTCGAGCTGATTGAGCGTCGTCAGGCACGTATGCCCCGACTGAGCCATAGCCTGATTATTATTGATATTGATCGCTACAAGCTGATTGTTGATCAGCATGGCCGCGCGTTCGCTGAAAGCGTTTTGGTTGAGATGGCGGATCTGCTGAAAAATTGGTGTGACGGTTATTTTGACCGTATACCGGCAAGGTATGGTGGTGATGAGTTTATTGTTTGGCTAGGGCGTTGTTCGCTTGAACAGGCGGAAGAGTGCGCGAAAGAGATACGAAAAAAAGCGGCGACGATTCGACTACCAGCCCATTCCGATGAGCCGCAGAATGCCTTAAGTCGTTTTACCGTTTCAACAGGCGTTGCTTCAGCATCAGCTGATCAGGATATATCATCCTCATTACAGGTTATGTTGGCGCGGGCTGCCGACGCTGTGCATCGTAGCCGACATCTTGGGCATCAGTCGCCGATGTCTGGTCGGGAGAGCTGAGATGACATTTCGCTATCTGTTATTTTCACTGCTGACTCTGCTGAGCCTGAATCTTTCCGCCCACGATGGTGTTCTTCACTCCCGTCAGGGGGTTATGGATCTGAAATCCTGGCGACTGGAAACAGAGCCTGAAATTGAGCTTAAGGGTCAGTGGTTGGTCTATCCCGGCCAGTTGTTGGGACTGGATGATCTGTCGCTTCAGCCTATCCCTGAAAGCTTGCCTTTCCCTATGTCTCCTCTGGAGTGCTCAATTCCGACGCTAGAGCGCGCCGAAGCTTCCGGACGCGGTGCCCGTAATGAACATGCTGGTGCCGATGATGAGTCCTCCAGGTTGAAAGATCCTTCTATGCGGACTGGCGGAAATGATCAGTGGCAGAACCCACCGGAAGGGGGGGCTGTTCATCAAGCCCTCGCTCCCATGAGCGAGTGTGTGGCGACCTACGTGCTTGAGCTGCGTAATCTGCCGACTCAGCCATTGGCTATTATGATTCCCGAGCTTTCCACAGCCTTTCGCCTAAGCTGGAATCATGATGTTCTGGCCGAGGGAGGAACGGTGAGTGACCGGCTCGAAACTTTTGAGCCTTATGTTGGCCATCGTCTTGCACCGCTGCAAAGTGATAACGGACGCGGTGTTCTGCTCCTTCAGGTTGCTAATCTGACCGGCGCTGAAGGGCCGGTACGCCATCTGATATTAGGTGAAGCTTCCGCTTTGAAGGCGGGCTTTGCACAGGAGGAATTGCTGCAGGCGCTTAGTGCCGCGATTGCCGGAATTGGCTGTTTGTTACTGCTGCTGCAGCAGAGAGCCCGGCGCCGTTATGAAAAAGGCTTGTGGGGGCTGGCATTATTCAGCTTCGCAACCTTGCTGTATACCGTTACTGAAGGCTATACCGTTATCGGTTGGTTAGTGCATTCTATTTCGTGGTCTGATGTGCTGCGTTTGAATATTGCCAGTCAGAATCTGTTTTTACCTGGGTTAGTTTTCTGGTTGGCGGGCAGTTATACGGGGGCTTTCTCTGCCTGGTATCTTATTCTGATTCGCCTGCAGTTACTGCTTTTTGTCCCGGTCATGCTCCTGTTGCCGGATGTTGTGCTGATCCCGATTGAGTCTCCGCAGATGATCCTGAATTTGCTGCTGGCGATTGTTGGTTTTATTTATATGCTGAATTATCGGCGTCGCCTGGGCTGGACCTGTAAGCAGCAATTTTCGGGGCTTGGCGGTGTTGATAACAATGACAATCGAGCGCGCTGTCTGCAGATGAATGCGCTTTTGGTAACCCTGTTATTTGTTTTGATAACGGCCATTCATGATGTGCTGCTGTACCAGGGATTACTGATGGGAATGGACTGGCTTCCGCTGGGGTTTGTTTGCTTTATCGTTAGTCAGATCTTTTTACTGGCAGTACAACGAGCCCGTCAACATGCGTATTTGGATGGTATCAATCAGAAACTGTTGGCCCATCATCAGCAATTGGAGAAAGAAGCGAGTTCGTATGCCGGGGATCTGAAAGAGAAGGTAGATCAGCTGGACGACGTGGTCTCGGAGCTGCGCTATCTTGAACGACATGACGGTCTGACCGGGTTGTTGCGGCAAAGTAGTTTTCTGAATGAGGGGCGTCAGCTGCTGGCTGACCCTCTGTCTTCTTCAAAGTCGGTTAGCCTGGTCCTGCTGGATCTGGATCGATACAAGCAGGTTGGCGCCCAGTACGGCCCCGCTGCAGCTGATCAGGGGATGAAAGAGATTGCAGCACTCTTATCCCATTGGGTGGATGATGGCAGAATGTGCGCCCGTCTGGAGGGCGAGTCCTTTGCCTTACTGATACCCGATATGGAAGAGCATGAGGCACTTCAGGAGGCGGAATGGCTGAGGCTTAGAATCTCTCAGCGTTCTGTCATTCTGGATGAAATGGCCGACAGTGGTGAAGAGTTTCATATCACCGCCAGTTTTGGTGTCTGTTCTTATCTGATGGCAGAAGCTGATATCCGTACCATGATGGATGCGGCCGAGCAGGCCCTGAATCGTGCCAAGGCGAGTGGTCGTAATCGGGTTATCGGGTATAGCCAGCTTGCTTTGGGGCTCTCCAGATACTGATCCCTAGGAGCGCATACCTGCTCAGAAATTGATTCCTGTGAGCTGGCGCAGCTGTTGCAGATCCAGGCTGGATTCCAGTGCATCGGCGATGCGGTCGATCGATTTTTCGTGCTGGGCGCGGATATCAAAGTGTTCCACTTTGGCAAGTCCTGCCCATGTCAGAATTGCCTGGCAAGCTGCGGGTTCGTCAAAGAGGCCGTGCAGATAACTACCGGCGATCTGACCATCCTCTGAGAGTGCACCGTCGGTTGTGCCATCAAAAAGTTGTACCAGAGGGCGCTTCAGAGCTTCTCCTGTGGTAACACCGGCATGGATCTCGTAGCCGGTTACAGCAATAGCTTTGTTCTCTGTCCTGCTCTCTTTATCCGCGCCGTTCAGTTCAGGGCTTAAAACACCCTGTACATTTTTCAGCTGTTTTTCCGGTTCCAGTGTGGTTTCAGTTGCCAGAAAACCCAGTCCCGGCTGACTACCAGCCTCACCTTCAATACCTTTCGGATCATGCAACCATTGTCCCAGCATCTGCCAGCCACCACAGATTCCCAGCAGTTTGCCGCCATAGCGCAGGTGTTTATTCAGATAACTTTCCCAGCCCTGCTGTTTCAGCCAATTCAGATCTGCCTGCACACTTTTGCTGCCGGGCAGAATCACCAGATCCGCCGGTGGCGGGGTTTCCTCCGGGGCAACAAAATGAAAATCCACCTGAGGATGGTTTCTCAGCGGGTCAAAATCCGTATGGTTACTGATACGTGGCAGTACCGGCACCACCACCTTGATTGAGTGTTCGTGCTCACTCTGATCGGCGGCACCGTTGATGCCGTCTTCCGCTTCCAGACATAAGCCATGCAGGTAGGGAATCACCCCTAGTACCGGTTTTTGGGTACGCGCTTCCAGCCAGTCGTTGCCCGGTTTTAAAAGGCCGATATCACCGCGGAAACGGTTGATCAGAAAGCCGATGGTACGTTGCTGTTCCGTTTCTGACAGCAGGTCCAGCGTGCCGACGAGGTGAGCAAAAACACCGCCTTTATCGATATCTGCCACAATCGCCACAGGGCAATCCACCGCTTCGGCAAAACCCATATTGGCGATATCCCGGTCGCGCAGATTGATCTCCGCCGGGCTGCCGGCACCTTCCACCAGAATCACATCGTATTGCTGCTTCAGGCGCTGATAGCTGTCCAGCACCGCTTTCATCGCTTCCTGCTTGTAGTCATGATAGATGCGGGCATCCATATTGGTGATCGCTTTGCCCTGAATAATCACCTGAGCACCGGTATCGGAATTGGGCTTCAGCAGAACCGGATTCATATCGGTGTGCGGCTCAAGAAAACAGGCCTGAGCCTGAGCCGCCTGAGCGCGGCCGATCTCACCGCCATCCACGGTGACCGCACTGTTCAGCGCCATATTCTGCGGTTTAAAGGGCGCAACTTTAATGCCTTTTCTCGCCAGCAAACGACAAAGACCTGTTACCAACGCACTTTTACCCGCATCTGATGTGGTGCCCTGAATCATCAGAGTTTTGCAGTGGCTGGCTGGTTTTTGGGCAACTGATCGGCTGGTCATGGCGGACAGACTCCGGAAAGAGGAACGAAAAGGACGACGGTGCAAAAAGCCGCTATGATAGCGCATTTTTTCATGGCGCAATTTTTAATCGCAAGCCAGATAGTTAATCACAAATCAGGTACTTAATCGCAAATCAGGCACTTAATCGTAAGCTAGGTATTCGTGGGTCAGGCCTTAGCGGTTTTGTCCTGTTGAGATGATGTGTCACCTTGCTGGTTTTATTCAGGAGTCATCATGGCGCTGTACGCCCCGGAAATCATTTTGTTGGCCCTCTGGCTGGGTTGGTGGCTGGATCGACGTTTTGGTGAAGTTCCTTTTTGGCATCCGTTAGTGGGTTATGGTCGTTTGGTCAGCTGGCTGGAAAAAGCCCTTAATGCTGACAGCCAGAGCTCGACTCAACACCTGCCGGTTGCGGTTAAGCGTCTCTTGGGTGTGATCGCCCTGTTGATGGCGCTGGGTTTGATCGTGATTCCGTTTACGCTTGTTCTGGGTTCTGTTTTTTCTGAAACATCGAGTGGCCACTTACTGGTGCTGAACGTCTTGATTCAGGCGGTTGTGCTCTATTTTGCGCTGGGGGCTAAGAGTCTTGATCAGCATCTGGAGCAGATCGAAAAGCCCTTGTTAGAAGGCAATTTGGAGCAGGCGCGTTTCTACGTCGGTTGGATCGTTAGCCGGGATACCACTGATATGGATGAGATGCGGGTCACCCGGGCAGCGATTGAATCCGGTCTGGAAAATGGCAGTGATGGTGCGTTTGCACCTGTCTTTTGGTTCTTAGTCGCTGGTGCTCCCGGTGTTTTACTGTATCGGCTGGCAAATACTTTGGATGCGATGTGGGGTTATAAGACCGAGCGTCTGTTAAGTTTTGGCTGGGCGGCCGCCCGGTTTGATGATCTGCTGAACCTGATTCCAGCGCGAATATCCGCATTATTTTATGCCCTGAACAGCCCTTATGGCTTCAGGGGGATCAAAATGGGACTGCGTTGCTGTCGCAAACAGGGTGGCTTATGGGAGAGCCCCAACGCAGGCCCTGTGATGGCAGCGGGTGCGGGTGCTTTGTGTGTCAAGCTGGGAGGTGGTGATACCTACCATGGTCAGTGGAAAGAGCGACCTGATTTAGGGCAGGGAGATGACCCTCAGATTCAGGATCTGCAGGCGGTACGTAAACTGGTGGATCGTGTCATGTTCAGCTGGTTACTGTTTGGTTCTCTGATCGCATTGGGCGTTTTTTGGCTGTCATGGGGATCTGACGGAGGTCTGCTGTGAACGCTGGAAGGAGATCTGAGAAGGGGGTTGAGCACAGATCCGAATACAGCCCCGAGTTCAGATCTGTCCTCTCTGACAAACTGCTTCCGTTAACGCCTCCGGTTCACGGTGGCGATCTGAAACGGGCTAAAGCCGCTTATCCCCATGTTGAGGATTGGCTGGATCTCTCTGCCGGACTGAACCCTGATCCCTGGCCGATCCCAGAAATTCCGCAATCTTGTTTTAGTCAGCTGCCTGATGGTTATGAGTCTCTGCTGAGTGCGGCATCTGATTACTATGGGCATCCTTATCTGTGGCCGGTTAATGGCTCGCAGCAGGGAATTGAGCTTCTGCCTCAGCTTATTTTTCACCGGTTTGATTCTGCAGTCCGAGGGCTTGGGCCAAGCCGTAAAAAAGTGGCTGTCCCTGAAGAGGGCTATCAGGAGCATGCCTGGTGCTGGCAGAAGGCGGGTTTTGATGTCTATCGCTATCAGGCGGAGACCCCTGATGAACTTTTAGCCTGTGCAGAGGCTTGCGATGTTCTGGTGGTGATCAACCCGAATAATCCCACGGGGCAGTTTTTTGCACGGGAGATGCTTCTGGCCTGCCATCAGGTTCTGGCAGAGAAAGCGGGCTGCTTGATCCTTGATGAAGCCTTTATGGATGCTTATGAGGCGGATTCACAAAGTCTGGCGGATTCTGCGTCTGACTCGCTGATTGTGTTGCGATCCATCGGTAAGTTCTTTGGCCTTGCCGGTATACGCAGTGGTTTTGTGTTGGCCGGTGAAAGTACCGTTGCGCAACTGAAGATAATGACAGGCCCCTGGCCGGTTAGTGGCGTAACCGCCTGGCTGACGGAGCAGATGCTTCAGGACAGGCAATGGCAGGAGCAGGCACGGCAGAAGTTGGTTCGGCAAAGTAATGCACTGAAACACCTTTTGGAGGCGTTGTTTGTACCGATCAATCGCGCTACAGGCTTGAAAAGTAGTCAAGGCGTGGAGTCTTATCATGAGCTGGCTCAGACCCCTCTATTTGTTACCCTTGTGTTATCCGGTGGTGAAAATGCTGCGAAGGAATTGCAGCAGCAATTGGCGGCACGGGGCGTCTGGATTCGAATCTTTAAGAGCAGCGGTCGTATTCGTTTGGGATTGCCGAAAAATGGGCTTCAGCTGACCAAATTAACCAAAGCACTTTCTGGTTTTTAAGTGCCATGGGGCTTAACCATTACTTTGCTGCGGCAGATGTTCATTAAGATATTGCTGGATAGGTCCCAGGTGTCGGGTTAATGCCATCAGGTGTTGTATCGCCTGTTCAGAATCCCCTGATTTGGCGGCTGCTTCTAAAGCTGTTGCATCTTTTTCAGCCTCTTCAAAGGCGAAGGTCCCCATCAGACCTTTGACGGTATGCAGGGTTCTCAGGGTTTCTTCGTCAAAATTGCCATTCTGGCTGTGCGCGTGGCTGATCAGATATTCAAGTGTTGGCAGGATATCCTGATAATTAGTCTGGAAGTCGTTTAGCAGATCGACCATAAGATCCGGCATATCGCCCATCTTTTTCAGGGCATGCTCAAGGTGGCAGCCGGGAATATTTTTAAGCCAGAGCTGATCATCTGTCAGGGCCTCAGTGATATCCGAGATCTTTCCTTGAGGGGGCAGGTTCATCTCGTAAACCTCTTCGCTGATTTCTCTGGCCGGAATCCAGTTTATCAGTGCGCGGGTTAAAATATACGGATCAACCGGCTTGCTGATATGGTCGTTCATTCCGGCTTGTTGACACAGTTCTTTATCGCTGGACATGGCGTTGGCGGTCATAGCAACGATCGGCAGATCGGTCAGTCCAAGCTCTTGTCGGATAATGCGGGAGGCCTCATAGCCATCCATGACTGGCATCTGAATATCGCACAGCAGGATATCAAAGCTGGCACTTCTCAGATATTCCACCGCTTCCCAGCCATTGTTGGCCAGTGTGACCTTCATCCCCCGCTGTTCAAGCAGTTCCCGTGCTACCTGCTGATTAATCAGGTTGTCTTCAGCGACGAGTACTTCTGCACCATAGATACGCGCCAGTTCGACTTCCAGATCTTCTGGTTGATGCTGAAGTTCATTTCTTCCCGGTGGCTGGTAGCCAAACAGGTTGGCAATGGTGTCCAGTAATGTAGAGGGATTCATGGGTTTTGTGATCAGCTCATCAATACCGGATTGCTCTTTCAGCCAGCCGTAAGATTGGCGGCCATGGGCACTGATAATAATGCTTCTGGTGTGGCTTGCTCCGGGGAGCGAGTGGTATTCGGCCAGCGTTTCCACACCGTCCAGTTCGGGCATCCGCCAGTCGATGCAGGCAAGATCGTAGGGGGAGCCGCTGTTAAGGGCCTGGGTGAGCAGGTCTAAAGCCTGTCGGCCATTGCAGACAAGGTCTGCGCTGTAACCAAAGCTTTCGATCATGTTTTGCAGAATCTCTCTGGCGTGCTGATTATCGTCAGCAATAAGCACTTTGAGTGTCGTTAGCTCTTCCAGCCGGGTGGGTTTCTGTTCTCTGTCTGCCTGTAATTCGCAAACTACGGTAAAACGAAAACAGCTGCCCTGCCCTGGTTGGCTGGTAACAGTCATTTGTCCGTTCATCGCTTCTGTCAGGTGTTTGCTGATTGCCAGGCCAAGACCGGTCCCGCCGAAGCGACGGGTTGTTGAGGCATCCGCTTGTGTGAAGGGGCGGAAAAGACTCGCAATCTGCTCGTCGCTCATGCCGATACCGGTATCACTGACGGCCACATTAAGCGCCACGCGCTGGTTATCCAGCGGCTGAGCGTCAGCACTGACCATAACTTCGCCGTAATCCGTAAACTTGATGGCGTTATTGCAGAGGTTGATCAGAATCTGGCCGAGACGCAGAGGATCACCGATCAGCAGTCTCGGGATGTTGTTAGGAAAGGAGAAAAGCAACTCAATACCTTTCTCTTCTGCCTTCAGGCTGACAATGCGGGCGAGGTGCTCAATCACGTCATCCAGATCAAAGGCCGTTTGCTCAATCGATAACTTACCGGCTTCAATCTTGGAAAAGTCGAGAATGTCATTGATGATCCCCAGCAGGCTATTGGCCGATTGATGAATCGTTGTCAGATAGGACGCCTGAGCAGACGTGGGGTCATGTTCTTTTGCTAATTGGCTAAGACCGATAATGGCGTTCATCGGTGTGCGGATTTCATGGCTCATATTGGCCAGAAAATCGCTTTTCATTCGATTGGCTTTATCAGCGGCATCTTTTGCCTGCTTAAGGGTCTGTTCTGCTTCTTTACGCTGTGTAATATCGTACAGCCAGGTGAAGTAGGCGTGCTTGCCTTCAAACAGCGTCCGGTAAACAGAAATCAACCCCCAGCGAATCTCGCCATCTGCGGTGACTAGCCGTCCTTCAAAGTCCTGTATTCGTTCTTCCTTCCTGAGCTGAGTGATCAGGTTTTGGTGATCTTCCTGATCTCTGAAGATCTGATAAGCCTTCATTTGTAACAACTGCTCTTTGTCGAAGCGCAGCATTGCTACCATGGGGTCGTTGCAGTAGATAATACTGCCATCGTGGCTCATGATGGCTGCACCAACAGGGCTGAGCTCCATCATACGTTTCAGGCGATTTTGGGATTCGGTTTGCTCGGTAATATCCACTAAGGTCAGAATACGGCCATCATTACTGGTGTCGGTGCAGTAAATGTCGATCACTTTTCCGGATGCCAGAAAACGCTGAAATTTACCTGAGTTGTGGACTCTCAGGTTGTTCAGTGCCTGTTGTACCAGTGTTTCTTTGTCCCCTTCGCCCAGGTCTCCACGCTCAGCCATAAACTCGTAGACTTTACGCATTGGGGTGCCCGGTTCGCAGAGCGATTCAGGAAGGTCATAGGCTTCAAGAAAGGGTTTGTTGGCAAACTCCAGTGTATTGTCGGCACTGAGTTTTAACAGGCCGCTGGGCTGGCTATTCAGAATCACCTGTTGTTCAGACAGGGTATCCGCCAGTTTCTGGTCAGCTTGTTTGATCAGGGTGGTATCCACTCCTTCCGGCAAAAGAAGGATGACCTCTCCCTTATTGTTGGTAATGGGAGTGAGAGTGAAGTCGATGCAGATCATCTCGCCGTCACTGTTGATATTGATGACTTCAAAATGAGACTGGATGCCTTGTGCGCCTTTTTCTACTGCTTCCCGGACAATTTTTTGTTGGCTTTGATCGTGATGCCACCATGGCGTGTCCCAAAACACCTTTCCTTTAACGGCTGAACTATCACAGCTGATCAGGTCCATTGCCGCTTTGTTAACCACCAAAATATGTCCTTTAGGGTCAAGAATGGCCATCAGTTCAGAGGAGTTATCCAGCAAGGCGGTAAAATAGTCGGTCATCTGTTGCAGTGCCTGTTCGGCGGCTTTCTGCTCGCTGATATCCCGGGCGATGGCGGTGAAAAAAATGTTGCCCTGACTTTGAACCTGATTTACAGCTAAATAAATAGGGAATTGTTCACCGTTTTTACGCAGACCGGAAAGCTCTCGCCCTAAGCCCATAGCGCCGGAATCGGTGACACTCTGAGTTAGCGGTGTTTTCGGATCGTGGGGGCTTGGACTAACGGCTTTGTTTTGTCTTTGAAGATAGCGCTCCATATAACGCTGGTGCTGCTCGCTGAAAGGGGCGGGCATCAGCATTGAAATCGGTTTGCCGATAACCTCCTGCTGTTGGTATCCGAATATTTTTTCCGCGGCCGGATTAAACAGGGTGATATTACCGAAGCGGTCTGTCGTAATGATGCCATCAACAGTGGTGTTGATAATGGCGTAAAAATCGGTTTGTTCCGATGGTTCGGAAGAGGAAGGAGCCTTTTGGCTGTTCACCGAAGCATTCGGATCAGACGAGGTGCGTTTTGACTGTACCCAGGCACCAGCGGTTAGTCCCACGAGTGTGGCGAGAATCAGATAGGCCAGCAACAGGAGATCTCCAACGGCAGGAATCCAAGGTTACTTTGATACTAGCTAACTGGTCGCGGAAAGCAAGCTAAGGTGTATGTATTATGCAAGATAATAGGGTGAGCAGATGATGAAAAGTAAAACTAAAAAAGCCGGAACACTAAGTTCCGGCTTATTAGTTTGCCAGGCAAGAGAACGCTTTATTCAGTATGGGTTAAAGAGAGCAACCAAAGCGATCAGCGTTCCCAGCACGAGAAGGGTATCAATAACCCAGCGTGCCGGAGTTCTCTTGGCTTTCTTTCTCATCTGAGGGCGCGCCGCCGGAACGTTCCGGCGCTGCTGGCTGGTGCTACCCCGGCTACTACGGGCCTGAGCAGATGACCCGCGTCTGTCAGGGCGCGGACGTGGGCGACCGCCAGTCATCTTTCTCTGTTTCTGGAGTTCTTCGTTACGTTTGTTTTCTTCGAACTCGTGCTTTCGCCGAAGGGCATCTTCCTTCAGCTTTCTCATGTTTTGCATTGAAAACCTCAGACATCAATACAGCTGTGACCTTGCCGCAGCTGTATCTCGTTCCTTATCCTTCATCCCTTTTTTATCGCAACAGGCAGAAACTACATGCGTGTTATGCACTGTCCTTAGCAATCTCATAGCAGGGATTATACTCTGTTCCAGGGAGTTTCATGCGTTGTTGTTGCACAAAAGATTGTAACAGTGCGTCAAGGGGAGCCATGATTTCTTCGTCACCATTGATCTGGAAGGGACCAAATTGCTCAATGGCGGTAATACCCTGAGCTTTTACATTACCGGCCACAATACCAGAAAAGGCGCGGCGCAGGTTAGCTGCCAGCAGGTGTGTTGGCTGATCCAGACGAATGTTCAGAGCGGCCATGTTTTCATGGGTTGGCTCAAAAGGCTGCTGAAACTCCGGGCTGATCTTAAGGCGCCAATTGAAGTAAAAAGCATCACTGCTGATGCGGCGTGATTTTTCCACTTCAGAAATACCGTGAGAAATCTCACGGGCAACACGAGCGGGGTCATCAATAATGATCTTATAGCGTTGCTGGGCCTGATAACCCAGCGTCAGACCAATAAACTGATTGATCTGTTGCCAGTAATCCCGGCTGCTTTCCGGACCAGTGAAGATGACGGGGAAGGGGATATCATCATTTTGTGGATTCAGCAGAACCCCTAACAGATACAGAATCTCTTCAGCGGTACCGGCACCGCCGGGGAATACGATAATGGCGTGACCTACCCGCACAAAGGCTTCCAGGCGCTTTTCAATGTCCGGCATGATCACCAGTTCGTTAACGATCGGATTTGGTGATTCTGCGGCGATAATGCCCGGCTCTGAGATGCCCAAATAACGACCATTAAGAATTCGCTGTTTGGCATGAGCCAGGTTAGCTCCTTTCATGGGGCCCTTCATGGCACCGGGACCACAGCCGGTACAGACGTTCAGGCCTCTCAGGCCCAGTTCATGGCCCACATCCTTGGTATAGCGATACTCTTCACGACTAATGGAGTGACCGCCCCAGCAAACTACCATATCCGGAGTATGATTGGCTTTCAGCGTTCCTGCGTTACGCAGAATATGAAAGATGGCATTGGTGATGCCTTCAGAATCGTTCAGATCAAAGCGGCTGTTGTGCTGAACCTCGCTGCTGACATAAACGATGTCACGCAATACGGAGGAAAGGTGTTCGCGGATGCCGCGGATCATCTCACCATCGACAAAGGCTGATGCGGGAGCTTGGGTCAGATGGATTTTGATGCCACGATCCTGCTGCAGTACTTCAATATCAAAGGCTTTGTTCTGCTCCAGTATCGCCTTACTGTCATCGGTATGGCTGCCGCAGTTGAGCACAGCAAGTGCGCAGCCGCGAAGCAGGTCATACTGGCCATTTTCAGAGGTGCATTTCAGACGGTTTACTTCCGTCTGAGAAAGAACTTCCAGACTTCCTTCCGGAGAGATTCGGGTATCGATGCCCTGAGTGCTTTTATTGGATGTCATAGTTTATCTCCTGTCCCTGCAACGTCTGATCAGCCCTGAAGCTAGGTTTCTCAACGGTAACGGCCAATTTGGTTCAAGCCGATGGCGTTTAGTTTCACTTCTTTAACAGGTCTGTTGAGCTTATTTCTAACAGGCTTTATTCAGGGCCTGTTGCCAGAGTTGCATAATTTCCTGCTGGTCTTCGCTGTTCATTCCGTCATCGGCAAATACCTGATGCAGCCAACGGGTAAAGCAGGTGTCAAAGTCATCCTCAGGTTCGACGTATTCTGCAACAAGCGTCAGCTGAGGAATGATGTAACCCAATGCAAACAGTTGTGATTCTTCAGCCTGCATCTCCATCTGTTTCAGAACTTCGGCAAGTTGGTCTGCGCGCTGACTAAAGGTTTGCATAGTGGCCTCTTGGTTTGTTGTCTTCTCTACTTTCGGCAACGAATGTTGCTAACGTGCTGTTTCATAAGATGTTAATAGCAATCTGTGACATAAGCATAACACCGGCCTGAAACGAAAGGACAGAGTCTTAGTACAGTAAAGCTTTATCTAATCTTTTAGTCGTATAGCGCTTTTCTTAATAAGTACGGCCTGATGATGAATCAAACGATTGATTGAAAACGGCGGGAGCTATGCCGGTACTGGACTTCCGGTTGGTAGGTTGGTTCGTGACTTCTAAGTCATTGATTTTTATTGGTGAAATATGACTTAAAAGTCACGTTTTTCTCTGACCAAGGTCTAATATGTTGCGCGTGCGAAAAGCAAGTAAAAAGCACTCACTGTGCCGCTAAGCTCTGAATAACCATAACGACAAATCAGCAAAGGCACGGGGCTGTAAACCAAAAAAATAAATTGAAAATTTAACAGGTGTAACTGTGCTATTAAAACGTAATCACGGAGAAGAACATCCGTATTGGGCTGCGGGCCCTTTCAAAATTCGTCTGCCTTTTATCCACTACCGTTGGGAGTTGGCTGAGACTGTTCAGGGCATGGTGATGTTCGTTGTGGGCATGGCTATGATTCCTCTCCTGCAGAAATACCTGGGGCTGCCTTACGATGTGGCGCTAGCTTATGTGGTGATCTGTGGTATCGGCTTTATGCTGCCTAACCTGTTGGGGGTGCCATTTGTTCCCGGTTGGATTACGCCAGCCATTCCTGTTGTACTTCTGTTTATCGGAGGTTTTGAACCAGGTCCTGATGCGATCAAAGCACTGGTTGCTCTGCAATTAGTGGTAACAGCGGTATTCCTCTTTATGGGCGTGACCCGTCTGGGCTCCAAGCTGGTTAACTCCATTCCTGATTCGATTAAGGCCGGTATTCTACTGGGGGCCGGTATCGCGGCGATCAGTGGTGAGATCGTTGAAGGCGGTCGCCTGCACAATACCCCGATCTCTCTGGGTATTGGTGGTCTGATTACGGCCTACGTTCTGTTCTCTCTGTCTTTCCGTGGTTGGGTTGAGAAACACCGTTGGGCAAAAACCATCGCAGGTTACGGCATGGTTCCGGGTATGCTGATTGCCATGGCGATCGGTTGGGGCGTTGGTGAATACAAACTGCCTGAAGTCGAGATGGGGATTTCTGCTCCTAACTTTGCTGCGATCTGGGATTACCTGCCGTTCACCATTGGTATGCCGGGTATTGATCTGTTTATTGCAGCGATCCCGACAGCGATCATTGCGTACATCATCGCATTTGGTGATATCATCGTTGGTCAGAGTCTGCTGAGTCGTGTGGACCACCTGCGTCCGGATGAGAAGATCGAAGTCGACGTTGACCGTGTTCACCTGGTGACCGGCATCCGTAACCTGATGCACTCTTTCCTTGCGCCTTACCCTGGTCTGGCAGGTCCTCTGTTTACCGGTGCGATGGCAACGATTGCTGAGCGTTACCGTTATGGCCGCAGCGCAATGGATACGATCTATTCCGGTGCTGGCGTATTCTGGATTGTTGGTTTTATCGCTCTGTTTGTTCTGCCGCTGATCACGCTGTTCAAGCCGGTTCTGCCGATTGCGCTGTCGATCACCCTGATCATTACGGGCTACCTGTGTATCGCTGTAGCCGTTGAGCAGATCGAAAGCGCTACCTCTATGGGTGTTGCCGGTATTATGGGGGTGGTTCTGTCTGTACATGGTGCAGCATGGGGCCTGGGTGTTGGTTTGGTTCTGTACTTCCTGATTGAGCACCGCACCAAAAACGCTGTTAAAGACGAAGAGGCGATTCATGTCGAAGAGGACGCTGCTTCGGTAGACTGATTCAATCTGATTTATTAGCAATAAAATAAAAACCCTCTTTTTAAAAGAGGGTTTTTTTGTTGTACTTAAGAAAAGATTTTTATAAAAAGCGGCTTTGATCCTATTCTAACAATGAACAGGGTCTTTGCCTCATACAGGACGTTCATAGCGGGTTTGACCCGACTATTTATATTTTTAGTTGAGTACGGAGACAAAGAATGATCGGGTCATATAGCAAATTAAGTCTCAGATGGCAGGTTACACTGCCGATCCTTGTTTTGCTCATGTTGGTGCTTTTCGAGGGTTATATGGGGATGCAAGGCATCCGGCAAGTCAGTGAACGCTCCGAAAAGATGGCAGCCAAATTAACACCAGCTACAAGTTCTATCCTGAATGCAGACCGGGATCTTTATCAGGCTGCTGTTGCTCTGCGGGATTATGTCTCTCTGCACAGTCAGAATAAGCCGGTAGAGGGTGCTAAGGCTGACTTTGATGAGAATGTGCAGCAGGCTGTTGATCGTATGATGCGGGCTCGCGCTCTTGCCGGTGACGCCGGTGTGCCCCTGAAAAGTGAGGATGCTTTTCGCCGTGCACTGCAGCGATGGCAGGAAGAGGCTGGAAAAGTGATGTCTGTTGCTGATGCTGGCAACATTCAGGCTGCATTTGATCTGATGTCCGGCATTGAGGGCACTGCATTCTCAGAGCTGCGGGATCAATATGACGCCCTTGGTGAGCAGGTGGATACCACGGCTAATGCGTTAAGCGATGAGATCCGGCAGGTTTCCAGTAATGAACTGAGCAGTGCTATGATTGTTCTTGTGCTGACAATGTGTATTGTTCTTGCGGCAATTATTTTAGTGCCCAGAATGATCACTCGTCCTTTGACGCATCTGGAAAAACTGATTGCAGCTCTGGCTGATGGTGGTGGTGATCTTACTCAGCGCCTTCCCGCCGAAGGATCCAATGAAACCGCTCGTCTTGCTAAGCAAGTGAACCGTTTGCTGGAATTTCTGCAGACCATGATTGCTGAAGCGCAGGATCATATCCGGGAGATGGGTCAGGGGGTAAAAGGTTTACTCAATAGTGCTGAGCAAACTGGTCAGCGGGCAAGTCAGCAGAGCAGTTCTGTCGAACAGGTGCTAACTGCCGTCCATCAGATGCAGCAAGCGATTCAGGAGATTGCTGCTAACGCGCAGAATACGTCGACTGAATCTGATCAGGCCAATCATGATGTGCAGATTTCCGGTCGGGCGATTCGTGAGTCTTCTTCCCAGGTGGACAGTCTTTCTAAAGAGATTGAGCAGGCCGTTAACCTGATTTCTCAACTGGAAACTGAAAGTAATAATATTGTTTCTGTCTTGGATGTTATCGGCGGCATTGCTGAACAAACCAACCTGTTGGCGCTGAATGCGGCAATTGAAGCTGCCCGCGCTGGAGAGGCTGGCCGTGGTTTTGCTGTTGTTGCTGATGAAGTTCGTACTTTAGCTTCCCGAACGCAGCAATCGACTCAGGATATTCAGGAGATGATTGAGCGGCTTCAGCAAGGTGTTGCAGGTTCCGTTAAAGCGATGAAGGGGGCCAGTGAGCAGGTAACCGCTACGGTTGAGAGTGCTCGCATTGCCAGTGATGCTCTGTCCGGAATTATGTCGGGTATCAATACGATTAACAGCATGTCGGCCCAGATTGCTACTGCTACAGAAGAGCAATCCGTCGTTGCCAATCATATTAATGACACTGTGCATGATATTAATGAGCAATCAGATCGTTTATCTGAATTGGCAGAAGGAACCCGGGGTGCCAGTCATGATCTTGAGCGTTCTGTTCAGGCGGTTTCCGGACATATGGGGCGCTTCAGAGTATAAGGCCGTTATTTGTTAAATCGTATTCCGAGCTGGTCTGATTGATTTTTCGGGCTAGACTCGGAATAAGAAACGTTTTTGGGATTACCCGAACCAGAGCTGGGAGGCGATAGTTACACCGAAAGGAATCTTAGGGATACGGTAGCGACACTGAAAGGAATCTCAGGGGTGTTCCCTTTTATCGACGGCAAAAAGCCATCAGGTTAACAGGATTCCTTTATATGCAGATTAAGCACAAGCTCTCAATTAATGCGGCCATCGTCATCAGCGCAATGTTGGTAATGTTTGGTCTTTTTTATTGGGCGCTTACAAATGTCGAGAAACTGGGGCGCGGTCAGGAGCTGGCCCTTGGTCTTGAAGCTGACATGCTCAGCATGCGTCGTTACGAAAAAGACTTTATGGCACGTAACGATCTTAAATATGTTTCCCGCTTCGATGGCAGTATTCGTCATACCGAAGAAATTCTGGACGAGCTGAAAACGATTGCTCAGGATTATGATCTTAAATTGCCTGAGCTGGATCAGCTGCACACGACCTTTGCTGAATATCAGGCCAGCTTTCACGCTGTTGTTAAAGCAACAGAAAAAGTGGGGCTGGATCATGAATCCGGCCTTCAGGGAGAGCTGCGTGAGGCTGTACATAATATTGAAACAGAACTGAAAGCGCTTTCTGCTGATGTTGTTATGGTCACTATGTTGCAGCTGCGTCGTGCTGAGAAAGATTTTATTCTGCGTGGCGATATGAAATACCCGGAAAAATTCAGCCAGTTAATAAAGCTACTTAAGCAGCAGCTGGCTCAGCTGGGCGTTGATCAGACCGTCATTACCTATGCGGATACTTATCAGACTAAATTTACGGCATATGTCGCCGGGCGTCAGTTGCTGGGATTGGATAGCGATTCAGGCCTACGCCTGGAGATGCGTGAGAGGATACAAAGTACAGAATCTTTGCTGACTTCTACCGTTGGTAAGGTCAGCGACCAATTGGCCGCCAGTATCAGTCGCGCCCGTATTCTGGCAATTACTGTTTTTCTTCTCGTACTGGGTATTACGGCGCTTTCAACCTACCTGATTGGCCGTTCTATCTTTCGGCCAATTAACCGTATTCAGCAGGATATCCATAATATTCATGAGACTCATGATCTGAATTTGCGGGTTAGTCTGTCCGGTAACGATGAGGTGGCCCAGATGGCCAACTCGCTCAACGAGATGCTGAAAGGTTTTCAGCAAGTTATCTCTCAGGTTAATGAGTCGGTAGATGCGATGAATCATACAACGGGTATGCTTTCATCCAGCTCAGCACGTACTGCGTCTGATATTGAACGTCAGCGGAGCGAAACAGATCTTGTGGCAACAGCAGTAACTCAGATGGTTAGTACGGTGGAGGAGATCGCCCGTAATACCGAACTGATGGCTGATAATGCCCGCAACACGCATCATGATGCTGAGGATGGTCAGCGACAGGTTCAACAGGCGATTCAGATGATCCACAATCTTTCTGATCAGCTGGAGGGCTCTGTTAACTCTGTGGCGGAGTTGTCTGAGCAAAGTCAGACTATTGGTCAGGTGCTCGGGGTGATTCAGGATATTGCAGAGCAAACCAATCTGCTGGCGTTGAATGCTGCGATTGAAGCGGCCCGCGCCGGTGAACAGGGGCGCGGCTTTGCTGTAGTGGCAGATGAGGTGCGTGCTCTTGCTGGCCGTACTCAGGATGCGACGCAGGAAATTGCGGAAATTATTACGTCACTGCAAACCAAAACAGCCGATATTGTTACATTGATTCATGACAGTCGCGCTCAGGGGCAGGAGAGCCGGGATCAGGCGTCTCAGGTTGAACAGGTGCTGATGTCGATTACCCGTGATGTAACGGACATTTCCGACAGGGCAACTCAGGTTGCAGCCGCCATTGAGGAGCAGAGTAGCGTTGCCAATGAGGTCGGGCAAAATATCGTGATCATTCGTGATATTACAGAAGATAGCTCAGAAGCTGTTAAGCGTAATTCTGAAGCCAGCGAAGAGATTTCTCAGCAGGCCAGGCAGTTGCAGCAGGTCGTCTCGACATTTCGTGTTTGACGTTGCCGTGGTGAAATCATTCAGCCCGTGCCGCTTTAGTGGTCACGGGCTGAATACTTTTAAGATGGTATATTTGAAAGGTTCAGGTTTGGGTCAGCGGAGAGCGATAGGTTCTTTAGCCGCATCGTAAGGTGTTAGCTGAATCAGAATGCCGTAGCGCGGATGATCAATATAGTGCAGATCGCCACTTCGCATTCTTCGGGATTGCTGCAGAGGTATAACAGTCTCTACCCGATATTGGCGGAATCCCAGCAAAGCCAGTGATGGGTTTGGAGTCACATTACTGCTTGGCAGTATGCCTGTTGATGAGCTGTTTTTGTTGCCCAGTAATTCACTGAAACCAGGCACATTGGACTGGTCACTACTTTGGCTTGCTTCAAACTCTCTCAGGAAGAGGTTGGTATCAAGGTGAAGATAGCGGGCCACAGACAGGTTAATACTGCCTTCCAGTTCAAACAGGTTGTCGTAGCGTTCGCCGCCGCGAATCATGATAGGTGTGCTGTGTTTTTTATCATAGATTGGCATGTTCCAGGCTTCATGAAACATGATGCGGAATTTATCACGACGCTCCAGCCGATTGCGTTGTGAGATTAGCTGCATTTTCTTTTCAGGCATGTAGAACAGATCCGGTAACCGGTTGTTGGCCAGGTCGGCTCTTTGCTGATTGCTTAAAGGTACGACGCCGACAGGTATTTCGATCAGTTCTGTTTCACCATTTTCTTTGGTTTGTACCCGGGTCTGAACTTCCTGTTTCTTTTTTGCTAGGAGCTCAGAGGTTACATCGGATGGGCGGTACAGTTTCAGGTAGGCGTTCGGCAGCTCAACCTGAATGTTTTCCGGCCATTTTTCAGACAGAGTATTATCCGGTTCTTCGTAGCTGAAGATGATCATCTCTACCGTGTAATGACGGGCCTCGACTTTTCCTTCAGAAAATGCGGGAGTGCTCAGGCCAGTCAGGGTCAGGCCGGACAAAAGTAACAAAGTGTTCGCCATTAGACGTCGGCTTTGGCGCTGCAAACCGCTTCCCAGTTGTCGCTGGGCAGACTTCAGAATATTCGCTTGAGTTTTCTGACTGCAAATCATTGGATTCATATTTCTCATCTGTTTCAGGCTGCCTTATCCGGCGACAGTTTGGACAGCAAGGTTTCGATCACCGAGAACCGGCGTTCCGGCTGGTTCATCAGGTCGGTGAAGCGTAATTTATTTGCGCCTTCAAGACGATACCGGTTTGGCGCAGATTGTACCATCTTAACGATGGCAAGTGGTTCTACCTGAGTTTCGGCACTGAACTCCAGGCTACCATTTTCGGGACCGCAGTCGATTCGACTGATACCAATCGCTTCCGCGCGCAGTTTCAGGCGGGTCTGGTTAAACAGGTTTTTTACCTGCTCCGGCAGCAGGCCAAAGCGGTCGATCATCTCTACCTGCAGCTCTTTCAGTTCGTTGTTATCCCGGGCGTTGGCGATACGTTTGTACATCACCAGGCGGCTGTGTACATCCGGCAGGTAGTCATCCGGAATCAGCGCCGGAATACGCAGGTTAACCTCAGCCCCCTGATTCAACGGTTTGTCCAGATCCGGTGTTTTACCCTGTTTAATCGCTTTAACGGCTTTATCCAGCATCTCCATATAGAGGCTGTACCCCACCTGTTCCATCTGACCGCTCTGGCCTTCACCAAGTAGTTCACCGGCACCCCGGATCTCCATATCGTGAGTTGCCAGGGTAAAGCCTGCGCCAAGATCATCTGCCATGGCGATAGCGTCCAGACGTTTTTCGGCATCTTTGCTCAGTTTTTTGCCTTCCGGTGTCAGAAGGTAGGCGTAGGCCTGATGGTGGGAGCGGCCCACGCGGCCCCGCAGCTGATGCAGCTGAGCCAGACCAAACTTGTCGGCACGCTCGATAATAATGGTATTGGCACTTGGGATATCGATACCGGTTTCAATAATGGTGGAGCAGACCAGTACGTTAAAGCGCTTGTGGTAGAAGTCGGACATCAGCTGTTCCAGCTGGCGCTCCGGCATCTGACCGTGAGCGACACCAACGCGGGCTTCCGGCACCAGCTCGCGAATGGTCTCGGCGGCATTTTCGATGGTTTTCAGATCATTGTGCAGGAAGTAGAGCTGACCGCCACGGAGGATTTCACGCAGAATCGCTTCTTTAATGGTTGGCTTGTCGTATTTGCGGACAAAGGTTTTTACCGACAGACGCTTGGCCGGCGGTGTGGCGATAATCGACAGGTCACGGATGCCGGACATCGCCATATTCAGGGTGCGTGGAATCGGTGTGGCGGTCATGGTGAGAATATCGATCTCAGAACGCAGGGATTTCAGCTTCTCTTTCTGGCCCACACCAAAGCGGTGTTCTTCATCGATAATCAGCAGGCCAAGATCGTTGAAGTTGGTATCTTTCTGTAGCAGTTTATGGGTACCAATCACGATATCTGTTTTACCGTTACCCATATTTTCCAGCACCGCTTTCTGTTCTTTGGCGGACTTAAAGCGTGACAGCACTTCCACCTGTACCGGCCAGTCGGCAAAGCGGTCGCGGAAGTTTTCAAAATGCTGCTGAGCGAGCAGGGTGGTTGGCACCAGAATCGCTACCTGTTTGCCGCTCATCACCGCCATAAAGGTGGCGCGCATGGCGACTTCGGTTTTACCAAAGCCGACATCACCGCAGACCACGCGATCCATCGGTTGTGGCGAGATCATATCCTGAATCACGGCGTTGATCGCCATCATCTGATCCGGTGTTTCCTCAAACGGGAAACCTGCGGCAAAGGCTTCGTAGGACTGATCCGGATTGTTATGGCTGAAGCCTTTACGGGCAGCGCGACGAGCGTAAATATCCAGCAGTTCAGCGGCGGTATCCCGGATTTTCTCTGCAGTTTTGCGTTTGGCTTTTTCCCACTGCTCGGTGCCGAGTTTATGCAACGGCGCGTGATCATCACCGGCTCCGGAGTAGCGGGAGATCAGATGCAGGGAGCTGACCGGTACATAGAGTTTGGCACCATCAGCGTACTCCAGCGTCAGAAACTCCGCTTTCTGTTGGTCGATCTCCAGCACCTGTAGCCCCAGATAACGGCCGACACCATGATCGATATGCACCACAGGCGCGCCTTCCTGCAGTTCAGTCAGGCTACGTACCGTGTATTCGCCGATATCGGTGGCTTTCTGGCGTCGGCGACTCTGAAATACCCGCTGACCAAAGAGCTGGCTTTCGCTGATCAGCTCAAAACCCGGTTGTTCGCAGGTGATGCCTTCCAGCAGTGGGGCAACGGTAATGCCCAGTTTGGTTTCCGATTCAGGTGCGCTACTGAAGCTCTGCCAGTTGTCAAAACCGGTTGGGCGCAGGTCGATGCGGGCCAGCAGTTCCAGCAGGGCTTCGCGGCGTCCGGCGGATTCAGCGCAGAACAGCACCTGCTTATCGGTGCTCTTCAGGTGATCCTGCAGCAGTTTGAGTGGTGTGTTGCTTTTGGCATCGATCGGCAGCTGTGCCGGTTCTGAGAACGGCAGGTTAATACGACCGGCTTTCTCTTCGACAGCAGCAGTGTGCAGTTGAACGCGGGCGTAGCTTTTCAGACGGCTGAACAACTGGTTAACCGGCAGAAATAACTGAGCAGGTGGCAGAATCGGGCGCTGAATATCGTAACGGCGGTCTTCGTAACGGCGCTCCACCTCCGCCCAGAAATGTTCAGCGGCTTCTTCTGTGTCGCTGTGGCTGACCAGCAGAGTATTTTCCGGCAGGTAGCTGAACAGGTCAGCAGTCTGTTCAAAGAACAGCGGCAGGTAGTACTCAAGCCCCGGTGATGGGATGCCTTTGCTGACATCCTGATACAGAGGGCACTGGCGGAAGTCGATATCAAAGGCTTCCTGGAAAGCGATTTTAAACTGGGTTTTGCCGCTGTTGTCGAGCGGGTATTCCTGAGCGGGCAGAATACGGATCTGATCAGTTTTTTCCTGCGAGCGTTGAGTTTCCGGGTCAAAGGTGCGCAGGGTATCGATCTCATCATCAAACAGGTCGATACGGATCGGTTCATCGCTGCCCATGGGGAAAATGTCCATCAGGGCTCCGCGGATCGCGTATTCCCCATGGCTGTAGACATTATCCACACAGTGGTAACCCGCCTGTTCCAGCTGGCGGCTCATCGCCTGTGCATCAAAACGCTGACCGGTTTCCAGCAGAAAAGTGGAGCCACTGATATAACGTTCCGGAGCCAGACGCTGCATTAGCGTTGAGGCGGGCGCGACCAGAACACCTTTTTTCAGCTGTGGCAGCTGGAACAGCACCTTAAGTCGCTCAGAGATAATATCCTGATGGGGTGAAAAGGCATCATAGGGCAGGGTTTCCCAGTCCGGCATGCGCAATACCGGAAGGTCATCCGGTAGAAAGAACTGCAGCAGTTCTGCTAACTGCTCGGCATCGCTCTGACTTTTGGTAACCACAAACAGCAGGCGCTCCTGCTGTTGGGCCAGCTCGCTGATAACCAGTGCTCGGGCGTGTCCCGGCAGATTGCCCCAGTGGCGGGTATCACCGGGTTTTACAGGAACCATCTGGGACTTTAACTGCAGTTGCATGGCGTCTTTTCCGTGGCTGTCGATAGATGTCATATAGGAAAGAAGAAGTTAAGTCTAAGGCGGTGTCGGTGAATGTAAAGGGGAGGTGTAACGGATTTAGCCGATCAACTCATATGAGTAATTGGCCTGATGATAAGGAGGTATGTTGATGATTATTCATACTATGGCTTCTGAGGATTCTTCCTAGGAGA
This sequence comes from Oceanospirillum sp., assembly GCA_048270425.1. GTDB lineage: Bacteria > Pseudomonadota > Gammaproteobacteria > Pseudomonadales > Halomonadaceae > Oceanospirillum. The sequence continues at coordinate 27,546 of JBLWSY010000016.1, forward strand.
GCTTAATGCAGCTTTTGAATAGACTTTGGCCGTAAAATTAGTGTTTAAATTTGCCCTTTGGGCGATCTGCTTTCATAATACGCCCGCATTTTCGGTTGAGATTTTTTTGATTTAAGTGAGGCCGCCCGTGAGTCAAGAGATGTTAGATAACTGTTTCCAGGATTGGCAGGAGCGTGAAGCTCTGGCAGAAGCTATGATCCCGCTGATTGGTCAGCTGTATCGTAAAAACAATGTAGTGACTTCACTGTATGGCCGTGCAATGGTCAACCAGTCAGTTATCCGCATCCTGAAAGACCACCGTTTTGTTCGCCAGGTTGAAGGTACTGAGCTGTCTGTTCGTGACACGTACCCGATTCTGGAAACGATGGCTGGCATGAACATGGGCCCTGCTCACGTTGATATCGGTAAGCTGGCAGTTAAGTTCAAAAACGAGGGTGGCTCTGATCTGGAAGCCTTTCTGCGTAAAGAGCTGGACTCGGCAGTAGATAAGTACGAAGCAAACGGTGATGCGGGCTATAAAGACGTTGTTTTGTATGGTTTCGGCCGTATCGGTCGTCTGCTGGCTCGTATTCTGGTTGAGAAAGCGGGTGGCGGTAATAAGCTGCGTCTGCGCGCTATCGTTGTTCGTGGCGGTAAAGAAGGCGATCTGCAGAAGCGTGCAAGTCTGCTGCGTCGTGACTCTGTTCACGGCTCTTTCCAGGGCACCATCACAGTTGATGAAGAAGCTAAAGCGCTGATCATCAATGGTAATTACGTCCAGTTTATCTACGCGAACTCTCCTGCTGAAGTGGATTACACTGCTTACGGTATCAACGACGCTATCGTGGTTGATAACACGGGTATGTGGCGTGATGAGACCGGTCTGGGTCAGCACCTGAACTGCAAAGGCGCGTCCCGCGTTCTGCTGACAGCTCCTGGTAAGGGTGACATCAAAAACATTGTTCACGGTATCAACAGTGATGTGATCGAGGAAGGCGATAAGATTCTGTCTGCGGCTTCCTGTACCACTAACGCGATTGTTCCGGTACTGAAAGCGATCGAAGACAAGTACGGTATCGAGCACGGTCACGTTGAGACGGTTCACGCGTTTACTAACGATCAGAACCTGATCGATAACTTCCATAAAGCTTCTCGTCGTGGTCGTGCAGCACCGCTGAACATGGTTATCACTGAGACGGGTGCGGCTTCTGCTGCGGCTAAAGCATTGCCTTCTCTGAAAGGTAAGCTGACTGGCAACGCGATTCGTGTTCCTACGCCAAATGTTTCTATGGCGATTCTGAACCTGACGCTGAAGAACGGCACGACTGTCGAAGAAGTAAACGACTACCTGCGTGATGCCTCTCTGCACTCTGGCCTGCAGAAGCAGATCGACTTCGTTCAGTCTCCGGAAGTCGTTTCTTCGGACTTCGTGGGTAACCGTCATGCCGGTATCGTTGATGGTGAAGCCACTATCGTAAATGGTAAGCAGGCTGTTCTGTACGTTTGGTACGATAACGAATTCGGTTACAGCTGCCAGGTTGTACGTATTCTGCAGCAGATCTCTAACGTGCACTTCCAACATTTCCCTGCGCGTTAATTTCTGATGTCTGCTTTTTCGGTGTAAATACCGGAATTGTTTAAAAGCCCGCTCAATGAGCGGGCTTTTTTATGCATAACTAAAAGAAAATTAAACATTTTTCCCAATTCTAATTTGGTAATTGGCAGATATTTTCAGACGTTGCCGCCCAAATGACCGAAATTATTCAGAAACAGTACCTTAGTCGTGCCCTCTGTTGTGGCAAAATGTCGCAGGTCGAGTGGTAAAGGCGTTGGCAGGTCTTTATAATGTGTCCGATTTTGGGAGCGATCCGGGTGGGCAGACCCGTGGTCGTAAAAACAGCAAGGCTGGCCATAAGAATTATCGACCTGATGCGGGCTGTTTCTAAGCATATCGAAGCATTCTGCATGGGGTTATCTAAGCTTTACCTTTAAAAAATAACTAAGTGATTGGGCGAGACGTATGATAAAAATCAAACGTGGCCTTGATCTGCCTATAGCCGGCGCACCTAAGCAAAGCATCGAAGATGCTGCTTTGGCGCGTACGGTCGCTGTGATTGGCACTGACTATGTGGGTATGAAGCCTACAATGGCAGTGAAGGTCGGCGATCAGGTTAAGCTGGGTCAAGAGCTCTTCAGTGATAAAAAGACCCCGGGTGTGAAATATACCGCTCCTGCTGCCGGTGAGATTGTTGCCGTCAACCGTGGTGAGCGCCGTATACTTCAGTCTGTGGTTATCAAAGTGGCGGATCAGGAAGAAAAAGTTCAGTTTGCCAAATTCGGTCAGGCTGATCTGTCTTCTCTGGAGCGATCAAAGGTTCAGGAGCAACTGGTTGATTCCGGTTTGTGGACAGCACTGCGCACCCGTCCTTTCAGCCGTGTTCCGGCTTTGGACAGCACTCCTAACTCCATCTTTGTTACTGCAATTGATACCAACCCTCTGGCAGCTGATCCTGCCGCGGTACTGAAAGGTCAGGAAGATGACTTCCAGGCTGGCCTTGAGATTCTGGCACGTCTGACAGACGGAAAAATTTTCGTTTGTAAGGCAGCTGGCGCTTCCATTCCTGCTCAGGCGGGTGGTCAGGTTGTGGTTGAAGAGTTTGCGGGTCCGCATCCTGCGGGTTTAGCAGGCACTCACATTCACCATCTGGATCCTGTTAGCTCTGAGAAAACCGTTTGGACAATCGGTTATCAGGATGTTGTGGCTTTCGGCCAGCTCTTCCTGACCGGTGAACTGAACGTTTCCCGTGTTATCGCTCTGGGCGGTCCTGAAATTAAGAATCCGCGTCTGGTTAAAACCCGTCTGGGTGCATCTTTGGAAGATGTCTGCAGTAGCGATATTGCAGACCGTGACGCCGTTCGTCTTATCTCAGGTTCTGTATTCGGTGGTACGACGGCTAAAGGTCCTTTCTCCTTCCTAGGACGCTACCACACGCAAGTAAGCGCCCTGAAAGAAGGCACAGAACGTGACTTTATGGGGTGGCTGTCTCCGGGTGCTAATAAGCACTCTATGCTGAATATTTACATCTCTAAGCTGTTTGGCCTGAAGAACTACTCACCATCTACCAATACTAACGGTAGTGAGCGTGCGATGGTTCCTGTGGGTTCTTACGAACGTGTTATGCCTCTGGATATCCTGCCGACTCAGTTGCTGCGTGCACTGATCGTTAGCGATATTGAAACTGCGATGCAGTTGGGTTGTCTGGAACTGGACGAAGAAGATCTTGCTCTGTGTACTTACGTGTGCCCTGGCAAGTATGAGTATGGTCCTATCCTGCGCAACAATCTGACCACGATTGAGAAGGAGGGGGCATAATGGGTCTGCGTAAAATCCTTGATAATATGGAACCTCACTTCCACAAAGGTGGTAAGTATGAAAACTGGTATGCGCTTTACGAAGCGGTTGATACCATTTTCTATTCTCCGGGTTCCACTACCAAAACCACAGCCCACGTACGTGATGGTGTTGACCTGAAGCGTATGATGATCACCGTTTGGATGTGTACATTCCCGGCGATGTTCTTTGGTATGTGGAATGTGGGTTACCACGCTAATATGGCGATGGCTGCAGAAGGTATTGCGGCGGCTGAAGGCTGGCGTGGTGCTCTGATCAGTCTGCTGGCGGGTTACGATGCTGCAAGTCTGTGGGATAACATGATCCACGGTGCGATGTACTTTCTGCCGGTTTATGCCGTGACCTTTGTTGTCGGTGGCTTCTGGGAAGTGTTGTTCGCGATGAAGCGTGGTCATGAGGTGAACGAAGGTTTCTTCGTAACGTCTATCCTGTTCGCGCTGACGCTTCCTCCTACCATTCCTCTGTGGCAGGTTGCACTGGGTATTACCTTCGGTGTGGTTGTTGCTAAAGAGATCTTTGGTGGTACGGGTAAGAACTTCCTTAACCCTGCTCTGGCGGGTCGTGCGTTCCTGTACTTCGCGTACCCTGCACAGATCTCCGGTGATGCGGTATGGACTGCAGTAGACGGTTACACAGGTGCAACTGCACTGGGTGTTGCTGCGGCTGAAGGTGTTGATGGTCTGGTCAACAGCATGACCTGGTGGGATTCCTTCCTGGGTGTTATGCCGGGCTCCATGGGTGAAACCTCGACGCTGGCGATTATGATCGGTGGTGCCATTCTTCTGGCTACTAAGATTGCGTCATGGCGTATCGTGCTGGGTGTGTTCATTGGTATGTTCGCGCTGAGCTCTCTGCTGAACGCGGTAGGTTCTGATACAAACCCTATGTTCGCATTGCCATGGTACTGGCACCTGACTCTGGGTGGTCTGGCCTTTGGTATGTTCTTCATGGCGACTGACCCTGTATCTGCCTCTATGACCAATACAGGTAAGATCTGGTTCGGTATTCTGATCGGTGTAATGACAGTGATGATCCGTGTGGTCAACCCGGCATTCCCTGAGGGTATTATGCTGGCGATTCTGTTTGCGAACCTGTTTGCACCGTTTATCGACCACTTTGTGGTTCAGGCCAATATCAAACGGAGAATGATGCGCAATGTCTAGTAGCAACGATTCCATCAAGAAAACGCTTACCGTAGCGTTACTGCTGTGTATCGTCTGCTCCGTGATTGTTTCCGGCGCAGCGGTAGTGTTTAAAGCACAACAGCAGGAAAACAAAGCCCTGGACCGTAAATCCAACATTCTGGCAGCTGCCGGTCTGATGGAGCCAGGTAAGTCTATTGACGAACTGTATGCTCAGATTACCCCCCGTGTGGTGAACCTGAATACCGGTGAATATACCGATGCAGTCAACGCTGAAACTTATGATCAGCTTCGTGCGGCTAAAGATCCTGAAATGTCTAAAGCGCTGTCTAACAGTGAAGACGTTGCAGGTATCAAGCGTCGTGAGAAGTATGCCACGGTTTATCTGGTAGAGAAGGAAGGCGAGTTGGATCGCATCATTCTGCCGGTTCGTGGTTATGGTCTGTGGTCGACTCTGCACGGCTTCCTGGCTCTGGAAGCAGATGCTAACACCGTAATTGGTCTCGGCTTTTACCAGCATGCGGAAACTCCGGGACTGGGTGGTGAAGTTGATAACCCTAAGTGGAAAGCTCTTTGGAACGGCAAAAAACTGTATAACGAAGGTTCTGCTGAACCTGTTATTGAGCTGATCAAGGGGTCTGTTGATGCTTCGACACCTAATGCTGAGCACAAAGTTGACGGTCTTTCCGGTGCAACTCTGACCAGCCGTGGTGTGACTAATCTGGTTCAGTACTGGGTTGGCGAAGAGGGTTTCGGCCCTTACTTAAGCAAACTTCGTAAGGAAGGAGTATAAAAATGGCTGATACTCCAAAGAGCGTTATTGTCTCTCCAATCTTTGCCAACAACCCAATCGCTCTGCAGATTCTGGGTATTTGTTCGGCACTGGCAGTAACCAGCAGTCTTTCTGTTGCTATCGTGATGGGTATTGCGGTGTGTCTGGTAACAGCTTTCTCAAGCATGTTTATCTCGCTGATCCGCAACCAGATCCCAAGCAGCATCCGTATTATCGTACAGATGACCATTATTGCTTCTCTGGTAATCGTTGTTGACCAGATGCTGAAAGCATACGCTTATGAAACCAGTAAGCAGCTGTCGGTATTCGTAGGTCTGATTATCACTAACTGTATCGTAATGGGTCGTGCGGAAGCTTACGCCATGAAGAACGGTCCAGTGATGAGCTTTATCGATGGTATCGGTAACGGTCTGGGCTACACCGTGGTTCTGCTGTTCGTTGGTTTCATTCGTGAGCTGTTCGGTTCCGGTAGCCTGTTCGGCATCCAGATCCTGGAGAAAATCAACGACGGCGGTTGGTATCTGCCGAACGGCATGATGCTGTTACCACCTTCAGCGTTCTTTATCATTGCCGGTTTCATCTGGCTGATCCGTACCTGGCAGCCGTCTCAGAATGAATCTGCTGAGTTCAAGATCGCTCCAAACACTCAAGTTAAGGAGGCAGTGTAATGTTTGAGTATTACGTTAGCCTTTTAGTTAAGGCGATTTTCGTAGAAAACATGGCATTGGCCTTCTTCCTGGGCATGTGTACTTTCCTGGCAGTGTCCAAGAAAGTTGATGCAGCCTTGGGTCTGGGTATTGCCGTTGTTGTCGTACAGGTTATTACCGTTCCGGTAAATAACCTGATTTACAACAACCTGCTGCGTGAAGGTGCTCTGGTTTGGACCGGCATGGAAGGCGCAGAATCGATCGATCTGAGCTTCCTGGGTTATCTGAGTTATATCGGCGTGATCGCGGCGATGGTTCAGATCCTGGAGATGTTCCTCGACAAATTTGTTCCTGCTCTCTACAACGCACTTGGCGTGTTCCTGCCGCTGATTACCGTGAACTGTGCCATCCTGGGTGCGTCTCTGTTCATGGTTGAGCGTGATTACACCTTTGGTGAGTCAGTTGTATATGGTGCCGGTGCAGGTATCGGTTGGGCGCTGGCGATTGTTGCGCTGGCGGGTATCCGTGAAAAACTGAAGTACAGTGATGTACCTAAAGGCCTGGAAGGTCTGGGTATCACATTTGTGACTGTAGGTCTGATGTCTCTGGGCTTTATGTCCTTCTCGGGCGTGCAGCTGTAAGTACGCAGTTGACGGAAACTTAGAACAAAAAGGTTCAGAACATGGTTGATTCACAACTTATTGTGCTGGGCGTGGTCATGTTCACAATCATCGTAGTATCTCTGGTACTGGTGATTCTGGCAGCACGCAACAAGCTGGTTAGCAGTGGCGATGTCACTGTAACCATTAATGGTGAGCAGAAAATTACTACCCCTGCGGGCGGTAAACTGCTTCAGACACTGGCTTCAAACGGTATCTTCCTGTCATCTGCGTGTGGTGGCGGTGGCTCTTGTGCCCAGTGTAAATGTATTGTTTCTTCAGGCGGCGGTTCTATCCTGCCAACGGAAGAGTCTCACTTCACGATGGGTGAGAAAAAAGAAGGCTGGCGTCTTTCCTGCCAGGTTCCTGTGAAACAGGACATGGATATCGAGGTTGAGGCTGACGTATTTGGCGTTAAGAAGTGGGAATGTACGGTTGAGTCTAACCCGAACGTTGCCACCTTCATTAAAGAGCTGACTCTGCGTCTTCCGGAAGGTGAAAACGTAGACTTCCGTGCGGGTGGTTATGTTCAGCTGGAAGTGCCTCCGCATGAAGTTCACTACAAAGACTTCGATATTGAGGAAGAATATCACCCGGACTGGGATAAGTTTAACATCTGGAAGTATGTCTCTAAGGTTGATGAAACCATCACCCGTGCATACTCCATGGCGAACTATCCGGAAGAGAAAGGTATTGTTAAGTTCAATATCCGTATTGCGTCACCACCTCCGGGTCGTGATGACGTACCACCGGGTCAGATGTCTTCTTACGTATTCAGTCTGAAGCCAGGTGACAAGATCACTGTATCGGGTCCATTTGGTGAGTTCTTCGCTAAAGACACTGATAATGAGATGGTGTTCATCGGTGGTGGTGCGGGTATGGCGCCTATGCGTTCCCACATCTTCGATCAGCTGAAGCGTCTGAACTCCAAGCGCAAGATCTCTTTCTGGTACGGTGCACGTTCTGTACGTGAAGCCTTCTACGTAGAAGAGTTCGATAAGCTGGCGGAAGAAAACGAGAACTTCACCTGGCATCTGGCTCTGTCCGATCCACTGCCGGAGGATAACTGGACCGGTATGACCGGCTTCATCCACAACGTACTGTATGAAAACTATCTGAAGGATCATGAAGCGCCTGAAGATTGTGAGTACTACATGTGTGGACCTCCAATGATGAACTCTGCTGTGATCCAGATGCTGTTGAATCTGGGTGTTGAGCCTGAGAACATTCTGCTTGACGACTTCGGTGGTTAAGTAATGCGCAGTGATCTCAAGCTGTTGCTGACAGGCCTTTACGGGTCTGTCTTGCAACAGGTCGGAATACTGATCGCTGCCGGTCTGTCCCGTTTGGGACAGATCATCAAAGTGGGGCTGGCCTTAACAGGGCTGGCCCTTCTTGCTGGTTGCGATAGTGATCCGGTCATTATCAAGTTTTCCGGCCCTATTATGGGCACTCAGTACCATGTTTCTGTGGTCGAAAGTGAAGGCATAAGCCTCGATAAAGCCGGTCAGCAAGCACTTGCTGAAGGCATAAAGAATTCACTGGTCGATGTTGATCTTAAAATGTCGACCTATAAGCAGCACTCAGAGTTATCACGTTTTAATCAGTCGAGTGCTGGCGAGTGGTTTCCGGTTTCTGCTGATACCGCTGTTGTTGTAGAAGAAGCGTTGCAAATTTCGGCGTTAAGCCATGGTGCTTTTGATCCTACTATCGGGCCTTTGGTTAATCTCTGGGGGTTTGGTCCTGATCTGAGGCCTGACCAGGTGCCCAGTGAGGCGGAACTGGCTTTGGCCTATGAGCGGATAGGCTATCAGTCTGTCGCTGTTAAAGGGGCTGATAGCGGTGCCCCTTTGTTAAGAAAAGAGAAAGATATCTACCTGGATCTCTCCGCCATCGCTAAAGGCTATGGGGTCGATCAGGTTGCCCGTTATCTTGATCGCCAGGGGTTTCATAACTATCTGGTAGAAGTGGGTGGCGAACTTCGCTTGAAAGGTCATAAACCCGATGGTTCAGCCTGGAGAATTGCCATTGAAAAGCCCAGTACAACCGGGCAGGTGGTTCAGGAAGTGTTAGCGGTGACTGATGTCTCCGTTGCCACATCGGGCGGTTATCGGAATTACTTTGAAGCTGACGGTCAGCGTTTTTCTCATACCATCAATCCGCTGAGCGGACGCCCTATTACCCATAAGCTGGCCTCGGTGACGGTTTTGCATCCGTCCTGTGCTACGGCAGACGCGATGGCGACTACACTGATGGTGATGGGCCCGGAGAAAGGGCTTGAATTTGCCCGTGATCAGGGACTGGCTGTTTATATGTTGGTCAAAGCCGATGGAGATGGTTTTGATGTGATTCAGACGGAACAATTTACTGCCCTGGCGAATCTGAAGTAACAGGGTATCTACCCGGTTCGTCGCTGAAGAATTATTGAATAATCTGAGGTAAGTTCGTATGACTACTTTGCTTCTGGCTTTTGTTGTTATTGGTTTGATTATTACAGGTATGGCCGTTGGTGTGTTGTTTGGCCGTAAACCGATTACTGGTTCCTGCGGTGGTATGAGTGCTATCGGCATGGTTTCTGACTGCGATATTTGTGGTGGCAACAAAGATATCTGTGAAACCGAGCAGGAAAAGAAAGCGGGTAAAGCATCTGCCCGAACCGATCTGGCTTATGATGCAACGCAGAATGAAGAAAAGAATAAATAAGATCAGAATAGGCAGCCGAATTATTTTCGGTTGCCTCTTTGGTTTTTACGCACGGTAAGATTAAAAAGTTTAATAAGTAAGATTAATAATAAGAGAGTGCTTTGGCGGATACGCGGCCAAAGCATAATTGCTGACAGTGACTAATGAGTCCACATTAGAGACGTTCAGTCCGCGAACGATCAGGATTAGAAAACTCAGGCACAGTCAGATCTAACACGACGGTTAGGGAGTTATTCGGCGACAATGGCGGTATATAATTACGATGTAGTAGTGATAGGCACAGGTCCTGCAGGTGAAGGCGCAGCAATGAACGCAGCGAAACACGGTAAACGTGTTGCAGTTGTCGAGATGCAGAGCTCTGTAGGTGGTAATTGCACTCACAAAGGTACTATCCCTTCCAAAGCACTGCGTCACGCAGTCAAACAGATCATCCAGTTCAATACTAACCGTATGTTCCGGGATATTGGTGAGCCACGCTGGTTTTCTTTCCCGAAAGTTTTAGAGCGCTCTCAACGCGTTATCGAACGTCAGGTTCAACTGCGAACCAATTTTTATGCCCGTAACCGTATCGATGTTTACTTTGGTAAAGCTCGTTTTCTGGATTCACACACCGTAATGGTTCGTGATCCGCACAACGGTACGGAAGAGCTGCGCGCTCAGAAGATCGTTATTGCCACCGGTTCCCGTCCGTATCGCCCCGCTGATATCAACTTCCGTCACCCGCGTATCTATTGCAGCGATACCGTTCTGACACTGGGGCATACGCCTCGTCGTCTGATCATCTACGGAGCAGGTGTTATCGGTTGCGAATACGCGTCTATCTTCAGCGGTCTGGGCGTGAAAGTTGATCTGATCGACAACCGTGATCGTTTGCTTTCCTTCCTGGATGACGAGATCTCCGATGCGCTGAGTTACCACTTGCGCAATACCGGTGTTCTGATCCGTCATAACGAAGAATATGAGAAAGTGACCGCCGATGAGCAGGGCGTTACCCTTGAGCTGAAATCCGGTAAAAAACTGCGTGCTGATGCCTTCCTCTGGTGTAATGGACGTTCCGGTAATACCGATGATATCGGTCTCGAACTGGTTGGTCTTGAGCCCAATGGCCGTGGCCAGCTGGAAGTCGATCAGCACTACCGCACCAGCGTAGAGCACATCTATGCAGTGGGTGATGTAATCGGTTGGCCAAGTCTGGCAAGTGCAGCCTACGATCAGGGCCGTTCTGCTGCGGCAGATATTCTGGATGATGATGAATTCCGCTTCGTGAACGAAGTTCCGACCGGTATTTACACCATTCCTGAAATTAGCTCTGTTGGCCAAAGTGAGCGTGAACTGACCGAAGCTAAAATCCCCTATGAAGTGGGCCAGGCTTTCTTTAAAGACACCGCTCGCGCACAGATTACCGGTGAAACCGCTGGTATGCTGAAGATCCTGTTCCATCGCGAGACGATGGAACTCTTGGGTATTCACTGCTTTGGTGACCAGGCCTCTGAGATTGTTCACATTGGACAGGCGATCATGAATCAGGAAGGTGATGGCAATACGATCAAGTATTTTGTTAATAACACCTTCAACTACCCAACCATGGCGGAAGCCTACCGGGTAGCGGCTCTGAATGGTCTGAACCGTCTGTTCTGATCTGAATGGTCTGATCTGGAAGTACGAAAACCCTGACCGGTTTATCCGCTCAGGGTTTTTTTACGTCCGCATATTGCGGAGTGATGGTCTCGCTATCAGCAGTGCTTTTATAACGTGAGTACCAAAGAGCAATGCAGCTTATTGCGACCGTAGCGATTCATGGCGCTGAAGTCCTCAAGACTAACCGGAACCGCAATATTATCGGTCTCGGTATGCATCAGATCATCATCCGGCTCAGGGTCGCTCAGGTACATATAGGCATCATCGGCTCTGACCAGAGTTACCCAATGCGGGATCTTGTTGCGGTTAAAGCGCCAGGTGCTGATCAGGCTGATGACACTCGCGCCTTCCTGCAGATGTTGCTGCAGCTTATCGGTGCTCAGTTCCTCATGGTGCAGGCGAATATCAGAGCGCTCAATATCGCTCATAAAACGCTGATGTACCTGAGTCATAATCTGCTTTTTGCTCTCATCCCGAACCGAATCGATAAAGGGCGTTGCTTCGGTGTTAACGTAAAGGTCGACACTAAAACCCCGGCGCCAGGCACTCAATGCTAAGCCGTGGGGCGAGCAGCCACCATGCCCGGAGAGCATGAAGATAGTGGTCGCTTCCCGCCAGATCTGAAGCTCTTCATCCAGCGTCATCTCCACCTGACTGTCCAGCGCACGCATCGCCATCAGCAGCGCCGAAGGCCCGCAGGTAAAGTCGGTATTCTGTCGGTAATAGGGCAGATTTTTTGGCGTAGCCGCTATACCTCGCAGCAGTCGCTTCTCCATCCGCAGCGCGGTCTGACCATCTTCGTAATAGTCTTTAATGGTGCCGAAACGGCGATAGCCGCGCTTTTCGTAAAGCCCGATAGCAGGCTGATTGTCCTGTCGTACCTCAAGGCGCAGAAAGACCAGATTTAGGTCAGCAGCTTCCTGTTCCAAAGTATCCAGCAGCAAGCCTGCGATCCCTTTGCCCTGATGGTTAGGGCTGACGGCAATCGAGTAAAGGCGAGCCAGACGTGTACCCCGACGAAACAACAACAGACCATAGCCAATCACTTCCGCATCAGGCTGATCACTCGCAAGAACCAGCCAGAGGGATGACGTCGGCAACTCATCCGTTTTATTTCTCTGAACACCTGACTTGTTTGGGGCGCTCTGGGCATTAAGAAAGTGCCGAAAGCTCCGACGGGACAGACGATCACTGTTAAAGCATAGGTTTTCCAGCGCCAGCAAAGCATTCAGATCCTGAGTCCGTGCTTTTCTGATCATGGCTGTTGCCGCTTTTGCTGTGCTGTTCATGGTTTCCTCACTTCTCAGCCCATCGATATCATCGAATTGAGCTGACTCTCTTATTGCCTGATTCACTGTTTGCGAATCTCTTTAAGCAACTGATCAATACCGATACCCACAACCTGCCGGAAACGCATGCTGACCGCTGCCTGCCAGTGCGGATCATCCGGGCAGAAATGGCGCATCATGGCAAGACTGGCCGGGTTATCTTCATCTGGGCTCAAATAAGCTGTTGAGCCTTGATTACCATTGCAGAAGCGCTGTTCTTCGCAAAGTACATCGAACAGGGCTTCGGTACCAAAACTACCCATCTCGTAGGTCATGTAGCAGCCACGGTCTCCCAGTAGCTTATGGAAGTAATAGTCCATAAGACCGGTTTTTGGAACCGAGCTGGAAGTACCTAATGCGGGACGTGCCACCTGATCACCAAACCACTGGGCAGCCTTAATATCGCCAGCACTACCGGGAAGATGATCGCTGATCAGCTCGCCATACCCGTAGGGGCCAAGGCCTGTATGAAGGTCCAGCACCAAAATTTTTTTTGCACGATTCAGGCTCAGTGTATTCAATCCGCTCAGCAGGGTCTGATGGCTCCAGGATGGCTTTTTGCCACCATAAAAAAGGCTGTTGCTGTGCTGATACTGGCCACCACTAACCGCTTCTTCATAGCAGGTACTTCCCACCTGTTGCTCGTACATAGCCAGCAACTGACGGCGTTCCGTAGCCGGTTTTTCCAGTATCGGCAGCAGGTCGTTAAAGCCTGCGTTCACCGGTAGCGGAGCATCAAAATCGATAAAGTTACGGTTCAGATCGATATTTTTATGGTCGCCACGACGTTGCCAGGCATAGCCCCAGGGGTTAAGAGTATGAATCACCAGTGCGGCCAAACCTGCCTTCTGCTGCAGAACTGTCACCAGATCGGGCAACAGATGGCGCTGCAGACCGGAGCCAGCATAACCTTCAACACCATGGGTACCGGAGATAATTACCAGAACCGCCGGAGCGGAGTCTTCACCCAGCCAAAGCCAGTCACTGCTCAGCGCTTCGCCCTGAGGACCGGTTTCCGGATGAGCAAAGTGCAGCAGTTGTCCCGGCAGAGTGTCCAGAGCGGTACTGGCCAGGCTACGAAACTGACGACGAGCTTCAGAAAAAGGCAGCACAAAGTCTTCCGCCACATGGGGAGTTTTTAACAGGGGCATGTTAGACGCCTCACACAAAATAACTTAGGGAACTGGCCGTACCGGAGATTATTCCGGAGTGCTGAAAGCGGGGTAACGGCTCAGTAATCTTGTGACCTGTGGGCAGTGAAGTTTGTGTCACTGCACTGGCAGGGGCGCTGTTGGCCAGAGATGACCGGGCGGCAAAAAGAAGTTTTGCGCTTTGAAGTCTGGTGGTTCAGCGGGTGGATAATACGCCCGATTTTTTTTCCGTGACAAGCATTATTTGCATGGGATAAGTAAGTTTTTTCCCGGATTTGGTCTAGTCTTTTCTGAAGAGGAAAATTCAGAATCTTTAAGAATTTTTTAATCGGAAATTGATAAAAACTGAGCAAAAAAATTCTATCGATTCCGGGAAAAAAGAGTTGTCAGCGGTTGCGCTATCAGCGCAAAATCCGCGACTTCTGCGGCGGTCTTTTCAGGTATCTCTCAGCGGTTCCGCTAACCGGAAAGCCCTTATGCATAGCCATTATTTTAGGAAGCCGTGCTATGTCTGTTCTTTGTGTTGTAGTCGAAAATAAAGACGACTGGAAACCTTACTACCCCAGTCAGGATGTCATCACCTTTGATGAATACCTGAAGATGCCGGTGAAAAAACGCCAGCGTACCCGGGTTATCAATCTGTGCCGAAACTATAAATACCTTAGTCGTGGCTATTACTGTTCGCTGCTGGCGGAAGCCCGTGGTCATACTGTGCTGCCTGCGGTTCAGTCGATCAATGATCTCGGGCGCAAAGCCCTGTACCTGATGCAGCTGGATGGTCTGTCAGAACTGGCCGATAAAAACAGCAAGCTGCTGGAAGGCGACACCCTGACCCTGCGTGTTTTCTTCGGTGAGACCGAACACAAAGCGCTTAAGCCGCTGGCGAAGAACCTGTTTGAGCGTTTCCCCGCTCCGGCGCTGGAACTGACTCTGGTGCGCCGTAAAGTCTGGCAGCTGGAAAGCCTGCGTTTTCTGTCGCTGAAGGATCTTAAGACCGAAAACGACCAGCAGCAGTTTGCCGAAGCCTTTGATCACTTCAGCCGTAAGATGTGGCGCAAGGCGAAGCCTAAAAAGGGCGCACGTTTTGATCTGGCGATTCTGTACAACCCGGATGAGGCGTTGCCGCCGAGTGACTCTGTTGCCCTGAAGAACTTTATCAAGGCTGCTGAGAGTCTGGGTATTGATGCCGAGCTGATCACCAAGAAAGACTATATGCGTCTGGCGGAGTTTGATGCGCTCTTTATCCGTGAGACCACCAATATCGACCACCACACCTACCGCTTTGCCAAAAAGGCGGAGAGTGAAGGTCTGGTGGTGATGGATGACCCAACGTCGATTTTGCGTTGTACCAATAAGGTTTTCCTGTCGGATCTGCTGGCGGTGAATAAGGTACCTGCACCTAAAACCCGTATTATCAGCGATCAGAGCAAGGCCGCGCTGGATCAGCTGGCGGACGAGATGGGCTTCCCCATGGTACTGAAGATTCCGGACGGTGCCTTCTCCAAAGGTATTGTGAAGGTATCTGACCGGGATGAGCTGACCGCTGGTGCCAAGCAATTGAGCCAGAAATCAGCCCTGCTGTTGGCCCAGGAGTTTATGTACACCGAGTTTGACTGGCGTATTGGCGTGCTCAACAACAAGCCGATCTATGCCTGCCGTTACTACATGGTGAAAGATCACTGGCAGATCTATAACCACGGTGGTTCGGAAGTGGAGTCGGGCGGTTTTGATACCCTGCCGACCTATGAAGCACCGAAAGCGGTGATCGAAGCCGCAGTCAAAGCCAGTCGCCTGATCGGTGATGGCCTGTACGGTATCGATCTTAAGCAGTCCGGTGATAAAGCTTATGTGATCGAAGTGAATGACAACCCGAGTATCGACTCCGATGTGGAAGATCTCTGGCTGAAACAGGAGCTGTATCAGATCATCATGCAGGAATTCCTCAACCGGCTGGAAAAGCGTGTAAGTGAGTAATCGCTGAAAGCTAAAATTAAAAGGCAGATTCGTAAAGAATCTGCCTTTTCTGTTTCTGGTGGCACCCCTTTTTCTCAAGGAATATGGCATTATAGCGCTATCATTATTGGAGGATGTTTCATGTCATTGTTGCGCTCGGTATTACCGTCTTTTCGGGTTGCTTTCTTTATTGGGATTTCACTGCTGGTCACAGGCTGCGCGCAGTTAGGCGCTTTGATGCAGGGATCTGTGGAATCTCCTGAGGTTGTCTCTAAAACCATTAAAGTCAGCAAAATGGACTTTAACTACATCTATTTTGATGCAGATATCGAATTATTTAACCCGAATGCGATTGCCGTGGATCTAGACGGTTTTGATTACACACTGGATGTGGATGGTAAAAAATTGATTCAGGGTGACAACAATGGCCTCAAGCTTAAGTCCAAAGGAACAGCTAAGATCAACCTGCCGTTTAAAGTCGCTCTGGACAGTTTGATTAAGCTGGCACCTGAATTACTTGAAAAAGATGAGCTGGAATATAAGTTCGCGACTTTATTGACGCTCAATGGCCCACTCGGTTTTAAATGGGAACATCCGGTGACACTGACCAAAACGGTTCCCAATCCAAAGCTTCCTGACATTAAAGCGCCTAAAATTACTCTGGATACCGTCAGTCTCAGTGGCATGAGAGTGAAGATTGCGCTCCCGGTAAACAACCCGAATGTTTTTGGTATCAATCTGGAACAGCTCAGAGCGGCGCTGATTGTTAATGGTATGAAGCCGGTGGAAATTGATCGCGATAAAACCATCCGACTGCCTGCTAAAGGTGAAACCTCTCTGGATATTCCTTTAAGCTTTTCCTGGGATAGTGCCAGCCGTTCTCTTCTGTCTTTACTGAAGGACGGGGATACTCCTGAGATAAAGCTGGAGGGCAGCTGGAAGTTGAATCCTGAACTTCCGGGTTTTGATGTCCAGCGAACTGATTTCGGGTTTGACAGCAAAAAACGGCTTTGATCCCAGATCATTCGATTCCGGGATCGGGGTTATACTTTATTGAAATAATGCCCGAAACTGACAGTGAGTTTCGGGACCCCTTATCTTTGGGGATAGATAAACTGCATTAAAAACAGGATACCGTATGCCCTCACGTGAGCAATTGATTCAGGTGATTCAGATCCAGACCGAACTGGCCAAGCTTGGCCTGGATCTGGGGGGCGTAATGCAGTTTATTGTTGAGCAAACCCTCTCTCTTATTGACGCCGATGGTGCGGTGATAGAACTGGCGGAAGAAGGCGAAATGGTTTACCGGGCAGCGTCTGGCCTGGCCCGTAGCCAGTTGGGATTACGCCTGATGATTGCTAGCAGCCTCTCAGGTCTTTGTGTAAAAACCGGAGAGGCTCAGACCTGCGAAGATTCCGAAACCGATGCTCGTGTCGATCGTGATGCCTGTCGTAAAGTGGGCCTTCGCTCCATGATCGTTCTGCCTCTCAAACACCGGGGTGAAAGTGTCGGTGTGATAAAGGCGATGTCTGCGCATCCGTCAAAATTCCAGCCAAGAGATATCACCCTGCTTGGTATGCTGACTGAAATGGTCGCTGCCTCGATGTTCTTCTCCGTTAAATACGATAACGATGATCTCTTTATTAAAGCCACCCATGATGAGATGACGGGACTCGCTAATCGCGCCCTCTTTATGGATCGGCTTCGCAATACGGTGTCATTAAATGTGCGCCATAAAACCACCTCAGGGCTTCTGATGTTCGATATGGATGACCTGAAGAAAGTGAATGATCACTTTGGTCACAGAACCGGTGATGCTGTATTGGTTGAGTTTTCCCGACGTCTGAAACAGGTTACCCGTGAGACAGATACCGCCGCCCGCATGGGGGGCGATGAGTTTGCTGTGATTCTGACGCCCCTTGATGATCCCAACGGGATCGACAGCCTGATCCGGCGGATTGAAGAGATCAACAAGCCTCATTTCGAGTTTGAAAGCCAGCGCTTCCGACTCAAAGCCAGCATCGGCCATGTCCTGATTCCATTGGATGGCACCGACCCTGAACAGTTGCTGGATCAGGCGGACCAGCGCATGTATGCCGAGAAGAAAGCCCGCAAAGGCCGTAGGAAATCACAACCGGAAAGTCAGATTAAGACATTGCATTGATATTATTGGCAGTTCCTCGCAAAAGGTTAGTAACGCTATACAGAGTAAGTTAGAATTTTCTAACAGTTTGAATCCGGAGGAAGGAGTTATGTACAACCTTCAGGAAAAGCTTGAGCAGAGACTCAAAGCGTTGAATACAGCCCGTAAAACCGGGCAGGATCAGGTCAAAGGCCATGATCTGTCGAAAGAGTCCATCACCCGCTCATTACAGGAAGCAGGCATTCTCGATCAGAAAGGGGATGTGGTGCAGAGGGTGAAAGGAGACTAGATGTACTTATCGCCAGGGATAGCGTTCGGTTTTCATGGATGTGATCAAACCGTTTTTGACCGTGTTATAAAGCAAGGTGAGCACCTTTCAGCCAGTGAAAATGACTACGACTGGCTTGGACACGGAATCTACTTTTGGGAAGGCAGTTACGAACGGGCTTTAGAGTGGGCTCAGCAGAGCAAGAGTATTCATACTGCTGCCGTAGTTGGTGCTGTGATAAAGCTGGGTAACTGTGTTGATCTTCTCGATTCCTTCTATCTGAATCAGGCTCAGATCGCCTATCAGATTCTCTCACGCGAGTTTGAAGAACTTGGCAAGCCGCTACCGGAAAACCGCCTGCGGGATCAAAACGGCATTACTTTTCTGCGTGATCTGGATTGTCAGGTCATTATGCGTCTGCATCAGATGAATAATCAGGCCATTATGGAAGATCTCAGCTTGTCGGATATGCAGGGGCAGAACAAACGTAAGGTTCAGAATCATCCATCATTTCTGGATTCCGTTCGGGGGATGTTTCCTGAAGGTGATCCGCTCTATTCAAATGCCGGCTTTCAAAGCCGGAATCATATTCAGCTATGCATTGTGAATCCAAACGCGATTGTCGGGTACTTCGACCCAAGGCATCGGAATGTTTGGTACAAGCCGGTTTGATATTGGTTATTTTCTTCTTTTTTCAAGTAAATTGCCTTAAGGAATATGATGCCTGATTCATCAAAAAACCTCTGTAACCGATATGACGTTTTAGCGTGGGGTGGGGCTGTTCTGGCTCTCATTACCTTAGCAATACTCCCTGCTTCTGTGTCTACGAATTTTTTTACAGCAGTTTTTGCTTTTATATCTCTTGTTGGTTTTCTGATGATTTATATGAAGGATAACCTTATTGCCATCCTTCTTATTATCAGCTGCTTTTTTCTGGTTGTTTTTATTTTGGCTTTGCAGTCTGATGATTCTGGATTATCAGGAACAGCTTACCTTGCCAATTTTGGTAGCTATTTTGGTGGGGTGATGACACCAGTAGGGCTTTTTGTCGCATTTTGGGCAGTAAAGAAACAAGAAAAAATTGAGAAAAGAAAAGTACTTCAGCAAAAAGTTGATATTGAAGTCAGTCGGATTTTCCAAAAACACGCTGGAGCGGAAAACGACATGATTAAATATGAGAATGGTGAAGATTTGGTTAATGGCTTGAATTACTCGTTTTACAAAATGGTGTTTTCTTCGAGAGATATCTATTTAAAAAGAAAGGCTGCTATGGATGCTATGTTAACGAGTTCGTTTGCAGTGGTAGCTGCTTACGATGGCCTCTTTAGAATAGATGATTACGTTGAAACTATGTTGACTGACTCTACAGTCAACTTTGCGTCAGATATGTCTGTAGATGAAATTGTTCGCTTTAGTGTTAATAACATCCTTTCAATTGTAGCTGCCTATCATTTCTACGGCGAAGAATGCTTGATAGAACCCTTTGGCGGATTCAAGAAGAGGTTTCTTAATACTCCCTCTGGACAACTATTTTTGGATGCTCCATTTGTGAATTCTGTTGGCTATTTTTATAACTATTGGGAGAGGCGGCAAGCTGGCTAGTCTGTGGAAATTTTATGAAAGAAATTATATTAGATAGGATAAGATCACACAGTGGTAGCCTCCATCAAGACAGCTGTTGGGCGCGAGCACTATCCTAATGTTCTGTTTTAACTCTTAGATGAATGCTTTCCAGGCTTCAGAGCGTGGGAGCTAGTTTTGCCCCGGAGTTGGATTGTTAGCATACTCACGAAGTACGCTCAGAACCAAAAACGCCCCTTGGATCACTCCAAGGGGCGTTTTTGTTGGCGCTGCCTAAACCCTAAGGTTTAAGGCGTCAGGTGCCGCTTAGTCAGATCCCCGTAGGCATCAATCCGGCGGTCGCGGAAGTACGGCCAGATGCGGCGGGTGTCTTCGGTGCGCTGTTTGTCGATGGTGGCGACCAGCACGCAGGCATCTTCACCGGCGTGTTGCAGCAGTTCACCTTGTGGGCCTGCGATAAAGCTGCCGCCCCAGAACTGGATACCATCACTCTGACCGCTTGGGTCGGTTTCATGGCCGACACGGTTAGCCGCCATTACTGGCAGGCCGTTGGCAACGGCGTGGGCGCGCTGAATCAGTGTCCAGGCATCTTTCTGACGGCTTTGCTCGTCCGCGTCATCACGCGGATCCCAGCCGATAGCAGTCGGGTAGAGCAGAATCTCGGCACCAGCCATCGCCATCAGGCGGGCGGCTTCCGGATACCACTGATCCCAGCACACCAGTACGCCCAGCTTACCCACACTGGTTTCAATCGGGCTGAAACCCGGACGACCGTCGTTAAAGGTGGCATCGCCCGGCGTGAAGTAGAACTTCTCGTAAAAGCCCGGATCATCCGGAATATGCATCTTGCGGTAAGTACCCGCCAGAGAGCCGTCTTTCTCAAATACCACGGAGGTGTTGTGGTACAGACCCGGTGCGCGTTTCTCAAAGATAGATCCCACAATCACCATGTTCAGCTCTTTTGCCAGTGCAGACAGGCGCTGACTGGTCGGGCCATCCAAAGGCTCGGCCAGATCAAACAGGCTGGTATCTTCAGTCTGACAGAAATACTGCGTGGCGTGCAGCTCCTGCAGCAGGGCCAGTTCACAGCCCTGAGCGGCCAGATCACGCAGACCCTGCTCGCTGATGGACAGGCTTTTTGCTTTGTCGTTAAAGGCATGCTGTTGTACCAGACCGACCTTCAAGGTTTTGCTGTTTGTGCTTGGTACAGAAGATGTCATCAGGCCAGAACTCCTTCAGGCAGTTGCATGGTCAGGCAGTGCAGGCTGCCATACTGTTCAACAATCGGGCGGCAGTTGATTGCGATAATGTCATGGTTCGGGAAGGCGATCTGCATCTGGCTGATCGCTTTCTGATCCAGTGCTTCATCACCGTAGATCGGCAGCAGCACTGCGTCGTTAATAATCAGGAAGTTAGCATAAGTAGATGGCAGACGATCACCCTCTTCACTGAAACATGGCTCGGCCATCGGTAGAGGCACCAGTTTGTAAGGGTTGCCCTGATAGTCGGTAAAGGTTTTCAGCTGATCTTCCATCGCTTTCAGAGCGGCGTAGTGCTCATCGGATTCATCGTCGCACTGAACATAAGCGATGGTATGCGGATCACACAGGCGCGCCAGCGTATCCACATGGCTGTCGGTGTCGTCACCGGCCAGATAGCCGTGATCCAGCCACAGAATACGGCTCAGACCAAACTTCTCGCTCAGCAGGCTCTCGATGGCAGCTTTGTCCATGGCCGGGTTGCGGGTCGGAGCCAGCAGACATTCGCTGGTGGTCAGCAGCGTGCCGTAACCGTCGGCTTCGATGCTGCCGCCTTCCAGGACCAGATCGATGGTTTCCAGTTCGCAGGCAAAGGCTTTTTCTGCTGCCAGCTTACCGTTTAGCTCGGTATCCAGACGAGCATCAAACTTATTGCCCCAGCCGTTAAAGGTGAAGTCCAGCAGCAGCGGCTTATCATCTTTGATAACGGTAATTGGGCCATGGTCCCGTGCCCAGGTGTCGTTGGTCTCCTGAACAAAAACATTGAGCTGCGCTTCAAGACCCAGCTTGGCAAAGTGAGCCATCACTTCCTGCTTTTTGGCTTCGCTGGATACGGTAATCAGTACTTTTTCACGGCGGGCAATCGCTTCAGCGATCTGATAAAACACCGGTTCAACCTGCGTCAGAAAGGGAGCCCAGTCGCTGTTGGCATGGGGCCAGGTCAGCATAACACCGCTTTGCGGTGCCCATTCCGGCAGCAGCTGATAGCGTCCGGATGTTATTGTGCAGTCTGATGCTTGAGAGTCTGAAGCGATGCTCATCAGTGGCGATACCTTCACGTTGAAAGATGAAATTAAGGACAGATCAGGAAGCGAGCCGCCTGATTTTGTCTTTGCAGTCCGAAACTTGTGCTGAGCCTTTATGTCTCAATGATTCCGGTCCATTTTGGGGCTGGAATTTAGCAGAGAATGTCACTTTGTCCAGTGCTATTTACCCCTCGTGGCTGTGTTTGTTTGCTCCTGTCGCTGATACAACCGGCACAGGTAACAAAACAGCAGCAATAGCCTGAGAAAAAAATGGCACAATTAGCGGATAACGAGGCATTTAGCGTATGATTGCCCTCGAAAAACAGACTGTTAGCGAGCTGAATCACTGGTGTGGTGATGCTCATACATGAATGTTGGCTAAGTAGAAGCCAGGCTCGAACTCAACTTTGAGTGATAGCCGCAGCCCGGGTCGGACACGATGTTAGACAAGATTCCCTTTTTTATCGGTTTACGCTACACCCGCGCCAAACGGCGCAACCACTTTATCTCCTTTATCTCTTTAACCTCTATGCTGGGACTGACCCTTGGCGTGGCAGTGCTGATTCTGGTGCTGTCGGTGATGAACGGTTTTGACCGCGAGTTGCGTCAGCGCATTCTGGGTATGGTGCCCCACGCGACCATCAGTTCCCAGAGCGGCTTTCAGAATTGGCCGGAGGTTGCCGAAAAGCTTGAACAAAATGAGCATATTCAGGCTGCTGTTCCCTATGTCAAAGCGCAGGGCATGTTTACCCACAGAGGTTATGTTCGTGGTGCGCTGGTCAATGGTGTGATGCCGGAGCTTGAGGGCAAGGTATCTATCATGAACGATCACATGGTGGCAGGCTCACTGGATGAACTTAAACCCGGTGAGTTCGGCATTATTATGGGTGACCTGCTGGCGCGCTTTATCGGTGTAGGGGTTGGCGACAAAGTCACCCTGATGATTCCCGAGGCCTCGATAACGCCAGCCGGTGTTTTCCCCCGTATGAAGCGTTTTACCGTAGTGGGTCTTTTTAGTGTCGGTGCAGAGCTGGACAGCAATCTGGCGGTGGCTCATATCGAAGATATGCAGACCCTCATGCGTCTGGATAAAGATATTCACGGTCTGCGTCTGCAGCTGGATGATCTGTTTAAGGCCCGTGAGGTGGTCTGGGATCAACTGCAGGAGCTGCCTTCTCATATGCGTGGTAGTGATTGGACGCGAACCCATGGCAATCTGTTTCAGGCGATCCAGATGGAGAAACGCATGATCGGCCTGCTGCTGATGATTGTGATCGCGGTAGCCGCGTTCAATATTGTGTCCACGTTGGTGATGGTGGTGACAGATAAACAGGGCGATATCGCCATTCTGAGAACCCTTGGCGCGACACCGGCCACCATTATGGGAATCTTTATGGTACAGGGAGTTGTGATTGGCTTAACCGGCACTCTGATCGGAACCGGCCTGGGTGTTCTGGCCGCGCTCAATGTGAGTGATTTTGTTGCCTGGGTTGAGCAGCTGATGGGGATTCAGTTTTTGGACAGCAATGTTTACTTTATCAGTTACCTGCCATCTGAACTGCGTTGGGATGATGTAGGTGTGATTACCGGTTCTGCCTTTGTGATGAGCTTCCTGTCGACTTTATACCCTGCGTGGCGCGCGTCCCGCATTCAACCTGCGGAGGCTCTGCGTTATGAGTAATGATGCGATGAATCACCTTGATAAACCGCAAGCTGTTCTTGAATGTACTGATCTGTCGATGGAATACGTTAACGGGCCGGAAAAGGTACAGGTGCTGAATCAGCTGAATTTCAGCGCCTATCGAGGAGAGCGTATCGCCATTGTCGGTAGCTCCGGTTCCGGTAAAACGACGCTGTTGCATCTGTTGGGCGGTTTGGATAAACCCACTTCCGGTGATGTCATCATCGATGGTAAAGCGTTGGCAAAATTGTCTGATGCCGAGCTGGGGCTGTTCCGTAACCGGAGCCTCGGTTTTGTTTATCAGCTGCATCATCTGTTGCCGGAGTTTACCGCACTGGAAAATGTGCTGATGCCGATGCTGATTCGGGGTGATAAGCGTAAAGCGGTTATGCCCAGAGCAATGGCCCTGTTGGAGCGGGTTGGTTTGGGGCACCGGGTTGACCATAAACCGTCAGAGCTGTCCGGTGGTGAGCGTCAGCGCGTGGCGATTGCCCGCGCTCTGGTCGGTGAACCTGCCTGTGTACTGCTGGATGAGCCTACGGGTAACCTGGACCCGAACACGGCGGAATCGGTCAATCAGCTGATGCTGGAGATTGGCAAAGAGCATCAGACCTGCTTTATCACAGTGACCCATGATATGGCGCTGGCGCAGCGTATGGATCGGGTGCTGAAGCTGGATCAGGGGCAGTTGGTTGAACAGCCTCAAGAGATGACCGGAGCCTGATATGGCCAACATGCGATACTTCGGGTCTCTGGTGGGGCTATTGATTCTCTCTGCTGCCACTGCTTCGATCGCTGAAACTAATGTTGCTGCCGGTGAGAAGGTTGCCCGGGCGGTAGTGGATGTCAAGCTTGAAGGCTTATCAGATGATGACGGGCGGGCTGAAAATTCAGCTGATCGTTTAAGTGCTCAATCGACTCTCCTTCAGGAGCGGGATCGTTTGCTGATGGCTGAAACGATGGAGAATACCGCTGTTGAGCTTTTTAATCCCCCTTCGGCGGTACGCAAGCGAGCCGAGCGTGAGATGAAGTTGGCGAATAATCCCTTAGCCTTTTTACCCTATAAAGCCAACTACTTTTTGCCTGTTAGCTATTACAGTGGTTACCAGGAATCGGCCACCTTTCGGGATACGCAATACGGACCCGTTGAGGC
The DNA here is from genome assembly GCA_048270425.1 of Oceanospirillum sp. Lineage (GTDB taxonomy): Bacteria > Pseudomonadota > Gammaproteobacteria > Pseudomonadales > Halomonadaceae > Oceanospirillum. The sequence goes on from JBLWSY010000016.1 coordinate 52,061, forward strand.
TCAGTTTCAGATCAGTCTGAAGTTTCCATTGGATACTGGTCTGTTCAGTAAAAATGATGCCCTGTTTGCAGCATATACTCAGCAGTCATACTGGCAGCTCTACCAGGAGTCTGCCCCTTTTCGGGAGACGATGTATGAGCCCGAACTTATTTATGGCATGAGTCTGAATAAGCAGTTGTTGAGTGAGCTTAAATTGGAGGGCTTCACTCTGGGTATTAATCATCAGTCCAACGGACAGGGGGGCGATTTTTCCAGAAGTTGGAACCGGCTGTTCGCTGAGGTGTTTTTTGCCAGTGGCAACTGGGGGATCGCTGTTAAGCGCTGGTATCGTATCCCGGAGCCGTCCTCGGAGGATGATAATCCCAATATCAAAAATTATGTTGGTGTCAGTGAAGTTGGTATGGCTTATACCAAATCAGGTCATGTATTAACTTTTCGCTTGAAGAATCATATCGACAGTGATTTCTCCCGGGGCAACACTCAGTTCAGCTGGAGCTTTCCCCTGGCAGGAGAAAGATATAAGGGATATCTGTTAGTTCGAACGGGCTACGGGGATACGCTGGCAGATTATGATACGTATACTGACAGAATAGCGCTGGGAATCTCCATCAACGATATTCTGTAGTTCTTTGTTTCAGCATCCTGAATTTTGACTGTATCTTGGGTATTGGATCGCAGTGGCAAGGCGATAAAAAAGAGCCTGACCGGATTCCCGTTCAGGCTCTTCTGGTGATCTTATAATTGCCGGATCAGTCGGAGTATTACTGATCTTCCTCTGAATCATTCTGAGGTTTTCTTAACAGCGGTAGTCGATTTTTGCGGCTTTTCCAACTCTTGCTGACATGCCAGCGCCATAGCAACCGGATACCTATGTTGCTTAGGATGGCCATAATGACACCGACGATGGCTGAACCCAAATAGAGGGGTTGCCAAGAGTGGTTTAGCAGTTGCCCCAACCATTCCAGAGTCAGTTCATCAGGCATAGGTTGTGCCTCTACACCCAGAATCCACGCGCCTACCAAATAAGTGCCATAAAACATCACCGGCATGGTGACAGGGTTCGTGATCCAGACTAAGCCGACGGAGATTGGCAGATTGCAGTGCAGCAGCATAGCGCCTGCAGCCGCCATAACCATCTGAAAAGGAACCGGGATAAAGGCGCAAAAAATGCCTATCATAAAGGCATTGGCGACGGAACGTCGGGTCAGGTGCAGAAGACCGGGGTCATCAAGAAGTTTGCCAAGAAAGCGCAAGGACTTTTGTTGCTGCAGCTTTTTAGGATCGGGCATGTATTTCTTAATGATACGTCTTGGCATGTTTGGGTCACCTTCTGAGAGCGGATCATTATCCACATATTCGACCTTCACTCCAGAGATGAAGGTCAAAAAAACATCATCCGGACAGGAGGTCAGGTCGATGTGGTTTTTTGTTGTTATTTTTGGGGTTGCGGCCGGTCTGATGGATAACGATTGGCCGCCCACTGAAGCTCTTTTTCTACTGGCTTTTATAGCGTTTTCACTTTTTCGGCAGCAAGCTGCCTGTCGCATAGCTTATACGGCAGGACTTGGCATTCTAGCGTATCTGTATACAAACGTGTATCTGGCGGTGTTATTCGATCATACACTGGCAGAGTATCTCTATGGCCAAACCCTGCGGGTTGAAGGAGAGGTCGTTGAGATTCTTAAGCAGTCGGATGAACGCCAGCAAATTCGTTTTCGTATCGATCAATGCCTGATAACGGGGGATTCTGGGGCTGCTCAATCGGTATCAGACCGCTCTGATCTTCATCCGAGGTGCCATTTTACCGGTGACGCTGTGCTGAATCGTTATTATTTAGGCGCAAACTCGGACAGAGGTTCCCGGAAGGATAAAGATATATCGGTCAGTTTGTTACGACCTGGGCCTGCTGAGGCGGGGGAACGGTGGCGACTGACGGTTCGGCTTTATCCTGTGCGGGGTTTTGTTAACCCAGGTCAGAGTCGCTATCGGCTTTTGCAGCTGGCAAAAGGAATATCGGCCAGGGGCTATGTCAGAGATGAAGCAAAGAGTCTTCGTCTGGCTTCTGCCTCATCGTGGGATCGGTGGCAGCATAGCCAGATCTCTGCTTTTAAAGCGAGTACGGATCGGGTTCAATTACCTTTAGTGTCGACCCTGCTGACCGGACAAAGTGAGCATTTGTCATCCGGACAATGGTTGCTGTTGCAGCAAACCGGGACAGTGCATCTGGTGGTTGTCTCTGGCTTGCACCTCGGTGTGCTGTTGGGAGCAGGCTGGTTGCTGCTCTCTCTGCTACCGAAAATTATTCCTCTGGACCGTCTCTGGCAAAGACTGCTTTTATTAATTACTCCGCTCATTTTTTTACTGCCTATGTTACTGGTTTGGCCGTCAGGTGTTGCTATCTCCAGAGCTTTACTCATGGTTTTACTGGTAAGTGTGATCAGAGCCAAGGGGGTCTTGGTATCGCCATTCCGAATTCTAATCCTTGCCGTGGCGTTACTGCTGATCAGTCAGCCGCTTTATCTGCTTCGTCCGGGCTTTTATTACAGTGTCTGGGCCGTTGCACTCTTACTTATCCTGGTTTCCGGTGGCAGACATTTGGGGTTTTTTCTCCGTATTCAGTTGGTACTGATGGCAGGTTTGTTGCCTTTACAGCATTTTTGGTTGAATACTCCTGATCTGGTTTCCGGTGCGGTAAATTTAGTGGCCATTCCTCTGGTTTCCCTACTGATTCTGCCTCTTGCTCTGATGATGGTTGTGTCGCCATTTGAGAGTTTAAGTGCTCTGTTGGTTGATTTTCTCTCTGTATTAGAACCTCTGTTTTGGCAGGTGTTAGAAGTCGGCATTGCTTCGCGCTGGGGGATGCCTGATTTTTCACTCGGCTTTTCTGGGATTTTGATTTTGTTTGCCCTGGTCTGGGCTTTACCTTCTTTACCGGGGAGAGGCGTTGTATCTCTGGCGCTGGTCGTGGCGTTAACTATTTCGGGTAAAGGCAGCTTAGGTTTCGGTAATCGCAGCGATGGATCGGAAAAAAACATGTTCCATGTTGAGATTTTTGATGTTGGCCAGGGCTTATCGGTAGCGATCCAATCTGATGACCGCTTGCTGGTTTACGATACGGGGCCGGTTTTTCGTTCGGGCTTTGCCCCTGTGGCTATGATTCTTCCTCCTGAATTAAGGTCAGAAGGTCGCAGGATCGATCTTTTGGTGGTCAGTCATGATGATCAGGATCATGCGGGTGGGCTTAGTGAATTGCTGCCATTCAGTGAAAAAGTGTTAGCAGGTCAGCCAGGCCGAATTGTTGCCTCGGATACACCGGTTTTCGCCTGTTTTCAGGGGCAGGTGTGGCGATGGGGACGTGTTTCTATCGAAGTGCTCTACCCACCGGAGAATCTGCAATGGGCTGACAATATTGCTGATAATGACCGTTCCTGCGTGCTCAGGATCAAATCCGAGACGGATCCTGAAAAAAGCCTTTTATTGACGGGGGATATTGATTCTGACGCAGAGCAGTGGCTTTTGTCGTCAGGGCAGGATCTTTCGGCTCGCTGGCTGGTGGCGAGTCACCACGGCAGCGCAGGGGGGAATAGTCTGGCTTTTCTTTCTGCTGTCTCGCCTGAGGGCGTGATCTATTCAGCGGGTTATCGTAACAGTTATGGCCATCCGGCAAAAAAAGTTCAGCAACGACTCGCTTATCTGAGAAGTGTGGCTTCTGATTCAAAAAGAAACATAAAGTCCGATTACTTTCCCTTACTTTATCGTGAATATAATACGGCTGATTTGGGGGCGTTGAAACTGAGCGATTCTGATGATCGGGGGCGCTGGAAAATACAGGGGCAGAGAGAGTCAATGCCCTTGCGATGGCTTTGGCGAAAGTTAAATTAAATGGGCTGGGCGGTAATAAGAAACAGGGCGACTGATGACGCGAATCAATACTGGGATTCTTCCGTACCGGGGAGCGTCTTTTACGTTCAGCCAAGATGCTCAATGGTGTAAACTAGCCAACTTAATTCCGACAATCACTTGTTCAGCAAAGGAAAAAAAGTGGATTTCATTTTTTCTGCCGGTGGCTGGCTTATGCTGCCGATAGTCGCCTCATCTGTGGCTGCGGCTGCAATTATTTTTGAGCGTTTCTGGGTATTGCGACGCGAGAGGATTGCGCCGTCAGCTTTGAGGCAACAGGTGGTTCGTCAGGCTCTGTCTGCTCCCATGTCGTCGACTCAGCTTTATGAACTGGAACAAAGCTCGCCGCTGGGCTTTCTGTTTGCCGCAGGCTTGCGTAATTTGGAATTCAGCCGGGATGTGATGAAGGAATCCATCGAGGAAGCCGCCGCAGCTGTTGTTCATGAACTGGAACGTTTCCTGAGTCTTTTAGGCTCTATCGCAGCGATCACACCACTGCTCGGCCTGCTGGGCACGGTTTTGGGCATGATCGACGTATTTGCCGTCATTATGGAGCAGGGGGCGGGTAAAGCTCCGGCCTTAGCCGGAGGAATCTCTCAGGCTCTTGTGACCACTGCCGCAGGACTTTCCGTAGCGATCCCGGCTGTGTTATTCCATCGTTTCTTTGAGCGGCGGGTGCAGGATATGGTTGTGCATCTTGAGCAGGAATCGATCAAGCTGGTTGATGAGTTATACGGTCAGCGTGCTAAAGACAGTGGTGAAAGCTCTTCATTATTGCAGGATCGTAAGCGTAAGGTTGTTTCAGCGTGAAATTTCAGCGTAGAAGCTCTGAGCCTGTCAGTCTGAATTTAACGCCTCTGATCGATGTGGTATTTCTACTGCTGATTTTTTTTATGGTATCCACCACTTTTGATGAGAGTTCAGAGCTGGAGTTACAGCTGCCGAAAACTGTGAATGGGCAGCATTCAGATCAGCCCGCCTCTCTGAAAATTGAGGTTCCGGAGACTGGTTCTGTCTATCTGAACGGCAAAGCTGTTGATGATTTGGCTAAGTCATTAAAGGTATTTCTGACTCAGAAAAGTGCGCCTGAACGCGTGATAGTGATTGCTGATGAAAGAGCCCGTCACGGCCAGGTAACCCAGGTATTGGATACACTGGCAGGAGCAGGCCTGACGCAAGTTAGTTTTCAGACTCGTTTTACTGATTGATTAGAGTTATTTAAGACATTGTTTAGTTAAGGATCATTTTTTTGAAAAGCATTGAAAGTTCTTCTTCGGAAAGTGCGGGCAAGATTTACCGAAGGCTTCTTGGCTATGTCAGGCCTTATGCCTTAGCTTTTGCTATGAGTGTTTTTGGTTATGTGTTGTATGCCGGTGCGAGTACGGCATTTGCGGAGTTAATGCGTTATTTGATTGATACGGTGGAAAAAGGTGATTCGCAGTTCCGTATCATTTTTCCTCTGCTGATGATTTTGGCATTTGCAGTCCGTGGACTGGGAACTTTCCTGGGTGTCTACTTTATGGCGATTGTCTCCCGGGGGATTGTGCATGACTTACGCTGCCAGTTGTTTGATAAATATCTGGTTTTGCCTGTGAGCTACTTCGATAGTCGATCTTCCGGTCATTTGATCTCAAAGATTACTTTTGTTGCAGATCAGGTGACGCAAGCGGCTTCGAATGCAATTACCGTTGTTATTCGGGAAGGACTCTTTGTGATCGGCCTGTTGGCTTACCTTTTCTATAACAACTGGAAGCTGACTCTGATATTCATTGCTCTGTCTCCTTTAATTGGCGTCATCGTCAGCTATACCAGTAAACGTTTTCGGAAGATCAGTAAAGGCATTCAGAAATCGATGGGGGATGTCACGCATGTTGCATCAGAGTCCATCGGAGGGTTTCGGGTTGTCAGAGCTTTTGGTGGCGAAGAATACGAGCGAACTCGCTTTGTTGCCGCCAGTGATAAAAGCAGGCAACAGTTTCTGAAAATGGCTGTGACTAAGGCCTTGAGTACTCCGCTGGTTCAGTTGATTGTGGCGCTTGCTATGGGGGTCTTGGTTTGGTTGGCTTTGTCTCCTGAAGTAATGAGTGGCATGACGCCCGGTGAATTTATTGCCTTTATTACTGCTGCATCACTTATGGCGAAACCGATTCGTCAGCTAACGAACGTCAATAGTATTATTCAGAAAGGCGTTGCCGCAGCTTCGGATCTTTTCGAACAGTTTGATGAAGTGCCAGAGCCTGATAATGGTCAAGTTGATGCCGGACGCGTTCAGGGAGAGGTTAATATCCAAGGGGTAACGTTCAGCTATCCTAATGCTGAAAAGCAGGTATTGAAAGGCATTAACTGCCAGGCTAAAGCTGGGCAAGTAGTTGCGCTTGTGGGGCGCTCTGGTAGTGGCAAATCAACACTTGTAAATCTTATTCCTCGTTTTTACGAGCCAACTTCAGGCACTATTCGTATTGATGGGACGGATATTGCTGAGTTCACCGTTGCAAGCCTTCGCCGTCAGATCTCTATGGTGACGCAACAGGTCACACTTTTTAACGATACCGTCGCGAACAACATTGCTTATGGTCAGCCTGATGCGACCCGAGAGCAGATAGAAGCCGCTGCAAAATCGGCTTATGCGATGTCCTTTATCGAAGAACTGCCTGAAGGTTTGGATACTCTGGTGGGTGATAATGGTGTGCTTCTCTCTGGTGGGCAGAGACAGCGTTTGGCGATTGCCCGGGCAATCCTGAAGGATGCGCCAATTCTGATCCTTGATGAGGCGACCTCAGCACTGGATACCGAATCTGAGCGCTATATTCAGAAAGCGCTGGACGAGGTGATGAAGAACCGGACCACCTTTGTGATTGCCCACCGTCTGTCTACCATTGAAAATGCTGACATCATTATGGTGATGGATCAGGGCGAGATTATCGAGTCTGGCAGCCATAAAGAGCTGCTGGTAAAAGAAGGGGCATACGCCCAGCTGCATGCGATGCAGTTCAGTGAGGACAGTGAGGCCTAACTGTGAAAGCACTGGAGAAAGCCTGGTATTCAGGAGCCAAGTGGCCTTTGCTGCTTTGGCCCCTCGAAGGGATTTACCAACATCTGGCCCGCAAGGATCAGGAAAAGAAACTGGCGTGTCAGAAACCTTTACCGGTGCCTGTGATTGTTGTTGGTAATGTCACCGTTGGTGGCACGGGTAAGTCTCCGATGGTTTCTCTGCTTTGTCGTGTTCTGCAGCATCATGGCTGGCGCCCGGGTGTGATCAGTCGGGGTTATGGTGGCAAAAAGACCAATAGTCCTGTTGCTGTCACCGCTGAGAGTGATGCCAGAGAAGTTGGTGATGAGCCGGTTATGCTTGCCGCGCAGACAGAGTGTCCGGTTGTGATTGATCAGGACCGTTACCGTGCCGCGGCAGCCTTGTTAAACAAAGACTTTTTTCATAAGAATTTTCCCGGACATACCGCCTGTAATCTGATTATCAGTGACGATGGTCTTCAGCACCTGAGTCTGCCCCGGGATATTGAATGGGTTATCATTGATGCCAGTCGAGGGCTGGGTAATGGTCATTGCCTGCCTGTGGGGCCGTTGAGAGAGCCAGCAGATCGTCTAAAAAAAGCGACCTTGGTCTTTGCCAATGGCAGTATAAGGCCTCTGGATATTGCCGGTGTCCAGGCACAGCCGATGAAACTTGCTCCCCGCTATTGGCGAAATCTTCGTACCGGTGAAACCTTCTCTGCCAGTCGTCCTCCTTTTAAAACTTCTGAACGTCGTCCGGCTTTTGCGATGGCAGGCATTGGTAATCCGGAGCGTTTTTTTCAGACCTTAGAGGATCTGGAAGTCCATATCGAACGACATCCGTTTCCCGATCACCATATCTTTAAAGATCATGAAGTACCGGATGGTCGAGTAGTGCTGATGACCGCTAAAGATGCGGTTAAATGCCGTTCGTTTAGCGAAGAAACTCACTGGGCTTTAGATGTCGAAGCCAGAATTAAGCCGGAATTAATTGAAAATCTACACCATCAACTCGTTAATGTTTTAAAGAGAAAACACCATGGATAAGCAGTTACTAGCACTTCTGGTTTGCCCCGTTTGTCAGGGTAAACTGGTCTATAAAAAAGAACAGAATGAACTGATCTGCAAGCCTGATGGTCTGGCTTTCCCGATTCGTGACAATATTCCGGTGATGCTGGAAAACGAAGCGCGCACACTGACTGCTGATGAGCGTCTGGAAAAGTAAGCGGCTTATCGCTTAACCCAGTTTTTAAGGATCCGATCATGTCATTTACTGTTGTCATCCCCGCACGTTTTGCGTCATCACGTTTACCGGGTAAGCCTTTGTTAGATATTGAAGGTAAACCTATGTTGCAGCGGGTGTATGAGCAGGCTCAGAAAAGTGAAGCCAGTCGTATTATTATTGCCACGGATGATCAGCGAATTGCAGAAGCCGCCAGTGGTTTTGGTGCCGAGGTGTGCCTGACATCTGATCAACACCCTTCCGGTACCGATCGGCTGCAGGAAGTCGCTCAGACGTTAGGCTTTTATGCGGATGATATTATCGTTAATGTTCAGGGGGATGAGCCCCTGATCCCGCCACGTCTGATTAATCAGGTTGCGCATAATCTTGCCGCTGACCCGGCTGCTGGTATCTCCACCTTATGCGAACAAATTGAAGACCTTGCAGCGGTTCATAACCCGAATGTGGTCAAGGTAGTAACTGATGCACGTGGCTATGCGCTTTATTTCTCACGGGCAACCATCTCTTGGGCCCGGGATGCTTTTTCCGAAGCGTTGAATCAGCTGCCGCCATCACCGCTTTACCGTCATATCGGTCTCTACGGTTATCGGGTAAAAATGCTGAATGACTTTGTCAGCTGGCAGCCAGCGCCTATTGAGCAGGCGGAACAGTTGGAACAGCTACGGGCGCTCTGGAATGGTGTGCGTATTCATGTTGCGGTTGCCGATGAACGCCATCCGGCGGGCGTTGATACGGCTGAAGACCTGGAACGGGTGCGTGTTCATATACGTCACCAACTGGCGAAGGGTGAGCGTTAATGTCACGGATTAAGGTTTTATTTGTTTGCTTGGGCAATATCTGCCGTTCGCCGACAGCTGATGGCGTTTTCCGTAAACAGGTAGCTGATGCCGGCCTGCAGGATCTGATTGAGATTGATTCCGCTGGGACCGCTGCCTGGCATATCGGTAAGTCTCCGGACCCACGTACTCAGGAGGCCGCGGCAAGTCGTGGCTATGATCTGAGTGGGCTGAGAGCCCGTCAGGCTGTTGTTGAAGACTTTTACGAGTATGACCACATTTTAGCGATGGATCTGAGTAACCTCGAAAATCTGCAACAGATTAGACCGGCTGATGCTACTGCCCGATTGGGATTGTTTCTTGATTATGCTCCTCAGCTGGGTGTTAAAGAGGTTCCCGATCCTTATTACGGTGGAGCAGATGGTTTTGAGCAAGTTTTGGATCTGGTGGAAGCTGCCGGAAAAAATCTGCTGGTAGAACTGGTTCTTCATCACGACAGTTAACTCGATTTGCCAATTGCTTCCGGATCGGCAATTCACCTCTACTGCAAAAACTATCGTTAAGTGAGCATTTCGTGTCTCTATCTCAATATCTGACCTCCCTTGAAGAACAGAAAGACCTGCGGCCTTTTAATACGCTGGGTTTTTCTGCCCGTGCAGATTATTTTTGTCAGCCTGAATCTGTTGATGCCTGTCAGCAGGCCCTTGAGTGGGCCCGGGAGCGTAAGCTGCCGGTTTTTGCTTTAGGTGGAGGGAGTAACCTGATTCTTGCCGCAGATATTGCCGGGTTGACCTTGCAGATGAATAACCAGCAGAGAGAGTATCAGCCCCAGTCCGATGGCAGTGTTCTGATTACCGTAGGAGCGGGTGTTGTCTGGCATGATCTGGTGATGGAAACCGCTGGAAAAGGCTTATTTGGTCTTGAGAATCTGGCTTTGATACCGGGCCGAGTCGGGGCTGCTCCGGTTCAGAATATCGGGGCCTACGGCACAGAGCTTGCTGATGTGCTGGAGTCTGTTGAGGTGATTCGGGTCATTGATGGCCTGCAAATGACGTTCAGCCGGGATGAGTGTTGTTTTGGCTACAGAGATAGTATTTTCAAGTCTGAGTCTTATCAGCAAGGCCATGAGAATCAGTCCGTTATTACTGCGTTGGTGCTGAGGTTGCAGACTAAGGCCGAACCTAAACTGGGTTATGGTGATCTGGCAGCTCAGCTTGAAGGCAAAGAATTAACGCCGCTTGCCATCGCTGAAGCCGTGTGTTCGATTCGTCGCAGCAAACTACCGGATCCTGTCGAGGTAGGCAATGCCGGCAGCTTCTTTAAAAACCCTGTTGTTCCTCTGATGCAGGCTGAAATCTTAAAAGAGCGTTATCCTGAGATGCCCTTGTATCCGGCCGGAGCTGGTTTTGCTAAATTGGCCGCTGGCTGGCTGATTCAGCAGTGCGGCTTTAAAGGTACCAAAAGAGGTGCCGTTGGAGTCTATTCTAAACAAGCATTGGTACTGGTGCATTTTGGCAATGGCTCTGCCAGTGAGCTGCTGGAATTAGCTGATGAGATTGTCTCAGAAGTGGAACGTCGTTTTCAGGTTCGACTGGAAAGGGAGCCACAGCTGATAAGCTGAATACAATTAAAGAGGCTGCGTCGGCAGCCTTTTTTGTTTCTGATCTTTGCTTTGGCGGCTTTGCTGTCATCCTGTTGACTTAAAGTGTTCACTGTTTTGTCTGTATCTGTTCACTGCTTTGACACGTTGTAAATCCATTCTTTGTTTGTGGTTAATGGATGCAGGTGCGTCCCCCAATATTTCCCAGCCCACAGCAGGTGATTTATGAATGCACGGACGAAAGCTGAATTACTTTGTTCAAACAAGTTTCATTCTACGCTACCTCAGCCTGGTCAGGCTTCCAGCGCTGGTCAACAAGTAAAGCCGTTAATCGTTAAGGCCCGGCAGCATCAAAAGGAGGATAACCCTGTCATTCGTCACCTGGATAGCCTACAGGGTCAGCTTTCGCAGCAGCTGGACAGTCTGAATACTGTTGTTGAGTCGATGCAGCGAATCAGTGACATCATGGACCGCATGGCGAAGAAAAACTGTAAGTTAAACAGTGGTGCTGAACTGATTGATCCTAACCGGAAGCGCTAATGCAGACGTGTTCTTGCTGTAACAGGCAATAAAAAACCCAGTCATAAGACTGGGTTTTTTGCGGTTGTTACTCTGCCCTGGGAATCAGGGCTGGGTTTTATTCCCGATCCAGACGAGGGTCGTTAGCAACACGGCCAGAGCGAGGTTTGCGCTCACGTGTTTTCTTAACAACATCTTTCTTTTCCGGCAGAGCAATCGCTTCGTCGTTCGGCTTCAGAGTTGGAATCTTCAGCTCTACGTCACCATTTTCTTTTGCGATTTTGGCGCGTACCTTACGGCTGACACGCTTTCTTGGTTGAGCTTCTGCAGCTGGAGCTTCTTCGGCTACTGGTTGAGTCGCTTCAGTTGCTTTCACAGCGGTTGGTGTTTCTTGAGTTGCAGCGGCTTCAGCAGGAGCAGATTCAACAGCAGAAGCTTCTTCAACAACTTCAACAGGAGCGGCTTGTTCAGCTTCTACAGGAGCTTCTTCTTTAGCTTCAGTCGGTTCTTTAGCTTCAGCCGACAGGGCTTCTTCCTCTGTAGTTACACTGGCTTCAGCCTCTGCAATTTCAACGGTTTCACTGTGCTGCGCTGCCTCTGCAGCAACCGGAGTCGTTGTATCAACAGCTTGCTCTGTTTCAGCAGTAGCCGTCGGAGCTTCGGCCACCAGCACTTCTTCAGTCCGGGCTTCTTCAGTAGCGGGAGCTTCTTCAACCTTGGTTGCTTCAGTGTTTTCAACAACGTCAACATTTTCAGCAGGTTCAGTCGTTTTAGCGGTTTCAGTTACTTTGGCTGATTCAACCGGAGCACTCTGAGTGCCACCTGCAGGAACCGAGGCTGCTTTAGCTGCTTCTGCTGCACTTTCAGCATCAGCCTGGACAGAAGGTTCTTCAGTCTGAGACGCGATAGTCGCTTCTGCTTTTGCCCAGATAGCTTTAGCGGTTTCTTTGCTCTGAGTTTCTTCAGGAGCCGCTTTTTTCTCTTCTGCCTTTTTCTCTTCCGCCAGAACCGGTTCAGCCTGTGGTGTCACTTCAGGTTTTGGCTGAGGTGTAGCCGGAGCTTCTGTCGGTGCGTTATCCGCTACAGTCTGAGTTTGGTTTTCAGCCTGTTCTGCACCTTCGCCATTGCGATTGCGACGACGACGGCGAGGGTTGTTGCGGGTACGTTTGTTCTTCGGACGATTGTTCTCACGAGCCTCAGCCTGCGCTTTCTGCTCCTGAGTGTCTTCCGAAGTGTTCTCAGTAACGTCTTTGACATCTTTTGCTTTCTGGTCGCGATTCTGACGTTTGCGGTCATTATTGCGATCTGAATTGCGCTCGTTACGCTTGTCTGACTTCTTGTTGTCGGACTTACGATCAGGCTGTGTCGCTTTATCATCCTGCTCTTCACGAGCGTTGCGCTCATCGCGGTTGCGATTGTCGCGACGGTTGTCACGACGCGGCTTACGTTCGTTACGGCGACGGTTGCGGTTAGACTTATCGCGATTATTGCGGCTGTCTTTCTCAGAATCATCCTGAGTGGCTTTTTTCTCTTTTGCTGTGTTGTCGGAACTGTCACCAGCAAAGAGGTTACCCAAGCCTTTGATCAGCTTGCTGAAGAAGCCTTCGGTCACAGCAGGCTTCTCTGCCTGTGGTGCCGTCGGAGCAGGGGTTGCAGGAACGACGCTTCGAACCGCAGCCTGAGCACGCTCTACCGGCTTATTGACGGTGGCTTCTTCTTCTTTGTCCGTTGCTTCTGTACTGATTTCGAAGCTGGCTTCTTCCCCGGCGGCTTCCAGCTGGTCATCACGCAGACGGGACACTTCGTAGTGCGGTGTTTCCATATGCGGGTTAGGAACGATCAGCAGTTCAACACCCTGACGGGTTTCGATATCGCTCAGGGTTTTGCGCTTCTCGTTCAGCAGGAAGGTTGCAACGCTCACCGGCAGAATGGCGCGGATCTGAGCAGTACGGTCTTTCATCGCTTCTTCTTCGATCAGGCGCATGATCGACAGAGCCAGAGACTGAACGTCACGGATGGTCCCCTGGCCTTCACAGCGCGGGCAGACCACACCGCTGGTTTCACCCAGAGACGGACGCAGACGCTGACGGGACATTTCCATCAGACCAAAGCGGGAGATACGGCCGATCTGAACGCGGGCGCGATCCACTTTCAGGGCATCACGCATACGGTTTTCAACTTCACGCTGGTTTTTAACCGGCGTCATGTCGATAAAGTCGATAACGATCAGGCCGCCGATGTCACGCAGACGCAGCTGGCGGGCAATCTCATCGGCTGCTTCAAGGTTGGTATTCAGCGCCGTTTCTTCAATATCGCTGCCGCGGGTTGCGCGGGCAGAGTTGATATCAATAGAAACCAGTGCTTCGGTGTGGTCGATTACGATCGAACCACCGGAAGGTAGTTTCACTTCACGCTGGAAAGCCGTTTCGATCTGACTTTCGATCTGAAAGCGGCTGAACAGAGGAACAGGGTCTTCGTACGGCTTGATCTTGCTGCTGAAGCCCGGCATCACCTGCTGAATGAAGTTCATCGCTTCCTGGAAAACTTCCGGGTTATCGATCAGAACTTCACCAACGTCCTGGCGCAGGTAGTCGCGCATCGCACGGATGATAACGTTACTTTCCTGATACACCAGGAAAGGTGCTGGGCGCTCCATGGCCGCGCTTTTGATCGCATCCCACAGTTGCAGCAGGTAATCCAGATCCACCTGCAGTTCTTCTGCGCTACGGCCAACACCTGCGGTACGAACGATAACGCCCATATCGGAAGGGGTTTTAAGCTGGTTCATCGCATCGCGAAGCTGAGTACGGTCATCACCTTCGATACGGCGGGAGATACCACCAGCACGGGCGTTGTTTGGCATCAGAACCAGATAGCGCCCCGCCAGGCTGACGAATGTGGTCAGGGCAGCGCCCTTATTACCACGTTCTTCTTTATCAACCTGAACGATAACCTCTGTGCCTTCTTTCACCACATCTTTGATGTTGATGCGGCCCTGAATTTCAGACGGTTTTTTGCTGAAGTACTCTTTGGAGATCTCTTTCAGAGGCAGGAAACCGTGGCGCTCGGCACCAAAGTCAACAAAGGCTGCTTCAAGGCTGGGTTCAATACGGGTGATGCGGCCGCGGTAAATATTGGCTTTTTTCTGCTCACGGGAGCCTGATTCAATGTCCAGGTCGTAAAGTCTCTGGCCATCTACAAGGGCAACACGCAACTCTTCAGGCTGAGTGGCGTTGATTAGCATTCTTTTCATCGAAGTCTTCTGGGTCCTTGGGACACCCAGTGTCAGCAGAACTGACCAACCATCGGGAGCTAGGAATCAAAATTTTTATGCGTGCTTAATGCTCTTCAGCACCGGCTATTTGTTATCTGAGCTGCATTTTAAGGGGCAGTTTCTGATCGTTGGGCCGTACTCTGACTACTTTTCCAGTGAGCCGTTAGCTCTGCGGAATATGGCAGTTAAAGGTGAAAAACATACTGGTGGCTTGGTACAGGACTGGATGACGACAAATGATGATACCGGGGCTGGCAATCGGCCAGCGCTAAACAATCCAGTCGTTCCGCAAGTCTCACCGGACACGAAACATAAGTTGATCCGTTCGCACTGTTCAGGTTGTTTGGGTGTGCTGTTAACGGAAATAGCAAGCTGTTCGTTCAGCTCACATTCAATGTGTAATCTGTTACCATCTCGCTGGTTTGCTGCCAGCCCGTTCGCTTTACGGGTACTGCACAGCAGATTAGCGGTGATATCTGCCTGAAAATGCCGGGCTGTTTTTCCTGTCGGGGGAGTTCATACCCCATCGCTCAGGTGTGCAGGCGACAAATTAGATGTCTGTTGTTAGTCTTTTTTCAGGCGGTCTGCAATATAGCAGTTATCGTCCAAACCATCAATTTGATTTAGTTGAAGAACTGCCTCAGGAGGCTATGTGGCTGAAGCTGCTCATTCTGTTCGTTTTGTCACTGTCGAT
Source organism: Oceanospirillum sp. (assembly GCA_048270425.1). GTDB lineage: Bacteria > Pseudomonadota > Gammaproteobacteria > Pseudomonadales > Halomonadaceae > Oceanospirillum. The sequence goes on from JBLWSY010000016.1 coordinate 67,076, forward strand.
AGTCACAATGAGGGTCAGAGGGTTGATAACTTTCTGATCACCTTTTTGAAAGGGGTGCCAAAAACGCTTGTTTACCGGATTATCCGCAAGGGCGAAGTGCGGGTAAACAAGAAGCGGGTGAAGGCGGTGTATCGTTTGCAAGTCGGGGATGTTCTGCGTGTTCCACCGGTTCGGGTCGCTGAAAAAGCGGAAGATATGCCGGTCAGTAAAGCGTTGGCCGAAGCGTTGGAGGCTGCGATTCTAAAAGAGACTGATAACTGGCTGGTGATCAATAAACCCCAAGGGCTGTCTGTTCACGCAGGTTCCGGTATTCAGGCTGGTCTGATCGAAAGTTTGCGTCAGATTCGGCCGGAAGGCAGTTATCTGGAGCTGGTACATCGTCTGGATAAGGATACATCCGGCTGTCTTCTGATCGCTAAAAACCGCAAAGCACTTAACTTTTTACAGGAGCAGCTGAAAGCGAAAGCCTTCCGGAAAAAATACCATGCCCTCGCGGTGGGTCGTTGGCCTCAGGATGTAACTGAGATTGATGCTCCTCTGAAAAAACATGATATTGGTGGTCGGGAGCGTGTCGTTAAAGTCGACCCTAAAGAGGGTAAAGCGTCACTGACCCGTTTTTGTGTTCTGAAGCGACTGAATGCGAAAGGGGTTGCCTGTACCCTGGTTGAGGCTGAGCCTGTGACTGGCCGAACCCATCAGATTCGTGTTCATGCGCAGTCGATCGGTCACAGTCTCGTCGGTGATGTGAAGTACGGTGATGACAAGGTGCATCAGCATTTCAAGGGTCTGGGTTTTAAGCGCTTATTCCTGCATGCGGCATCCCTTGGCTTTCCTGAGCCTGAAAGTGGAACTTTCGTTGAGATTCATGCGCCTTATGAGTCCAGTCTGAAAAGTATTCTGGATCGTTTGACGGAGCTTAAGCGTTAAGAGTCAAGCGTTAAGCATTTAAAGAATTAGGTGAGTTGTGAAATATCCATTTGTAATTTTTGACTGGGATGGCACCTTGGTGGATTCTGAGGCACGTATCATTACCAGTATGCAGGCAGCTGCGGATGATTTTGGTTGGCAGCCTGCGCTGACCGATGAGGCGGTGCGTAATATTATCGGTTTGGCATTGCCTGAGGCGATTCGGCATATTTGTCCGGGGATTGATGAGGCGGGTGTCGACGCGATTCGCCAGGGTTATACCCACCATTTTCTGGAGCGCTCCAATCTGGAAATGCCGCTTTTTGACGGTGTCAAAGAGGGTTTGCGGCGCTTAAAAGACGCAGGTTGTGTGCTGGCTGTCGCAACAGGAAAGAGCCGTCGCGGATTGGATCGGGTTCTGCCTGAGGTTGGCTTGGAGTCCCTGTTTGAGCATACCCGGTGTGCTGATGAAACCCTGTCAAAACCTGATCCTTTAATGTTGCATGAACTGCTGGATGTAACCAGCTTTGATGTTCGTCAGGCGGTGATGGTGGGTGATACTGAATATGATCTGGGGATGGCGAAAAATGCCGGTATGGACCGTATTGCCGTAACCTATGGTGCGCATCATCCGGATCGTTTGCAGAGTTATAACCCTGTTTTTGTGGCCGATCATTTTATTCAGCTGGTTGACTGGGTTCTAGCGGATTAACAGGGATAGGCAAAAACTGGTTGCTTTATAAGGTTTTGAGGAGAGGAGCAAATGAGTCAATCTGATTGGAATGAGCCAAAAGCGGGTGAAGAGGTAAAGGTGCGGCCTGATTCGGTTCAGGGGCAGGCTGCTCCGGCTGCGGGCTCAGAGGGTAATAAAGTGGTATTGGAAGATCCTGTGGTTCAGCAGAACAAAATGATGCAGCAGTGGCTGATGGAAACGCTCAAAGAGCAGCGCAGGGCTCGGCGTTGGAAGTTGTTTTTTCGCTTTGTCCGCTTTGCGGTGGTGATTGTTGCTCTGGTATTTGTCTGGAAGTCATCGAATCAGGTCACAGGTGATGAATTTGCGGGAGAACACGTTGCCGTGGTTAATGTTCTGGGGCAGATAGGTGAAGAACAGGAAGCTAATGCGGACTCTCTAATCCGGGGGATACGAGCGGCTTTTAATGATGGTGGAACCCGGGCGCTGATTCTGAATATCAACAGCCCTGGTGGTAGCCCTGTGCATTCCGGTGAGGTTTATGACGAGCTGGTGCGTTTGCGTGCGAAACACCCGGATACCCCGGTATTTGCCGTGATTCGGGATATGGGCGCTTCCGGTGCTTATTATATTGCCGCTGGTGCGGATGAAATTTATGCCAATCGTGCCAGCCTTGTTGGTTCTATTGGGGTGGTGTCGGCGGGCTTTGGTCTAGGCGGTCTGATCGATAAACTGGGGGTAGAGCGCAGAGTATTCACTGCTGGTGATAATAAGGCTTTTCTTGATCCTTTTACTGAGATGAGTGATCAGCAGGCTCAATTCTGGCAGTCTGTGTTGTCTCAAACTCATCAGCAGTTTATTAAAGCGGTTAAAGATGGGCGCGGAGATCGCTTGGTGGATGATCCTGAGATCTTCTCGGGGTTGGTTTGGAGTGGCGAGCAGGCGGTTGATCTTGGGTTGATTGATGGCTTGGCCAGTGTGCGTCAGGTGGCTGAAGAGCAGGTGGGTGTAAGTCGTTTGATGGACTTTACGCCGGAGCCTTCACCATGGAAGCAGATCAGTCGTGAAATGGGGGTGCAGTTAAAAGCTTTGCTCAATGAGCCTAAGCTTTACTGATCTTCAAGTTTAGAGTTTTACCGATCAGACTGGTATCGGATTCTCAGAATGAAAATAGCGGGCAGCTTTGTTTGTATACGGTGCCCGCTATTTTTTTGTCTGCAGTGTTTGTCGGATCTGTTTTTAGTCCAGTGGATACATCCGGAATGCTTTCAGAAGATCGCAAAGGGCTATTAAAGGCAGGCCGACCAGAGTGTTAGGATCGCGGCCATCCAGTCTTTCGAAAAGTGTGATCCCCAGTCCCTCTGATTTGAAACTGCCTGCGCAATCCAGTGGCAGCTCTTTGTCGATGTAGCGAATAATCTGATTATCGGTCAGTTCGCGGAAGTGAACTTCAAAAGGCTCGACAAGGCTTTTGGTTTCACCTGTCTTAGTATTGTGCAGGGCGAGACCGGTGAGGAAGGTGATTTTTTGTCCGCTGAAGCTTTTAAGTTGCTTAAGGGCGTTGTCTTTGGTGTGCGGTTTGCCGATAATGCGCCCGTCAAACGTAGCGACCTGGTCGCTGCCGATGATCAGGCTGTTAGGGTGGTTCTCTGTCAGGGCGGTAGCTTTAGCTCTGGCAAGGCGTTCTACCAGTGTGCTGGCACTCTCCTCTGCGTGGGCTGTCTCGTCAATATTGGGTGCGTTCTGAGTAAAAGGAAGGCCCAGTTTTTCGAGCAGTTGTTTGCGGTAGGAAGATGTGGATGCCAGAACCAGTGAGAGCATGTAAATAGTATCCTTTTGATGAGGGTGTTTATCAGCTGCAGCTAGCGTGCTGAGATGTCATTTTAGTGCGTCAGATAAGCATGGGTGATGGATAACCCGCTGAAAAGTCGATTGTATCCGATCTTTTCTGAGATTATTTGCTGTTCTTGTCTTCAATCCTTTGACAGTTGCGGGTCATATCCCTATTATTGCGCGCTTATGTTTGGTGACCGACTTCCCATTACAATCGAGCCGTACAAACTAGCTCGTGATGCAGGTGTTTTAGAGGGGGATATCTCCCTTGAAAAATGCCATCGCGTGCTTGATGCCCTGGTAAATAGCGATGGGCATTGTCATGTGCGTCTTGAGTTCGATATTGACCCTCAGAGAATCCGCTTTGTACGTGGTCGGCTGAAGGGCCTGTTTCAGGTGCCCTGCCAGCGATGTATGCAGGCGATGCCTTATGAGGTTGATAGCGAATTTCTGTTAGCTATTGCTGCTTCTGATGAGGCTGCGGCTAACTTGCCGAAACAGTATGAACCGCTGATCGTCGAAGACGAAAAGCTTGAGTTGTTGCCTGTGATTGAAGATGAAATTCTTCTGACACTGCCTATTGCAGCGTATCACGATGAAGGCGACTGCTCGGTTACAAGTGAAATGCTGGTTTCAGGTGAAGCAGAAGAAGTCCAACCTGAAACTAAACCGGAAAATCCTTTCAGTGTGTTAGAGCAACTGAAGGGAAAACGTTAACTGCAACCTCTAGTTGTATTTAGGAGTGAGTTGTCATGGCTGTTCAACAGAACCGTAAAACCCGTTCTAAGCGCGGTATGCGTCGTTCTCACGATGCGCTGTCTGCGTCTACGCTTTCAGAAGATAAAACTACCGGTGAAGTTCACCTGCGTCACCACGTGACTGCAGACGGCTTCTACCGTGGCAACAAAGTGGTTGACAAAGGCGACGAATAAGGTCGGCTTGTGTTAATCGCTATTGATGCGATGGGCGGGGACTTCGGTCCCCGCGTTGCCATTCCCGCTGCGCTTCGCGCGCTCAAAAAAGACTCCCGTCTTTCCGTTCTTCTGGTTGGTGATCTCAAAGAGATCGAGCCTCTGCTCCCTAAACAATCGCCGCTGCTTCAGCGCATTCAGCTTCGTCATTCTGATATCTCTGTTGCCATGGGTGATAGTCCTAAGCATGTCTTGCGTCATCAGAAAGGTTCTTCTATTCATGTTGCGGTTCAGTCAGTTGCTGATAAAGAAGCTGTCGCTTGTGTGAGTGCTGGAAATACTGGTGCCCTGGCGGTGATCAGTCGTTATCTTCTGAAAATGTACCCCGGAGTCAGTCGACCTGCTATTTGTAGCCAGTTGCCTGTTCAGGGTGGTGAGTGCCTGATGTTGGATCTGGGTGCTAACCTTGGCTGTGATGCTGATGATCTCTATCAGTTTGCTCTGATGGGGAGTGCTATGGCTGAGGTCATGCAGCTAAAGAGTGATCCCTCAGTCGGTTTGCTGAACGTTGGCGAGGAGGAGTTAAAAGGGACTGAGTTGGTTCGCGATGCGGCTGCTATCCTCTCTGCGTCGAAAGATATTCACTACAAGGGTTTTATTGAGGGAAACGACATTTTTGCCGGTCAGGTTGATGTTATTGTTTGTGATGGCGTTTCCGGTAATACCGCTTTAAAAACCAGTGAAGGCGTTGTTCGTTTTCTGTTTCAGCAGATTCGTCAGGGATTTAAGAGTTCCTTGTATGCTCGGATTGTCAGTATTCTTGTCAGGCCTGTGTTGAAAAGTATCAAGCGTTCTTTGAATCCTGATCGTTATAATGGTGCTGTTTTGCTGGGGCTTCAGGGTGTTGTGGTTAAGAGTCATGGTGCTGCTGAAGAGGATGGTTTTTATCGGGCTATTCTGCATGCGGTGCATGCTGCTGAGTCAGGCCTTTGTCGGCATGTTGGCGAAAAAGTCGCAAAGGGTAACTCAGGTGTGAATTTGTAAATTTGGCCTCGATTTTTTTTTTGCTGTGCTATAATCGCGCGCTATTCTGGCTTGGGGTCAGATTGTTGTTTCGCACACCTTAGCTGTGGCGGGCAATAGATAAGGATCATAAGGGGTTCAGCTTGGACGTTAAACGGCTGGAACCTGACTTAATAATAACAGTGTAAAGGGTTTGCTATGACACAGTCCCTGGCTTTTGTTTTTCCTGGACAGGGTTCGCAGGCAGTAGGCATGCTGAGTGAACTGGCTGATCGTTATGCGGTAGTTCGCACAACATTTGAAGAAGCCTCACAAATTTTAGGTTATGACCTCTGGCAGCTGGTTCAGGAAGGCCCTGCAGAGACATTAAACCAAACCGATAAAACACAGCCGGCTATCCTGACCGCCAGTGTTGCTATCTGGCGTGTATGGCAGGAGTTGGAAGGTCCTCGTCCAGCTATGGTTTCCGGCCATAGTTTGGGTGAGTACAGCGCTCTGGTATGTGCGGGCGCTATGAGCTTTGCAGATGCGGTTCGTCTGGTTAAGCTGCGTGGTGAATTTATGCAGCAGGCTGTACCTGAGGGTACAGGCGCAATGGCCGCTGTTCTTGGGCTGGCTGATGACAAGGTTGAAGAAGCCTGTCAGGCCGCTGCAGACGGTGATGTTGTGGCTCCGGTTAACTACAATTGTCCGGGGCAGGTTGTGATTGCCGGTAGTGCTGCCGCTGTTGAACGTGCGGGTGCTAAGTGTCAGGAGCTGGGTGCGAAACGTGTTGTTCCGCTGCCGGTAAGTGTTCCGTCACACTGTGAGCTGATGAAGCCTGCTGCAGAGCTGCTTGCCGCTGAACTGGAAAATATCACCATTGAAGAGCCACGTATTCCGGTGATTCAGAATGTTGATGGTAAGCCGCACAGCAATGTTGATACCATTCGTGAAAACCTGCTGGCACAGTTGTACAGCCCGGTTCGTTGGGTTTCCTGTGTTGAGCACATGGTTGAGCAGGGTGTTGATACCACTGTTGAGTGTGGTCCGGGCAAGGTTCTGGCCGGCCTTAACAAAAAGATTCAGCGTAGCCTGAAAGTTCTGGCGGTTAATGATCCCGAATCATTAACATCGACCATTGAGCTGGTCAAAGGCGCCTAAGTTTACTCTTATGGAGAATCAGATGAGTATTGAAGGAAAAGTAGCTCTGGTAACAGGTGCAAGCCGTGGTATTGGTCGTGCAACTGCTTATGCTCTGGGCAAAATGGGCGCCATTGTTGTAGGTACTGCAACGTCTGAATCTGGTGCTCAGAATATTACTGAAGGTCTTGCTGAACAGGGCTATCAGGGTAAAGGTTATGTTCTGAACGTAACTTCTCAGGAGTCTGTAGACTCTGTTGTTAAAGCGATTACCGAAGAATTCGGCGCTCCTTTGATCGTTATCAACAACGCAGGTATCACACAGGATAACCTGCTGATGCGGATGAAAGAGGACGAGTGGGATTCTGTTATCGACACAAACCTGAAGTCTGTTTACCGTGTTGCTAAGGCAACCATGCGTGGCATGACGAAAGCGCGTTGGGGTCGTATTGTGAATATCAGTTCTGTTGTTGCCACTATGGGCAATATGGGGCAAAGCAACTACGCAGCAGCTAAAGCAGGTATGGAAGGTTTTACCCGTGCAATGGCGCGCGAAGTGGCTTCCCGTAACATTACGGTTAATGCGGTAGCTCCGGGCTTTATTGCAACGGATATGACACACGCATTGCCTGAAGAGCAGCATAAAATGCTGCTGACACAGATTCCTCTGGCCCGTCTGGGCCAGCCAGAAGAGATTGCTAATGCTGTCGCTTTCCTGGCGAGTGAAGGTGCGAGTTACATCACTGGTGAAACTCTGCAAGTTAATGGCGGCATGAATATGCGCTAAAGCCGGTTGTTGGCTGGTAGCTATTGCGCCACTCAGTAACCCTCTATAAAATACCGGTCAGCTTTTATTGCTGTTCGGATATTTGTACCCACAGGAGAAATTTTAAGTTATGAGCACTATCGAAGAGCGTGTAAAAAAGATCGTAAGTGAGCAGCTGGGTGTTAAAGAAGAAGAAATCACCAATGCATCTTCTTTCGTTGACGATCTGGGTGCAGACTCTCTGGACACCGTTGAGCTGGTAATGGCTCTGGAAGAAGAGTTTGAAACTGAGATTCCTGATGAAGAAGCTGAGAAGATTACTACCGTTCAGGAAGCAATCGACTACGTAGTTTCTCACCAGTAAGATCGGGTGAGTAATCAGTCTGAGACTGACTACAAAGAAGCCGCTTTCTGCGTAGCAGGGGCGGCTTTTCTTTTATTGCCGGGTGCAATTTGTTGTAAACAAAATGTGTTAAATGCACCGGTAGTTTTTATAGCGTATTTGGAGGAAGCATAATGCCTCGCAGAAGGGTCGTTGTTACTGGCCTGGGTTTGATCACGCCCCTCGGTAATAGTGTAAAGGACAGCTGGGACGGTATTCTGGCTGGTAAGAGCGGTATCGCGCCGATTGAACACTTTGATACAACGGGTTTCACCACCCAGTTTGGTGGTTCAATTAAGGGCTTTGATGTCTCCGAATACATGCCTGCAAAAGATGCACGCAAAATGGACACCTTTATCCAGTACGGTATGGCTGCTGCTATCCAGGCAGTCGCAGATTCCGGCCTGGAGTGCACGGAAGAAAATGCTTCCCGCATTGGTGTTGCCGTAGGTTCCGGTATCGGTGGTCTGCCGATGATCGAAGCGAACCACAATAATCTGCTGGATAAAGGTCCTCGTAAGATCTCTCCGTTCTTTGTGCCTGGCAGTATTATTAATATGATTTCCGGTAACCTTGCGATTCGTTTTGGTTTCCAGGGGCCCAACATCGCCATTACTACAGCTTGTACAACCGGTACCCACAACATTGGTTACTCAGCGCGTACCATCGCCTATGGTGATGCAGATGTGATGATCGCTGGTGGTGCTGAAATGGCAACTACTCCTCTGGGGCTTGGCGGCTTCGCTGCGGCACGTGCCCTGTCGACCCGTAATGAGTCTCCTGAAACGGCGAGCCGTCCATGGGATGCGGACCGTGATGGCTTTGTTCTGTCTGATGGTGCTGGTGTACTGGTTCTGGAAGAGTACGAACACGCTAAAGCCCGTGGTGCGACCATCTATGCGGAGCTGACAGGCTTCGGTATGAGCGATGACGCATACCACATGACGTCTCCTCCGGAAGATGGTCGTGGTGCTGCAGCTTCTATGGCAAACGCCATTAAAGATGCAGGCCTGAACCCTGAGCAGCTGGATTACATCAATGCTCATGGTACTTCGACTCCGGCTGGTGACATCGCAGAAAGCCGTGCGGTAGAGAAAGTGATGGGCGATGCTGCTAAGAGTGTTGCAGTCAGCTCCACGAAATCGATGATCGGCCACCTGCTGGGCGCCGCAGGTGCAGTAGAAGCTGTCTTCTCTGTACTGGCGATCCGTGATCAGGTTGCTCCACCAACCATCAACCTGGAAAATCCGGCTGAAGGTTGCAATCTGGATTACGTACCGCACACGGCACGTAACATGAAGATCGAGCACGCTCTGTCTAACTCCTTCGGCTTCGGCGGAACCAACGGTTCTCTGCTGTTTTCTAAGGTGTAATCATTGCGCTGAGTGATCATGTGCTGTTACATGAAAAGGGCCCACTGGGCCCTTTTTTCTCTCTGCAGTTTTCTTCATGAGCTGGTTTTATGGCTTTTCAGACGCTGATAAATGGTATTCCTGACAATCTGCTACCGATAACAGATCGCGGTCTGGCTTATGGCGATGGAGTATTTGAAACGTTTCGTTTGATAAAGGGTGAAGTGTTTTTGTTTGATCGCCATTGGTGGCGTCTGACCGAGTCACTGAAGCATCTGAATATTTCCTTGCCGTTATCCGAAACTGAGCTGAAAACTGCTTTCAGAACGGTCGTTGCCGAAGGTACGGGGATTGCTAAATTAATTGTGACCCGAGGCAGTGGTGGACGTGGTTATCGAGTGCCCGATCAGTCTGATAGCCAGTGGATACTTCAGGGCTTTCCACTGCCAGAGTCGAATTCCGATCACTACCTGAAAGGTGTTGGGGTCCGTAGTTGTGAGCTGAAACTTTCCGAACAGCCTTTGCTTGCCGGGATGAAGCATCTGAATCGCCTTGAACAGGTGATGGCCCGCAGCGAGTGGCAGGATGAGTATGTTGAAGGTTTGATGTTCAGCCGAAGTGGCGCTTTGATTGAAGCGACGATGGCAAACCTCTTTGTTGTTCAGGAAAATCTCCTTCTAACTCCCAGGCTTGATCTGTGCGGTGTTCAGGGCGTGATGCGGGATGCCATTTTAAATGCTGATGCTGCCTATTTACCGCAGGGGACTGAAGTAAAAGAGGCTCTTCTGGATGCCCATATTCTGCGTAATTCCGATGCTGCGTTTATTTGTAATAGTGTCAGAGGCATTATTCCGTTAGCGCAATGGTCTGATACCAAAGGTGTTCTTATTCGCCAGTGGAACTCTTCTGATCACCCTGTTGTTCGCGCATTGATGCAGCTTTTCCATCCGGAACTGGGTTTACCGCATGCTCATCAATAAGTAATGGTTTGTCTGTTTTAAGTTATGACGTGACTGTTTTTGATGTGATCGCTTGGTTGTTTTAATTGTGTTTTGCCGGAATCGCTCCGGAGTGTTGTGTTAAGGAAAAAGTATGGCTTTTCTCAATCGCCGGATTATAGGGGCTGTTCTAGCAGCAGGTGTGATAACGGCTCTTGGCCTTGTGATGTATTGGAAACAACTGCTGGAGCGGCCGCTGCCGGTCAATGAGCCTCTGGTTTATGAGGTGAAATCAGGGCTTGGTGCACATCAGGTGATGGCACAACTGCAGGCTCAGGGAATATTGCCTGAGACCTGGCCACTAAAGATATGGCTGAAAATTAACCCTGAGAAAGGCCGCCTGAAAGCAGGGGAATATCAGATCCCTGCTGGACTGAATGCTTATGAGCTGATGGCGTTATTAACTTCCGGCAAAACGGTTCAGTATCAGGTGACGCTGCCGGAAGGGCTTAATTTTGCCGAGGCGCTTCAATTACTGCAGCAGCAGGAAAAACTGACCATCAAAACTGCAGATCTTTCGGTTCCGGAGATTATGCATCAGGTTTCCGGTAAGCCACTGGAAGAGGTTGAGCATCATGAAGGCCGCTTTTTTCCCGATACCTACCAGTATCATAAGGGCGTTACTGATCTTCAGATCCTGAAGCGTGCCTATGACAAGATGAATAGGGTGTTAGAAGAGGAGTGGCAGAAGGCGGATAAGGCTGCGCTGCCGTATAAAAACGCCTATGAAGCTCTGATTATGGCGTCGATAGTTGAGAAAGAAACCGGTGTTCCGGAAGAGCGTTCGCGGATTGCTGGTGTTTTTGTTCAGCGTCTGGAAAAACGAATGCGTCTGCAGACGGATCCGACGGTGATTTATGGTCTGGGTGATCGTTATCAGGGGAATATCACCCGTCGCCACCTGAAAGAAAAAACGGCTTATAATACCTATCGAATCAATGGGTTACCGCCTACACCTATCGCTTTGCCGGGCCGTGAAGCGATTCATGCAGCCTTGCATCCTCTAAAGGAAGGTGATCTGTATTTTGTTGCCCGTGGAGATGGCAGCCATAAGTTCAGTAAAACCTTGGAAGAGCACAATAAGGCGGTTCGTCACTACCAGATCTACAAGCGCAAGCAGGACTACCAGTCAGCGCCCTCAGCTCAGTAGGCGTTATGTGAATCAATTTTCAGGCTTCCCTGAGCGTACAAGACGTACTTTGAGCGAATACGAAGATGACTTTGAATACTGAAAATACAGCCCGTGGCTGCTTTATCACCCTGGAAGGTTCTGAAGGTGTCGGTAAAAGCACAAACTTAGCCTTTATACAGCAGTGGCTGGAAGAGCAGGGGCATCGGCCGATGATGACCCGCGAACCCGGTGGCACTCCGATGGCAGAAGAGATTCGTGAGCTTCTGCTGAGTCAGCGGGATGAGAAGGTTAGTGAGAAAGCCGAACTTCTGCTGATGTTTGCTGCGCGGGCTCAGCATCTGGATGAAAAAATTCTACCGGAACTGGCTCGAGGAGGTTGTGTGGTGTCGGATCGTTTTACCGATGCGACCTATGCCTATCAGGGCTACGCGCGGGGCCTGAATCTTGACTGGATCGCCCAGCTCGAACACCTGGTACAGGAAAAGGTGCGCCCGGATCTGACCATTTTGCTGGATCTGCCGACGGAAGTTGCTCGTCAGCGAATGAATAAACGCGGCACAACGGATCGTTTTGAGCAGGAGCAATCCGAGTTTTTTGATCGGGTGCGACAGGGATATCTGACCCGTGCTGCGGCTGAATCAGACCGCTTTGCCGTCATTGACGCTGGCCAGTCTCTGGAGCAGGTTCAGCTGGATATTGCCGAGGTGCTGCAGCGTTTCTTTCAGCAACGGGTTTGAATATCAGACTCAACTCCGTTGAGAAGCAGTGCTAATCCCCCCCGCTAATCCGATGATCGAGACATTAAGTAACGGTAGAATTAGGGATACCCAATGACAGAGCTTATTAAAGACTCACCTCTCATCCCTTTTGCCTGGCAACAGGAATACTGGAATCAGCTTATTGGGCAGCACCGTTCTGGTCGTCTGCCTCACGCTCTTTTGTTAGCCGGAGAGGAGGGAATTGGCAAGTATCATCTTGCCAGAGCTATGGCGGCATACCTTCTATGTCGTCAGCCCGCAGAGACTGCTTGCGGTGAATGCGCTTCCTGTGCCTTGTTTCATGCCGGTACGCACCCCGATTTGATGGAGGTAATGCCAGAGAGCGAAGGCAAGCAGATTAAGATTGAACAGATCCGTAAGTTGCAAACCTTTGCCAATAAAACAGCGCAACAAGGTGGCTTCCGAGTCGTTGTTTTGCAGCCTGCAGATGCCATGAATATTAATGCGGCTAACGCGTTGCTGAAAAATCTGGAAGAGCCGGGCAACAATGTGCTTTTTATCCTATTGAGCCACCGAATCAGCGCTGTTATGCCGACGATCAAAAGCCGGTGTCAGCAATTTTCGCTACCGATTCCAGATCGGGAGCTGGCTCTGCATTGGCTGAATAATCATCTTTCCAGTCATGCCGCCCTGCATGCCGAGAAATTGCTGAAAATGGCTCAGGGTAATCCTTTGTTGGCTCAGGAGTTAGCTGATGAAGCGCTGCATAAGCAGCGTGATAAGCTCTTTTTCGCCATGGAAAACCTGACCCGTGGCGGAGATCCGGTTGAGTTGGCACCAGGCTTTATTGAAGGTGATCTGCAATGGACGCTGCGTTGGATGCAGCAATGGCTGAATGATTGGTGCCGCTGGATGGTCACCCAGGATGATGCCGATCTGTCTTTTCCGGATATGTTGCCGCTTTACCGTCAGTGGCAACATGCTTCAAGCCTTGAGAAAGCGCGCTTACTGTTTCAGGATATTGGACGTTTGCGGACTCAATTGCTATCCGGTGCGAACCCGAATCTGCAGCTGGCGATGGAAGCCCTGCTTATTCGCTGGGCAGATAAGATGTTACTATAATCTTTATTAATTTGTGGTTCAGGGAGTTGGACGTATGGTGCAGGCCAGAGGTGAAGAAAAACCGATTAAGGCAGCAGTGGTTAACTTAACCAACAAAGATGAGCTCTATGAAGCTTATATGCCTTTTCTGCAGAACGGTGGGCTCTTCCTGCCGACGCGAGGTAACTTCCGCCTGGGTCAGGAGCTGTCCCTAATGCTGAATCTGATGAATGAGCCGGATAAGATCCCGGTTACGGCTCAGGTCGTTTGGATTACGCCTCAGGGAGCCCATGGTCGTCGAACGGCTGGTATCGGTGTGCAGTTTTCCGAGGAGCAGATCTCTCTGCGGGATAAGATTGAGCGTTATCTGGCTGGTCGTCTGAATTCTCAGCATCCCACTCATACCCTCTGAGTCTGAAGCCGTAGTTTAATTTTGGCGTGCAATCGCCTCTGTTTGATCTGATTTAGGATATTTATGTACCTGATTGACTCTCACTGCCATCTGGATCGTCTGGATCTTTCCCCATATAACGGAGACCTGAATCAGGCTCTTGAAGCCGCTCATGATCGCGGTGTCAGCCACTTTCTGGCGGTTAGTGTTACTTTGGATGATGTGGCAGAACTGAAAGATCTGGCGCGTCAGTATCCGTCTGTTTTCGCCTCTGCAGGTGTTCACCCGCTGCAGGATCTTCCCCATGAACCTACGATAGAAGAGTTGGTGAAAGAAGCGGAAGATGAGTTGATCGTAGCGGTTGGTGAGACCGGCCTCGATTATCACTACGCCCCTGAGACAAAAGAACTGCAGAAAGAACGTTTTAAGCGTCATCTGCTGGCAGCTCAGGAGGTGAACAAACCGGTTATTATCCATACCCGTGATGCCAAGGAAGATACTCTGGAGATGCTGGAGAAGTACGGCCCGGATGCCGGTGGCGTTTTACATTGCTTTACTGAAGATCTGGATATGGCACGCCGCGGTATTGCCCTTGGCTACTCTGTATCGATCTCAGGTATCGTCACCTTCCGTAATGCGGATCAGGTGCGTGAAGTGGCAACCAAAATCCCGCTGGATTCGTTACTGGTTGAGACTGATTCCCCTTATCTGGCACCTGTTCCGCACCGCGGCAAGAAATGTGAGCCGCAGTATGTTCGCGATGTTGCCGAGTTTATCGCGGAGCAGCGCGGTATCTCCTATGACGAGCTGGCGATGCAGACCACAGCTAATTTCTTCCGTCTGTTTAAAGGTGCTGCACCTAAGGCGATTGCTGCTGAGTAATCACTAAAGCCAGGCTGTTAAAACGTTTAAAGCCGGATTTGTCGGAGACAGATCCGGCTTTTTTTGAGTAAAACCGCTAAAAAGCCTTAATGGGTTTTTCTTCCGGAAGGCATTTCTCCTTCGTAAAAATCCGCATCGGTTTGTGGTGATGTAAAGGCAACAAAGGGCTCTTTCTTCATTTTGAGCTTCTTCTTGCTGGTGGAAGTATTAGCGGCGACCTCTGAGTGTTCACTGATATTGTTTTTATTTGTCCTGCTTTCGTTAGGTAGCGGCAGAGGTTCATCACTGGTTTGCCCCTCAGGATAGACATACATCGACTCCTCCTGACTATCCAGAACTCCTTTGCCATGCCAGGGCAATAGCCGGTAATCTGCATGATCGGAAAAATCCATAAACGGATATTTGATGATCTCAAAGTAAGGTGAGTAATCGAAATCTCTTGGCGTACAAAGTTTCGGGTTACGGCGGAAAAGTTGCACGCCTTGATCACCACTTTTCTTCACCAGAGGCAGAATCGGGAACTGAATAAAGCCAAAGGCTTCAGCGATCATAGTAGAGCACACCGTTTTGGTCGCTTTGCCCGCATTGTGCTGAAACAGTGATGAGCGCCAACGCCTTGGCATAATCCACCAGGGGAACAGAAACCGTGCCAGATCCAGAATCTGGCGTACGTCATATTCCTTACCCAGCTGACTGATAGCGTAATGAATCATCTGCTGGCAGTCTTTATGGCTGATACCCCGTGGGCGGCAGATCCTGATATGATCCTGCTTATAGCTGGCCAGGTCCCGCACGACGGTTCCCATTCCCAGTTCTGACTCTACAATCAGCTGTGTATCGGGACTGTAGGGAAAAAGCTCGCTCAGTGTGTTTCTTAGTTCCGGGTCTTCGATATCATGAATACGCCCGAGATAAAGTGCTGCATGAGACCAGGGGCTTTGTGTGATCATCTTGATAACATCGCTAACCCGTGACCGACCTTCAATCAGAAGAACGTCGCAGGGGCGAACTTCATAGCGGATACGCTCAAAATCCGACAGTGGAAATTCAGGTGCAGGTCTTTGGTGGGTCAGCCAGTTGACAATTGGCCGTGTCATTCTCGTTATTTTCATCGCAGTATCCTCCGCGATTTTGGTTGTTCGTTGTCGCTGGTGTTTGCTGTTTCGGGGGAGATGAAAAAGTGACTTCTTATTTAAGCGTAAGCTATAACTGATTGTCTGTCAGAATCTGCTCAAAAGAAATAGGCTGGTTTACGGTAGCCGGTGGGTGTTGGAAGAGTGACAGGCGTCAAATTCCCGAGTTTGAGAGAGGGTAAATTCATCAAAGCGTCATAATGACAGGGCCGGCAGAGCATATACTGAATTTGTGACGTGAGAATGACTATAAAAAAACAAACACGGAGGATTCGACATGAAAACTTATCAGGTCGATCAGTTTGAAATTATTGCCCGTCCAGCATTCAATCGTGTGCTGCTGCCTAAAGTCGGTCCGGCATTTAATGTAGCCACTGCCAGAGTATTTATCGATCATAAGGGTTTGCTGACTATTCGGGATGATAGCAGTGAGCTTGTTTTTGCCGATATTAGTGAGAGTAGCCTGCAATGTGTACTTAAAGCAGGTGGTGTTCATGTGATGAATCCTGAATTAGATGTACACCCAAAGCTGATCCATATCCCGCTGGGTGTTCAGACTCATTGACACGATAACATTGTCTGCCCGCTTTTTGGATTATCGACATTATTCAGAACAGCGGTAAAAGCCCTGCCCTTTGACAAAAAGTGCAGGGTTTTTTGTTTGTGCTTTATAAACTGCTAAAATGTGACTGAAAAAAAGAATCTGGTCAAATTAGGTGTGGAATGGTATTGTGTGCAGCGCAGCATGGGGGTTGCGTTAACAGGTATCAGTACCCTTAATGACCGTGGTACTGGTAATTCAACAGATGCATATTTGTTAGGCAGTAGATGTTATGACCTTATCAGCAGTGGAAAAACAAGCACGTAAAGTGCAGGAATTTCGCCAACGTGAAGCCAATATTCTGGATGCGGCTCTGGAGTTATTTCTGGAGCATGGTGAGGACCGTGTCACCGTTGAAATGATTGCTGATCATGTAGGCATCGGTAAGGGGACTATTTATAAGCATTTTCGCAGTAAGTCTGAAATCTATCTGCGCCTGATGCTGGATTATGAAAAAGACCTTGCTGACCTGTTCCAGTCCCCTAAAATTTCTGAAGATAAAGAAGCCCTGTCCCGTGCATATTTTGAATTCCGTATGCAGGATCCGGGCAAGTATCTGCTTTTCTCCCGCCTGGAAGAGAAACTGACCAAATCATCCGGCGATTCCGAAATGCTGGATGAGCTGCATAGGTTCCGTGCCCGGAATCTTGAAAGCCTGACCGATCTGATCAGTGCGCGTATTGATGAGAACAAGCTGGAAGATGTGCCTTCTTATTTTCATTACTGCGCTCACTGGGCTCTGGTTCACGGTGCGGCAGCACTGTATCAGTCTCGTTTTTTCCAGGAAGTGATTCAGGATAAAGATGAGTTCTTTACCTTCCTGATGGAGATTGGTGTTCGCATGGGTAATCGTGGTCAGCGAGGTCGAAACCGGGAGGAGTCATAATGTTTAATGATTTTCCTGTTCATTATATTGACCCTGTCTATCGGCCTCCCAGTGAGGCCAAGTCTTTTATTCTGCCGGTAACCAATGGCTGCAGCTGGAATCAATGCAGTTTTTGCGAAATGTATACCGCCCCTCAGAAGAAATTCTCTGCCCGAAAAGAAGCAGATGTACTTGCGGATATTGAGCGCTCCGGGCAACAGCTAATAGGCGTCAGCCGGGTATTTCTGGCGGATGGCGATGCTATGGTGCTCTCTCCCCGACGTTTACTGACAATTCTTCAGGCGCTGAATAAAGCCTTTCCGGAATTAAGGCGGGTTGGTGCTTATTGTTTACCCCGAAATGTTGCCCGAAAGACGGTTGAAGAGTTAATTGAGTTAAAAAATAACGGCTTATCCATTCTTTATGTGGGTGTTGAGTCTGGTGACGATGAAGTACTAACACGAATTAAAAAGGGCGAGACTGCTGAATCGACTTTATCAGCCCTGGAAAAAATAAAGCAGGCGGGTATTAAAACCTCAGTTATGGTATTGAATGGCTTAGGCGGCGCTGAATTGTCAGAACAGCATGCTGTTAATTCTGCCCGGCTGATTAATCAGGCGCAGCCGGATTATCTTTCCACGCTGGTATTGACCTTCCATCGTGGCCCTGAGCGCTTTGTTGATGAGTTTGGCCGTTCTTTTATCGAATTAAATAACAAAGGTCTGTTTACGGAAATGCACCGTTTTATTTCGGAACTAAATCTGAAATCAACGGTCTTTCGTTCTGATCATATCTCCAATCGTCTGGTTTTGAAGGGCACACTAGGCCGGGATAAAGAAGCGATGTTGAAGCAGATTGAGCAGGCGATTACCCATAGTGACCGTTTTTCCGATATAGCTTTGCAAAATATTTAATAAGCCAATCTCTCTTGTTTAATAAAAGCCAGGCTGGCTAGCAGAAGGTTTTAAAGGTTTATTTATTCTTGTAATTCTTTATAGGTAATATTAGTATTGATTCCATTAAAGCTTCTTTTTCAGGCGTATTGAAAGGGTCTTCAAAGTCATTTTGCCCACCAGTTTGGAAATTTAAAAAAGAAGGGTGGTCTGAACGACAATCGAGCGCGTGTGTTATGTAATGCAACACTGCGTAACTACCTTGCTTAACTGCTTAAGGTTGCCTGAGATAAGAAACCCCATTTCCCCCAACACCTGTATGTTAAGAAGAGAATAGTAATGTCTATTATCAATAAATATCGTGAGAAAGAACGTCTGATGCGTCAGCTGCAGGAAGAACTGCAGGCGATGGAAGCAAAACAAGAGCTTAAGCAAGAACTGGCTTTTAAAACTGCAATTGAAGATGTACTGAAGCAGTTTGATAAGTCGGAGTCTGAACTTATTGCTCTGTTTGCTGGAGACGATGACAGTGCTGCTGATTCGGGTAAGTCTCGTCGTAAGCGCACTCCAAGTGTTTATAAAAACCCTCAAACTGGCGAGCAGATCACTGTTCGTGGTGGTCGTCAGAAGGACTATCAGGAGTGGATCCAGAAGTACGGTAAAGAAACTGTACAGAGCTGGAAGGTTTCCTGATTCAACGTTATACGGGAGCAGAGTCTTCTGTATACCTCGCTGTTTATACGGCGATGAAAAAAAAGCAGCTTAGGCTGCTTTTTTTACACCTGTCTGTTATGAATATTTAGCCTTTATATTAAACCTTTTAGGTGTTCCCTCTGCTATTGATGTGTGAGTTTTTACATAAAGCTCTGATTGCTAGGGAGCGGCATTATTTTTAATCCTTTTTTATAGTGTGGTTTTTGTCATTCCCTTTTGCGCTAAGCTGTCCTAATGGCCAGCATTTTTTTTGTCACTACGTTAAAATAACGTAAGGCATTATGGGAGATAGAGTATGTTATCCGGCAGTTTTTCACCGGCACAATTGGCTCAGCATATTGAGAAAAACAGTGGAGAAAAGGGTCTTCCTCCTGTCGAAAATTGGAATCCTGAGTTCTGTGGCGATATTGATATGCGCATCGCCAAAGATGGCCAGTGGTTCTATATGGGATCACCAATAGGACGCGCTGCACTGGTGCGGATGTTCTCCACTATTTTAAAGCGTGAGGATGGCCGCTATTTTCTGGTAACTCCCGTAGAAAAGGTCGGCATTCAGGTTGATGATGTTCCCTTTATCATTACTCAGCAGCTTGACCCTGTAGAGAATAAGCTTCGTTTTGTCACCAATGTGGGAGACGAGGTGCTCTTAGATAAAGAGCATCCCCTTACTGTTTCGGTTTCAGATACTGGCGAGCCTGAACCTTACCTGCAGGTTCGTGCCGGATTAGCAGGGCGGTTACACCGCAATCTCTTCTATCAACTGGTTGAAGAGGCTGAACCCTTTGAGCAAGAGGGCCAAACGTATCTGGGGCTGAAAAGTGATGACCGTTACTGGTCCCTGGGCGAATTACCCGAATAAAACTGTTTTATTATTTTGATGCCTGGTCCTGTATCCGGACTCAGACTTTTGGATGTTCTTCCGTCATTGTTTCTGATTTGAAGCGGCTTCTACTGATTATCAGTTGGCTAAATCGTCAGTGTTGTATTCTGTTCTGTATTAAAAGCTTTGAGAGATCCTGTGCCCCCATCTGTTCAGTCTGACCCGGTCAATATTTTTTCTGCGCCTCTGCATCTGACACCGCAGCAGCAAAGTGTAGTGCACCATGGTAATGAGCATGCCCGGGTGATGGCCGTAGCCGGTTCCGGCAAAACCACAACACTGGTGCACAGGGTTCTGTTTCTGCTTTCTCAGGGCTATGAGCCACGTCGAGTGTTGGTGCTCATGTATAACCGGTCCGCCAGGGTCGACTTTGAAGCTAAGCTGCAAAGAGAATATCAACGCCAGCAGGTGCGCTACCCCAAGCCGGATATCAGAACCTTCCATTCTATCGGTCATAAGCTGTGCGAAAGCATGGTTCGATGGGGTGCCTTGCAGTCAAGGCAGCTGGTTCGAGAAGGCTGGCCCTACGAGAAACTGGTACGTCAGGGGATCACTCAGGCGCTGCCAAATGCAGATCAGGCGACCCGCCGAAAAGCGTTAGACAAGGATCATCTGGAAGCCTTTATGCAGTTTGCCGAGCGGGTTAAGGCTGATCTTGAAACGCCAAAGGATCAGTTTCGTCTGCTGGGTTTGCCAGACGACCAGAGATACTTTATCGAAGCCTTTGAGCAGTTAGAGCAGATTATGGCCCGTGAAGGCGTGATGACTTTCTCGGACCTGCTTTACCGGCCTGCTATGGCGATTCTGGCTCGGCCAGAGCTTGAAGCCCGTATCAGCAATCACCTTGATCACGTTATTGTCGATGAGTATCAGGATATCAACAGCATCCAGCAGTTCTTGTTGAGCATTCTTGCCGGGGAACGGGCGCGGGTGATGGTTGTTGGTGATGTGGATCAGTGTATCTACGAATGGCGCGGAGCCCGGCCAGAATTTATGCTGCGGGACTTTGCCCTGCAATTTCAGCAGCCGGTGAGTTATCCGCTGTCTTATTCATTCCGTTATGGTGCGACGTTGGCGCTTGCTGCTAATCATCTGATCGGCCGTAATAAAAACCGGGATGCCGGGCTCTGTTTGGCGACACCGGATCATCCGGATACTCAGGTTCAGGTTTTGCCGGAGCTTAATCAGCTGGTGAGTCAGATCCAGCCGATGCTTGCGCAATCCGGCGCGGCCAGTATTGCTGTTCTGGTCAGAAGCTGGGCCCTTAGTGTGCCGGTTCAGCTGGTGTTTCTGCAGCAGCAGATTCCGTTCAGGCTGCAGCAGCAGGGACATTTTGTTTTCAATCAGCCATTGGTCAGCCAGTTTCTGGCCTATCTCCAATTAGCGGCGGGTGAGGCCAATGCTGAGATAGGAGCAGAGGCACTGGGTCAGATGCTGAGCTTCCCGCCATTATTCCTCAGTCAGGGCGAGCAGCAGGGGATTCAGCAGCAGGTTCAGCATCATGGCCTGAACCCTGATTCGATTATCTCCGGTATGGATCTTAAGCCCTACACGGCCAAACGCCTGAAAAAACGTCTTGAACTACTCCTTGAACTGCAACGTCAGCCTTCAGAGCAGCCGGTCGGCCCTCTGGCGATTCGGGTGCTGCAGGAGACGGATGCCTATGATCTGATCGACAAGGCGGCGGCCACCAAGGATCAGGCGCAGGAGCGCAAGCAAACGCTTCAGGCGCTGGTAAACTATATTCGTCAGCAGAGGATGAGTGTTTCCCAACTGTTGCAGGATATCGAGCAGCAGAAACAATCCGGTGCCAGCCAAAGTCATCACGATGATGTTATTACTATTACTACGGTCCATGGTGCGAAAGGCCTTGAGTGGCCTCATGTGATTCTTGCCGGACTGACAGAAGGCAGTTTTCCCTGCTATCAGAACATCACGGATTTTGATGAAAAAGCCGAGGAAAGCGAGCGACGCCTCTTTTATGTGGCGATGACCCGGGCTAGGGAGACGCTTTGGTTGTTAACAGATCATGGTCTGTCTGAAGAGCGTAAAAAACGTCCCAGCCGTTTTGTCTCTGAAATGAATCTGGAAGACTGTTGTCTGGTTGCTGATCGCCTTAAATCCGACGGGGCTGAAAACCCTGAGCTTAAGGTTGAGAATGTGGGGCTTATCCGGCAATACCTGACTGCCAGTGGTCTAGAGAGAATACAGATTGGCTCACGCCCTGTTGAGAAAAAAGAGCGTCCAGCTAAAGCGGGGCATCTGGCTTCCAAAGCGGGTCATACCACCTTTTATCGCATCGGGGATCTGATCGAACATGAGGTCTTCGGGCGGGGAGAGTTAACCCATATCGAGCCCGGAGCCCAAACCCGAATTACCGTTCGTTTTGATCAGGGTTCTAAGGTGTTGCTGGCGGAACGGGCACCGATTAGACGTCTTGCTGGTTGATAAATGTAAAGCATCTGATTTCCGGCTTCAGGAATGATGGATATGAATTATCTGGCACATGCATTTCTTGCCCGTGAAGAGGGCGAAATTTTTAGACTTGGCAACCTGATGGCTGACCACATCAAGGGGCCGGCAGACAAAGTACGGGATCTTATTCCTCGGGATTGCTCGCAATGTCTTACTGAGGAATTAGAAGCTGGCATCCGTTACCACCGTTTAATTGATCATACCGTTGATCACTCCCCCTTAATTTCAGCGTTGCGTGAACAGTTCTCCAAAACATACCGGCGTTATGCGGGTATCGTTCTGGATATGGCCTGGGATCATCATTTAGCGCGCTCCTGGACGGCTTATACTGACGTACCGCTGCCGGAATTTGCAGCCTATCAGTATCAGCTTTTAACGGAATATTGTGATCTGCAACCGGATTCTATGCAGAAGATGGTGCATTATATGGTGAAAAATGACTGGCTGGTTTCCTATACTGAAGCAGATCATATTCGTAAGGCGCTTGCGGGTATGTCGCAACGAATGCGACGCGAGAATAAGTTAGCTGAAGCCTTTGTTGAGATTCCGAGACTGGAATCAGAATTGAGCCAGGCATTTCCCTTGCTTATGGAAGAGCTGTTGCGACAACCGATACGGAATTCTGTCTGAGCGGTTTCGCTAGAATGGAAGCGTTTCCAGCAATTCTATTGCTCTGCACCCAATTGCAGTTAAGCGAGAGTGAATGAAAACCTCACCATCGAATAAACATCCTGTTGGCCAACGCGCCCCATCGAGTCAGCACTTTCTGAGTCTTGCTTACCCTGTCGTACTTATTGTTTTTCTTGGTTTGATTATTCTCGCCTGGAGCTTGCTTGACGCCCGTAACCGCCAGATGGAGGTTGTATCTGAACTCTCTGAGCAAGCGATGCGGGTGACGCTGGAGGAAAAGCAGAAAAGCCTCAATCTGGTGCTGAGTGATTATGCTCACTGGGATGAAACGCTCAGTTTTTCCCAGCATTTGGATCCTGATTGGGCTAAAGGTGAGATCGGGGAAAATATAACAACACCGTTTGAGTTGGCGGCGAGTCTGCTGCTGGATCAGAACGGTAATATTATCTGGTGGCAGACCGATCAGGCTTTTACCGATAAAAATGGTGTGAAAGAGGCTCTTGAAAAAGCGCTTTGGCAAGATCAGATTGCTCCCCGTTTGATGAACAGTTGGCCGGACGTTCCGGCCAAACCCCGGTCGGCTTTTTTTCGTCTTAATGACGAACTTTATTCCCTTCATGGGGTGTTGGTAACTTCCGATGCGCAAGGGTATAAGCCAGCTGCACATGATCGTGTTGCTTTAATCCTGCTGAAGCGAATCGATAAGCAGGTTCTGGATGGTCTGAGTCGGCATAAGCAGGCTACCGATATTCAGTTAACGCTGATCGGCTCGAGGAGCGATACTCCTGTTGGTTCTGAGGTCTCGGTTCGCAACCAGCATCCCGGGGTCAAACGTGCTGAAATAGCGTTGATGAATCTGCAGGGAATTCCGTTAGCAGAACTGTCCTGGTATCCCGCATTTTCTGTTGATCATGTATTCGATGCTATTGGTCCGAACATTCTGGTGCTTTTGTTAGTCATGGGGCTTTGTTTTATCTGGTATGTTAATCGGGTTCGGGCTGGCGGGCAGTTACTTGATCATGAGATTCAGGCCCGTAAAGAAGCGGAGACCGAACTGGAAGCGCATCGTAATCATCTTGAGGAGCTTGTGGAAGTTCGTACCGAGGCACTTTATGAGGCCTTGGCTAAGGTTCGGGCTGCCAGTGAGGAGAAAACCCGATTCAGCAGCCAGATGAGTCATGAAATGAGAACCCCGCTTAATGCGATCGTAGGTTTTGCGCAGCTGTTGCAGGAAGAGATTACGGACTCTGAGCAGAAAGACTCCCTTGCTGAAATTATCAAAGCCAGCGGACGACTAACGGATATTGTTGATCAGGCGTTAAGACTGACGACCATGGAAGATGATCTTAATCAGGGCCTGCAAGGGAAGTGTGATCCTTTCTTTGTGCTTGCGGGTGTGTATCAGCGCTATAAGGCGCACGCAGCTCAGAAGTCGGTGCAGATACTTGACTATGGACTGGATCAGGGAGCGTTAAGTCCGATTCCTGCGGAAATAGTGCGGGAAGTATTTAAAGTTCTGCTGGAAAATGCGCTGCAATATTCTCGGCCCGGTGGTTTGATCGAATTAAAAGCGATGTTTTCAGATGATGAGGAAAGCTTGCTGATTAAAGTGATCGATGATGGCATCGGTATTCCTAAAGAAAAGGAGAGGCTTCTGTTTCAGCCCTTCTCTCGATTACACTTTGATCTTCTGCCCAATATTGAGGGCGTTGGCCTTGGTCTCTTTATGGCAAGGAAAAAGATCAGAGCCTGTGGCGGTGATATCTTTTATCAACCTGGAGAGCAGAGCGGTAGTTGTTTTACGGTTCAGTTGCCGCGAATCTGAAACCTTATTGTCCAGATTTAAAAATTGTTCAGATATAAAAAAGGGAAAGCAGTGCTTTCCCTTTTTAGTGTCGTTTAAACGACGGTGTTACATATTCGGATAGTTCGGACCGCCAGCACCTTCCGGTGTTACCCAGGTAATGTTCTGGGACGGGTCTTTAATATCACAGGTTTTGCAGTGTACGCAGTTCTGAGAATTGATCTGGAAGCGGTCGTTACCGGTTTCCTCATCTTTCACTACTTCGTAAACACCCGCCGGGCAGAAGCGTTGAGCAGGCTCAGCCCACTTCGGCAGGTTCACCTGCAGAGGTACGGTTTCGTCTTTCAGTTTCAGGTGGCATGGCTGGTCTTCTTCATGGTTCGTGTTGGACAGGAACACAGAAGACAGCTTGTCAAAGCTCAGCACGCCATCCGGCTTAGGATAGTCAATCGGTTGGAAGTCGGCTGCAGGCTTCAGCATGGCGTAATCTTCATGGGTGTCATGCAGCGTTACCGGAATGCTGAACAGATTCTGGTCGATAAAGTTGAACGCGCCGCCCAGCATAGGGCCAAACTTGTGCATCGCAGGACCGAAGTTACGGGTTGCGTACAGCTCTTTAAATGCCCAGGATTTTTCCCAGGCGCTGGTGAATGCGGTCAGTTCCTGACCACCTTCGTCGCCACCTTTCACTGCTTCGAAAATAGTTTCAGCCGCGATCATGCCGGACTTCATCGCAGTATGCGTGCCCTTGATCTTGGAAAAGTTCAGGGTGCCAGCATCACAGCCTACCAGAATACCGCCAGGGAACGTCATCTTAGGCAGGCAGTTGTAGCCGCCTTTAGTGATCGCACGGGCACCGTAGGATACGCGCTTACCACCTTCCAGATGCTGCTTCAGCTCCGGGTGGTGCTTCATGCGCTGGAATTCGTCGAATGGGCTCAGGTACGGGTTGTCATAGTTCAGGTCGGTAATCAGACCGACAACAACCTGATTGTTTTCAGCGTGGTAGAGGAAGAAACCACCGCTGGCACCGTTTTCAGTCAGTGGCCAGCCAGAACCGTGTACCACAAGACCAGGCTGGTGTTTCGCCGGATCAATGTCCCAAAGTTCTTTAATGCCGATACCATAGTGCTGAGCGTCTTTGCCTTCATCCAGTTTGAACTGGCTGATCAGTTGTTTACCCAAATGGCCACGGCTACCTTCAGAGAAGATGGTGTACTTGGCACGCAGTTCCATACCCGGCATGTACATCCCCGGCTTTTCGCTACCGTCAGCAGATACACCCATATCACCTGTGATAACACCTTTAACAACGCCATCTTCAATCAGAAGTTCTGCTGCAGCAAAGCCAGGGAAAATCTCAACACCCAGCTCTTCAGCCTGAGTGGCCAGCCAACGGCAAACGTTACCCAGAGAGGCGATGTAGTTACCATCGTTATGCATATTTTTAGGCACGATGGCATTCGGGAAGGTTTTGGAAGCGCTGCTGTCTTTCAGCATCACGACCTGATCTTTGGTCACAGCCATCAGAAGAGGAGCTTCTTTCTCTTTCCAGTCAGGGATCAGCTCGTTTAAAGCTGTCGGTTCGATAACAGCACCGGACAGAATATGGGCGCCTACTTCAGAGCCTTTTTCCACCACGCAAACGGTCAATTCCTGGCTGGCGTCGTTCGCCTGTTGCATCAGACGAATTGCCGCCGAAAGACCTGCAGGGCCTGCGCCAACGATTACAACGTCGAACTCCATCGCTTCTCTTTCCACGATACACTCCTCAAACAGCGTAGTGCGTCTTGGTTTCTGCTTAGTCAGAATGCAGATAACTCTGTAAGACGCATGTAATTATTTTATGGTCTCATTTAAAACGGACGTTTGCTTCCGGTCAACCCCTATTTTAACTCAGAGCAAGTCACAGGCTGATTGGAGCGTGTCCGGGTGAGACGAAATAAACAGCAGACAAATTAAACTGAGCGTTTAATGCGGTGCAGCAAGTATAGCGATTAAATTGTGACTAGTCAGTTTAGAAAGGAATTTGACCTAAACTTAAAAAATAGTCATTATGGGATTGCGGGCGCAGCAAACGCTCGTTTGAAACGAATTCCGGCAACGCAGCTTATATATAAGCAGCCCCTATGCAAAGGTTGCGTTGCCTAAAAGATGTGGCAGGATCTGCTATTCAATCAAAAGCGCCTGCCAACGCAAGCTCGTCACGTTACCGTTATTAAGAACAAAGAACGAGGAATCTATGAAGGTACTAGTTGCTGTCAAACGAGTCATTGACTACAACGTCAAAATTCGTGTTAAAGCGGACAACTCTGACGTTGATCTGACCAATGTGAAAATGGCGATGAATCCGTTCTGCGAAATCGCAGTGGAAGAAGCGGTTCGTCTTAAAGAGAAAGG
>JBLWSY010000017.1:0-93675 GCA_048270425.1 Oceanospirillum sp.
CCTGAGTCCAGTTGAATATCGAACTCAGGCCATGGCAGCCGGATAAATAAAGTGTCCAACTTTATGGGGTCACTTCACTGTTAAGGCGGGGCATTCATAAGCTAAGAACGGCATGCCAGTTAATCACACTGGCAGCATGACTTAATCGTGAGCGATCTTTTTATCAGTAAACAGATAATCTTTTAATTCTTTATCCATCACCTTATCACGGCGACGAATCCACTCCATCACCATAGCAGCGTGCTCTTTTTCTTCATCCCGGTTATGGATCAGGATCGCCTTTAATTCATCATCTTTACACGCATCAATGCGCTGGTTATACCAATCAACGGCTTCCAGCTCTTCCATTAGCGAAACAATTGCGCGGTGCATGTCGCGGGTTTCGTCAGATAATTCACTTACGGGTTCGTGATAACCTTCGTTTGACATAGGTCTTCCTTATCGCTGCGAATATAGGTTCTTTACCCTAACGGCTCGCTGACAGCATTTCAACTAAACAAGTGTTGTCTAAACTGACAAGGCAAACCTAAACCTTATGCTTAGCTTTAGAGTTACTTAATGCTTTAGCGTTGTTTACCGCCTTTTCCTGCAGACCGCTTTCCTGCTGGATTACCTTTTACCGGCCCTTTGCCTTTTCCTTTTGCAGCGGCCGCTGCTGCCCGGGCAGCTACCTTGCCGGAGAGTTTGCCGCCTTTAATCGCACCTTTACCTGTCGTCGGTTTTACGGGAGGGCGCTTGCCTTTAGCCGCCGGAGCGCCTTTTTTTCGACCAGCCCCTTCGGGGCGACCATCGCCTCGTCCACCGGCCTGCTGACCACGTACCGGACGCTTGTTCTTGCCTGTGGCACCTGTGTTCTGACCGCCCGATGAGTTACCCCCACGGTTACTGCCTTTGCTGCCAGCATTACTGTTGCGGGAATTTTTCGCGCCCTGACTGCGACGCCCTTCCGGTGCTTCTGAACTGGAATCTTCCACCGCTTTCAGCAGCTCCGTCAGTTCCTGTTCGGTCAGATCGCGCCAGTCGCCCAGCGCAAGACCTTTCAGGCTGACATTCATAATGCGCACCCGCTCCAGCTTCACCACTTCATAGCCGAAGTATTCGCACATACGGCGGATCTGACGGTTCAGGCCCTGTACCAGCGTCATGCGGATCTGGTTTGGCCCTTCTTTCACTACAGGGCATTTCTTGGTCATGGTGCCCAGAATCGGCACACCATTAGCCAGACCTTCCACCGCCTCATCAGTGATCGGACGGTTGACCGTGACCAGATACTCTTTCTCGTGATTGTTACCGGCGCGCAGCACCTTGTTTACCAGATCACCGTTGTTCGTCAGAAAGATCAGACCCTGAGAGTCTTTATCCAGACGCCCAATGGGGAAGATACGGTGACTGTGGCCGACAAAATCGACGATATTGTCCTTCTCAGAGCCTTCGGTGGTACTGACAATGCCCACCGGCTTGTTCAGGGCGATAAAGATAAAATCATCGTGCTCCGGTGGCTCAATCAGCTGACCATTCACCTTCACCATATCGCCGTGACTGACACGGTCACCCACCTGAGCACGCTTGCCGTTGATATACACGTTACCCTGCTCGATAAAACGATCCGCATCCCGACGGGAGCAGATACCGCTTTCACTGATGTATTTATTGAGACGGGTGGTGGTGTTAGGCAGCATAAAAACTCATCTTAAAACGGTGACAATCGAAGCCGCTAAGGATATAGAAAAGGCGATAAAATGCCAGTGGGCACAAGGGACAGTCAGTAAAAAGACACCAAAGGCTTTCTTAGCGGTGCTTATATTGTGTCGGGCAATAACCTCTGGAAACAGCGGAAGGTCGGAGTTTGAGATGTTTGGTCTGCCGACCGCTGACACGCTTGCGCCAGAGCCTGAAACTTGAGGGTTTAAGGCTGGATTGCATCAGGCTGATAACCGCTTTTTCCGTCAAGCCAAACTGATGTTCAATGGCCTCAAAAGGGGTTCTGTCTTCCCAGGCCATCTCAATAATGCGGGAATGTTCATCCGGGGTAAAAGTCATCCGTATCACCTTCTCAAACAAGTTGATCAGGTGATACGAAAGATCGGGCGATAAGGTTTACGCCATCACAAACTTGAACATCAATAAAAGAAAGGAGGTCATTATCAGTGCAAACCAACCAATGAACCGGGTTATAGCCTCAGACAGCTGCACGCCGATTACCGGGAAAAGAATCATCGCCAGTGCCAGCAAAGGCAGAAAGCCAAACAGGCGACCCGCATAAAAACTGCCCTCACCGACTGCAGGCGGAACCATCTGATAAAGCACCTGATAGATCAGCATCAGAAGAATCGCCAGAATCTGCTGTGCGCCGATCTGGCTGTTTGGCGTTAACGTCATATAGGCTAACGCCAGTGTGATAACCATCATCCCTTCAAACATCACGACCTCCTGTCGTTTTAAAAACTGATCTCAAGCCACTAGAGATCAGCCACTCGCTGAGCACCAGAGCAGGTCCTCAGGCTACTATCGGATTAAACGCTTAATCTGTTTATAGCCTAAACCGGGAGCACTTTCATCCGGTCAGGTATCTGTTGGCACCTCATCCCAAGACGCGCCATCCCCCCAACCCACCAGCCAGGTCATGGCATATCGGCGTTCGTAAACAATTCCCGGATGCAGGTCATCCAACTGAGGATCTGACTCATCCTTATGATCAGGAGCCAGAAAGCCAAGATCCCGATTCCGAACCCGCCAGTGCTGGTGGTAAAGAAACTGCTCCATCGCTTCCAATTCCTCATCAGAACGCAAGCAGGCATCAGCAACAAAAGATTCAGTATCCGACACCGCCTGCTGAACATAAGGATGGTTTAACGCATCAAAGGGCTCGTCAAAAGGCGGTAGTTCATCCAGACCTTTTAAACTCCATAGAAGCGCTGTCAATGCTTCCGCTCGCCAGGATGCATCAACCCTTTGTTGCTGCTCAGGCTCATCTGAAAAATAGAAGGCAGACTCTTCCGGAGAGAATAGTTCACTAATACTATTAGCCTCTATCCAAGGCTTGAGGTACCCCGGTCGATAGACCTGATCAATAACCGCAATTAGAGCAAGCACTCTTTCTGCGACTTGCTTAGGTGTTCTGATTTTCGGGTCGGTGACCATCTCTTCCATAACAAACATTCCTGTTTTAAATCTATTTTGATTGTTTCGTCATCACCGGTAGTGATCAAAAAGACCGTGACGTATGACAACGCTGTTATTTTTTGAACCGGAAACCCAAACCTGCCGCTGGACGCCATCATATTCAAACTCGGCCATGCAGTTCATCCCGGAACGTTTACTGCCAGTGACACTGGTACTTTCTGAGATATAACAATCTGAAAAACTGACGGCCGTAATATGAGTTTCCGGATAAGGGAAAAAAGCTTCTGCCCAGGACAAAATCAATATCAGGTTAAACAGATGGGTGACCGGATTAACGTACTTCATGCCCCACTCAAACAGCTGATCACCGTACTGAAAGAAGATAAATAACCCGACAATAAGCAGCGCCATAAATAGCAGCACATAAGCCTGCCCCGGCAAGACGGACATAAAGTAGGTATCCCCAAAACCCATCAGTAGAGAGGCTGGCATAATACTCATGGAGAAAAACCAGACACTGCCAATTCTGGATTCGGTATCTTCACCGAATAACATCACCAGATAACTGGCGAGGACTAACCAAAGTAAGCAACCGGCAGCCATCAATGCGTAAGGCGCAATAATGATGTAAATGCCCGTGGTAAAACTGTTTGAACTATTGTATTGAACCCATCCACCAATCACGGCGCACAACAAACAGATGACTAAATAAGGGCGAAAAAAAAGCCGCCCCAGAAATGCTTTAATCTGTTTATTCACTACCCGGGTAATCTTGCCCACCGGCGGTTTCAGAGCATAATTAGCCCGGTTTTCACCTCTGGCTGCCTGTTCAGCCATGCGGCGCGCTAATCGCTCATCCAGAACGTAATGATCCCCGGTGTTCATTCCGGAAGATTGTTTCGGGTCAGCCGTTTTTTTACTCATGAAGCGCCTTACTGAAAAGATGACTGAAATGGGACGCGACTCTGTTAACACCTGTAAGCTCATTCAGCGCCTTAGCCATACCCTCAACGCTATGAGCGGCATCATGCCAAACCTCATATACAGCAGGATCACTCTGATCCATCACATTAAAAGCAAAACAGTTACCAGCCCCGGAACCCCCATAGGCAAAAACAAAAAAATTATTGGGATTCAGATAGATCCCCGGGTAGCACTCCTTATTTAACTCAAGCAACAAAGGCACATCGGCAAAACAGATCTCTTCTGTTCCATCAAAATCATCTTCCTGGGGATACAGCTGCAGCAACAACTCGGCTCCGGCTATAGGTAAGCTCTGCAATAAGGATGCATACCCGGCCGGAAAAACAGGCCCTATTTCGCGCTTCAGGTCTGAAATAGCTTCCGAATTCTGGATGACGCCACCGATCTCCAAACGCCTGAGCGATGCGGCTATCTGCCGCTTTATATCCGAGGTAAACATGTCTTTGTCTCCCTAATCCCTTCTCAAGCTATGTCAGGCATTATCAAAAACAGATAACCATTCATCCTGGTACTCTGTCGCATGCCGCCGGATAAAGGGAAACAGCCACTTCGCGGCATCTTCACAGAGATTAAAGCCCAAATCATCATCCTGAACAGGTTCTTCAATATCCATCTCATCCAGTGCATGATGCATCGCGGCAGCACAAAGTAAAAACTGACCGATGGAGTCCGCTATCGGCTCAAACTCCCAAAACCCCGCACCGTGCATAGCCCGGTACACTGGGCTGAGGTGCCCCTGTTCACTCAGATCAACCATGATGGGATCGGCCCCTTCATCGGCGATCAGAAACCAATTCTCGTCCCAGTCATCAATAGGCTGATTTTCTACCGGATTAAAGTTATAACCCGGCAGATGCCATGACATTCGCTCAAGAGGCCAAAGTTCGATGGGGTTTCCTACCTGCGTAAAATCAACAACGGATTCCGGAGCATAATCCCGAAGGTACTGCTCCAATTCGGCAGGAAAACGAATGACCTGACCCTGTTGGCTTTTTTCCGCAACAAGCTGCAGATACCGGGCATCCCCCCTGCCCACCACAGGTTTTAACTGATTGAGAAGGTTAACCGTTGCAAAACCTTCTATCAGCTTAAAGGCCTGTTCTAACGACATAGATTTATTTTCGCCTGGCATGCAGCCCTCCCCTGGACGCTATTCCTTTAAAAACATTGATTAAGAAGCACCAACTACCTGCCAATTTCCCTTTAGTAAACAGGAAAACAGGGGCTGGCTACTATGATCTACAATCGGAAAAACCCTCTGCGGGATTGAGATAAAACATTTTTTTCCACCCCTGAGTTTCTCCGGTTATTCGCCAGGGATAAGGAAGTAAAGTGACCACAGAGTAATGCAGATGCGGAGGTTTTCCTGCAGCATTACCGGTCTGGCCAACCGTACCAATCATCTCCCCCTGATTAAGCCAAAACCCAATATCTTTGCTGATCTGCTTCAGGTGCGAGTAATAATGCAGTCGCAACCCGGGGCCCAGCGTCAGAACCACCTTGCCACCTTTGCTGAACTCGCCGGAATAGAGTTTGAAGCCTCCGATTGCAGCAATAACGGGCGTACCAGAAGATGCAAAAACGTCGATCCCTTTATGGACTCCGGAACTGCCCCAGGGCTCATACCAAAAGGTCTCAGGATTCCAGTCGTTGCAACCGGCACCGGCAACCGGAATTGTCGTATCCTTAGGCAGCATGAAGCCCCCTAATAAAATCAGCCCCAGGACAAAATAGAGATGCCCTTTTCTCATATTTAAAACTCCCTTTAAGACGCGAATGGCACGTCAGGATAGGTATTCGGCACAAGCATCAAAACCGATGTGAAAAATCGCCCAGCCCCTGCTGAGTACAGGCCTGCTTCAGCTGCGACCAGTCATAAACAGGACTCCGGACACTCAACACACTGATTAGTAAAATGATCTGAGCGCAATCAGGAGCAAACAGCCTGTTCATAAACGCTGGCACAGCTGCTCCAGATCCCACTGCAGGTTGCTCAGGCTATACATGGTACCCAGCCCGATGGGATCTTTAAGATGGGATTCATCCGGTGGTGTGCGAATAGCACTGTCCAACAGTATCACCTGTCCGGCGGGGTCCGGCAGATAGGTCAGCCCTGGAAGATAAAGACGGTTTACCCGTCCCGCGGCATCACCGGCAGCGGGCGTTGCCAGCAGCTCTTCGGTCGTTGGCAGCTGATCAAAAACCGCCTGATAAAAGCCAATCAGAGGATAGGCATTCGGTGCCTGTATACGATAAACATAAGCCGCCAGATAACTATCCTGATGACGGATCGCCAACAGATCCCCTTCCCGATAAAAGGTCAGGGCTTTAGGCTGGCCCGGTTTTTTATTCGGGATAACGGGCTCTGTGTCCAAAAAATCTTTCATGGCACCGGACTGATGAAAAAAGCTATCAGCCAGCACCACTCTGTCATTAAGCAGGTCGATCGCTGCCAGCGCTTTTTCCCGGCTTTGCGGATGAGAGATACCGTACTTATGAAGCAAGGTTGCCAGCGCCAGCCAGCACTGGGCGGCATAGATTTCAGAGGTTTCCGGATAACGTTCCGCATCCAGTGCAAACTGCCAGCGCGCTAACAGGGGTTCCAGCATACGATCACAGTCTGGCCCGGAATATACAAGGTCAGAGGATCGCCGGTGTCCCAGCAGCGAGCGAATCTCTGCATCCAGAGCATCTACGGCAGCAGTGGCCGTCAGTTTGTCCAAAATCCTTTTATGATTCATCAGAGTATCCTGTATCGGTATCAGGGTTGTTAATGGCGGCGTTTTCTTTGGCAAAGGCGCGGCAAAGCTGGTCCACCTGTTTCAGCAGTGTGGGTATACGATAGGCGCCGGCCATTGACCGGAGCTGTATTTTCGCTTCGGCCAGATCCCCGGTTGTGGTGACATAGAGCGGATTTGTACTTTGCCCACGACGCACCTCATGCTCCGGGCTGACACCGGCAAAAGGCCTTTTCGCCACGCCAAGCACAGGGCAGCGTTCATCCAAAGCCCGGTACAGATGGCGGCCCAGTCCCGGGCGGCCGTTGCTGTCCAGATCGACATAACCATCCACCAGAATCAGGTCCGGTCTGAGCTGATGCTGTGTCAGCAGCTGCAGAATGCAGGGCAGCTCCCGCCGGTAAAAAGCTCCAGGGTCATACTCTGCCACCGGACTTACCCGACACAGGTATTCCGCTTCCGCCTGTTCTGCCTGCCAGCCGGAGAAGAGTACACCGGCCACATAGGCGCTTTCAGTCTGCAGATTCTCATCGGCCTGATACTGCGCATCCACTGCCAGAATCCGGGGCTTGGCAGGTATAGGTCTACTCATAGGCATTAACCGTCTGCACCCAGCGGCAAAAAGGATCGGTGGGGTTTTCATCACACATATCGGCAGGATCTTTCACGATCTCTGTGCCCGTTGCCGGAACCGTGGTGTTAAATGTCTCCATCACCCAGTGCTGAAAAGCGGCATTAGGTCTGCGATCAAAGTTTCCTTCGGACACCACCGGCTCACTCAATTCAAAATCCCAGCAGATCTCACGGTAGCCGATCGCCAGCAGACGCAGAAAATCCACCGCGTTATCAGCCAGCACACAACACATGGTGGAGCCGGAACCTGATCCCATGTGCACGATTTTCTGGTCACCGTTATCATCCAGCCAGAAGGCCGCAGTTGATCCCTCGGCACCGGTTTTAGCAAATACATAAAGGCGCTGCATAATTTCGGCATCATCCGTGCCAAACCAGGCATCCAGATAACGATTTCCCTCAGGCATAAAGGCGATATCGGTGCCCTCTCCGGCCTCGTCCTTTTCCTCATCCCAACTGGCCGATAACTGATCCGGAGTAAACAGCTGGCAGTAGCGACCCTCTTTGCCATCCCAGCTCTGCTGCGGGTTATCGATACGCTGAAACAGCAGTTTCAACGGTTCCGGTAGCGTCATACCCGCTGGCAGGCTTTGTTCGATCTGTTGCTGAAGTTGAGACATTACTGATCCTTCCTTGATTGCTTGATCTGCTCTACGGTTCTGAACTGAACAATATCCGAGGCGACTGGCAAAGCGTCATGCTCGCGACCATTAGTCACTGTGCCATTCAGCACAGACACATGAAAAGACTAAAAGCTCTAATCCCCAAAAGAGTCGCAACCTTATGAAATTTAAAAAGTTACAACAAGGAAAATGCACAATGAAAGAGCAAAAATGTGACCGGTTTCATCTGCTGAAGCGGGTTGAGAAAGACAGGAAGTGCCAGGCTAAACCTCTTTTCCGACCAGAAAAAGCCGATTCCGGCACAACCGAGAAAACCGACGTAGACATCACTCGTTCCATTGTTATTCACAAAACAACGAGTTAACAAGCTGAAACCCAGGGCTAATCGCCTAGCCCGATGCCTCTGGCCATAAATACCGCCAGCAGAGGAATCACCAGAAGAAATGCCACTTCTAACCGCTTAACCAAAATCACAGGTGCAGGCACACTCAACTCGGCAGCAGTGGTTTTGCGATGTTTCAGCAGAAAAATGGTTGGATAGATGGAGAGCAAAGCAACCACAACAAAAAGAGTCACTTTGATATGAAAAATGGGGTTTGCACTATAAAACTCGGCAGGCTTGCCAACACCCAGCCAAAGGGACAGGCCTGCCCCTAAAGTAACGACAGCGCTAAAACCATAGATACCATCAATCACGGCCAGTTTTTTAACAGTGCGGTTATCTAAGGATCTGGCCAGCAGCAGATTTCCTGCTACCAGCATAGAAGCCAGCAGGATAAAGCCAATAAAGTGCAGGTATCTTACGAATAACTCTTCCATGGTTGTTCCTTTTCTGAAGATCATTTCCTGAACAAAAGATAATTCCGAAGCTCGTAAGATACCCAGAGAGCATCCAATTTAAAACGTGGCTTTTTGTGGGGTTAATGCTCATCTCCGGCATAAACCCACATAGGTTCGGTTTTACCGGCACGCTCAAATCCCAGCGCCTTATAGAAAGCCACTGCATCGCCATCAGCGGTCAGCATCTGCTGATGAAACCCTTCGTAAACAGATTGCATCGCCTGCATCATCTTACGGCCAATGCCCGCGCCCTGATGCTCCGGATGCACCAGCATGTGAGGGTAATACACCACAAGATAGCCATCAGAGATCGCATTACCGATTCCTACCAACTCGCCATCGATGCGGGCGGTTACGAGAGTGTGTGAGTTTTGAAGCGCAGGAATCAGCTGCTCCGGTTTCTCAGCAGATGACCAGCCGTTAGCACGATAAAGGGCAATCACTTCAGCTTCTTCAATGACACCGTTGAGGGTTATTTCAATATCCATTTCTATCCTTTAGGTCGGTTATGCATTTACAGGGCAGTTCAGGGATTAGAGTCGCGCCCACCCCGCAATTGAAATCTCATACAAGACGTGGCAAGTCACTATGCAACCTTCAGTCCCGGCTTATCAGGGCTTGCTCTACCCGCTTTAACATGGTTTGGGCACCGGTATGCCCCTGCTCGGCAGCCTTGCGGAACCAAGCCGCCGCTTCTTCATAGCTCTGCGGAACACCTCGGCCTTGCGCATACATCACGCCTAAATTGGACTGGGCACTGGCATGCCCCTGCTCGGCGGCCTTGAGGTACCAAGCCATGGCTTCTTCATCACTCTGCGAAACCCCTCGGCCTAGCCAGGACATCACGCCTAAATTGTATTGCCCCCCAGCATTCCCCTGCACGGCTGCCTTGCGATACCAAGCCACGGCTTCTTCATCGCTCTGCGGAACACCTCGGCCTTGCTCATACATCACGCCTAAATAGGCTTGGGCATTAGCATGCCCCTGCTCGGCGATCTTGCGGAACCAAACCACAGCTTCTTCATCGCTCTGCGGAACACCTCGGCCTTGCCTATACATCACACCTAAGTTGAATTGGGCATTGGCATGCCCCTGCTCGGCGGCCTTGCGGTACCAAGACACCGCTTCTTCATCGCTCTGTGGGACCCCTCGGCCTTGCCTATACATCACACCTAAGTTGAATTCGGCATCCGCATGTCCCTGCTCGGCGGCCTTGCGGTACCAAGCTACGGCTTCTTTATGGCTCTGCGGAAGCCCCTGGCCTTGCTCAGACATCACGCCTAAATTGACTTGGGCACTGACACTCCCCTGCCCGGCGGCCTTGCGGAACCAAGCCACAGCTTCTTCATAACTCTGCGGAACACCTCGGCCTTCTGCATACATCGCTCCTAAATTGGCTTGGCCCCCGACATCCCCCTGCTCAGCAGCCTTGCGGTACCAAGACACGGCGTCTTCATCGCTCTGTGGAACTCCTCGGCCTTGCCTATACATCACGCCTAAATTGAATTGGGCATCCGCATGCCCCTGCTCGGCAGCCTTGAGTAACCAAGCCACCGCTTCTTCATCGCTCTGCGAACCCCCTCGGCCTTGCCCATACATCACACCTAGGTTGAATTGGGCATCCGGATGCCCCTTCTCGGCAGCCTTGCGGTACCAAGCCACGGCTTCTTCATCGCTCTGCGGAACCCCTCGGCCTTCCGCATACATCACGCCTAAATTGGCTTGCCCCCCGGCATCCTCCTGCTCAGCAGCCTTGCGGTACCAAGCCACCGCCTCTTCATCACTCTGCGAAACCCCTCGGCCTTGTCCATACATCACGCCTAAATTGAATTGGGCAACCGCATGCCCCTGCTCGGCAGCCTTGCGGAACCAGATGGCTGCTTCTTCATCGCTCTGCGGAACCTCTTGGCCTTGCAGATACATCAGGCCTAAAGAGTATTGATCATTGGCATCCCACGGCTCGTCTGATTGTTGATACCGCTCTACTGCCTGATGGCCATCTTTCTTTACACCTAGATCATCATTTGATGGTGACTGGTTTTGCGCAGTCTCTTTAACTTCTACAGCAGTTATGCCATATGCCGTAAGAGAGAATGTTGGCAGTAACACGCATATGCTAAGCAATCCTGCTTGCTTGATTTTTTTTAATGTGAAAGAGCTGATGCTTGGCACATGATCCATAACCCTTAATCCTTAATCCTTAATCGTGTATTTTTATACTTTACTAATTTTTATTGACAAACCAATCAATTAGCACATCAAAAAACCTAAGAAGCCTCTGTAAAATCCCCAAATCAAGGAATAATAACCACTTCAGCAGTGTAATCCACCGCCTGTTTAGAACAACCCTAAGAATTATGCCTGTTTAGGCGGGTAGCAAAAACCACATCTAATATAGTTTTTTCTAATTAGTACAAGTTTTGAGTAGCCGTTTTCCCGAGGTAATGCCCGAAGCTTTCTACAATTAAACATAACCGCATGTTAAATTGTTAACTAACTGATTTATGGTGAATTAACAGCCAAACCTAGGGGATGCGAATGGAAAAGCTGGTCGATAATCTCTACGACAAACTCGCTAACGAGGAAGATGCCCGCGCCTGTAAGGACATCAGCCCCGAGGCCTGCAGGGAAGTTCCCGGCAATTTCACCAAGACCCTGTTCAGTCAGTTTCTTACCAAGCTTGGAGATGCCTTCGCAAATCCTAAGGTGGTGCTGCCTGCATTGATGAATCTGGCCGGTGCGCCCTTCTATCTGATCGGGTTTCTGGTGCCGATTCGGGAATCCGGCTCTTTGATTCCACAGCTGCTGATTGCCAGCTATGTCCGCAAAATGGCGATCCGAAAAACCGCCTGGGTACTCGGCTCTGTGATTCAGGCGCTTTGTATGTTCGCTATCGCCTTGAGCCTTTTCTACCTGACCGGTGATGCCGCAGGCTGGACGGTGATCGCTTTTCTGGTGATCTTCAGCCTTGCCCGAGGCTTGTGCTCAGTCGCCTCCAAAGATGTGACCGGTAAGACGATTCCGAAACCCAAACGCGGCCGTTTAAGCGGGCTGGCTGCCAGTATGGCTGGCGGGATTACACTGGTTGTTGGTGGACTGCTTTACTTTAAAGGTCACTCTGATGGTGCCGAAAACGACCTTCTGTTTTATGCGATGTTTATCGGTATTGGCGGTGCTCTTTGGCTGCTGGCAGCGTTGCTGTTCTCTCAGGTGACAGAAGAACCCGGTGAGACTGATGGCGGTAAAAACGGCTTTCTTCACGCGCTGAAAAAACTCAGCCTGCTGAAAACAGATAAACCCTTTCGTCATTTTGTTGTAACCCGCTCTTTGCTGCTCTGTACAGCGCTATCAGCCCCTTACTATGTCATTCTCTCAAGTGAGTATCAGTCTGTGACACTGGCTCTGGGTATTTTTGTGATCACCAGCGGCCTAGCCGGTATGCTTTCCGGGCCTTTCTGGGGAATGTTTGCTGACCACTCCAGTCGACAGGTAATGATGGTCGCGGCGGTGATCGCGGCAGCTTTAGGAATCAGTATCAATGTTATCGCCCTATATCTGCCGGACCTTATGGCCAGTATCTGGTTACTGCCACTAGGATACTTTCTGCTCACTATCGCCCATGAGGGAGTCAGAATCGGTCGGAAAACCTACCTGGTAAACATGGCATCCGGAAACCAACGTACCGATTATGTTTCGGTGAGCAATACCTGTATCGGTGTTATTTTGCTGCTGATCGGATTTGGTAGCGCTCTGAGCGGTTTTGACGCTTTAAAATTGATTCTGGCGCTTTCTGTACTGGGCATACTGGGCGCGGTTATGGCCTACGCCCTGCCGGAAGTGGAAGAGTGAAATGTGACGGGGCTTATAGGATAACGTTCAGTCGCAATCTTTACGAAAATCGTCATGACTCGCTTTACTGTGCGTCTTGATTTCAGACAGCAAAGGCTTAACCGCAGCGCTATCTGTTCCCGCCTGATCCAGTTGCCGGAAAAGGCTAAGTAGCTTATCCATCCCTTGCTGGTAGCGCTGAATATCAACAGAACCGGAAGCCTGATTCTCATACTTCACCGGAATCAACGCTTTTGCCTCCTGAGAGCCTTTGATCAGCTCCTTCAGGTAGCGCTGCATGCCTGTCTGATCCGACTGCTTAAAACTCTGCGCGTAACTTTTCAGGTCTTGCTTCATCCCCTTCATTAGTTCGCCCAGCTCTGTATCTTTACAATGAGCCGCATGGGCAAACGCCTCGGTACTGGTCATAAGCATGAGCGCTGTGCTTGCAGCACCCAGCAGGTGTCGAATCTCTTTTATCACGTTTAGCCCCTGTCTTTTTTGTTATTGAACGCCTATCGCACAGGTCATAAAGCAAGTGAACAACGGGCCGCTTTTGAAAGCAGTCAGATAACCTATGCTATAGTTTGACTTTGATATTCCCACATCAATCGGAAATTTGCATTAGCACTTCCGGGTAAGGACAGCGCATGAAATCAAGAACTGAACATGACAGCATGGGCGCCGTGGAGATTCCGTCCGACGCTCTGTATGGTGCGCAAACTCAACGCGCCATCAATAATTTTTCTATTAGTAAAAAACCGATGCCAGAGCCCTTTATTCGTGCGTTATTGAGGGTCAAACAAGCTGCTGCTACAGCCAATGCAGAGCTGGGGCTACTCGAATCCAAAGTGGCTAATGCGGTCTCTGACCAGGTTGATCAGCTGCTGGCGGCTTCTGATCTGATGCAACATTTCCCTGTTGATCGTTTTCAGACAGGTTCCGGCACCAGCAGTAACATGAATGCCAATGAAGTACTGGCCCATAAAGTCAGCGCAGAACTGGGGCAGGAAGTCAGTCCCAATGATGAAATAAATCTGGGGCAAAGCAGTAATGACAGCATTCCCAGCGCCTTACATATCAGTGCGGCTGTTCTGCTGAGCGATCAGCTGATTCCCTCATTGAACCGGCTCAGTCAAACCCTCAAAGAGCGTGCTGAATCGCTTAGAGGTGTCACCAAAACCGGGCGAACGCATCTGATGGATGCCATGCCGGTTACCTTTGGTCAAACACTGGAAGCCTGGGCCCATCAGCTTGATGAGTCGGTACTGCAACTTAAGAACCTTCAGCCCCAGTTACATCAGTTGGCTCAGGGCGGTACCGCGGTAGGAACCGGTATCAACGCTCATCCGGATTTTAAAGCCCTCTTCTGTCGACACCTGAGTCTGAATACGGGTATTCACTTTTCCCCGGCCGAAAACCCTTTTGCCCGAATTGGTAGTCAGGATGTGGCCGTCGCTCTTTCCGGCGCACTAAAAACCTGTGCCGTGGCACTGATGAAAATAGCAAATGACCTGCGTTGGATGAATTCCGGTCCTCTGGCGGGTTTGGGCGAGATCTCGCTGACGGCCCTGCAGCCGGGTTCATCTATCATGCCGGGTAAAGTTAACCCTGTGATTCCGGAAGCTGTAGCCATGGCGATGGCTCAGGTCATAGGCAATGACAGCACTATCACCATTGCCGGACAATCCGGTAATTTTGAACTGAATGTCATGCTGCCTGTGATCGCCTGCAACCTGATTGACAGCCTCGAACTATTGACTGAAAGCGCCAACCACCTTAACGATAAAGCAGTAGCAGATTTCACCATCAACCATGATGTGATCGAAGAAAGCCTTGGGCGAAACCCGATTCTGGTGACAGCGCTAAACCCTGTGATTGGCTATATGAAGGCTGCCGAAATCGCTAAAAAAGCTTACAAGGAGAAACGCCCGGTGATCGATGTCGCACAGGAGATGACCGGCATCAACCGCCAGACTTTAGAACAACTAATGAATCCAACTGAGTTGACTTGAGTCTAAAACCTTCTGCAGCGCACAAAAAGCGAGCATGAAAGGCTCGCTTTTATTTTTTCAGCCGCTATCATTTCCCGCGCACATTACAAGACTATGAAATACTGCGTTGAATCCCATCGTTCATCTGAAGAATTCTCAGCTCATAGGAAATGACAAATCATGGAGAGATCCCGTACTGAACATCTGAAGGCACAACATGCAGAATCATTGATTGCGCCAACGATGCATGAAGAAAAAGCTGATTCGCAGCAGCAAAATTCGATACGTGGTGATTATCTAACCCTGAACCGTCTTATCCTGTTACTGTCTTTCTCAGCGGCCGTGTTGACCCTGATTAACAGTTTTTATGCCAGTTATGAGGTGCAGAAAAAACAGTTGATTAAGCATGAACTGGCCAGCAACTTTGCCTACGCGGCCAAGTTGGCATCTGCAACTAATAATTTCCTGAAAGCAGCCCAACAACAAATTGCCTTCGTCGCAAATGAGCTGTCTGGTCATTTACAGGATGACGCTTACCTTCTTCATCAGGCCGATCGCTTGCGCCTGCAAACTGACAGTTTCAACTCTATCGTTATTGCCGATCATAACGGGCAGGTTTTAGCGACCTCACCGAACACTCTTGACCTCATTGGCGATCAACTTACCTCAGTCGGAGCAAAAGAAGCCATACAAAAGAGAGTACCACTGATCAGCCGCCCCTACATTGCCACAACAGGGCGTTTACTGGTATTCATTTCCCATCCCTTATTCGATACTAAGGGAAATTATCGGGGTTATATCGGTGGCACCCTTTATCTTAAAGAACGCAGTATCCTTAATGATCTATTGGCAACTCATTACTACAAAGATGGTTCCTATATTTATGTTGTGGATGCCAACCGTCGCCTGATCTATCATCCGGATCAAAGTCGTTTAGGTCAGGTTGTGGGTGAAAATCAAGTGATCAGTCAGGTTATTGAAGGCAACACTGGTACACTGACAATAACAAACAGCATGGGTATTCAAATGCTTTCTGGCTTTGCACCAATCACACTAGCCCAATGGGGCGTTGTGGCCCAGCGACCAGTAGAAGAGACACTGGCGACCTTGAATGGTCTGATGGCTGAAGTTTTTTATCGCTCACTGCCTTTGGCGATAGTAATTTTCCTCACCATATGGATGTTATCCCGACTGATCGCCCGTCCGCTAAAGCAACTTGCCCAGTCAGCCAGAACCATGGATCAACCGAATACCTACCACCATCTGAGAATGATACGGTCCTGGTATTTTGAGAGCAGTGAACTTAAGCAGGCAATGCTAAAAGGTTTTACTCTTCTTCAGCATCAGATCGGACAACTACGACATGCCGCATCAACTGATCCACTAACGGGTGCCTGTAACCGTCGTAGCCTGGAGATTTCCCTCAGGGAATTTCAGCAGAATAATAAGCTGTTTTCGATACTCGCGCTGGATATAGACCACTTCAAACGGGTCAATGATCGCTTTGGTCATGAAGCAGGTGACAATGCACTTGTCAGCCTGAGCCGAAAAATGGCTGAACTCTCACGCAAGCAGGATATTATCGCCAGGACTGGGGGCGAGGAATTTGTTCTGGTTTTGCCAGCAACGCCTCAGGAAGAGGCTCTGAAGATAGCCGAACGTTTGCGATCCAGTGTCGCTGAAATGACACTGGAGCAGATCGGGTCTATCCAGATCTCTATAGGCATATCCAGTTACGCCCATAATACACAGACACCGGAGCAGGTACTGAAACAAGCGGATCAGGCTCTGTACACAGCCAAGCGTCAGGGCCGGAATCAATGCGTGGTTTTCGAAGACCAAAAGGCTAACGCGTTTGCGTAGACCTGCCATAAACTGAAAATCAACAGAGAGTATTCAACACGCCAGGATGCCTGTATCAGATACAGGTCAGACATCTTGGCGCAGTAGCAGATCACTCACCGAATGACTCATCAGCAAGCTGAAATGGCGCTCCGTTGAGCATTTTCTCCGGTGTAAAAAAGAGAGTCACAGTGCCCAGCTCAAACCCCCACTTCTTAACAACAGCACGGTTGATCATGACGTCACCGGGCTGCAGAAACATCCAGTCATCAAACTTGACACGCCAGGTATCATCCCCAACGGGGAGATCCATCACATAGACCCAGTTCAGGGCATTACCGCGGACCAGCCCCTCGGCCTCGCCAACGATCTCTCCAAAGGTTCCGGTGTAACGGCCATCGGCATGCTTGGTAATCACCCAGGTGCGTTTATCTTTCTCACCGTCGTCATAGAGGAAATACTCCTCCAGCGTTAGCGTTTTACCATCCCAGTGCCCATCCACTTCAACCTGAAACTGGCGGCGT
Source organism: Oceanospirillum sp. (assembly GCA_048270425.1). GTDB lineage: Bacteria > Pseudomonadota > Gammaproteobacteria > Pseudomonadales > Halomonadaceae > Oceanospirillum. The sequence goes on from JBLWSY010000017.1 coordinate 17,130, forward strand.
AATGTTCCAAATCTGTCTTCGAATACCCCCCAGGCGTAAGTTTTACCCTGGAAATACTCTTCTAATACCAGCTTGGGTTCTTTATTTGAAAAGTCTTCGATATTCATAGAGCTACACCCAGTCAGCACAAACAATGACCATAACAGCAGGATATATCGCATATCCTTTACTCTCCTCTGTTGGGAATAAGGCATGTTATGAGCGCTTTTACGAGGGCGGCCATAGAGTAGATCATCGGATATTCAGCAGATTACAAAACTGGCCTGCGACATTTTGCTACGGGGTAAATGCTCCCGTTTATCGCAGCAAAGGTGCATAATGTTTTGATATTTCACAGAATATTTCTATCCACTGCTTGCGGTTATTAACATGCATCAGCCACTGCCACTATCGACACCTGGGCGTAACCTGATTCGCCTGACCCTGATCCGGGGTATCGCCTGGACCGGTTTTCTGCTGTCGGTCATCATAGGCACCGAGATTCTTAAGATTCATCTGCTGGCGGTACCTCTGATCATCATCATTATCGTGATGGCGGCACTGAATATGCTGACCTGGTGGCGACTGGGCTTGCCCTATCAGGTGGCCGATTCCGAGTACCTGTTTCACTTGCTGGCGGATGTTATTGGGCTGAGCCTTTTTTTCTATTATTCCGGGGGTGCCAACAATCCCTTTATCTCCTATTTTCTGGTCCCGCTGACCATTAGCGCCGCAACCCTTCCCTGGATTTTCACCTGGATTATTGCAGCAGCGGTACTCAGTTCTTATACCTTCCTGATGCAGTTTTATATCGCAGTACCGGAACTCAGCCACACAGGCGCAGGCATCAATTTGCACCTTCTGGGCATGTGGCTGAACTTTCTGCTTTCGACCGGCCTGATCACCACCTTTGTTTTTAAGATGGCACATACCTTAAGGCACAGGGAAAAGATGCTGGGGGAAGTCCGGGAAAAGGTACTGAGGGACGAACAGATTCTGGCCGTTGCAACCCAGGCTGCCGGAACCGCGCACGAACTGGGTACCCCCTTGTCCACACTGGCTGTCATGCTGAAAGATATCAGCCGGGACTACCCCGATGACCGGTTGTTACAGGAGGATCTTGCCCTAATGCGGGAACAGGTTGACCGCTGTAAAGACAAGTTGCAATTACTGACACAGCAGGCAGAAATCAACCGCATAACACAAACGCCGGTGTGCGACTTTATTGCCCCGATTATTGAAGACTGGCAGGTACTACGCCCGGATGTTCACTTTAACCTGGACTGTGACAAAACAGAGCCGATGCCCTTGCTTGAACGGGATAAAACCCTTGAACAGGCACTGTTGAATTTGCTGAACAATGCCGCAGATGTCAGTCCACATCGGGTAGACATTAGCGTTCGTTGGGATGACTATGAATGCGTGATTCGTATCAGGGACTATGGACCCGGCATTGATCCGGATATAGCCGCTCACCTGGGTGAGGCCTTTATCTCCACTAAAGAAGAAGGTATGGGCATAGGTTTATTCCTGACCCACGCCACCATCAACCGCTTTCAGGGAACAGTACGTCTTTACAGCCTGAATAGTGACGTAACCCATACGACCAAAACGATCAACGCTCAACAAAGCGAAAGCGCAGCAGAGACGGGCACCTTAACGGAAGTCACCCTACCGGTGATTCACCCCTCCGGCTCTGATGCTAATAACCCCGATAGGTCACAAGAGGACTCGGAACATGAGCCCCCAAAACCTGAATAATACGCACAACAACCTGGAATCGCAGCTGAGAAACAATGTATTCCTGATTGTGGATGACGACCCTGTTTTCACTCAGGTGATGTCCCGTTCGCTTAGTCGCCGAGGGTACACAGCCGTTGTGGCAGACTCAGCAGAAGCCGCTTTGCCTCTGATTGAAGAACATCAGCCGAGTCTTGCCTCGCTTGATCTGAAGATGGAGGGCGAGACCGGCCTGAACCTGCTACCGCGCCTTCTGCAACTGGTGCCGGATTGTAAGGTTGTTATCCTGACAGGCTATTCCAGCATCGCTACCGCTGTCGAGGCCATTAAGTTAGGAGCGGTGAACTATCTGCCCAAGCCTGCAGATACCGATGAAATTCTCGCGGCTCTGAAACAGACTGATGCTAACCCTGAACAGGAGATAGCGGAAAAACCGATGAGTGTGAACCGCCTGACCTGGGAACACATTCAGAAGGTGCTGACGGAAAACGACGGCAATATTTCTGCCACTGCCCGACAACTGGGCATGCATCGCAGAACACTGCAGCGCAAATTGCAGAAGCGTCCGGTGCGGGAGTGATGCTGGCAACTCAATCCCTTTAGGCACGGAGCCCGATAAAACCAAACGCAAAAAGCCGGTTGAATCGTCAAGACTCAACCGGCTTTTTAGTGTTCTGCTGATCAGCACGGACAGGACAGTGTCTGGTAAAACTGTACTGAACTTATTGGTTCATTATCGCCTGTTCAGACACCAGCACCCAGATACCCAGAATAACGAAGGCGGAACTGGCGACAATGCGGATCCACTTCAGCGGTAGCTTGTCCACGGCCAGATGACCAATTGCCACGACGGGCACGTTTGCCAGCATCATACCAACCGTTGTCCCCATGACCACCCAGAACAGGGACTCGAACTGAGCGCCCAGAATCACAGTGGCAACCTGTGTTTTATCTCCTATCTCAGCAATAAAGAAGAGAATAACGGTCGCTACAAAGGCACCGTATTTCTCAAAAGGATTTTCCTCGTCGTCATCCATCTTGTCCGGAATCAGAATCCAGAGACCCACCGCAATAAAGGAGCCACCGACCAACCAGGTCAACCAGTCACCCTGCAGCCAATCAGCAGCAAAAGCACCCAACCAGCCCGCAATCGCATGGTTTGCCAGTGTCGCTACCAGAATGCCCCAGATAATCGGCCAGGGTTTACGGAATCGGGAAATCAGAAGAAACGCCAGCAGCTGAGTCTTATCGCCAATTTCGGCAAGCGCTACTGAAAAGGTCGAAAAAAGAAATGCTTCCATGAAATTCACTTTGGGGGCCGGCAGAGAACAAACACTATGACACATCACGCTGCACCGGCCCCGATTCAGCATGTTGTGTCACAGGTCTCGTCAGGCCGATTGTGGGCAATGCGGCTGTTTACACCATGGTCATTGAGGACCAACTATGTTGATGTAAACCTCTGGATCAGTCCGTAGCCGTTTCAGGGATGAAACCTACGGACAAGAAGAGCGACTACTCCCCCGGGACGAGCGGGATATTAACAGAAAATAAGATTTAATCCAGCGGGTAAAAGCCGAAAGCTGCCATCAAAAACCGTTATTTATCATCAAAATAGCGATGATAGTCGAAGCTTTGCACCCAATCCGGCTTAAAGACCATAATTGAGCTCAGCAACATGCCGTTAACAACAGCTTCAGGTGGCAAAATCACCGGTAGAAAAAGAAAATATTCACCGGATATACGGGCAAAATCATAAGCCGAAGATCCCAGCCAAAGCCCTACCATCAGAGACAAACCCGAAGCCAGCGCCGTTAAAGCACTACCAAAAAAACAGCCAATAAAAAGCAGAACGAAAAAATTATCCGGCAGATAATCATCCACCCAACGATAGATAAAGTAGCTGGCAGCCACAGGTACCACACCGGTCGTGACGACGTTTACCCCAAACAACTCAACAGGTGCCTTGCCGGTCCAGGTTAAGCCTGCAAGCGCAAGCACACTGGCCAATAGCGCAAAATGCCACCGAAACATAACCGTCAGCGTCATCGACATCAGAAAGTGCAGACTAACCAACGGCGTAATATCTGCTTTCAGTTGCCAGAGCAGAGTGACAAAAACGGTAGCGCCTAGATAAAGATGCTGAAATTGAGTATCGGCAAAAAGCTTTTTCCACCGGGCATGGCGAACGGCATGAAACACCGCCACAATTGCCGCTATATTCGCAACCCAAACCCAGAGGCCTTCAATCTCGTTGGAAGAAAAATTCATCGATCTGTATTCCACGCGACGGCAGTCAGCTCACACATAACATTCAACCTGACCACCTAATTCAGCTCAATTGGTTATTGTGGGATCAAAAGGCTTCACCCACCTGAAGATAAACGTTAAAACCATCGGCCTCGGCATCACCCAAGGCATCGCTATAACCCAAGTCTAAACGTAAATTAATACGCTGCCGCTGACCCAGCGCATAACGACCACCAACACCAAAGGCATATTTAAGCTCAGAAGCACTGACCTCATCAGCAGAAGGGAAAACATCACCAAAACCGCTGAATACAGCAACACCGACCTTGTCAGTCAGAATTCGTCGCCACTCCACCTGACTTGAAAGAGCAAAATCATCTTTAAAGCGATCCTGCAGTACCCCACGTAAACTTTGCGCACCACCAATAGCGGGTAGCTGGTCATAGGGAACATGACCACTTGCTGCATTAATTTTAGCCTGAACAGCAAATACCGAACGGGAATCCAGAGGGATAAAACGGCGGTGCTCCAAAGCAAACAGATTGAAGTTGTAGTCACTTCCCCAATCTTTATCAAACGCTAACAATTCAAGCTCACTGAAAACACCTTTCTGAGTATAAAAGGTATTATCCCGCGTATCCCGCTTCAGTTGGACGCCCAGCCCGACCCGTGTTGATTCGGCTTCTTCATCATTCACGGCCAGGTATCGTCTCAAACTGCCCGCCTCAGTCAGATCAGTATATTCACGACTCTGTAACTGAATGGCCGGCCCAAAATAACTGTCCTTTAGCAGGTTCCATCCTGCATTAAATTTCAGATTTACGAACTCAGTTTCATAATTCTCTTCAGAATCTGATGAGCTCAAAGCGCCCAATCCATAGCTTGTTTCAACACTTTTTCCAAATGACAGGGAAGGCTCTAACAAAATGAAGCCCTGATCCCGATAAAGGCTAGAACCAACCGCCAGCATCATCTGACCTTTCTGCGTCAGAAACCCAAAAACCCGAACCGTATCACTCTTATTCTCGCCAGCGTCAGGATTTGGAATAGCCCAAATAACAGCGGCCCCTCCTGCAAAACCCGTGTCAGGGGTACTAAAAGCGATAGGGATCAGGATTCGCTCAGCCTTGACGGAAAGACTGAAGAAGGAAGCCCATAAGGCTACGCAAAAGATTAACAGTGAGATCAGACGACGAGGAGTCTCTTTTTGGGCGGTCACGGAAATGTCCTTGTGAGATACGTTCGTTGATACAGGTCGATTTGAGTTAACTCAGAATGCGACTGTTTACGAGGCAGACATTGTATTGGTGCATCACAGCAGATGAAAGGCGAATAATTAGCGGGCAGGTAAAGAAGAGGATAAAAAAATCAGTCAAAAAGAAAAACTCAGGGCAAAAAAAAGCCCCCAATCCTTGGAGGCTCTCTATATACGATAACAGTCCGTTCCGTGGACTCGCTTCCATTGCGCTTTTCTACATTTCCCCGAGAGACTTCATTCTAGGTTAGCCAGGGTTAAGACAATAGACGCGAATACCCTTTTACTGCGTAAGATATATCTTACAAAACATAAACTTAATCCTACAAATCATCGGTGCTCAGCAAAGTCACGGATAACACGCAACACATCAGAAGAGGTGATCATCCCAACAAGATTGCCACCACTATCTACCACAGGGAAGCGACGTCTGTGGTTTCTGATCAGCTTCTGTGCTACCGACACAACATCCTCATCAACCCGAACGGTATCCACTTCCGTTTGCATATAGTGAGCCACTGTATCGGCAGAATCATCATAAAAACTGCCCTTAAGAACATTCTGCAAACAATCGGTCTGCGACAGAATCCCAATCAGCGCACCTTTACTGTCAACAACCGGCGCGCCGGTAATATTACGTTCCAGCAGCTTATCCACGGCATTAAAGATATTCATATCGGGTGTAAAAGTGACTAACTGATCAGCCATATAGTCGCTGACCCTGACAGACTTAGGCATCTGAGCGCCTCCTCTGCATGTAAACCTTTCCGATGCGGCAAAAAGCATCCGAACCGCTTCTTATCAAAGCTCATTCTTAATTAAAGTTCATGGCAGAGGTTTGCGCAAAAAAACAGCGGCTTAACCTTCAGCCTGCAAGACTGAAATTAAGCCGCTGTTTCATAGGTTTCTGATGCGGGAAACCCTGATATAGGAAACCGACTTAGTTAAAGACGACCGTCTTATTCTCGTGAACCAGAACACGGTCTTCGATATGCCAGCGCAGGCCCCGGGCCAGAACCGCTTTTTCCACGTCTTTACCCAGACGCACCATATCTTCAATCGTATGGCGATGACTAACGCGCTGAATGTCCTGATCGATAATAGGACCGGCATCCAGCTCTGCAGTGACATAGTGGCAGGTCGCACCGATCAGCTTCACGCCGCGCTCGTAAGCCTGATGATAAGGCTTAGCACCAGCGAAAGAAGGCAGAAAGCTGTGGTGAATATTGATCACACGGCCTGCGTACTTCTCGCACAGGTTCGGCGGCAGAATTTGCATATAACGCGCCAGCACGATGCAGTCTGCATTGGCTTCTTCAACCAGCTGCTCGACCTTATCAAAAGATTCCTGCTTATTGTTCTTATCCACGGGAACATAGTGATACGGAATACCGTGCCACTCCACCAGATCCCGAAAATCTTCGTGATTGGAGATCACACAAGGAATCTCAATCTTCAGCTCGCCGCTCTGCCAGCGGTGCAACAGATCCACCAGGCAGTGAGACTCTTTACTGGCCATCAGCACCACGCGCTTTTTCTGGTCAGAATCTGAGATAAACCAGTCCATCTCAAACTCACGAGCGATCGGCGCAAACGCTGTACGGAACTCTTCCAGACCAAAAGGAACAGTATCCGCGCGAATCTCGTGGCGCATAAAAAACCAGTTCGCCATCTGATCCGAGTGGTGACTGGCTTCGGTGATCCAACCACCGTACATCGCCAGGAAGTTACTGACTTTTGCCACGATACCGACCCGATCAGGGCAGGAGATTACTAAAGTATATGTCCGTTCCATATCTACCAATCAACTCACTCTGTTCCAGACGCCCAAGTGCTTCATATTATCTTCATAATCTAAGGGGCGACTGCAGCTAAGCCGCTTTCAGCGTCAACGGGTATCACCGCAACGCTGCGAAGAAGAAAAGCGGGCTCTCAAATTTTAAGAGGCCATATTCTACACCAAAAGCACCCGTTTGCACCCGTAAAGGCTGCCAGCATTTTACCCATCGGATCTTGCCCTACAGTATCGTTTGCCGACGAATCATAAGGCATGCGAAAAAGATAATTAATCAAACAAATTAAACAAAAAACCAAAACATATAAATAATTTTCAAAAAAATTCGGCAAGAAAAAATACAAGTATTTGTAAAAAAAGAAATATTAGAAAGACAAAAAAACAACATAAACAGAAAAAACGCATATAAGAAAAATTAAAAACTAAATAAGCAAATTCCGATAAAACAAAAAAATTGCAAAATACAAAATACAGGCATGATACTTACCAGATCGCTTACTCTAATTGATAATCATATTCTGAATAAGGATTTTCCAAATGAGCAGAATCAACAACATAAAGATAAGCCACAAGCTCATGATTAGCTTTGGTCTTATCTTAGGTCTTCTTATGACCATTTCCGCTACCGGTTATCAAGGACTAACTCAGTCCGATAAGGGATTTAATGGTTACAGAGAGCTTGCCCGGGACAGTATTTTGGCTGGCCGCCTTCAGGCAAATTTATTAATGCTGCAGTCTAATTTCAATCGTTATCTGCTAACCCAGTCACCTGATGCCTACAACAGTTTCAGCAAGAGAATGACGCTAATGCATCAATTTCTGGACCAGTCCATGAAAGAGATTCAAAAACCAGAGCGTGCAAAACTTCTTGAAGAAATATCACTGGAGGTTGAAGAATATGAAATCGCTGTGGAAGAAATAAAAAGACTGACCTTAAAGCACAAACAGTTGCTTAATGAGGTATTGGATTTACGTGGGCCAGAGATGAGAAAAATTATTACGCAGCTACGTCAAGAAGCATTCGAAAATCAAATACCCACCTTGGCTCATTATGCTGGCAGCCTGCAAGAAAGCTTGATTCTGGGACGATTATATCTAGTCAAATATCTAAACAGTAAAAAACCTGAAGACTACCAAATTGCTTACAAACAATTAACACAAGAGGTAGAGAAAGAAATCAAAAATATTCAAGCTATTACCCTTACTCCTAACCAGAAAAATGAGCTATCAGAATTTGAAAGCATCAGATCTGAATACATAGAAACAGTAGAAATCATATATAAAACAATTGAGTCAGAACAGAACCTTGTAAAGAATAAGTTGGAGCAATTAGGTAATAGAATAGCCAGTCAGACAGAAGACGTTAAGCTTTCAATTATTAAAGATCAGGATCTGCTTGGACCCAGACTGAAAGAAAGTAACCAGAATTCTGTTAACCGGATGTTTGGCCTTGTTCTTTTAGCGATTATTCTGGGGACACTTATAGCAATTCTTTTTGCACGCATGATCAGCCAGCGGCTCGCAGCTGTTGTTGCCGCGGCAAAGCTGATATCAGAAGGCAATCTGAAGGCCGAAAAGCCCGAGGAAGCTAAAGATGAAATCGGTCAGCTACAACTCACTCTGTTCGAAACCTCTGAAAGCCTAAAAGAAATGATTATGGCAATCAGCTCAGCCAGTAGCGAGATGAACACCACCGCTACCCAGCTCTCCGACATGACCAGGCAAGCTGAAACCGGGGCTAGAAATCAACTACTGGAAACTGACATGCTCTCTTCAGCAATTACTGAAATGAGCGCAAGCGCTACTGAGGTCGCCGAGAATACCAACAGTACAGCAGCAGCCACAGAATCATCCCGCAAAGACGCCGATAAAGGCGATCAGCTTATGGCCGATGCTCTGGATCAGATTCGACAACTGCAAAGGAGCGTGACCGAAACGGAGGAACGGCTAGGCCAGGTTCAGCAGGAATCCTTAAACATTGGCACCATCATTGAAGTCATTCAAGCCATTGCAGAACAAACCAACCTGCTGGCCCTGAATGCCGCTATTGAAGCGGCTCGTGCCGGAGATCAAGGTCGAGGATTCGCTGTTGTTGCAGATGAAGTGCGCTCCCTTGCTCAGCGTACACAAGAGTCTACCGGAGAGATTTACAACCTCATCACCCGCCTTCAGCAAAGCACAGATGAGGTCGTTAAAGAGATGCAACGAGGCAAAGCAATGACTGATGCCAGTGTCGAGATCACCCAAAAAGTTCGGGATTCACTGACAAGCATCACGCAAAATGCAACCCATATCAACGATAGTACATTACAAATCGCCAGCGCCGCGGAGGAACAAAGTCAGGTATCTGAAGAGATCGCTGTTAGCGTCGATAAGGTACGCCATGTTGCCAATGAGAGCGTAAAAGCAGTGCAATCAACCGTTACGGCTTGCCAGAAGCTGGGCGACGCCTCTAAGAGACTGGAACATTTGGTACAACGTTTCGAAGTTTAACGCTCTGATCCTGCAATATCTGATTATGTAATAAACAAAGAATAATGACGGCTTACCAGGCAACGGGTAAAGCCGTTAGCTTTGCTTGTAAAAGGCTAACTGTCTGCTTATGGTGCAGAAAGCCTTACCCCATCAAAAAATACGCACCATATAGGTGCGGTAAAATATACCACATACAATAATGCACCAAAAAAGAGCAAAAAGAACCGAGCCGTAAAGAATCAGGCCGCGAACCTACTGAATACAAAGGCTTTTTTGATGAAGCCCAATAAAAGGTTCTGGCCTGTTTTGTGCATCAAACTCTAAACCACATCATCAGACTGAGCATCATGGTTACAGAACAGCACTTGTCCGATATGGGTCAGCTGACCCCTGAAAGGATTCGCCGGTTAGGCATACACCCTAATCGCATCGAAAAGCAACAGGATCGCTTTATCGGGCATTTTGCCGGTTACGAGTTGCACAGCCACTATCAGCCTATTATTTCGCTGACCCATCAGCGAACAGTGGGTTATGAAGCCCTGATGCGCCCCTATCTGGACAACGAAGCAGAATCCCCCCTGGCGCTTTTTGCTCAGTGTCGAACCGCGTCACAGATCAGTCACCTTGACCGAGTCAGTCGGGCCCTGCACCTGATGAACTTTCGCCTATTAGGACACCGGGATGGCTGGTTGTTTCTGAATATACGCGGTGAAGAGATTCGCCAAAGCAATATGGACGCCGCCGGTATTCGTCATACCCTTGCGGAATTCGGCTTTCAGCCGGAGCAGATCGTACTGGAGATTCTGGAAGATGCGGTGCACGACGAACTTTTACTCGCCGAGTTCGTTCAGGAGTTCCGTAATGCCGGTTTTCTGGTCGCGATTGATGACTTCGGCACCGGCCAATCCAACTTCGACCGTATCTGGAAGATCAACCCCAATATCGTCAAGCTGGATCGCTCCATGATCCGCAACGCCCACCAGCAACCGCGAGCCCGTCGTATCTTTCCGCGACTGGTCAGTCTGTTGCGGGAAACCGAATCTCTGGTACTGATCGAAGGTATTGAAAATCAGGATGAAGCCCTGCTGGCGATGGATACCGATGCCGATATGGTGCAGGGCTATTATTTTGCCCGCCCCACAGCGGATGGACGGGGGCAAAACAACCTTTCTGAGAGCATTGACCGTCTGCATCATGAATATGCGAATCACCAACGGGAAGGCCGGTTAACGTTCCAGGCTCAGTTGGTCACGTTTGAAAGTATGATGACCGCCTGTGCAGACCTGATCCGACTGGATCACAGTTTTGAAGAAAGCAGCAAGGTATTGCTGGAGCAGGAAGGTTGTCGCCGTATCTTTCTTCTTGATGAACAGGGCTATCAGATCACCCGTACCATAGCGCCTTCCCATACCGAAAATGACAGCCAATACCACCCGCTGAAGCAGGCTCAGGGCGCTAACTGGGCTCGTCGCAAGTACTTTCAGCGGGCTATTGAATCACCAAATCGGGTTTATATCTCACGCCCCTATCTGGCCCTGCCTGATGCCAGCATTGATGTCACCTTTGCCATGGCATTTAGTCGTCATAACAGGTTGTTTGTTCTGTGTTGCGATGTGGATTCGCGATATATCGATGCCGCCGGAAACCTGCTGCAACAGGGTCAAATGATCTCACAACCGGCTTAATATATTTGCCAAAAAGGAATAAAGAGCAAACAAAAACCGCACAATCATCTGTAAATCAAAGGTTTTATCAATACCGTCATAATTGTCACGACTTTAGCCAGAGTCTAAGATGCATCACTGCACTACCCTCTGAGGCTAACCAGAAGGGACTGACAAAAGAGACACATATGACCGCTGTAATCGATACCGAAAACCAACCCTTTCCACTGGTGATACGTCAGCTGGGCATAGACACTCATCAGGAACCCACTGTTTATCTGCGCCGCAACAGCCATGTTTGCAAAGCAGAAGGCTTTACCACCGCCTCACGGGTTCAGATCAACAATGAACACTCCACAATCATCGCGACCCTGCATATCGTCGACAGTGACAAACTGCTGGCTGCCGGTGAAATCGGTCTGTCCAATTCGGCTGCTAAAGCACTGAATGCACCGGATGGCAGCATCGTGCATGTCTGTCACCCCAAACCGATTCGTTCACTAAGCGATCTTCGGCATAAGGTGTACGGCCACCGACTGAATGACGAGCAAATGAACGGTATTATTCAGGATATCGTCGCCGGTCTTTATGCCGATGTGCATCTTGCTACCTTTATCACTGCCTGTGCCGGTGACAACCTGAATCAGGATGAGATTATCAGCCTGACGCGAGCCATGCTGGAGGCCGGAGAAAGCCTTAACTGGCAGAAAACACTGATTGTAGACAAACACTGTGTCGGCGGCCTGCCGGGTAACCGAACCACACCGATTGTCGTCAGTATTGTCACGGCCTGTGGCGGCATCATGCCTAAAACCTCATCCCGGGCGATCACCTCCCCCGCAGGCACCGCCGACACCATGAGCACCATGACCGATGTAGAGCTGGATCTGGATGTGCTGCAACAAGTGGTCAACCAGGAAGGCGGCTGTCTTGCCTGGGGCGGGTCCGTACACCTGAGCCCTGCGGACGATATTCTGATCCGCGCCGAGCGTGAGCTGGATCTGGACAGTGAAGGTCAGATGGTGGCCTCGGTACTGTCGAAAAAGATCGCTGCAGGCTCCAGCCATGTACTGATTGATATTCCTGTGGGCCCTACAGCCAAAGTTCGTTCTGAGGCCGCAGCCCAACAGCTGGCAAAACTCCTGATCAATACCGGCAAAGCGCTGGGACTGACCGTTGAAGTGATCTGCACCGATGGCACCCAGCCGGTAGGTCGCGGCATCGGCCCTGCACTGGAAGCACTGGATATTATCAAAGTGCTTAAGAACGAAGCCGATGCACCGCAGGATCTGAAAAACCGCGCCCTGCTTCTGGCGGGTCGCATTCTGGAAATGGCAGCTCTTGCCGAAGCCGGTCAGGGGCTGGCCAAAGCTAGCGAAACCCTGGAGCAGGGAGCGGCCTGGGAGAAATTCTTCCGGATCTGTGAAATACAGGGCGGATTTAAGCAGCCAGGCATTGCACACTACCAATACAGCTGGAGCAGTGAGCGAACCGGCACAGTCACCGAGATCGACAACCGGGACCTCGCCAAGCTGGCAAAGCTGGCCGGAGCCCCGGAAGATCTCGCGGCCGGAGTCACACTGGATGTGAAACTGGGTCACCGGGTATCAGAAGGTGATACCCTGCTGATGATTCATGCAGAAAGTCCCGGAGCACTGAACTATGCCATCGAGTTTCTGCAGGATCACAAAGAGATGATCTGCATACGGTAACGTCCGGACAGCTTTCAGGCTGCCTTCAACCGGCAGTCTTGATAACAAGAACGCAATAAAACGAATAATGAGAAATACCTGCCCGACGGATACCCCACCAATCGGGCAGCAACAACAAAAGCGCTGATTTATGACTCCGATCTTATTTGACCTGAACGACGCCAGCAGCCTGAAAGATGGGCTGATCCAGCAACTGAACGCTGAAGAGGGACAGCTGAACCAGCGCCGCTTTCCGGATGGAGAAAGCTATCTGCAGGTGCTGACACCAGTAAAAGACCGTGTTGCTCTGGTTCTGTGCACCCTGTATCAACCGGACGAAAAATTCCTGCCACTGATCTATCTGGCTGAAACTCTGAGAGAGATGGGCGCGGAAAAGGTTGTGCTGATCGCCCCCTATCTGGCCTATATGCGTCAGGACAAACGTTTCCACGAGGGCGAATGCGTCACCTCCATCTACTTTGCCCGCCTGATCAGCCAAAGTTTTGACCACCTGATCACCGTTGATCCGCATCTGCACCGCTATAACTCACTGGATGAGATCTACACTATCAGCAGTCAGGTAGTCGCTTCAGCAGAATCCGTTGCTCATTGGATCAGCCGGAATGTGAAACAGCCGCTTCTGATCGGCCCGGATATCGAAAGTGAACAGTGGGTCGCAGAAGTCGCCCGACTGGCTGAAGCACCTTTTGAGGTGCTGCTGAAAGAGCGACACGGTGATCGGGATGTAAGCGTTTCCCTGCCCCATGTTGAACGTTACAGTCAACATACCCCCGTACTGGTCGACGACATCATCTCCAGCGGACGTACCATGATAGAAACTATTCAGCACTTGCAGAATGCCAACATGCGCAAGGTGATCTGTATCGGCACCCACGGCCTGTTTGCGGATAAGGCCTATCAACAGATGCTGAATGAGCATGTCGAAAAAATCGTCACCTGCAACACGGTCAATCATCCAAGCAATGGCATTGATATGGCGCCGGCACTGGCCGAAGCCACCAGAAACGCCCTCGCCTGAAGCCCTTAAAAATGTAACCTCCGTTACCTTAGGTAGACACTCGGTAACGGGGGTAATTTCAGATAAGAATATCCTCTGTTTAGCCCCGAAAAAAGCCCCTCAAAGACCAATAACGATGCGGTCTTCAGTCGAAAAAACCAAATGTCATTTCCTCAAAAGAAAATGTCGCCTATTAATTAGAAAGCCTGCGCTACCTGAGCTAGAATTCAGCACTAGACTAAAGTTTACCTCTCAAACACTGACGATTAACGCTGCAGCCTCTGTCGAACCCAAGGACTTTTGCTTAATCCGGTGTTTCTCTTGTTTTTCCTGTCGAATGAAAGGACGTTACCATGAGTATGGATGACAGTTTTGAAACCCTAAAAAAGATGGGTATCGAAAATGTCCACGATATCGAAAAATTCACCTCACGCACTGAAGGTGACCACGATATTCTGAAAATCTATTTTCAGCGCCACCACGGCGACTGGTTTGCTAAAAGCAAAAAATTCAAGTTTCCTCGCGTTCATAAAGACCGTCGTGTCAATGAAGGTCTGGTGACTTACCGCTCAACAACCGAGCCTTCTCCGATCTTTCTGCACGCGGTTGATGAACTGGAACGACTCGTCGCAACCGAACATAAAGCTGACGATAAAAAGGCTCAGCTTCTGGAAGAGATTGAGCATCTGGAAAAAGTGGTTCAGCGCAAGATTTCCGATATCCGTCGTCAGATTGAAGCGCTGTAAGTAGCCTTCGGTCTGGATTGCCGGCCAGTTTTAGCGAAAATTACTGTTTTTTGTAAAGAGCACTGTTTTTAGCAAAGAGCACTGAGCCAAATCGCTAAAACGCCCCCACATAAAAACGGAGCGCCAACTTAACAAAGATTGTTACGTTAGTGCTCCGTTTTTTTTACAGTCTCTTTTGAATACCCGCTAATCAGACCTTCATTACAACATCGCCCAACTGGCAAACCCGATCAGCAATATCATCGCCACATTCAACAAGGCACCAGCACGCATCATCTGGCTTTGCGGAACATAACCGGAACCAAACACAATGGCATTCGGTGGCGTTGCTACCGGCAGCATAAAGGCACAGGACGCTGATATCGCAATCACTGCCGCCAGCACAACTGGCGAGAGCCCCATTGCCTGAGCAATAGAAACGAAAATCGGCACCAGAAGCGCACTACTGGCGGTGTTACTGGCGATCTCTGTCAGCATCACAACAAAGGCGGTAATCACCAACATAAAGATGATCAGAGGCGCACCTTCAAGAAAGTCACTGATCGACTCCGCCAGAAACACACTGGTACCGGTTGATTTGAGAACCGCCGACAGCGTCAGACCGCCACCAAACAGCAGTAATACGCCCCAGTCGGCTGACTGCTCAATATCCTTCCAGTTCACCAATTTCAGCGCACACAGCAGCACAATAGCAAGCAGCGCCACCATGGCATCAAAACCTTTGTTAACACCGATAAACTGAGAAACCGGCTTGCTGAACAGCCAAAGCGTAACCGTAATCACAAAAACACCCAGGGTAAGCCACTGCTCTGTGCCCATAGGTTTGGCATCATCATCCATCTCAAACTTACGGGACAGATCCGGACGGAACACCACCCACAACAGCAACAGCATCACCGGGAACATCACCAGTACGGCCGGAATACCTATCTTCATCCACTGAGCAAAACTGATGCCCACAGCGGCCGCCGCAATCGCATTAGGCGGGCTGCCCACTAATGTACCGATACCACCAATATTGGCGGAGTAAGCCACCCCTAACAGCACAAACCAGTAGGTGTTGCGGTTCTGCTCATAGGGCAAACGACTGAGCATACCCAGTGCCAGCGGCAGCATCATAGCGGTAGTCGCCGTGTTCGAGATCCACATCGAGACAAAGGCCGCGGTGAAAAACAGCAGGATACTCGCCACCAGCATTTTGCCCTGTGCGGCACGAATCACAAGCCCTGCGATACGTTCATCCAGCCGCTGTTTATGCAGCGCGGAGGCCAGAGCAAAACCACCCAGAAAAAGAAAGATAATCGGGTTAGCGAAGTTCTTCATCGCATCTGCAACCGAGAAAACACCGGTCACCACCGCCAGAATCGGCACCAGAAGCGCCGTCACGGTGATATGGAATGTCTCTGTCATCCAAAGCAGGGCTACCGACGCCAGAATCGCCAAACCGATTCGTAATTGAAGATCAAAATCCGTGCCGTAAAAAATCCCTAAACCTGCCAAAACCGACAGTAACAATGTGATGTGAGTGCGCTGCACGCTAACCTCTCAAAGTGATCAAGCAAAACCGGCATTTTATCAGGGAACCCACAGGAAAAAGAGTGTGCAAAAACAATCAAACCTGTCTTTATGTTCAGGCCGATTGCCACTTAATCGCAATCGGTTTGCCCCTGATTGTCCTGATAATCAGATCATAGCCTGAAACTAACGTCTGATATCTCTCAAAACAGGTGACGGCCACATGAAAGATTCATGTAATTTATGGCTAAAAATGAGTAAGATCTGCGGACAGGATTTAAAAGACAGGATCAAACAAGGGGTTTACCGTGAATAAGCTTGCCACTGCCAAACGCTCCCGCGCCATCACCACAGAAGAAGTTCTGCTGATCCTCTGCCACTCGGTGACTGAAGTGCTGGGCAATACGGGGAATGAACAGGTCGATTACTCACCGATGGTGCAGAAGATCAATAAGACCTGCCTGCGACCGGATATCGGCTGCTTTGTGCTTTTCGATGGTGGCTTCTCGGGTCTCGTGATTATCAACTTCACGGCTGAAGCGGCCATGGAAATCTATCGCAAATACTTACTGAGCATGGGCATGCCGGAAAACGAACTGGCGCAGTTCCACACCTCTGATGAGGTGGGCAACGTGATGGGCGAAATTATGAACCAGATCGTGGGTGACTTTACCAACAAGGTACGTCACCAGCTGCGTACCTCCATCACCCAGAGCCAGCCGAAGATGATGGCGATCAATAAGCAGGTTCAGATCTCGGTAAATACCGCACTGGATCAGCCACAGTCCCGCCGTGTGACCTTCAATACGGAAGATAACAATATCTTCTATCTGGAGCTGTCCATGGATAAAACCGAGTTCATCAAACTGCATGACTTTGATGAGGACGAGCTGGAAAGCCCGGATGATATTCTGGCGGATACCCCAATACAGAGCGGCAAGAGCCGTAACAGCGAAGCTCACGCCAATACCGAACACGATGATCTGATGAAGGATCTGGGTATCTAAGCGTTAAACTACTGCCTGAAAAAATAATGCCCGTTGCAGCATGACCTGTAGAGTCAGACTGCAACGGGCTTTTTAGTGCCGGAATGAAGTAACTCAGGCGGTCTGCAGCATCGGACGATGTTGATGAATACGCTCTAGCGACTCACGCTCCTGTTGTTCTACCCGATACAAATCCCATCGGGTTTGCAGGTTAAGCCAGAAATCAGGTGTTGTCCCAAAAAAACGGCTCAAACGTAATGCGGTACTGGGCGTAACACCTCGCTTGCCATTGATCATCTCATTCACCCGCTGATAGGGCACATGGATAGCGTCAGCCAACTCCCGCTGAGTTATCTGCATCGGATTAAGAAACTCTTCCAACAACATCTCACCGGGATGCGTTGGCTCACGTTGCTCAGGTATGCGAACCATAGCGCGCTCCTTTAATGGTAATCCACCAGCTCCACATCCGCAGGACCGGCATCTGTCCAACGAAAACAAAGTCTGAACTGACCATTAATTCGAATACTGTACTGCCCCGACCTATCACCTGAAAGTGCTTCCAGACGATTACCGGGCGGAATTTTTAACTCATCCAGCTGAGATACAGAATCAAGCAAATCCAGTTTCCTTGATGCGGTTTTCCATAGAGACTGCGGGCATAGCTTCCTGACCGCCCTGCTACTAACACCGTTAAAAAGATCTTCAACTGCTTTATCTTTGAAGTTTACGATCATGGTATAACGGTAGCACGGAACCCATGCTATCAACAAAAATAAACCTACCTGCGCTATCAGAAACCAAGCGGTTTACCTCAATTCATTCGCCTTTCGATAGGCTCCCTGATAATCAAAGATGCGTTCCTGCACCTGCCACCAGTGTTTCTGTTTGCGGCCGATAACAAAATCCGGGGCGGCTAACAGCGCCTGCACCTTCAGCACCTCATCGATCTTCTCAAAACTCACCGGAGCCTGACTGTTCGCCAGTCGTCGGCCAAATAAACGATTAAACACCGCCCGCTGCGCTGGTTTGGCAAAATCGAAGGATTCGCTCAGCTCTTCGCCCTCTTCACCGTGGTAGATGATTTTCAGCTTTCCGGCATTGGCCGACAAACTGATACCGGAGCAGCGAATCACCATCGCATCTTTCAGTTTCAGGGCGTCTTTCAGTTTGTCATCCGGGTCGATAATAGCGGCCTGGCACTGATGACATTTACGGGCAGCGATATCGTTTTCAGCACCGCAATGCTGACACTCTTTGAAACGGAAACGGTAATCGCACTGTATCGGTGGCTGGTTGGCATCCAAAGGTTCGCCGTCATCATTCAGTCCAAGCAGCCCCTGACAGCGGCGGCCGAAGTGTTCAATCACCTGGCCCTGAGAGTCCTTTTTACCCCAGAAAATATTGGCAAAACCGCAACCGGGGCAGAATACCTGCACCGGTTCGCTGTCGGAATTGGGCTTCTTCTCCCCCACTTCCGGATGATGCAGATTGACGTTATTACCGGCGTAATCGATTACCAGACAATCCGTTTTACCCTCATCCAGCCGCAGGCCACGGCCAACAATCTGCTGATACAGACTCACCGACTGAGTGGGGCGCAGAATGGCGATAAAATCCACATGGGGCGCATCAAAGCCTGTGGTCAGTACGGAAACATTAACCAGATACTTCAGCTGGCGTTGTTTGAATCGGCTAATCAGCTCATCACGGTTTTTAAGATCCGTCGCGCCGGTTATCAGGGCAGTTTGAGAGACAGGCAGGTAACCGGTAATCTCTTTAGCATGATCAACGGTCGCGGCAAAAATCATCACCGCCTTGCGTTTGGTGGCAAGCTCCATCACCTGCTCGATAATGGATCGGGTCACCCGCTGATGTTTGCTTAACAGCTGGTTGACGTCCTTCTCGGCGTATTCGCCAAAACTGTTCTGCACTAGCGCTGAGAAGTCATACTGCGCCACCGCAGCATCTACCAGATCCGGTTTGGTCAGGAACCCCCGGCTGATCATATAGCTTAACGGCAGCTCGTAGATACAGAGCAGGAAGGGCTTATCCTCCTCGCTACGGACAAATCCGCGATAGTGATACTTGTAGATCCAGCCCATACCCAGCCGGTATGGGGTCGCAGTTAAACCCAGCACCTTTAACGCCGGATTTTTCTCCCGCAGCTGTTCAATAATGCGCTGATACTGACTGGTATCCTCACCGCTGACCCGATGGCATTCGTCGATAATAATCAGGGAGTATTCATGCTGAAACTGATCCAGATTGGCCGACACCGACTGCACACTGGCAAAAGTCACCTGATGTTCGCTCTCCCGCCGCTTTAAACCCGCTGAGAAAATCCCACCGGTCAGACCGTAACTCTGATACTTGGCGTGGTTCTGCTCCACCAGCTCTTTAACATGGGTCAGCACCAGAATTTTTCGCCGCGCCAGCCGTGCCAGCTCGGCAATTACCAGACTTTTACCGGCACCGGTGGGCAGCACGATCACCGCCGCCTCATTGGACTTACGGAAGTGTTTTATCGTGGCATCAACGGCTTCCTGCTGGTACGGGCGCAGGGTGAAAGGCGTGGTCATAGCAAGGGCAATATCAGGTGAAGAATGAGGAAGGGATGGTAGCAAAAATCACAGCAGAATACTGTATGGATTTTCAGTTCCGAGCCATTTCAGAGAAATGGCTTTTTACTGCTCAACTGTAAACGCCATCTGATCCTGAAGCCGTTTAAAGCGGATCTTCATCTGGCTCAGCTGTTTTTCGAGCTTTGCGATCAGCTGAGGGTAACCGTCAGAGGCCACAAAGCTATCCAGACTTGCCTGACTGGCAAAGACAAAAGTCATACGCAGCGATTGCGGAAAATTATCGTAATCCGCGTCATGTGTGAGCCAGAGAAAACCGTCGAACTCCTTCATAAAGTCTTCGCAGATGTCCGTCAGAAAAAGACGGATCTGGTTATCGGTTTTCTTATCGGATTTACGCATGATCACTCATCCCCAAAACGACACTTTCATCTAAAAGCCACCTTGCCCTTCAAGCCACTTCGCCCTACAAGCCACCTCGCACTACAAGCCACTCAGGATAACAGAATACCCCGCCAGCCATACCAGCTGCGCGCCATAGCTAAGGCGCTGATAAAGGCCGATTTTGCCCCGTGCTTTGTACTCACTTGCCATCAGCAGCGTAAACACAAAGAAGAAAAACAGGCAGGCTCCGGTGAAGTATTTAAAAGCATCCGGCACCTCAGTAAAGAAGGAGAACACAGGAGCGAAAATCAGTGACAGCAGCATCACAACCCCTGCAGCGGAGTGAATATTGCAGCTTGTGGTCGGGGTCTCGGTATAAGGATCGGCATCCATCGGGAAGTAACCCGCAATCAAAGTACCCACACCATGGGCGATGATCAGCCAGCCGATAGAGGATTCCATCAGGTTGCTACTGCTCTCAAGCACAAACCAGCCAAAAATGCAGAACAGCACCGCTAAGGGGTAGTTATTGATTACCGGAGAGATCTTCTCGGTTCGGCTCCCCGCTGCACCTAACTCACTGCACAGCTGGTTGATATGGCTATAACTGCCGTACAACTTACCCGCGATAGCAACACCCAGCACAATCCATAACGATGCGATCAAACCTGACCACGAGGCAAACTCGGTAAACATGCTCATCATCCTTTTTGTGATATCTGTGACGACAACAAAAGCCAATCTACGCAGGATTGCGATTAAAGGCTGACCACAAGAGACTTAAGCCAGCGACAGCAAATAAACCTGATACCGCCCGCTCAACCCAGTGACCCACTTTCCTGTAGCCCTTCATCACCCCATCGATTGAAAACAGAATGGAATACATAGCGTTGACGAAAAAGCCCACGAGCATGCAGACCACCACCGCAGCGATCAGAGAGATAAGATCATCGTTAGCACTCATACCCACTGACAAAGCCGCCATCCAGGCGACAACGGTTTTTGGGTTCGATGAATTGAGAATAAAACCGCGAAGAAACCACTTAGCCAGACCGGTTTCGCTGGCCTGATTTGCAGCAAGTTCAGACGGAGAATGAAAAGAGGAGCGGAACATCTGATAAGCCAGCCACAGCAGGTATAACCCGCCCAGAACTTTAAGCGCCATCAGCAGATATAACGAACCCTGCAGAACAACACCCATGCCACTGGCCGCCACAATGCCCCATAGCAGCAGGCCGGTAGAAAGACCGGCACCATAAACCAGACTGACTTTTCGCCCCTTGCTCATAGCAAGGGTTGCGTTGGACAAGGTCGCAGGCCCCGGCGAAACCGCGACCACAAAGAAAGCAAAACCTATCGTGACTAAAGACATAACATCGATCATAACCCGCTCCTGAGTTCCGATTTCCAGACATTTCTAACCAACTAAGCTACCTGCAAACCCTTGGCGTAAACAGGTATAGATGGCTGAAAATAAATCGTCACAGGAGTAATTTCTGCCAGCTCAAGACATCGCCCGGCATGAATAAAATACAAACCCGCCCAACACTACTGACAGAATGCTGTCAGTAGCCCTGCTTTAGACTCTCTCCCGTTGCTGACAACACAGTCAGCACGAACCACCTAATCAAATTACAACAGCAAGGAGAGTCACATGGATAACAACATCAATATCGCCGTTTGGTTTGAAATTCCGGCAACCCACTACGAGCGCGCCGTCACTTTTTACCAGACCATTATGGATGTCGAGTTAGAAGACTTTGAGATGGACGGCCTGCGTCAGGCATTATTCCCCCACGGTAATAAAGCCCATGTGTCCGGTGCCGTGGTGTGTGGCGAAGGCTTTAAGCCATCAGCAGATGGCTGCGTGGTGTACCTGAATGGCGGGGCGGATCTGTCTGTGGCGCTGTCGAAAGTAGACGCTGCCGGTGGTAAAGTGCTGCTGCCTAAAACTTATCTTAGCGACCAGATCGGCTATATTGCGCACTTTATGGATACCGAGGGCAACCGCATCGGTATCCACTCGATGGGCTAATCGCTTTAGCCGATAAATTTAGCCGATAAAGACATCAGCTGAGGATACCCCTAAAAAAAACAGTATCCCATCAAGGAGATTCCCGTGCGCCGGGCTGACCGACTTTTCCAGATTATCCAATACCTGCGTAACCGCCGGTTAACCACGGCGAGGTGGCTGGCGGAAAAGCTCGAAGTGTCTGAGCGCACCATCCATCGGGATATTCAGGATCTGATGCTCTCCGGCGTTCCCATCGAAGGGGAAGCCGGAGTGGGCTACGTTCTGCGCCACGGTTTTGATATTCCTCCTATCATGTTCACCAAAGCAGAGATCGAGGCGTTGGTGATCGCTGCCCGCCTTGTCAAAACCTGGGCGGGCTCAAAACTCGCCCGCTCCGCTGACAGCGCACTGGACAAGATTGAAGCCGTCCTGCCCGACAACCTGAAACAAGAGTTGGCAAAACCAAGGCTCTACACGCCGCAAGTACTTACTAACGACGCCACCGCCGCCCTGATGGATGAATTGCGTGAAGCCGTTAACGCCAAACAGATCATCCGCATTGACTACCTGAGCCTGAAAGAGGAAACCACCCAGCGGGAACTCAGGCCCCTTGGCCTTTTCTTCTGGGGCAAGATCTGGACACTCGCCGCATGGTGCGAGTTACGCCAGGGCTACCGGAGTTTTCGTGTGGATCGCATCACAACGGTCAGCATCATTGACCGCATATTTGAAGAAGACGAGCAGATCTCGTTTAGTGGCTTTCTGAATGAGAAGTATGGTGATCTGAGCTGTTCTTAGCGTAACAGCAACAGATGCTCAGCAATTTTACAAGCGGCATATTTGACCTGTCCGGGTTTAGGATAATCATCCGGAACGACTTCAATCTCCTCAACCTGCAGGTCACCGCTGTACTGAACATTCGCCTGGTGAACACCCTCGATAATCTCATCGATATAGCGCTGCAGATCAAACTGGATACAGGCATTATCCTGATTCGCCGCCAGACGCTTCACAATCCGAACACCGCTTTCAGGGGTAACGCCAAATTTTATTGAGACAAGCACACAACCCGGCCCTGTCACGTGCTGCATTCGGTAATAAGTACTCTCTGCAATGTCAGGCATTTTCGTCAGTTACCGGCTCAGAACATCAATAAACCATTTTGGCTGCATAGCCTCAAAATCAGTCCGGACATTATTGGGCAGATAGCTGGCCGAATCGAGGACATACCCTTCACCCTCCACGCGTTTAAACACAACCCAATGCCAGAAGTTTTTGCCCGCTTCCTGATGATGCTTGATAGACAGCAACGCCAGATCCGGCAAAGTATCCCAGGATTCAAAAGGGATCTCATCCGGCGAGGTTTCAACCCCTGCGCTTAATAGCATCTCTCTGACATACCGGGTTGAAGACCAGAGGGATTTATCATCCGCATAGATACCCATTGAATTCGCAATCGCCTTCATCTCCGGATAGGTTTTACCCAGAATATTAGCAACCGATGCGATGCCGCAGCCTGTTGTTTCTTCCTGAATGACGGATTTCAACACGGGAGTATCCTTATATAAGCAGTATCAACGGTCAAAAAGCAGACCTAAGGTTTTTCCTTCATCAGAAAGAAACAGGTGCCATAGGATATCCTCGTTACCTTTCTCATGCTGAGCTTTCCAAAGCAACATATGCTCATTGGGCTTTTTGAGATATCCCAAATACTCGATATTTGTGACAGCGCCCAGAACCTTTAAACTCTCAACCCCATCCTGAAAAGACTCGAAATCCGGCTTATCTCCCCGGCTGGAAAGGGTTCGCGCCAGCAACTGATAATCGGCTTTGCCATGCGCTTCGATAACCTTTTCAATAATCGGACGACCGATACTTTCCGCATTGTCATTGTTTATCATAACCATCACCCCTTAATAATCACTCTGGTTTGATTCCCGCCATTACGCCAGAATCTGTCTTAGGCGCTCAAAAACCGGATCAAGCATTCGGGATTCCATTGCATGCTCCCATGCGCCATCGCAGAACCTTTCGGCACGGCTTGAGCCGGTCAATACCTCACGAATCTCATCAATATTCGCTGCTTCAATATTATTCAGAATATCAGCCACCGCTTCAGGCCGGTAAGAGATCATCCAGGGCGGTGCGGATAACGCCTGCATAAAATCGCTGACCTCTTTCGGGTATTTGGGATAAAAACCAACCCGTTCTATCTTATCTGCATTGGCCAAAGCCAGCTGGTATTTGCCTTCCAGATGTTCCAAATCCCTTAGGGTTATCATAACAACTCCAAAATAAAAAAGCGGTCACTCAGGCAAGTCGCTGCCGAACTTCCATCAGCGCGAATCCCAGAAGGTTAAGCCCCTTCCACTGGTTCGGGTCCCCGGTAGCCGGATTATCCTGAGCCAGACCTATGCCCCAAATTTTATCGACGGGACTGGCCTCGACCAAAACCTGACTCCCGGTACTCAGCAAAAACGCCTTAAGCTGTGGGTTCTGAGAAAACTTGGCAACATTCGCATCGACGACAATGCCGAACCGTTTCTCCTCCCATAGTTTTTGATCAAAACCCAATACCTCGCGCCCCACGGCCTTTGCCTCTGCAGGAGTAATCGCCGCAAGGACTTTTTCGCAGGCCCGGTCATCCCCAAACAGTTTGGCTTTGTGGTACATCATGTAGTGTTCTGCAGTGAGAAATTCGTGCTCACCCTCGTGAAATTTCGACTCGTACCACTGACTGAAACAGCTCTTTGTAACCTGCGGCCCTTTTTCCTGATGCCCCCAGAAAAAAATGTATTTCGCTGTTTCTCCGCCATTTATCCAAGCGACAAGTTCGTCTTTTGTCCTGATATCCATTTTTAAAAATCCTTTGGATCAAAAAGGGGCTAGATCTGACGGAACGGAACACGCTCGTTCCATTGACGCCTGAATTTATCCCGCCATTCAAGCCCAATTGAATCAAACCACTCAATAGTGGCGTTTACACTACTCTCTGAAACTTCAAAATCCGTTATATGACTTTCTATTGTTTCATCTGAGATGGTTAATTGATCGAGGTATTCCTCAAATGAGCCGGCAACAAGAACCCAGGCATCGTCCTGACGTGAACCGGTCCATTCGGGTAGCCCGTGAATAAAAGCAATAACCCGACAGCCCTCCCGAAGATCAAGGTAAAGCACACTTGAGCCCCCATCTCTTGCGATGGGAATAACACCCGCAGCCGGATAACCCTGCAGCTTTCTGGCCTGCTTTAATTCGAAGGGATTGCTCTCCCAATCATCATCAGGCGCCACTTTGTAGAGACTTGAAAAAGACAGGTACTCTGACCGCCCCTTGTCAAAACGGATCAGAATATCGTAATCAAGATAGCCACCATTGCATGACCTCAGGAATGCTTTGTAATCATCCGGTAGGCTTACCCCCAACTCACGCTCAACCGCAGATATCTCGGCATCAGATGCTGGCGGGTTCGTATCTTCAAAAAGCAGGTTTCTGTATTTCATAAGTAACATCCGTGTTTTCTGGCAGGCAACTAGGGTTAAAACTCTACAAACATCATAACACCTTGTTCCAAAAGATAATCCTTTACTTTGCAGAACAAGAGTGCACTATGCGGTCAGCATAGCTGACCGCGTGTTTGAAGAGGATGAACAGATTTCGTTTAGTGACTTTCTGAATGAGAAGTACGGAGGGATGGAGAGTAAGGAATTTGAATAACGCTTACTGCATTCGTTATCTGCACCCGACTAGGTCTCCAAAATAACGTCAAAGCCGCCATAAATGATCCGCTTCCCATCGAAAGGCATGGGGTTATTTTCAGGACTCATTCGGGGATCTTCCATCACCCGCTGCCAGCCAGCATCCCGAACTTCTTTAGACGGCCAGACAACCCAGGAGAACACAACGGTTTCATCCTCTTTTGCCTGAACAGCCATCGGAAATGAAGTAACCTCACCATCCGGCACATCATCCCCCCAAGCCTCCATCACCTTTAATGCCCCGAACTCTTTAAACACCTCAGCTGACAGCCTGCAGTGCTCAAGGTACTGCGCTTTATTCGCTGTTGGCACAGCGGCTACAAATCCATCGACGTATGACATAAATAAACTCCTTCAGTGGAGCTATAACCATAGACCAGAGATGTCAGTCGGGTTGGCGTTCCCCGTCAGTCGATCATTAAAATCTGGCTGGCTGAGAGGCTGGAAACCGTCGCCCATCATCATAAGTCCTGAGTTTTGATATTTATCGCCATTCCCGTGCGTCTGTGGGAGTGGTGTTTTTCCCCTCTATCTATCTGTATCTGAAGGCTTTGCCATTTCAACCTGAGAGGGTTCCAGCTGCTTCCGCAGCATGGTGGTTTTCAGTTCCTGAATCTCTTTTTCTGCCCGCTGTTCTGCGGCCTTAACAACGTCAGGGTTTAGCTTTTCCAGTAACTGGTTCAGAGGCTTAGACATAAGCGAATCCGTGGTTTTCGGTGATATGAAAAACAACGGCCAGCAAGGCTGGCCGTGTTTTAAAGATAGTAGGCGGCGCGGCTTAACACCTCAACCACCAGCACATCTAAGTAGCGCCCGAATACTTTGTTTCGTTAGATTTTATCTACACTTTTCTCGGAAGAAACAAATGTATTTGACAAAAAGATCTGATATGTAATGGGCTTTATTATATAGTTCTTCTCTTTCTTGCTTACTTGGTGGTTTTCCGTGCGCCCTGCTGTTTCGCTCTTCTCTCAAAGTACTCAAGTGATGGCCTTTAGTTACAACTCCTTCTCTCACAACACATTCAATCATATTTACGAGCCTTGACATATCCTTTGAATTTACATTAAAGGTTTGCTCAATTTTTTGCTTTTCGAGATACTCCTTTAAGCTAGATTCAAAAATCAATCCTAGCTCGAATAGTGCAATATCAACATTCTCAACTGTCAACAGGGATAGGGGTCTTTTCAACAAT
The DNA here is from genome assembly GCA_048270425.1 of Oceanospirillum sp. Lineage (GTDB taxonomy): Bacteria > Pseudomonadota > Gammaproteobacteria > Pseudomonadales > Halomonadaceae > Oceanospirillum. Next base: position 44,177 of record JBLWSY010000017.1, read on the forward strand.
TCTTTTATCTTAAAATCATCGGTGTATTTAGAAATATCAATATCGATCTTTTCAACATTCTCTACATGATCATAAACAACGTAATACAAACCTCCATCTCTAAACTGGCGAACATCATCCATCTTGTCCAAATACTGATAGAAAGTAGGACGAAGACAATTTATCGTCTTCGATACAAAATTGTATAAATCACCTTTAGTCAAAGGAACATTGGGTCTTTCAAATAAGACAGACCTAATTTCATTTTGCACCTCATCTCTTAGAAGAACCCTTCCATTTTCTTCATACTTAGACAAATCATCTAAGTTACTACAATAAACAGACTTACACCGCTGCCCAATGACAGAAGTTATTTCTAATGCCTCTGTAGATAAAAGCCTTCTTCTGACACTTCCACTAGACAACCCTGTAGTTACCATTATAGAGCTTATAAGTTTTGGAAAATCGACGGGATTACTTTCTTTCATTACGGAGGTTATGGCTTCATTGAAATCTTTTTCAGAAACTGAGATTTTATTGAGTCTTGATGTTGCAGCTTCCATTCTCCAGGCACTCAACGCAAACAGGCTCTTGCCAACCCGAGAAAATACTGATTGGTCATTTAAATACGTTCGTAGTGATCTTTCTGAAGCATCCGGCCTTAGCAACGCAACCTGTGTCTTTATATCAGTAAACGAAAGAGGTTCACCCGATTCATGAAGAACTTTCTCAATTGCCTGCATTATGGTGATATTATTAAAATTATTCCATTTTGAAAGCCCCCACGCCCCACTTCGCCCTATGGGTAAGAATCGATCATCTGATACAAGTTGATTCTTTAAATTGGTCTCTTTAATGGCTCCTCTGGAACCTTCAAGGAAATTTATTTCTTGCGCAATTTTAGAAAAGTGCATAGGTTTATTCTTTGATTCCAATACCCTATAAGCTTTATCTGAGGCACTGCGTAAACGTGAAAACTTAACCAAAACGTCGTCATCTTCTCGCTCAATATCAGTAGTTGCTGAAAGAGCAACCATAATAGAATCATTTGATATCGGTTTTTTGTTTTTATTAGATTTCTTAGCAGAAACAATCAAATCAAAAATTGGAACAGCTCTCGGGCTATCGTAGATATGATCTAAAGCAACAAAAACGGATTCAATTTCTTTTTTATTATACTTTTTAGCTAGGCTCCATGATTCACATATACTTCCTCTAAACCCAGGAATATTTCTAGGAAGCTTAACGTAACCGAGAACCTCCATAAATAGATCCAAGTATGCATCATTGAGAGTCTCTCCAAAATGATCCGAAAAGATTTTATCTATGTCATCTCTACGAACCAACCATTCAAAATGATACAGCGAGGATCTTATTGATTTATATGAATCATATATTTTAGGACATAAGCGCCAGTTTTTATCTTTTTTCTCCCCCAAAAGAGTCTCATCCAAATCTTTAATTAATGATGCCTCAATCTGTCTTATACGCTCTCTAGACACATCATAAAAAGTCCCTAAGTCTTCCAGAGTGTATATCGAGCTTCCTTCAAGACCAAATCTTTTATAGAGAACATCTCGGTCTCTTTTTATATTTTTCCCCTTTTTTTTCGATAAATATAATTCTAATACTGCGGAAAATGCTTCAACTAAATTCCCCTTAGCCGATGAAAGATATTCATCTCGAGGATCAATTAATAATTGAATTTCTTTTTCAGTTGACTTTTCGATCTTGTCAATAAATTTAAAAACTGCCGTTTGACTCTCTGATACCGTCTTTAACCCCACGCCTCGTACACCAGAGAATCCAGACAACACTATTGAAATGGCATCAAAACTATTTTTAGCGCCAGCCTGCAATGATAGATTCAATGCGCGAGCAGGTAACCCAATAGCATCAATTGGTATTTTTTGTGCTCTCTCAACTAAGCTTTTGGATAGCTCCTCTCTTACTGTTTTTTGATTATCCATTAAAATACCTTTGGGCTGTAGTGTCTGGGAGACAAAGTTCTAATAAAAGACATGTCTTGTGCCGATTTCAACAAACCGACAAAAAAATTGAGAAAAGAGTTTGATTAGAAAGGAAAAAATCCATTTTCTGATCTGACTGCTTCCCTGCCATACGCTCATGCGTTTATTTGCTCTTAATCTAAGAGCTGCAGGTGACTGTTCCGTAAAATGGAACACTCACCTGCTGCCGTAATTCTTTGATTTTTCAGTCTATCCGTTCATATAAATTAGCGGAAGCCACCAATAGGTATTAGATATCTTTTTCCGACAGGTATTTGATTTACAGCAGACAGGCCGGTAGGCATTCCCACGTAGAACGTGAGGAACGAGTCGTGTCCTGAGCATCCCTCTACTCCCCCAACATCGACTTAGCCACTTTCCCCGTACAAGCCTGACACTCTTTTTAACTGCAGGCGGTACACCTATGTTTTCTCTCTTTAAGTCTGACCCGACCAAGAAACTGAAAAAGGAATACGCGGCTAAGCTGGAGCAGGCGATGCTAGCTCAGCGTAATGGTGATATTAAAAGTTATTCGTTTCTGACGGAGGAAGCGGAGGCGATCTATAAGCAGATTACGGCGTTGGAGGCGGAGGAATCCAAGTAAGAGCGGTATGCATTCCCACGTAGAACGTGAGGAACGAGTCGTAGACGGCCTAAAGGCCGACCCACAAAACGAAAAAAAGCCCCGGTCGGTCAACCGGGGCAATATCTCAGGGGTGCACCGCTGTCGGTGCATCGGGAGGTTTCGTGCTGAAACTTAGCTCGGGAAGGCGAAGCTGACGCCTTCACGTACGCCGCTGGATGGCCAGCGTTGGGTGATGGTTTTACGTTTGGTGTAGAAGCGAACACCATCCGGGCCGTAGGCGTGCAGGTCACCAAACAGGGAGCGTTTCCAGCCGCCGAAGCTGTGGTACGCAACCGGTACCGGCAGCGGTACGTTGATACCCACCATGCCCACTTCGATCATGTCGGAGAAGTAACGCGCGGCTTCACCGTCACGGGTGAAGATGCAGGTGCCGTTGCCGTATTCGTGATCGTTGATCAGCTGCATCGCTTCTTCCATGGTGTTCACGCGCACTACCTGCAGCACCGGGCCGAAGATCTCTTCTTTGTAGCTGACCATATCCGGGGTTACACGGTCGATCAGGGTTGCACCGACAAAGAAGCCGTTGTCGTAACCCGCTACCTGTGGCTCACGGCCATCAACAACAACATTTGCGCCATCTTCTTCAGAGCTTGAGATATAACCCACCACCTTGTCGCGGTGTGCGGCGGTAATCACAGGGCCGAAGTCGTTGGACTTGTCGGAGAAAGCGCCTACTTTCAAAGGCTTCATCGCTTCTTTCAGTTTGCTGACCAGTGCATCTGCCGCCTGATCGCCCACCGCTACCGCTACCGACAGCGCCATGCAGCGCTCACCGGATGAACCAAAGGCAGCGCCCAGCAGCTGGTTTACCGCGTTATCCATATCCGCATCCGGCATAACGATGGCGTGGTTTTTCGCGCCACCCAGCGCCTGACAACGCTTGCCGTTGGCATTAGCGGTTGCGTAGATATATTCCGCAATCGGTGTCGAACCCACAAAGCTTACCGCCTTGATGCGCTTGTCGGTCAGCAGGGTATCTACCGCTTCTTTGTCACCATTAACCACGTTCAGTACGCCTTCCGGCAGACCCGCTTCGTGCAGCAGCTGCGCGATATACAGGGTTGAGGACGGATCACGCTCAGACGGTTTCAGTACAAAGGTGTTACCGCAGGCGATGGCCAGTGGGAACATCCACATAGGCACCATGGCCGGGAAGTTAAATGGCGTAATACCGGCCACCACACCTAACGGCTGGAACTCGCTCCAGGAGTCGATGTTCGGGCCAACGTTTTTGCTGTACTCGCCCTTCAGCAGATCCGGAATACCGCAGGCAAACTCGACGTTTTCGATACCGCGTTGCAGTTCACCCATGGCATCGTGGGAGATCTTGCCGTGTTCTTCACCGATCATGGCGCAGATCTTATCGGCGTTCTCTTCCAGCAGTTGCTTAAAGCGGAACATCACACGGGCACGCTTCAGCGGTGGCGTCTGACGCCATGCAGGGTAAGCCGCCTGCGCGGTAGCAATCGCTTCTTCTACAGTGGCCTTGGATGCCAGACCCACCTGCTTGCTGATCTCACCGGTGGATGGGTTGTAAACTGGCTGGCTGCGCTCGGCATCCTGTACGATCTGACCGTTAATCAGGTGGCCAATCGTTTGTGCGTTCTGGATATCAGTTGTCATAAAAAACCTGTTATTCGTTTATCTGTAATGCGATCTGAAAATTCGTTAAATCTGTCTTGTGCTACCAATGCAGCTCTATTGATGCAGCGACACTATCTATGCCGTGCTACGGTCTTAGTCGATCTCGTTCAGAGACTCGCCCAGTGCATTGATCAGACGGTCGATCTCGTCAGTTTCCACTGTAAACGGCAGACCCAGCTGCAGGGTGTCACCGCCGTAGCGCACGTAGAAGCCTTTCTCCCAGCACTTCATGGCAACCTGATACGGACGCAGCGCAGCTTCACCCGGTGCGGCTTCCAGAGTCAGCGCACCGGCCAGGCCGTAGTTACGGATATCCGCAACATGCTTGCTGCCTTTCAGGCTGTGCAGCATCTCTTCAAACTGAGGTGCCATCTGCTTAACACGCGGGATCAGCTGGTCGTTTTCCAGAATATCCAGCGAGGCAAGACCAGCCGCACAGGCCAGAGGATGGGCGGAATAGGTGTAGCCGTGTGGCAGTTCCAGCATGTATTCCGGGCCACCGGTTTCCATAAACAGGTCGTAGATCTCCTGCCTGGCAACCACTGCGCCCATCGGCACCACACCGTTGGTCAGCTGTTTCGCCAGGGTCATCAGATCCGGTGTAACACCAAACTCTTCCGCACCTGTGTATGAACCCATACGGCCGAAGCCAGTGATCACTTCATCAAAGATCAGCAATAAGTTGTGCTTGTCGCACAGCTCACGCAGACGCTTCAGATAGCCTTTTGGTGGTGGAATCACACCGGCAGAACCCGCTAACGGCTCAACGATGACACCGGCGATATTGCTGGCATCGTGTACCGCCAGCAGCTCTTCCAGATAGTCCGCCAGGTGCGCGCCGTCATCCGGCATACCCTGAACAAATTTGTTTTCCGGAAGCATGGTGTGCGGCAGGTGAATCGCATCGATACCCTGACCGTAAAGCGCACGGTTCGGGCCGATACCGCCCACGCTGATACCGCCAAAGTTAACGCCGTGATAACCCTTGGAACGACCGATAAAGCGGGTCTTAGTGGCATGACCTTTTTTACGCCAGTATGCGCGGGCGATCTTAAGTGCGGTTTCTACCGACTCAGAACCGGAACCGGTGAAGAAAACACGGTTCAGGCCTTCCGGCATCAGCTCGGTAATGCGGTGCGCCAGCTGGAAGGATTTCGGCTGACCAAACTGAAACGCCGGTGAGTAATCCAGTTCTGTCGCTTGCTTGGCAATCGCTTCCGCGATCTCAGGGCGGCCGTGGCCTGCGCCACAGGTCCAGAGACCGGATAAAGCATCAAAAATCTGTCGGCCGTCAGCGTCCGTGTAGTAGTTACCTTTCGCGGCTACCAGAAGACGGGGATCCTTTTTGAACTCGCGGTTGCCGGTGAATGGCATCCAGTGAGCATCCAGTTGCGCCTGATTCAGACCACAGGCCGCAAGACGTTGCTCTTTATTCATACGCTGACCGCTCTCGTTGGAAGGCATGTCACACCTCAATTGAAATTATTGTTAAGCACAGAGGTTTTTACCTGTTGGGCTTTAACCTGTTGGCTTTTTTATCTGTTAAGCCTCCGGTGAACCGTCGCAACCTTTAAAAGCTGACAACGGAAACACCGGAGGGTAGAACGCGTAACACCTTGATCGGATATCCATTATCAGCCGTTTTTTAGTTTATTAAATCCAAACATATTTACTCTGAGATAACTATTTAGTTAACTAAAAAGCCATGCCTAACCGGAGCCATCGTCATGCCACAAAAAGATAACTTCCTGCCCCGCCAACTGGGGGATGCCCATATCCGCCTGCTGCGCATCTTTAAGGTGGTGGTGGAATCCGGTGGTTTTGCGGCTGCAGAGGTGCAGCTGAATATCAGTCGACCAGCGATCAGTCAGGCGGTGACGGAGCTGGAGGGCCTGATCAACGCCCGCCTGTGTCATCGCGGGCGCTCCGGCTTCTCTGTCACGGAGGAAGGTGAGATCGTCTATCAGGCAACCCTGCAGCTGTTAGCCGGACTGGAGGATTTCCGCAGTCAGATCAACGCCATTAACCGGGATCTGAAAGGTGAGCTGAACATCGGCATTACCGACAATATGGTGACCGTACCCCAGATGCGAATCACACGGGCACTGGCCGCCCTGAAAGATCGGGGGCCTGAGGTGGTGATCAATATCCGTATGATTCCGCCCAATGATATTGAAAGCGCCGTGCTGGATGGCAGCCTGCATATCGGTGTAGTACCGGACTTACGGGCGCTGCCGGGCATCGATTATCAGCCACTGTACGCCGAGCAATCTCTGCTCTACTGCAGCAACCAGCATCCGCTCTATCAGGCCGATGACCGAGAGCTGACCGATAGCAAGCTGGCAGAGTTTGATGCCGTTCTGCCCGCCTACGCTCAGCCTGCCCAGATTAAAAAGCAGCAGATGCTGCTGAAGGCCGGAGCCAGCTCGACAGATCGGGAAGGTATCGCTTTTCTGATTCTCAGTGGTCGTTTTATCGGCTTTCTGCCCACCCACTACGCTCAGCGTTGGGTGACGGAAGGCCGCTTACGTCCGCTACAACCGGAGCAGCGCCACTTCCATACCCACTACAGTGCCATTACCCGAAAAGGGGCGCGACCCAATCAGATTCTCTCTGCCTATCTGGAAGAGCTGGCGAAAACGGCTGATGAGGAATCTGTCTGATCCTCTATCCGACTCTTTATGCCTGCACCATAGCCGTTCAGCCCATAACCGTTCATTCCGTAGCCGTGCCTCCCATAACCTTTCTCCCATACCTATCCGGTGATATAGCCGGACAGCTTGTGACAGCGCAAACTTGACGGCAGGATAGAACGCAACGCAAAATCCGAATAATTATTCGTATAATTTCTTATTCAAGACACAATAAGACCTTTCAATGAGGCCAGCAGGATAACACTATGACGTCACAGCAAGCTGTCGTAACCGATTTCAACTGGCAGGAGATGGCAGCGACCATCGCCATGCCGAACTACGCCATCATCAACGGTGAGAACGTGAGCGCCCGCTCCGGTAAAACTCAGCCCGTGGTGAATCCGGCAACCGCTGAAACCATCGCTGAAGTCGCTGATTGCGGCCCGGAAGACGCTGATATCGCCGTAAAAATCGCCCGTGATACATTCGAATCCGGCGTTTGGTCAAAAATGGCACCGGGCGACCGTAAGCGCGTACTGCTGCGCTGGGCGGATCTGATCGAAGCCAACCTGCCTGAAATCGCTCTGCTGGAAAGCCTGAGCGCCGGTAAGCCGATCAGTGACTGCTTTAATATCGACGTTCCCAGCTGCCTGAACACCCTGCGCTGGACGGCGGAAGCTACCGACAAAGTTTATGAAGAGATCGCGCCAACCGGACATGACAGTCTGGCTCTGGTTCAGCGTTTACCGCTGGGCGTGATTGCGGCCATTGTGCCGTGGAACTTCCCGCTTTCTACTACGGTATGGAAGCTGGCTCCTTCGCTGGCGACAGGTAATTCTGTGATCCTGAAACCGGATCCGAAAACACCTTTCACCGCACTGAAAATTGCAGAACTTGCCCACCAGGCCGGCCTGCCCGCCGGCGTGCTTCAGGTGCTGCCCGGGGATGGAATCAATCTGGGCAAGCACCTTTCTTTGCACCCGGATATCGACGGCCAGACCTTCACCGGCTCTACCGGCGTGGGCAAGCTGCTGATGCAGTATTCCGGCCAGTCCAACCTGAAGCGTACCTTCCTGGAACTGGGTGGTAAGAGCGCCAATATCGTGTTTGCCGATGCCAATCTGGAAAAAGCCGCTGACGCTGCGGTACTGGGTGGCTTCTATAACTCCGGCCAGACCTGTACTGCGGGCACGCGCCTGCTGGTTCAGGATGAGATCTACGACGAGTTTCTGGCGATGGTGCTGGAACGGGCGAAAAACTGGTGTCCGGATAACCCACTAAGCCCATCAACCAACATGGGCCCTGTGGTGGATCAGCGCCAGCTGGATACCATTCAGGGTTACGTGCAAAAGGGTATCGAAGAAGGCGCCAAGCTGGTTTACGGCGGTAAGGTCATGGAACACGCACTGGGCGGCTTCTACCACGAACCGACCATCTTCGCAGAAGTGGACAACAAGATGACCATCGCGCAGGAAGAGATCTTCGGCCCTGTGGTTTCCGTCATCCGCTTTAAGGATGCGGCGGATGCCGTTCGCATCGCCAACGACTCCCCTTACGGTCTGGCAGGCGCGGTATGGAGCCTGAATATCAATACTGCGCACAAAGTAGCCGCTGCCGTTCGTACCGGCACCATGGGCGTGAATAACTACTTCGGTGGTGATATCACGGTTCCGTTTGGTGGCTTTAAAGAGTCCGGCAATGGTCGTGATAAGTCCCTGCACGCCATGGATGATTACACCGAGCTGAAAACCACCTGGATTGAGTTTGAGTAATCGGTAGCCGGAGAACCCCGTCATAGCCTCTAAGCAAAAGCCCCGTTATTCAGTGCGAATAACGGGGCTTTCTGCTGATAAAACCGCTGAAAATCAGCTTTTACTATCCGGCCAGACCTCGCCCAGAAAACCCTCCAGCTGCTCGATAATTTTCACAATACGCGGCAGATGGCGCTGGCGTTTGTGGGCCACCAGATAAAGCTCACCCTTGCTATAAGCACTGAGATCAATGGGCAGCGCTGTTAGGCCACTGACAATATCGTTACGGTCAAAACCTTCCGGCAGCACCATAGCACCCACTCCGGCACAACAGGCCGCCAACTGCACGTTGTAATCGTTGGAGGTAAAGGCGGGTTTGAAATCCGGAATCACACGTTTCAAAACCTGATTCACCTGCAGATAATCGTACTTATCCGGCCAACAGATCCATTTCAGCTGCTTAATATCCCAACCCCTCTGCGAATCAACAGCGAGGTTCTGATCCGCCAGATGCTTCTCCGAGACATAAACCCGCATATCACCCTTAAAAGAGGAGAGACAGATCAGATCTTCATCCTGCGGATACTGGGTTCTTAAGGAGATATCCGCCTCACCCCGGGCAAGATTCAGGGTGCTGATATCACTCAGCACCTCCAGCTGAATGTCGGGATAGATGCCGGCAAGCTCGGCGGCAAAGGGCGTTAACAAAGCAAAGGCGATCGCCGGTGGCGCGGTAATACGCACACAGCCGCTGATGGTTTGGGGCGACTGCACCTCGGTCATCACCTCTGCCGACCATTGCGCCATCTGCTGTGCTGCCGGTAGTAGCTTATTGCCGAGCGCGGTCAGCTCACAGCCCTGACTCAGGCGGATAAACAGCGGCTGTCCAAGCTGTTCTTCCAGCTCAGCGATGCGTCGGCTCAGGGTTGGCTGCCCCAGTTTTAATTCACGGGCGGCGGCGCTGAAGCTGCCGGTCTCTGCCACCGTCAGAAAGAGTTTCAGATCCTGCCAGTTCAGATCTTTATTCATGGCTTGAACCTACCCTTACTCATACGCAACAGAAACCATCCAAAAACGGATAGCATCATCAATTTTTAACCAATTTACTTCAAATAAAGAATAGCCAAACTATAGCACAGCAAGAGGCTGAACCAAGACGTTGCCAGAAACAGTCAACATCAAGAGCACAAGCCTTGTTAGTTCACATTTAAAGAGGACACGGTATGTCACCGATATCTAAAGCCGGAGCGGGCCAGTCAGCGCCTTCAAAACGCCCGATCAAAAAAGTCATTCTGATTAGCCTGGCGATTATCATCGTTTTGTTTGCAGCGATTGCGCTCTGGCTGAGTCAGGCGGTAGCGACTCACCACCCGACTGAAGCTTCACCTCTGGGGCGGGAGATCAGCCAGCGAACGCTGGATCAGCTTCTTAAAGCTGAACAGACAGGCGCATCAGCGGTGGCCAACAAGCTCGATACTCTGGTTGCAGCAGACTGGCAGGTACCTCTGAATGGTCTGCTAAACCTGAACCACCCTAAGGCGAAGGCCGCCGGATTAATAAACAGGGAAGAAGGGATTCAGATTTATGCCTATCACCTGCAACACCCGAAATACGGAGACTTTCTGATCGATACCGGTATTTCCACCCGCTTCGCAACAGATCCGAAATCCGTTGGTGTTCCCGGCTGGCTCGAACCTCAGCTAAAAATTAAAACACTGAAAATGCGCCGATCCACCGAAGCGTTTTTGCAGGCGTTGCAGAGACCACTTAAAGGTGTGTTTATGACCCACCTGCATCTTGATCATATTAGCGGTCTGCCGGCGATTCCGACTGATGTGCCCCTCTATACCGGTAAGGGTGAAGCCACCGAACAGTATTTCCTTTACGCCGCCACCAATGGCACAACAGATACTCTGCTGGATCAGCGCCCGGCATTAAGAGAGTGGCAAGGGAAAATTCTCGATATCTTTGGTGACGGCAGCGCCTTTGCCTTGCATACACCGGGGCATACTGCGGGCTCAACAGCCTACCTGATTCGCTCTGAATCGGGCTGGGTGTTGCTGACAGGGGATACCTGCCACACTGCCTGGGGATGGCAGAATAATGTTGAACCGGGTCAGTTCTCCAGCGATCAAGCCGCCAACCGAGAGAGCCTTGAATGGCTGCAACAACTGGCGAAACGCCATCCGCAAATCAAGGTGCAGGTGGGTCACCAGCCGCTTTAATGATCAGTGTTAGAAAAACGAGCCTAAGACAGTCGGCCTGCTTTAAAGGCCGACTCGATACTGTAAGCCGCGATCACCTTATGAAAGGGTTTAATCACCTGCATATAAGCGCGGCCTATGCCGGTATGCAGATTCACACGGGTACTCAGGGTGTACAGGCCATCTTCATGGTTCTGCAGCGATATCCAAACCGCCATATGCCGCTCTTCAGAGCCAACAATCACCTCATCTGCTGTAGCTTTGAGGATGGTCATAGCACCGGCTTTAGCGCCCTCTTTTATTTTATCGGCGGTAATGGTCATGCCTTCCGGACTGGTTTCAAAGCCGAACAACCCCACCAGTTTATTGCGCAGGCTGATCATAAAACGTACCGGCTTCGGCAGCTTCCCGAAGATTGCCAGATACACACTGCGGGCATCCTGAGTGTCATCTTCCAGCCGGAAAGCAAAGGCATCTTCATAACCCCGCCCTTTTGCTTTTTCATGCAAACTGCAATTTTCAGGCAACGGGCAGGGGATAGCTTTACCCTTGTTAATCACAACGCTGTCATCCTGCTGATGGGCAACAGCGTTTTGTCCAGTGTTTTGTTTAGAGTTTTCCATCATCGTACTCCCCGCTTTTCGCGTAGCGGTTAAAGGCGTGGTTTTAGGGGCGATTTTGAGGGCTAGGCAAGCGCCCAACCCTCGATCATCTCTGTCATCAGATCATCCATCTGTCGCCACTGATCACGACTAACCTGATCACCCGCCTGCACACAGCCGACCAACGTCCAGTAGAGAATACCCGCCAGCAGACCTACCTTGTCCTGTTTTGATTCCGGCAGCAGCAAGGCGCATTGACCGGCCAGATAATCCAATCGAATCTGATCCGCCTCTTGTACCGCCGCTTTTGCCTGCGTATCCTGCCACGCCCAATTGCGAACGGCGGTTTCTATCGCCAGTGCTTCGTCATCAATCAGGTCCAGCAAGCGGTTACGGCGCTGCTGCCACTCCGGCAGATTCTGCACCTTGTCGATCAGCTGCTGGCTGTAATGCTGCTGCCAGTAGCTTAAAAGCTCAGTCAGAAACACCTCACGATTCTTAAAGTGGTGATAAAAAGAGCCTTTTGTCGCCCCCGCCCGCTGACACAGAGGATCAATTTTCACCTGCGCCACGCCGGCTTCCACCAACAACTCTAATCCCAGCGACAGCCAGTCATCTTTAAGCATTTTCATAGTATTGACGCCTCTCGCTTGGGCTTGAATTCAGTCTTTGCACCGCCCAAAACCACCAGTAATCCCAACGGCATAAAAAACCAGGCACCGGACTGAGGCAGTACAAATGCCACCGCACAACCTGATGCCAGCAACACATAACCCAGCCATTGCGGCAGCCTGCCGATTTGATTCAGCCACTGCTGCATCAGCGCACCCAGCACCCACCAGAAAATCCCCAGCATTAAAAACCAGAGTATGGAGCTACGGGAAAAGTTGATCTGTCCATCCTGCTCTACGGTATTCCAGAAGCCTGCTTCTGCCATGCCCTGCAGTACCTCCCATCCCAACACGACACCCAGTAGGTTATGAAGGGTTGCGATCGTTATGAGTAGCCAACCTGAATTTCGATACCACATAAAAACTCCTTTTTGCTTATCCCTGTTATTGGGGCGTGAACGAATAAAGCTCAAAACATACCATACGGTATAGTATGTTTTGAGCTTTGACCAGAATTTTTTGAATGATCAGCCAGTAACGTTGAACCAGAGTTTCTTATACGGACAAAAAAACCCGGCCAGACATGTCTGACCGGGTTTTCGGGTTCAGCGATCACTGAGCGTATCAGAAAAACATCAGCGGCTGATCAGCCTTCGCTCTCTTCATAAATCGCATAAAACTTTTTCGCGTGGCCGATGGTTTCCCAGCTGCCTTTGTAGCCCGCGGGAATCACGAAAGCATCACCGGCACTCAGAATCTCCTGATGCCCTTCTTCATCGGTCAGTATCGCACGGCCGGAGATCAGATAGCAGAACTCATCCTCGGTGTAGTTCAGGTTCCATTTACCTTCGGTGGACGACCAGACACCACAGAAGAAGTTTTCTTTACTGTTGGTGAAGAGATTTTCCACACTTTCCATCGGCTTACCGGAGATCACACGATCCAGGCTGATCGGAGTATCTGCGCCTTCAGCACCGGAGAATTCACTTCGGATGCGCTTCAGCTTTTGAGCCTGTGGTGAAGGGTTTTGAACTTGTGTCATGGTTGCTTCTCTTGTTATTTGCAGTCGTTAAAGGGTTAAACCGACAGCAAAAAGACCGTTAAGAGACAGCAAACTGCAGCACTGAACAGCGCTTTTATAAAGCCGTTAAAACAGATTAAGAACCCCTGAAAGAACTACTCCGGCAGATAACCCAGCAAGAGGTTATTCAGCATAGATTCCAGATCCGCCAGGGTTCGCTTGGCACGATCACCTTTCTGATTTACCACCACCAGAAAAACGCTGTGGGTCACTTCCAGATAGAGACGACCCAGACGCTCGCGCTCGCGCACATGGCGGTTAACCCCCATGCGACGGAACACTTCGGCCATACGGCTGATTTCCAGTTCATCATGGCGCTCATCCAGTTCACGCAGCTCCGGTACAGAGAACATCGCCTGCACCAGCGTCAGAATCGCTTTCTGACGACGGTAAACACCCAGCTTAATCCTGAGCATCTTTGGCAGAAGCTCTGACAAGGGCATGGTTTCCACCGGCCAGCTGGCGATCTCATCCAGAGCGGCTTCTACCTGCTCCAGCCAGCGGGTGCCCATGGCGTGCAGAATGGCGTGTTTATTCGGAAAGTAGTGATACAGAGAACCCACCGAGATACCTACCGCTTTGGCGATCAGTATGGTGTTCAGATCATCCAGCCCCACCTCTTCCAGCAGTTCACCGGTTGCATCGATGATCTGACGGGAGCGTTGCTTGGATCTGTCCTGAACCGGAGCATTCCGGGGTGCCAGACTCTGGGTCTGCTTCTTGCGGCGCACCGCCTCAGAAACCACCTGTGCTTTAGAGTCTGCCTTGGTATCCTTCATCGAATAAATTCACCTGTTCTGCCTGTTTGTTTACCTGATCTGGGCGCATTATACGGATGCACCGGAGTTTGCCTAGCGGTGATCTTTTAAGCAGTTATCTGTTTAGCGTGCAGCTTGCTTGTTTCCTCTTTAACGATCCTTTTGTCGGTTGAATTCTTATGGGTTCGCTTTGTTCTTAATCTTGCTTCGTTTTACCAAGCGGGGCTGTCTCAACGCCCCAGGCGATCACGCAGGGAATAGAACAGCATGCCCGCCACCAGTCCCGGCCAACGTAACAGGGTACCGCCGGGGAAAGTGGGCGTCGGAACTTTGGAGAAGAGATCAAAGCGTTCGGCGCTGCCGCTGATCGCCTCCGCCATCAGCTTGCCGCCCAGTGTCGCCAGCGCCACACCGTGACCGGAATATCCCTGCGCCACATAGATCACGTCATCGATACGCTCAAAGTGCGGCATACGGTTCAGGGTGATCGCCAGGGTGCCGCCCCAGCCGTAATCGATCTGCACGTCCTTCAATTCCGGGTAGTACTCCAGCATATAAGGACGAACAAAACTGCCGATATCTTTCGGGAATTTTGAGGAATAGTTTTCGCCCCCACCCCACAGCAGGCGGTTATCACCGGACAGCTTGAAGTAGTTGATAACAAAACGGGAATCCGCCACGGCCACATCATCACGGTTGATGCGACGGCAGGTAGCGTCATCCAGCGGCTCGGTCGCCAGAATAAAGTTATTGATGGGCATAATCTTGCCCGCGATGCGCGGTTCCAGCTTGCCCAGATAACCGTTACAGGCCAGCAGCATATATTTAGCTTTTACCGAGCCCTGCTCACCAAAGACCTCAACGCCCTTACCGGCTGGAGTCTGGCGGAGCTCGTAATGGCTGACACGGCTGTTCTCAAAAAACTGAACACCGGCTTTTTCCGCTGCAGCGGCAAGACCCAGCGCATAGTTCAGAGGATGCAGGTGAGCACCCTCGGTCCAGTATTCACCGGCACCGAAACGCTCACAGCCCAACATATTGGAAACCTCTTCCGGCTCCACATACTTGAGGGCGTCGTAGTTGAGCACCTTGTTTTTGTACTCAACGGTCTCTTTGATATGGGCGTTATGGGATGGCTTGGCTGCTACGTGCAGAACACCGCTTTTCAGATCACAGTCGATCTCATGCCTTGCCACCAGCTCTTTCACCAGATCCACGGATTCCAGCGACATCTGCCACAGCATATCGGCACCGGCCTTGCCGACCTTCTTCTCCAGATCCTCATGGCCCATATTATGACCCTGACAAACCTGACCGCCGTTACGACCGGATGCCCCCCAGCCGATACGCTCCGCTTCCAGCACAGCAACCTGATAGCCCAGCTCCGCCAGATGCAACGCGGCTGAAAGACCAGTAAAGCCAGCACCCACAATGCAGATATCGGTCTGAACCTCACCGGTCAGAACCGGATAATCCGACTTGGGGTTTGCGCTGTCTGCGTAGTAAGAGGGTGTGTAACCCTGTGTCATATTCCTGTCTCCAATACATTCCACCCCTGCTTTTCTCTGAACGCCAGCTTTCATTAACCCGTACTTTTAATGCTTCAGAAAAGTGCATAAAAAACGAACCCGGTAACTTTCCGCGCTAAAACAGTTCAGACAAAAAGTCTTAAAAGGAATAACAAACCCCACAACAAACCGAATAATACTTCTAATATTTTTTGGTAACAAGCCCGATTTAAAAGGCTCAACCGGCTAAAAAACAAACTTTCATACTTTTCTATTAAAACTTTCAGTTGCTTTAGATTTTCTTTTCACCTAGCCTAGAAACCGAAACATGATTCGGTTTATTACCACCGGCCATTCAACAACCAGCCAAACAGGCCACACAACACACGATGCTTGCCCTCCGGATCAGGAATGCAAAACATCAGGCCGGGGAATCATGGGTTTCATATCTGCAAGCAGAAATGGCGAACAGATAACGCACAACAAAAATGAAAAGCGACTAATAAAAGCAGCAGACAGCGATCAGCAGCTTAGCTATAACACTCTCAAGCTGTTAATCAGCACATCTGCTACCAAAAAAATGTGAAGGTGAGTTATGGAAGCCGTAGCCAGGTTTCTCAAAGAGAACGCAATCTCAGAAGTTGAATCCACCCTACCGGACATGACCGGTAACGCCCGTGGCAAATTTTACCCGCCCCAGAAGTTCCTCGACGAAAATGGTGGCCGTATCCCGGAAACCCTGCTGGTACAAACCGTAACCGGTGACTGGGCAGCAAACCACTTCGACATTGTCGATGCCGCTGACCGCGATATGCTGCTCAGGCCTGACCCGGACACATTGCGTGTTGTGCCCTGGGCTAATGAGCCAACCGCTCAGGTGATCAACGACTGCTACACCTTTGATGGCGAACTGCACCCGCTTTCCAGCCGTTCCATCCTACGTAAAGTATTGGCTCTGTTTGAAAAAGAAGGGCTCAAGCCGGTGATCGCGCCGGAAGTTGAGTTCTATCTGGTACAGAAAAACATCGACCCGGATTATCACCTGAAGCCCGCTATCGGCCGCTCTGGTCGTCGTGAAACAGCCCGCCAGTCTTACAGCATTGATGCGGTTAATGAGTTCGATCCATTAGTGGATACCCTCTATAACTACTGCGAAGCTCAGGGGCTGGATGTAGACACCCTGATTCACGAAACCGGTGCCGCTCAGATGGAGATCAACTTCCTCCATGGTGACCCGCTTAAGCTGGCCGACCAGGTATTTGTTTTTAAGCGCACCCTACGTGAAGCCGCCATGAAGCACGGTGCCTACGCCACCTTTATGGCCAAGCCGATGGAAGAAGAACCGGGCAGCTCTATGCACATTCACCAGAGTCTGATCGACATCAAGACCGGTGAAAACATCTTTGCCGGCAAAGATGGCGAGAAATTCAGCCCTGAGTTCTATCACTATCTGGGCGGACTACAGAAGTACACGCCCAACGCGATCAGCTTTTTCGCGCCAAATGTGAACTCCTATCGTCGTTTTACACCGGATATGTCTGCCCCGGTAAACACCAAGTGGGGTATTGATAACCGCACCACAGGTTTGCGTGCCCCCGAAGCCCCACCAGCAGGAACACGCATCGAAAACCGTTTTCCCGGTGCCGACTGCAACCCGTATCTGGCCATAGCAGCCAGCCTTGCCTGTGGTTATCTCGGCCTGAAGCAAAAGCTCGAGCCCAGCAAGCCAACTACAGATGCCGCCGCGGAAGAAGGTGATCAGGTAGAGGTAGCCCGTACCCTTGAGGAAGGCCTGCGTCTGCTGGAAGACTGCCCGGAACTGCGCGAAATCTTCGGCTGCCAGTTCGTTGATGCCTTCATTGGTGTGAAACGTGCCGAGTTTGAGACCTTTAACAAGGTGATCAGCTCATGGGAACGTGAATACCTGCTGCTGACCGTTTAAAAGTGCCACTGAAGCCTGAACACCATCAGGCTTCAGTGTTTTTTACACCATGAACAATAGCCTATCGGGCTTTTTTCTGACTGTTATCAAACATCAGATCAATAAAAACAAAAGATTAACGGGTTAAAGCCTTTTCAGTGTCTTTTAAAACTGAAAAAATCACACCCCGTGGCGGGCTTTATCCCGATACCGTTCCTTTAGGGGAAAATGCGACCTAAGCCTTTGTTTCTGAATTACTAAAATTCAGCCCTAACAAAGCGCCCTAACGCTAAAAATGACAGAAAAAACAGGAAAGGAAAGCTGATGAAAAAAACGATAATGCCCCGTCTCAAGCTGACCCTCTCAGCCCTGACTCTGGCCTTTACCGCTGCGACGGCACAGGCAGAAGAAGTGCTGAATTTCTATAACTGGTCGGACTATATCGCCGAAGACACCATCGCCAAGTTTGAAAAAGAAACAGGCATCAAGGTGAACTACGACGTTTACGACAGCAACGAAATTCTGGAAGCCAAACTTCTGGCAGGTAACTCAGGTTACGATCTGGTGGTTCCAAGCTCACACTTTATGGAACTTCAGATTAAGGCCGGCATCTTTATGAAGCTTAACAAAGACGAGCTGCCGAACCTGAAACACCTTGATCCGTCCCTGATGAAAACCCTGAGCAAAAAAGACCCGAACAACCAGTACGGTGTTCCTTATCTGTGGGGCACAACAGGTATTGGTTACAACCCGGAAATGGTAAAAAAAGCTCTGGGTGAAGATGCTCCGGTTAACAGTTGGGATCTGGTCTTTAAACCGGAAAACATCAAAAAGCTGCAGGAATGTGGTGTAACCTTCCTGGATTCTGCCGATGAAATGATTCCTTTTGCCCTGAACTATCTGGGTAAAAACCCAACCAGCAGCAAGCGCAGCGACTACAAAATGAGCGCCCCGGCAGCCAAACTGCTGACCTCCGTTCGCCCTTACGTGAAACAGTTCACCTCGTCTCAGTATGTAAACGATCTGGCTAACGGCGACAGCTGTGTGGCGGTGGGTTATTCCGGTGATGTCTTCCAGGCAGCAGCCCGTGCCGAAGAAGCCGGTAACGGTGTAGAAGTGCTGTACACCATCCCGAAAGAAGGTACCGAGATCTGGTTCGATATGCTGCTGATTCCGGCTGATTCCCCTAACGCTGAGAACGCGCACAAGTTCATCAACTTCCTGCTGCGTCCTGAGATCATCGCCGAGATCACGGACTACGTTTGGTATGCAAACCCGAACAAAGACGCAACCGAACTGGTTGATCCTGAGATTGTAGGTGATCCAGCCATCTATCCTGATGATGAAACCAAAGCCAAGCTCTACATGACCGACAAACCCTCTATGGCAGTTCTGAAAGTGCGTAACCGTCTGTGGACCGATATCAAAACCGGCCGCTAATCGCGCACTGACCTGAAAAGGTCACGTCGTAATGAGATAGAAGTTAAGCCCCGCCCTTGGCAACAAGCGCGGGGCTTTTCTTTACCTGCGTCTTCCTGCAAAAAACCGCCAATGAATTGCTGTTGCACTTCCCTACACAGCCTTTACAAAACCTCAACAGTGGTTTTTTCACCTTATGCTTAAATTAAGATCCTATTGATTCCATCCATATATCCATTCGGAACTGCACGGCAGCCAAGAGCTGTGGCGAAGACAGGATGTCTGAGCGTCCGGTTCCGCAAGGGAAAGCACAACGAGGAAAACCACCATGACGACTTTGTTCTCACTATTGCGCTCTCTGCTACTGATCGCTTTGATGGCAACCGGTATGGTGATGCTGGCAAACAACGCTAATGCTGCCGTTAAGAGCGCAACAGAGTTTTACTCCCAAAGCGCTGATCCACTGGAAACCGAAGCTAACCGCCTTCGCAAACAGACTGAAAAAGCTCTGCAACTGCACCAGCAACTGCTGCACAACAAGATCGAAACCCGCGAAGCCTTTCACGGCGAACTCTACCAGCTGACCACCGCTGAAAAATTCACACAGGATATTCTCAACCCCGCCCGCTTTCGTATCGGCATTCCATCCAAGCGAGGAATCGAGGCTGATCAGTACCCGGCGATTATGATCTCCCTGACCAAAGACGCACCCAAAAACACCCGCTCGGCAGAGATTCGCGATCTGGTACGTAGCGAAAACCGCCGCTACGAAGAGGTACTGAAGGACAACGAGAAGGCCTTCGAAGAGGTTCAGGAGCTGCTGGCCTACGTTAAAGACCTGCGCGAACAGATCAGCATGAGCCGCACCGGTAAAGAAGCCAAACGTAAGTACGAGATCTACCTGCGCCGCCTCTCCAGCGCCAAGGTTCAGTACTACACTGCCCTGAATGAGTTTTGTGTGGCGGCAGCACAGGCCGAGTTTAACGGCCTTACTGGCAAGCGCCTGATTCCCGGTGGTTCACCGTTTCAGCTAAGAGGTGCGGGTAGTTAATCAACTCATTTGTCGCTATAGTTGCCCCAAAAAAAGCCTGAAAGCTTAGCTCTCAGGCTTTTTTATATCTGTCTACTTCACGGACTAAAACCTCAATTGACGAGAAACCCACCATGAAAAAAAAGGAATTTTTAGATTTTTATAAAACCCGCTTCAAGGCAAAAAATCATGGTCGAGGGGAGTGGGAATTCGTTATCAAAGAGGAGGGAAAGGCAGGATATCTGAAAATCATGCCGAGCCTTCTGAAAAGTCCTCCGATCCAGCGTATCGATTCTGGGGCTTCAATGTCCCCCTCCTGGTATGCGGAATTGCTTCATGAAATCAATGGCCATACCGAACTTGATTTTTTGTTTCTGATGGGTGACGAAAGAATGTTGATGCCGAAAGGTGAAAAATGGTTTGTGAAAGAATTAATACCAGAAGAGGGTGAGATTTTTGAGGAGCACCTTGAAGACAATTTGAAAGAGGTATTGGCCTGGTATGAGTTTGTTCAACAACCGGACATTATTGCTGCTGACTTGGCTTTTCATTACGCGCTAGGCGATTGTGTTAACAATGCAGGCTTCGGTGGAGCCCAAACAAAATTTTGTTACGCCAATGTCTTAAAGGGGAATGTTGAGCTTTTGCAGGCAGAAAGAGACGCTATGGCTAATGGGACTAGCCCGTTACCACCCGCTTTCACATTAGAGTTTTTTGAAAACTGTGTCCGTATTGCCAAAGAGTATCGTAGTGGCGCTAGGGTTTGTCCTATTGATTTTTAGTGTGCCCGCACCTACCTATCCGCTCTGAGTGAATCCAGCAATCACAAACTTAAAACGCCAGCTAACTGCTAAAACAGAAGCTGGCGTATAAGAAGATGTTTAAGAGGGTACAATCAGAAATTAGCGACTCACACCCTGCTGAATAAAGCGGGCGATCCACTGCCCTGCCTGAGCATCATCCAGCGCATCTTTTGCAAGGCCGTTAAGGGCGGGTTGCAGTTCTTCCTCCGGGAAGACCACGCCCAGATCGGCCCGCAGCAGATCATTCTCATACTGGCGATGAAACTCGGGGTGGCCCTGAACTGTCAGGATATGATCGCCCCAGACAAGGCCTGCATTAGCGCAACGAGGGGCGCTGGCAAACACCCGGCAGTCTTTGGGAATATCCAGCACCTGATCCTGATGGATGGCGTTAATGGCGAACGCTGTAACTGGCTCACTGTTATCACCATCTGCAAAGCATGGCAGCTGCTCAGTCACCTGATACTGTTTGATACCCAGATTCCAGCCGCCATCAAATTTCTCGACCCGTCCCCCAAGAGCTTCAGCGATGATCTGATGACCAAAGCAGATGCCCACTAACGGGCGTTTCTCTTCGTGCAGGGTTCGGATCAGGGCCCTCAGAGGCTCCATCCACGGCAGATTATCATAAACCCCGTTTGCAGAACCGGTAATCAGCCAGGCGTCGCATTCGCCGGTGCTAACGGGAAACTCGCCATCAATAACCGAGTAGCGGCGGTAGGCAAAAGCGACATCGGTAGCATTCAGCAGGCGTTCAAACAGATCGGCAAAGGTGCCGTGCTGCTCCTGCAGTGATTGCGGGCCGGTGTCGGTAATTAAGATCCCCAGTTTTATCATGGAGGGTGTTTCCTTCTGCCTGTTACTTGTTGTCTGTACCAAAAACTAAAAAGCTAAAGTCCGAAATAATACCGAAAGAGTCGTGAAATCTTTAAACCTTAAAACGCGCGGTCAGCCCGGCCAGATTATCCGATAGCGTCAGCAGGCGCTCACTCTGGTGAGAAGAACGCTCTGCGCCATCAGTGGTCTGGGTGGTAATCGTATGAATCTCACTCAGACTGTGACTGATATCCGCCACGGTGCTGCTCTGCTGATCGGTAGCGGTCGCCACCTGAGCATTCATCTGGCTCATGGAGTGTACGGTATCACTCACCTGATGCAGCGCCTCAAGGCTTGTATTCAGCTGCTGACTGTACTGGGTGGCTTCTTCGCTGCAACCGGACAGCGTGCTGGCGGCTTGCTGAGCGCCTTCCTGCAAGCGCAGGATGATATTTTCGATCTCACCCACGGATTCCTGTGTGCGGGAGGCGAGAGAACGCACCTCATCGGCAACAACGGCAAAGCCCCGGCCTGCTTCACCGGCACGGGCAGCTTCGATAGCGGCATTAAGCGCCAGCAGATTGGTTTGCTCGGCCACAGAGCGAATCACATCAATAACATCACTGATGCCATCGCTGCGCTCTTTAAGATCAGCAACCTGCTGCATGGATAGCTGCACCTGATCCGCCAGATGGGCAATCGCCTGACGACTCTCTTCCAGGTCGTGATGACTGGAGTGCAGAACGTCCTCCGCCTGCTGGGCACTGACACGGGTTTGTTCCGCATGTTCTGCCACTTCACGGGCACTGGCTTCCATTTGGCTTGCAGTTGCCGCCAAACGGTTGGTCTGGGTGCTCTGCTGCTCGGCACCGGTCAGGGTCTGCTCACCGATGGTCTGGCTGATCTGGGCGGCTTCATGTACCGACTGAACGGTATGGCTGATCTGATCTACCAGATCGTGCAGATGCTGCGCCAGTGTATTGGTGCTGACCGCAACCTGAGTAATCTCATCGTTACCTTGCACTGGCACGCGGGTGGTCAGATCGCCTTCGGCAATACGGCCAATCGCCCCCACTAGACGCGACAACGCTTTCTGCAGATAACGGATCAGGCGAACCCCCAGCACCAGTGACAACATCAAAGCGGCTAATGCACCGATAACAATAATGCTTTTACCCTGCGCCAGCGTTTCCAGCGTGCTGGCGGTTGCACTACCCGCCTGTTCACGGGCGGTTTGGATAAAGGTGGCGATCTGTTGTTCGCTCTGGGCCACTAACTGCTCGATCTGACTCAGCAGCTGTTCCGATTCCTGCATCGCTTTAAGGGCCGCCAGATGCTGTTGCAGACTCAGTTCAGGCTGAGTCAACTGCTCTTTATAGGGCTGCCAGGTTTCATTCAGAATGGTGGCAACCTCAGGATCCAACTCGGGCGTTTTGGCGATCGCTTTATCAATGGTAGCCAGCTTGCGCTCAACATCAGCGGCGGCAGCCTGAGCGGATGGATAATCGGTCATCTGCAGCAACTCACGGATACCGGAGTTCATAAAGGCGATATCATCGCGAATAGGCTTTAAAACCGACAGGTATTCGTAGCGAAATTCCTCAAAGAGCAGGTCTTCCAGGGTGTAGCCCATCTCAGAGGTAAGGTATTTAAAGTCGCGACTCTGATCCTCAACAATTGCCATTCCCTTATGGTAGGTTACCTGCGCCTGCACCATACGGGCGGCCAGCCGGAAGATCTCAGCACTGAGCTGCTCGGCTTCATCAACGCCCTTTACCCCCAGACTTTTCAACTGAGTAAAATCCTGCTCAAACTCCTGCCCTAAGGCATTCAGGCGTTTATCAATGGTCGCTTTGTCTGCCTGTTGGCCAGATAGCAACTGTAATAGCAGATATTTGGTTTCGGCCAGATTGCCCCGCAGGTTGCCGCTAAGGTAAACCCTGGGAGAGGCCTTGTTGACGACCACGCCGACATCCCGCCCTACAGTATTAAAACTGTAATAGGCGCTGGCAGACGTGAGCATGAAAAGCAGCAGTATAAGACCCAGCGTCAAAGTAATGCGCTGGCTGACAGAAAGAGACGCGAAACGGGAAAAGCCGCGACCATTCGCGGCAGAAGGCGTCGATGCCATAGGTGCAGTTGCTGGCATAATCGTTTACCTCGTGCAGCAGCAACGCTGCCCAGAATAGGTTTTCCGACAATCAGTGCCGGTTCGTTATTATTGGTGGTCAGTCTTGCTAATAGATAAGGCGATAACCGCCGTCTTATCGTATGAATACAGGGTCAGAAGCCTGCAAAAAAGCTATGCAGCCGATGCAGTTCAGCTGCATAGCCTGGGGTGTATCAGGACTTAGGTGCGCGCTGATTCAGAAAGTCAGCCATCCAGTGCGCTACCATCACAGAATCAATCTGCGCGTCCTTCTCATTAACCGTTGCCAAACCCAGCTCTGCGGTTTCATCAGGGATCACTTCACCTTTACGCAGAGTGATCAGCTGATTTTCGTAGCTGAGGTTAAATTCAGGGTGGGCCTGTAAGGTCATAATCCGGTCGTCGTAAACCAATCCCGCGTAGGTACAGAAATCAGAGGAGGCAAAAACCTGCGCATTATCCGGCAGGTCCAGTACCTGATCCTGATGCATCGCGCTGATGCAGAACGACGATGGTGCGCCTTTGAGGAAGTCAAACGCGGGCTTCACTTCGTAGCTGTGCAGGCCAACACCCCAACCACCGGCGTATTTATCAACACGACCACCAAAGGCTTCCGCAATAATCTGATGACCAAAGCAGATACCAACAAGAGGGCGGTTTGCAGCGTGAATCTCCAGAATCAGCTCTTTCAGCTGCTGCATCCAGGGCAGATTCTGGTACACGTTGAACTTAGAGCCGGTAATAATCCAGCCATCACAGTCGGTCGCACTGCCAGGAAAACGACCATCACGGACATCAAAAACCTGATATTCAAAGCTATGCCCGGACTGCTGGAACAGCTGTACAAACATATCCGCGTAGGAACCGTAGTCGTTCAATAACTCATCTGGCGTAATACCGGTCGCCAAAATACCAATTTTCATTTTAAGCACCTGTTGCGCTGTTTTATGTCATAAAAACACAGCAAAAGAGTTTTAACTCTAAAAAAAACGTTAAAACCCTACCATCCTGTTTACTTATGCGATTAAGCAGAGGATGTCTGATAAAAAAGTGATACAAAAATTTAACGGGACAAGGTCCTGTCTGCCGGATGGATTCATCTCAACCCGATCCGGCAAACAGGATTCTTTTGGTCAAAAACCGCTATCAGTTATCCGGCTGAGCCAGCAGACGAGCCTGACGACGCATCTGGTACATGGCTCCGATCACACCCAGGGCAACCACCACAATCATCAGGGTTGCCAGCGCGTTCACTTCCGGGGTTACCCCTAAGCGCACTTTGGAGAAGATCACCATTGGCAGGGTGCTGTTACCCGGACCGGAAACGAAGCTGGCGATAACCAGATCATCCAGAGACAGAGTAAAGGACAGCAGCCAACCAGAGATGATCGCCGGTGAGATCAACGGCAGTGTCACCAGGAAGAACAGGGAGGATGGCTTAGCACCCAGATCCATCGCAGCTTCTTCCAGGGACTCATCCATTGAGGACAAACGAGCCTGCACGATCACCGCCACATACGCCATACAGAAGGTGGTATGCGCGATAATAATGGTGCCGGTGCCACGGCCTGCCGGCCAGCCGAAAGCAGCTTCCATCGCCACAAACAGCAGCAGCAGAGACAGACCTGTAATCACTTCCGGCATTACCAGAGGTGCAGAGATCCAGCCGGACAGAATCATCTTGCCGCGGAACGGCCCGAAACGACTCAGAACAAAGCCCGCCATGGTGCCCAGCACCACGGCCAGAGAGGCCGTGATAAAGGCGATCTTAAAGCTGAGCAGCGCCGCATCGATAATCTGATCATTCCGGAACAGCTCGGCATACCACTTCAGCGACCAACCACCCCAAACCGTTACCAGTTTGGAGGCGTTAAAGCTGTAAACAATCAGAGCAATAATCGGAGCGTAGAGAAAAAGAAAGCCCAGACCCGCACTGGTATTCAGAAATAGTGAACGGCGTTTCATTATGCAGCCCCCTCTTTGCCCTGGCTGTTACGGATCAGCATGATCGGCAGTACCAGAATAATCAGCATGACTACGGCTACGGCAGATGCCATCGGCCAGTCACGGTTCAGGAAGAATTCATCCCAGAGTACACGACCAATCATCAGCGTATCAGAACCACCCAACAAGGCCGGAATGACGAACTCACCTACCGCCGGGATAAACACCAGCAGACAGCCTGCAATCACACCCGGCATCGCCAGAGGTAATGTCACCAGGAAGAAGCTCTGATACGGACGCGCACCCAGATCTTCCGCTGCTTCAAGCAAGGTCATATCCATTTTTTCCAGCGCGCTGTACAACGGCAGAACCATAAAGGGCAGGTAGGTATAAACGATACCAATATAAACCGCGAAATCAGTCTGCATCATCACTAAAGGCTGATCGATAAGCCCCATGCTCATCAGAAACTCATTGATCAGCCCGTTCTTTTTCAGCAGTCCCATCCAGGCGTAAACGCGCAGCAGGAAAGAGGTCCAGAACGGCAGAATCACCAGCGCCAGCAGCAGAGCACGCATCGAGCCTTCACTACGGGCCATCAGATAAGCGATCGGGAACGCTACCAGCAGAGTGAAGAAGGTCGATATTGCCGCTACTTTAATCGAACTCAGATAGGCACTGAGGTAAAAATCATCTTCCAGCAGAAAGAGGTAGTTACTCAGGCTGATCTTGAGCGTGACGTAGGCTTCTTCGAGATTCCAGTCCAGAAGCGGTGAATAAGGCGGAACCGCAATAGCCGCCTCAGACAGAGAGATTTTAAACACCACCACAAACGGGATGAAAAAGAAGATTGCCAGCCAAAGGTAAGGTACGGAAACAACTGAAAAGCGTCCCCAATTGACCCGGCTGAAGAAGTTGTACTTCGTCATCTTCCCGTAGGAGTCGTTAATCCACGCAATCTTGGAAGTACTCATGACGTTAACACCACACAGCTGTCCATATCCCACGACAGATAGACGTTGTCGTCCCAGGTAAAGCGGCCACCGGATTCGCGGTTAGTATTAGGCTGGGTGACACGAACCTCTTTGCCACTGGCCAGCTTCACTTTAAAGACCGACAGGCTGCCCATATAGGCAACATCCAGAATGGTGCCCTGAATACAGTTGTACTTCTGATCCGGACGGGTTTCAGTCACACGAATCTTTTCCGGGCGCACTGCAACGTGTACGTCCTGATTTGGCGCACAGCTGATGCCATGATTAACACAAAGCTCGCCACCGGCTTCCAACGAGGTCACACACACAGTATCCGGCTCATCAACGGTAACCTGACCTTCGAACAGATTCACCGAGCCGATAAATTGAGCCACAAAACGGCTGTTCGGATATTCGTAAACATCCTGAGGTTCATCGGTCTGTACGATAACGCCGTGATTCATTACACCGATGCGGGAGGCCAGCGTCATCGCTTCCTCCTGGTCGTGGGTTACCACAACAAAGGTCACACCCAGTTCATCCTGGATGTTGATCAGTTCAAACTGCGTCTCTTCGCGCAGTTTTTTGTCCAGCGCGCCCAGCGGCTCATCAAGCAGTAACAGTTTCGGGCGTTTAATCAGAGAGCGGGCCAAAGCCACACGCTGACGCTGACCACCGGACAGTTGATTCGGTTTGCGTTTGCCTAAGTGACCCAGCTGAACCAGATCCAACATTTCGGCAACACGTTTTTTAACTTCAGCTCCGCGAACACCTTCACGCTTCAGACCGAAAGCCACGTTCTCCGCGACGGTCAGGTGAGGAAAGAGTGCGTAAGACTGGAACATCATATTAACCGGACGGTTCCAGGGCTGAATGCCGGCCATATCGACGCCATCGATCAGAATACGGCCACTGGTTGGCGCTTCAAAACCCGCCAGCATACGAAGCAGTGTACTTTTGCCGGAACCGGAGCCGCCCAATAAGCAGAAGAGTTCGTTTTTGTAGATATCCAGCGAGATGTTGTCTACCGCGGTAAAATCGTCGAATTTTTTTGTAATGTTTTCGATCTGAACAAACGGCTTTTCATCCGTTTTCCAACTGGGAACCTGGATAGCGGCTTGCTCACTGATTTGGCTAGGATCTATATGTTGCGGAGAAGTCATAAAACACTCGACTCTTTTAATATTGTTATTGTTCAAGGCCTTCCGCCAAAAGGCAGAAGGCCTCTGACCTTTACCGGCCTGTTTTGATATTGACCCAGGTACGGGTTAACAGTCGGTCAAATCTTGCAGTGTGTGCTTTCTGTGCAAACAGCTTGGCTTTAACCGCTTCAGAAGGATAGATTCCCGGGTTAGAGATCACATCTTCATTCAGCAGAGGCTCAGCTGCCTTGTTAGGTACGGCGTAGTAAACGTAATTAGAAATACCAGCCGCTGTGTCACCTTTCAGAACATAATCAATAAATTTGTGTGCTGCTTCCGGATGCGGGGCATCAGCAGGAATTGCCATCAGGTCGAACCAGATCAGCGTACCCTCTTTCGGGATCGCATAGCTGATGTTTACGCCCTGACCCGCTTCCTCTGCACGGCTCTGGGCCTGCAGGATGTCACCGTTGTAGCCCAGTGCAACACACACATCGCCATTGGCCAGATCTGAGATGTATTTCCCGGAGTGGAAGTACTTGTAGTCACCGCGAACTTTCTCCAGCACCTCAGCACCTTTTTTCAGGTCTGTTTTGCTTTCAGAGTTCGGATCAAGACCAACGTAGTTCAGTGCAATGGACATCACCTCTGCAGGGGAATCCAAAACACCGATACCGCAGTCTTTCAGTTTAGCGGTCACTTCCGGGTTGAAGATCAGATCCAGAGTATCGAATTCCATATCACCCAGGCGGGCTTTTACCGCATCAACATTGTAACCCAGACCGATAGTACCCCAGGCATAAGGCACGTTATGCAGGTTGCCTTCATCATGCTTGGATACTTTCTCAGCCAGAGCGGCATCCAGATTACCCAGATTGCTCAGTTTAGATTTGTCGATTTTCTGGTAGATACCCGCCTGCAGCTGACGCTCCAGGAAAGCACCGGTTGGGATCACCAGATCATAACCGGAACCACCCGCCATCAGCTTGGCTTCCAGAACCTCATTACTGTCATAAACATCATAATTAACCTTGATACCCGTTTCTTTTTCAAAGCGGGTAATCGCTTC
Organism: Oceanospirillum sp.; assembly: GCA_048270425.1. GTDB lineage: Bacteria > Pseudomonadota > Gammaproteobacteria > Pseudomonadales > Halomonadaceae > Oceanospirillum. The sequence goes on from JBLWSY010000017.1 coordinate 72,870, forward strand.
CGGCTCGATATAATCGGACCAGTTATAGATGTTAAGCACTTTGTCACTGGCAACCGCGTTACCGGCTAACAGTGCAGAGCATACAGAAAGGGTTAGGGCTTTTTTTATTGTCATGTTCAGTTCCTCTGAAGGCACGTCCGATCAAGGTGTCGTGCATTATTTTTCTAGCGTGGATTGTGGGTTACTTCATTCTTATTCCTAAGTTTTCCAACCGGAAGATCAGGGCATGATCTCCCGCTCGAATTCGTTTACCGTCGCCAATAACATTCGGAGATGTCATCGGCGACCTTAATCACGTTAATTCTCTGCAGACCGGTTAGACGGCTTACAGGTATGCCTCGTACTCCACATCAGAAATACGGCTCTGAATCTTGCGCTGCTCCTGCTCTTTAGCAGCTGAGTAGACGCGTACAAAGGATTCACCCATGTACTCTTTCAGCACTTCGCTCTCTTTCAGCGCTTCGGTAGCATCATCCCAGCGGGTTGGCAGACGCGGCAGATCGCGCTCTTCAGCTTCGGCATAGGCATCACCTTCAATCGGGGAAGGTGGCTGCAGTTTGTTTTCGATACCGTACAGAGCACCAGCCAGAACAGAAGCCAGCACCAGATACGGGTTAGCATCCGCCCCGGATACACGGTGTTCGATACGACGGGCTACAGGCTCACTCTCAGGGACACGCAGCGCTACGGTACGGTTCTCATAACCCCAGCTTGCAAACGTCGGCGCATGAGCACCCGCGGCAAAACGACGGTAAGAGTTCAGGTGCGGCGCGAAGATCAGCATACTGTCAGCCATGGTCTCCATCAGACCCGCGATTGCGTGACGCAGCAGATCAGAACCGGCATCAGTGCCATCATCAAACACATTGTTGCCGTCTTTATCAATCAGGCTGAAGTGAACATGGAAACCGTTACCGCTCTTGTCGGCATAAGGCTTAGCCATAAAGGTTGCACCGAAGTCATGCTTACGGGCGACACCTTTCACCAGCCGCTTGAACAGCGTAGCGTGATCACCCGCCAGCGCCGGGTCAGCAACATGCATAAGGTTGATCTCGAACTGACCTGGGCCTAATTCAGAGATAATGGTGTCAGCCGGAATGCCCTGTTCAACACAGGCGCTACGAACTTCACCAAAGAAAGACGCTAAGCCATCCATCTCTTCAATGGAGTAGCAATCGGTATCAAACAGACGACGTCCATGACCTTCTGCCAGCACAGGCGGCTGAGGAATCTGGCGGCGTTCAGACTTGCCATCCAGCAGATAAAACTCCAGCTCAGTTGCCATCACAGGGGTCAGGCCCATCGCCTTAAAACGACCTACAATGTTCAGCAGAATCTGACGCGGGTCAGCATCAAATGGATTACCATCGGGATCAAACATCATGGCCAGCACCTGATTGCGCGGTGCTTCAGCCCAAGGCACATTGATCGGCTCAGGATGAACCGGCATGCAGATACCGTCGCTGTCGCCGGTCTCAAAGACCAGACCGTTTTCCAGCACGTCATCGCCCCAGTGGTCGAAACCGATAACAGAGCGCGGTAGCTTCACGCCCTCTTTGAATACTTTTTTCTGAGCACTGCCGGGCATACGCTTGCCACGCAGATTACCGTTCAGGTCCGAGATAAACAGATCGAACTCGTTGTATTCAGAACTTGTTGGTACAAAGCTTTTAATATCGTCATTAATATTTGCAGACATTTTTTATCTCTCTTATAAAACCTTTTCGAAACGCTTACCGAATACTCAATCCCGTATTAAGGGTTATCATTCGGCCAAATAAATTCAGTTTAGCTACCCCCTGATACTCACCTAAAAAGAAGGCGGTGTGACAAACATCAGGTAAACTTTATTTATTTGTGATCACATTTCGTGTTAATGATATGATCACAAATAAATAACCCGGTCAATCAATCCGATTAAAGATTTTTTTCTGCACCAAAATGGTGATCACAAAAGCAAAAACGCACCTTTTTTGTGATCCCTGTCCCCTCGAAAAACCAAGGGACAGGGCGCTTTTGAGCCTGCAGGACAGATGCCGGGTAAAAGTCCAAACTTGCAACTCAAAACAACAACAAACAAGCAGAGTCTTGAACAGAAACGGGATCAGGCGGCCAATAATGGACAAAAAATCACCGATACAAATTACATTAACCAAGCGCGACGAAGCTGTAACTATCACCCAGTGGGTATATAGCACGTTGCGCAATGCGGTAATGAACGGCCAGATACTGCCTGGTCGAGCCCTAACCATACGGGAGCTGGCCAGTATTATGGATGTCAGCCCTATGCCGGTTCGGGAAGCACTGCGCCAATTGGCGGCAGAAAATGCGTTGGAGATCCAGGGAAACCGTCGTGTGATCGTACCTAAGATGACGGCGATGAAGTTCAGCGAGCTGTGCGAAGCACGCATCAATCTGGAGTCTCACGCGGCAGCCCGCGCCCTGCCCTATATCGATAATGAAAAGCTGGCAGAACTGATCGCACTGGATAAAGAGATCGACGAAGCCCAGGACAATGGCGACTTAGAGCAGATTACCATCCGCAACCAGCGCTTCCACCGCTGCCTGTATACGGCAAACCCGCATCAGGTCACGCTCCCCATGATCGAAAGCCTCTGGCTGCAGCTCGGGCCTTTTATGAAGCTGGCCAACTCCCGCCTGAAAGAGCATTACACTATTGACCGCCATAACGAGGCTCTTGAAGCGATCACCAAAAAAGATGCTTTAGCACTGCAGATGGCCATTGCATCCGATATTCGTGAAGGTTTTGCCTTTGCCGGAACACCGGAGCTTTTGTACAACTTTATTGAACAGGCAGGAACCGACAACCTTTAGCGGATCCGGGTGAGCTGCCAGCCTGAAAAAAGAGAGCCGAGAGTCTAAGCCGCAATCTGCCTGCGCCTATTGCGGCCTATCCCTGTTTATTAACTGCGACATCTCTTTCAACTCCTGCAGCCACTCTTTCAATACCCATCGACTAACTTTCACCCCGCATCGACCGCCCAACGCTTGCCATCTCCTACTCACCCGTCCCAAAGCATCTGAAAAACCTTTTAAATCAAACAGCTAAAGCCAATCACCATAGCTTTTCGCCTGTTTAAGATAAGTACTCAAACGAGCCTGAACACTCCGCCCCAATATTTGTGATCACATTTACCTGGTGATTTTAAACCCAAAAATTCTCGATCAACCTCAAAAAGCCTAAAAAGACAGCCCAGCCAAAGAAAGAGCACGAGAAAATTTTTCTCAACAAAAACAATAAACTAGCTTGTCACCTAAATTTTGTGATCAAAATAACCTACCAGATTGTTTGACTTTTCTTTTTTGTGATCACAAAATGCAATCAAGCTGATGACAACAACTTCGGCTTTAAGCTGAAATTTGATCACAAAATTCGCTTGAGCGATCCGTTTCGACTGATATCTGTTTCGACTGATTAGAGCTGATCGCGCAATACTTTATTAAGAATCCAAAAGCTCAGTTCAACGGCATCCGCAGCTACCGCAGAATGCCGTTACCGCGCAACAACCAGAGGATTAGCAAATGACTGCTGAAAACAACAACACCCTGGAGTGGCAGGCACTGGATGCGAAACACCACCTGCATCCGTTTACCGATACCGGCGCTCTGAACAAAAAAGGTGCCCGTGTTATCACTAAAGCTGAGGGTGTTTACCTGTGGGACAGTGAAGGCAAAAAGATGCTGGACGGTATGGCTGGTCTTTGGTGTGTGAACATGGGTTATGGTCGTCAGGAACTGATCGATGCTGCCTACGAGCAGATGAAAACCCTGCCGTTCTATAACACCTTCTTCCAGACCACTCACCTTCCGGCAGCAAAACTGGCGCAGGCGATTGCTGAGGTAACGCCGGGTGATCTGAACCGTATCTTCTTCGCCAACTCAGGCTCTGAAGCGGTTGATACCATTATCCGCCTGACCCGAACTTACTGGGTAACTCAGGGTAAACCGTACAAAAACATTATTATCAGCCGTGAAAATGCTTACCACGGCAGTACTGTGGGTGGCGCTAGTCTTGGCGGTATGAGCGGTATGCACAAACAAGGCATCCCTATGGTGGGTGGCATTGAGCATATCCGTCAGCCTTACTGGTACGGCGAAGGCGGCGATATGACTGAAGAAGCGTTCGGTCTGGCCTGTGCTAAAGCACTGGAAGAGCGCATTCTGAAAGTAGGCCCGGAAAATGTTGCTGCCTTTATTGGTGAGCCGATCCAGGGCGCGGGTGGTGTGATTATGCCGCCAGCGAACTACTGGTCTGAGATTCAGAAGATCTGTAAGAAGTACGACATCCTGTTGGCGGCTGATGAAGTAATCTGTGGCTTCGGTCGCACCGGTAGCTGGTTCGGTTCCCAGACACTGGATATCAACCCGGACATCATGTCCATGGCGAAAGGTCTGTCTTCCGGTTACCTGCCAATCTCTGCCGTTGCGGTAGGCGATCGTATCGCTGAAGCGCTGGATACTATGGGCGAAGACTTCAACCACGGTTTCACTTACTCCGGCCACCCTGCGGCTGCGGCGGTTGCTCTGGCTAACATCGAACTGATGAAGAAAGAGAACATTGTTGAGTACGTGGCCAACGATATCGGCCCCTACTTCCAGCAAAAACTGCGCGAAACCCTGCAGGATCATCCGCTGGTCGGCCATATCAACGGTGTGGGTCTGATCGCCGGTTTTGCACTGGTGAAAGACAAAGCCACTAAAGAACTGTTCCCATCTGATATCGATGTGGGCTACATCTGCCGTGAGCACTGCTTCAACAACGGTCTGATCATGCGCGCCGTTGGCAGCCGTATGGTTCTGTCACCACCTCTGGTGATCACCCGTGAAGAAGTGGATGAGCTTTGCGCCAAGGCAAAACAGTGTCTGGATCTGACGCTGGAATCTGTTAATCAGCTATAAAAGCCTGAAACAAGATCGCCCGGACAACTGTCCGGGCGATCTTATAAAAATACAATTCAAACCCATAAAAACAACAATAAACCATGCAATTAATCCAACCGAACCGGATAATCAGAAGCAGGTTTTTCTCAGCGATAACGTCTGACACTACAAGCCAAACCAGACCGACAAAACAAACCGACCCCACATTACACACTGCTGCAACCGGAGTGACATCCCCCATGCAAACCAAGAATCATCCGGAGCTTATATCGCCCACCTGTGCAAGGGATATCGCATCACTGATCCACCACATTAAAGTTCCCAGCTTTATGCCGGTGCTTGAAGAGGTGCTCAGCAACCACTGTAATTTCGACACGATTCTGGTGGTGACCTATAAGAAATCCTTAAAACCGATTATTCTGCACCCAAAAGATCCCGCTGAGCACAGCCCAACGCTGAAGGCTTATATTGAAAAAGCCTATATTCTCGACCCTTTGTTTAACAGTATTCGCGACGGTATGGGTACTAACGTCTCCCGTCTGGTGGATATTGCACCGGATTCCTTTGATCAGACCGAGTACTACCAGACCTGCTACCGAAAATTTGACCTGGTGGATGAGGTGAATCTCACAATCCCCCTTACTCAAACCACAACATGTGCTATCGCTCTGGGCCGCAAGACCGCTCTTGGAACTATTACCCGCGCCGAGCTGAACCGCCTGAAAAGTATTTTCCCGGTGATTGAGGCCCTGATTCAGCAGTTCTGGCAGGCGCAATCCGGTGAGTTTGTTCAGTACGAAAAGTCTGAAGGCCCGATCAAACAGGCACTGAAAACCTTCGCCAGCGGCGTACTGACCCAGCGTGAACAGGAGATTCTGGGGCTGATCCTGCAAGGCCACTCTTCCAAGGCGATTGCCGATATTCTCAGCATCAGTGTCGGCACGGTTAAGGTTCACCGGAAGAACATTCACAGCCGCCTGAACACCTCGACCCAGTCGGAGATCTTTACCCTGTTTCTGAGCCACCTGAATAGCCTGGAAAGTTAAGGTTTAGAAATAAAGTCTCAAAAAAACGCACCAATATTGGGCAATCATGTTGGCGCGTTTTTCATAGCCGGGTAATAGCCAACCTTTTTAAGAGACAAAACTACTCTCTGAATCTCTGCCGGAACTCTCCCGGTGTTAATCCCATAATACGAACAAAGAGTTTGCGGCAGGCTCCGGCATCTTCGTAGCCGACATCCCGGGCGATGGTTTCAAAGGGCACCCGACTCTCTTCCAGCAGATCGCAGGCTTTCTGAATAGCAAAGCGCTGCATATAGTTTTTGGGTTTTAGTCCGGTGGCTTTTTCAAAGCGTCGCAGAAAGGTGCGCTCCCCCAGATGCACCTGCTGCGCCAGCTCAGCGACAGATGGTAATGCAGGAAATTGCTCTGCAATCTTCTCCTGAGCAGACACAATCACCTCATCGCCATGCTGCAGATCCGGCCGGAAGCGACGATAAAAACTCTGCGCCCTGCGTCCGGTATCCACTACCAGATATTTGCCTAATAAAGGCACAACGCCGGGTTCAGTAAAACGAGAGATCACTTCAAAGCCCAGATCCAGCCAGGACATCATGCCACCGGCAGTCACCAGCGATCCCTCATCAACAATGATCTGATCCAGATCGAGCGTCACCTCAGGATGCTGCTGCCGGAACAGACTCTCAAAGCCCCAGTGAGTGGTCGCCCGCCTGCCATTAAGCAATCCGGTTGCCGCCAGAATAAAGCTACCGGCACAGGCCGAACAGATCAGGCTCTTACTGTCCGCTTGCTGCTGAATCCACCCAGTCAGTGATACGGGCGGCTCACGATAGAACTCACTGCGTTGTCCCGGCGGTAAAATCACCACCTGAAACTCCTGATTCAGTTCTGTCTCGTCGGCTGTGAAGCCCTGTTCATCAAAGCGGATCAGATGAGGCTCAAACGCTACCTGCTGCCCCAGCTCGCCAGCAACCCGATTGGCGAGGATAAACATCTCCTCCAGGCCATAAACGGCAGACTTTAAACTATCGGGATAAACAACAATGGCGACGGATACCACAACAACACCTCGTTTCAGCGGGAGCATAAATAAGATTAAAACCAGAATGTCGTATTTAACCTTAACTTTGTCAATTCAGACACTAATCAGGCTAATAGCAACATCCTAAACTTACTTTCATCACTTCAACGGCAAGATCTGATTTTCAGAATAGCGAGCAAAAAGACTTAATTAAGAAAGAAGAACGGAGAGCACCATGTCTGAACAAGCCCTTTTGGTTATCGACCCACAAAACGACTACTTCCCCGACGGTAAGTACCCACTGTGGAATACGGAGGTGGTACTGGAAAAGATGAAACAGGCGATCAAAACCGCCAGGGAGAAATCGATCCCGGTGATTCTGATCCGTCACGAAGGCAACGAGAACAGCCCTTTCTTTAACCCCGGCACCGAAGGTGCGGCAGTCCACTGCGAGATCGCGGCTCTGGCACCGGACGCGCCGGTTGTCACCAAAAACTTCGCCGACAGTTTTGAGCAAACGCCCCTATCTGGCCTGCTGACTGATCTTGGGGTGAAGGAGCTGCTGCTTTGCGGCATGATGACCCAGAACTGCATCACCCACACGGCCCTGTCAGAAATGGCTGCCCCCTACAAGGTCAGCGTACTGCAGGATGCCTGTACCACGGTTGATGCCATGATTCACGGTATTGCCATCAACGGTCTTTCAGTTCGTACGAATCTGATCAATACCGATCAGATTAAGGCCTGATACGGCACGTATCCTGGCTGACCGATTTTTTATTCGCACAGTAATAAAAAACGGCTCCTTTAAAGGAGCCGTTTTAGCATCACCAATCAAATTGTGCTGATATCAGAACGCAAACAGAACAAATAAGGATGGGGTGAAAAATGGCGATTCAGCGCCAACTACTTTTTCATCAATCCCCATATACATCTGAACGGCACCACCAGCAACAAAGTGATCAGCCAGAGTACGCTCGTAACCTACTGCTCCCAGCAGACCTATGCTGGTGTCATCTTTACCATCCCAGTAAGAACCACCACCTTCGACAAATACGCCCTGATGATAACGGTCGAGATACTTCTTGAAGGTCACGTCGATAATGCTCATATCGGTACCTGTTGAGTAACCTGCGCGTACCGCAGTGCTCTTGCTCAGCGAACCCTGCCAATAAATATTAAACATACCGTCGTACATGTTTTTGTCGATCTGACGCACAATATCAGTACTGATGCTGTGCGACATCGCTTGAGCCGATACAGGCAGAAGTACTGAAGATGCCAATGCTACGGCGGCAATTGTTTTTTTCATGTGGGGAAGTCCTTTTGTGTAACCTTCAATTGTAATAACGACTGCAAAAGCCGTCTGAGTAACTCACAGATGATATCGGTCTGTATCGCAGTCGCACAAAAAATAAATGTGACGCAATTCAAAAAAAACTAATATGTATTACAGAGGCCGTTATACGCACTGTTACGGTGCGCGATCAACACCCTATTATCCGCATTCAGCACCTCACCCCCCCGGACCGACAAAGGCAAAATCTGACCAAAAACGACAGTTATTAGCAGGATAAGGCGATTAAAAATCCGTTAACCCGCTTTACATCGGGCCTGCTGAAAAAACGCTAAGGTAAAGCGATGTTCCACGCCGGAAACTGCACGCCCCACGCAATAGAAATAGTCTTAATACTCCTTTATTGTTATTTCACGCGGACGCTTTCTACGCTTTCGCCACAGGAACCTGATAACAATAATGGATATGACTATGCGACCACATTCGCGCCATAACTCACCCATAGCCGGTGAGGTCGATCTGAAAAGACGCTCCACTCTGAAACAACTGTCGGTTCTGGCCGCCCTTTCCGTCTCACCCGGCATCGCTCTGGCTTCGGTTAAAACCGATGACTTTAACACGGATGTATACAAGGCACTGTTGACTGTCAGCGGTTGGGTAACCGGTTTTCATGAGCTTCATTGGCATAAATGGGATGGCTGGAAGCCATGGGACCCACACGTTTTGCTATTCCCAAACGACCTCAGCTATCTGCAACTGATGAAAGATATCACTACACTTCTGATTCTCTCCGATAGCGCAAATAAAACGGCTCTGCCCCGAATCGCCAAACGCTTTCAGCAAGCCAATGAAACACCGGATGACAGCTTCTTCAGGTCTGAAGAAAGTACTTTCGCCCCCTTATTACGGGCCTGGTATCTGAGCCAGGTTGAGTTACCTGCAGAAGCGATCGATCACCCTGAGGTACAGCGCATCTGCGGCAATCTCAGAGGATTATCTTCAAAAGATCATACCGGCACTGTGATAGGCCAGATCAGCTATGACGAGGCTCTCACCTGGCAAGCCTGCAGCTTCACCAAGCCCTCTGCGACCTGTGGCGGCCCTTTCGGTTACTGGCAGGACCCGCCACCGGAACATAAAGCCCGATCAAACACGGCAATTCACTCATCCGACAACAAGCAGAATGCCTGAGGCCTAAGTCATGATTCCAACCTATTCTGATGAAATCCGCGCTCAGGAAAAGAACCCCTCAGAGCGCATCAAGGCCGACGTCATCATCGTCGGTGCGGGTGTTGTCGGCGGCCTGATGGCCTGGCGCTTATCCCAGCAGGGGCTTAACGTTGCCATTCTTGAAGCCGGCGCTGAAGTTGACCGGGTTAACGCGATCGAACGCTACAAAAATGACCTGCAGAAAGATGCCAACTCCCCTTACGAAATGATGCCCTGGGCACCCATTCCGGAAGACAGTGATCCTCTCAGTTACTACGTACAGCCGAAGCTGCCCAAAGACAAACACGCCCCGCAGGACCCGACATATCAGGTTGCCTTTGACGGCTACTTTATGCGTTTGGTGGGCGGGACTTCATGGCACTGGACCGGTCATGCAGAGCGCTTGTTCCCTAACGATTTCCGCATGAAAGAAGTCTATGGCGTCGGTAAAAACTGGCCGATCCGTTATGAGGATATCGAACCCTACTACCGGGAAGTGGAAGACGCCTGGGGTGTGGCCGGAGGTCCGGATTGTATCGCGCCATCTCCGGACATTAAATATCCGATGCCGGAAGTGCCCCGCTCCTTCTCCGACAAAGTTATTGGTCAGGAGGTTGCTGAAAATGATCTCGGGCCGGACAGTCAGCCACTGCCTCACTGCCGCAACTCCATCCCCCGGGATGGCCGTCCACAATGCTGCGGCAACTCCAGCTGCCTGCCAATCTGTCCGATCGGAGCTAAATACGATGCCAGCGTGCACGTTGAAAAAGCGAAAAAGCTTGGCTCCCGAGTGCTTTCCAACCGTGTTGCTTATCAGGTTGCTGTGGACGACGCGGGTAAGATCTCCGGTATCTACTACCGCAATTTTGACGCCGATCCGGAAAAAGGACCGGTAGGTCTGGCAACGGGCAGCACTTATATTCTGGCGGCTCACGCGGTTGAAACTGCTCGCCTTATGCTGCTATCCGGAGGTCGTTACAACGTACCTGAGACCGGTCTTGCCAACTCATCGGACCAGGTAGGCCGCAACCTGATGGGGTTTGCCAATATCAACACTATCGGCTACACACCGGATGAAAAGCCGCTGTATCCTTATCGCGGCCCGGTTTCTGCTACCGGTGCGTTTGGGCAGTGGCGGGATGGTGAATTCCGTAAAAACTACGCCTCTATCGCGCCCTTTATCCTGAACTCAGCATTTAAGTTTGGTGTCGGTCCTCTCAATCAGGCTGAAGAGGGCATTAAAAAAGGCCTTTGGGGGCCAAAACTACTCAAGTACGTTAACAATCGAACTGCCCACCAGTTCAATCTGCACAGCACTATTGAGATGCTGCCTAATCCGAAAAACCGGGTAACCCTTCCGAAAAACCCCAGAGCCTCCGACTACTTCCCCGATAACATAGGATTACCAAGACCCGTGGTGAACTTCCGGCTGGATGATTACACCCTAGAGGGATGCCGTAAGGCCTGGAGCTGGCACCTTAAAGTCTTTGATGCCATCGGTGTCAGGACGGTTCTGGATACCCCAATGCCGGCAGATACCGACAACAACTGGAAGGCCTTTGTAAAGGGTGAATTTAATGACCCGGCCAAGCCTGAGCAAAACTTTCAGCTGAGCCTGACCTCAGGTGATGCCGTGATCGCCGGTACAGTTTGTATGGGAGATGATCCCAAAAGCGCAGTGGTTAACGCTCACTGCCAAAGCTTTGATCATGACAACCTGTATGTGGTTGGTACAGCAAATTACTGTTCTGTAGGTAGCGCCTCACCCTCACTAACCGCTGCAGCACTGGGACTTCGTGCCGCAGACCATATCGCCAGCCAGGTTTTTAATATCAAAGGCGATAAGCAGGTTTCAACGATTGAACCTATCCGTATTCAGGGAGGGCAGCCAGCATGACGCAGAACACAGATAAAACACAAAATTCAGCAATAGATCAGCACTCTGATTCAAATCTGATCCCCCGCCGAACCTTACTCAAAGGCATGGGGCTGACCGCCATCGGCAGTATCGCGGGCCTTGGTATCGGCTGCGCCCTGCCCGGTATCCGGCGGGAGGTATCCGAAGGTGAGCCTCTGATCAACCCAACGGAATTGTCCGCTAAAAACGGCCAGCTTAATGTGACGGTTAAAGCTCAATACGGCCAATATCGGCTTGCCGGTAAAGATGTGATGCTGCGTTGTTATGACGGCAAACCTGTCGGCAATACTTTGCGTGTAAAAGCAGGTGACACCCTACGCATGACGCTGGAAAACCACCTGCCCTATGATCCGCTACAGGAGCTTTGTACAGCAGTTCCTGCCGTTGAAGACAACACCCCTCGCGGCTTTAACGTCACCAACATGCACGTTCACGGTGTGCATGTATCACCGGAGAGCCCGTCGGATAATATCCTGCTATTGGTCGGTTATAAGCAAACCGAGCACTACCGCTATGAGATTCCGGCAGATCACCCACCGGGCACCTACTTCTATCACGCACATTTTCACGGCTCGGTGGCCTTACAGGTCGCCAGCGGTATGGCAGGCGCTCTGATTATCGAAGGGCCGGTGGATGAGATCCCTGCGATCAAGGCCGCTAAAGAGCAGGTTCTATGCTTCCAGACCCCAAGGGTGAATGAAGCCGGTGTTTGTGAAGATTACGAAGTACTTAACCTGCCGGGTGATACGCTGATCAACGGCCAGTTAAAACCTGTGATTCGCATGAAACCCGGTGAAGTCCAGCGCTGGCGACTGGTGAATGCCAGTCATATGGACAATATGCTGTTTGGTATTGAGGATCTTGATTTCACCGCCCTCTGCTTTGACGGCAACCCACTGGAACGCAGCCGAGTCATGGATAAGGCGGTGCTGATTCCCGGTAACCGGGCGGATATTCTGGTCAAAGCGCCAATGGATTCGGACAAGACCGGTAAGCGCTACGCTATCCTGCGGGATATTGAACAGGATCGTTCTGCCCCGGAGAATATTGTTGCCTGGCTGGAAATAACCGATGAAGCCGCCGAGGATATGGAGCTCTTCTCCGGAGACCTGCCACGACCCGCTCATCTGGATGATATCACCCCGGATGAAGTCACCTTTGGCCGCCGGTTGGAGTTTGGTATGTCCGGTGACCCCAAAGGCCGAAAGTACACAGTCAATGACCAGCCCTTCTCCTGTGAAGATGCCTGGCAAATTCCACTGAATGCGGTCGAAGAGTGGGAGGTATACAACCACACCGCTGAATCTCACCCGTTTCATATCCACGTGAATCCCTTCCAGATGATCTCGGGTGGCGATGTGGAACCGGGCACCTGGCTGGATACGGTGAACCTGAAACCTTTCGAACGGATTAAGTTCCGCACCCGTTTCCTGAATTACACCGGTACCTTTGTCTTCCACTGTCATAACCTGACTCACGAAGATCTGGGTATGATGCAGGCTGTTAATGTCTACAAAACGGGGCATTCGACAAGCTGACACCGCGCAAAAAGTGTCCGCAAACAGCAGGAGCCGACAAAATGTCGGCTCTTTGCGTTTTATCCCATCATCAATAAGTACTGTTTTCTGATACTTCCGTACTATCCTGTAATTATTTGTCGAATTTCAAATGTATGATTAAAAAACCGCCTGAATATGCATGGGGACACGACAATGTTCTGGAATAAAAAAAACAAGCAAACAGACAGTCAGAAAAACCTTGAGCCACCTGTCAAAGTGATCAATATCAGCCAGAGCCAAATTAGTGCCTCAGCTCTTGATAAACTGGCCTTTCAGGATAGCCGGTCTGCATTAATTATCGCTTTTATCTCTCCCTGGCTTCCCTTTGAACAAATCGCCCGCAACCTGAAACAGACACTCCCCTTTGCCGATCAGTTCGTCGCCATTATGACCGCCGGAGAGCTCAGTTCCTGCGGGCAAAGCCTCTATCACAGCGCAGATGGGCAGTGGGACAACATTGTGCTGCAGAGTTTCAGCCATGAGCTGTTTGACGCTGTTGAGCTGCGCAGTGTGAATCTGCACTGTGACGACATAAAGCGCGGCCAGATTCAGATGAATGAACAGCAGCGCACTCAAAAGATTGAGCAGGAGATTCAACGCATCAACCTGCCCTTTGATGTTCGCTCCCAGGACACCTTGGCGCTGACCTTCTTTGATGGCTTAACCGCCAGTGAAAACTTCTTTATGCAGGCCCTTTACGCCAGTAACAAACTGCCTTGCTACTTTGTGGGCGGTTCTGCCGGTGGCAAGCTGGATTTCCAACAGGCAGCGGTTTTTGATGGCCAGCAAATTGTCGATGGTAAGGCACTGATCCTCTTCTGCAAGCTGAAACCTCAGGTGCGTTACGGCATCTTTAAGAGCCACAATTTCCAGAAAACCGGCACCAGCTTCACCGTGATTGAAGCCGATGCCCACACCCGCAGTGTTCAGAGCGTGATGCGGCCGGGTGAAAACCGGGCGATCTCTCTGGTAGACGCACTTTGTGAACATTTCCGCTGCGCGCCCTCCGATCTTGATCGGCACCTTGTGGGCCACTCTTTCGGTGTTGAGATTGGAGGCGAACTCTTTGTGCGCTCGGTGGCCGGTATTGATCAGGATTCTGGTGTGATCTCCTTCTTCTGCGATCTGCACTTTGGTGACACCCTGCACCTTGTTAAGGCCAATAGCTTTGCCGGTCAGACCGATCAGGAATACCGTAAATTCGCATCCAATAAACCGGCCCCGGTCGCCATGCTGGCCAATGACTGTATTCTGCGTCGTCTTAATAACGCCTCAGAACTGAATAAGGTATCCAGCTTCAGTCAGATACCGGCGGCAGGTTTTTCCACCTTTGGCGAGCTGCTGGGGGTTCATATGAACCAGACTCTGACAGCGATCTTCTTCTACCAGCTGGAAACCAACGCCCCCTTTAAAGATGAGTACGCGGATAACTTCCCGCAGTATTACAGCCACTTCCGCATGTACTTTATGGAATCACGCCTTAACAGTCTGCGTCAGATCAACCAGCTGCAGGCAACCCTGATTGACCGCATGGCGGAGTACAAACCTTTGGTTAATTCCATCATGGGCGGCTTCGACTCATTGCAAAGCTACACGGAAACCTCCCGCGAGGTGCTGAGCGATGTGCAGCACCGATTTAACCACTTCAATACCCTGATCCGGGAACAGGAAACCGACCGGGTTCAGCTGCGTTCCGATGTTGATATTCTGCAGAACAATGCTGATGAGGTCATGTCGGTGCTGAATGTGATCTCCAATATCGCAGACCAAACCAGTCTTTTGGCACTGAATGCGGCTATTGAAGCTGCCCGTGCCGGAGATGCCGGACGGGGCTTTGCCGTGGTCGCCGATGAAGTTCGCAACCTGTCGCAAAATACCCAGAAAAGTGTTGATGAAACCGGTCAGACGATCAGCAATGTCTCCGGCTCCATTATCAGCATCAAGGGCACCATTGATCGTACCAGCCAGTTTGTTGAGGAGATCGCTTCCGGTTCTGCAGAGCTGAGCAGCGATATCGATAGTATGGTTGCTTCATCTGCCCAAACCGGTGCCGAAGTGAGTACCAACCTTGAACAGATGAAGGATCTTGCCGGACGCTTAGAAGAGATCGACCAGGAGGTGGATGCGATCCATCACCTGAAAAAACTAAGCGAGTACTAACAAACCGATCAACCCTTAACCTTCGCTTTTTAATAAGCCCCAAACGAAAAACCGAAGCCGGTTAATACAGGCTTCGGTTTTTTAGGGCTGATTTTTTTTGGATGAAACAGCAGGTCATTGAGACCGATTCAAGCAAAAGGCAATCAATGAGGCGCAGCCGTCTGATCCAGGGCCTGAATCTCCGGCTGATGTTCATCATCACCCAGTTCCGAGATCACCATGGCAATCACAATACAGGCGGCACCTATCAGCCCCATAATTCCCAGATGCTCACTCAGAACAACCCAGGCGGTGATATGGGCGAAAATCGGTTCCAGAGCGAAGACCAGTGCAACCTTGTGCGGTGGCAGCAGCTTCTGGCAGGCTGACTGCGCCCAAACGGCATAGGCGGTACCCAACGTTGAAGCCACCAGAATCGCGACAATCACAATAGGCTTGCTGAACAACTCCCAACCGGTAATCGGGTCGGTTCCGGCATAATAGAAAACCGGATGCTCACCTATAGCGGCACCGATCACACTGTAAAGCGATACCGCCAGCAACTGAATAATACTTAGCGTAATTACCGGCATACCGCTTACCCATCGCCCCGTAAGCACAATATGCCCCGCAAAACCAAACGCACAGATCAGTACCAGCAGGTCTCCTTTGTTAAAGACATAAGCAGAACCGCCCATGGTCAGCAGATACAGGCCCAATGTCGCCAGAAGCACCCCCAATCCCACCATCAAACGGACCTTCTGACGAAAGATCAGAAAACCCAGTACAGGCACCAGTGGCACGCTTAATGCGGTAATAAAGCCCGCATTGGATACCGTGGTAAAACGCAGACCTTCGGTTTGCGCATAGAAGCCGATAAAGAGCATGGCTCCCAATACCGGAGCGGTCAGCAGCAGTTTTTTAATCTGATCAGGACGCACCTTCTCCTTGCTGAAATACAACAGAGGCACCAGAGACAGCGCCGCAATCGCAAAGCGGATCGCGTTAAAAGTGTGAGTCGGGACTTCGGCGACCGCCAGATCGATCAGTACAAACTCGGTTCCCCAGATCAGACTGATCATAAAGACCAGAAAAAAAGCCAGTTTTGGCGAACGTATTGTCATTATTATCTTCCTTATTGATGAGCTGTTGCAGCTCACAGCTTATCCAGCACACTGTATCTTTTATCCTGAAATGCGCTCACAGACCGCGCGGCTAAAAGTTGTGCTAAGCCTTTTTGAGTTATAGCGGGAGTCCGTTGTTACTCTCCCGTGATGAAACCCTTGAACCCGAAAAACCCCCGATCCGTTGCCGGACCAGGGGCTTCTGCTTACTTGATGTTGCCGGGTTAAGAGCTGGCGTAACCGCCTCAGTGAGGCATTGCAGTGGGCTACGCGCCCGGTATTCCCGTTAACTGACTGTCATTTTTCAACAGCTTAAGCTAACCAGAACCCCAGAATGATGAAGCTGATAAAGGACAGAACCGCACCGATCACGGTGTAAGGGATCTGTGTAATCGCGTGCTGCATTGGGGTACAGCCGGAACCCTGTGCAGACAGAACGGTAGAGTCACTAAAGAAACAAGCGTGGCTACCAAAGGCCGAAGAGGACAGCAGAGCGCCAACCACCAACGCCATATTCACATCCAGGGTCATCGCCATAGGCACCACTATCGGCAGGGTGATAATGTACACGCCCCAGCTGGAACCGGTGGAGAACACAACCGCAGCCATCGCGGCAAAGATCAGAGCCGGCATCAGCTCGGGTGTCAGGATCGGAGACAGCGCTTCGATGATATAGGTGGTCATACCCAGCTGATCGTTAACCTCTTTCAGCATAAAACCCGCACAGACAGTGGCAATCGGGTGCAGCATGACACGGAAACCATCCACCATGGACTCAACCAGCTGCGTAAAGTTCAGTAAGCTCTGCCAGTAATAAAGTACTATGGTAAAGGTAGAGGCCACCAGCGCCCCCAGTAGCAGGTCGATCTCGTAGTAAACACTTGCCGCTACCAGAACCCCCATCGGTGCCAAAAAGTTAAACAGGCCCACAATCGGTTTAACCGCTTTAACATGAGAGGTATCAAAGCCATCCTGTTCGATACCTTCAGGCACCGGCTGGCCATTCTGAGCACGGGCTTCTGCATCTTTCATCGCGCCCAGATCACCCAGCAGACCGGAAGCCACCAGGAAAACCACCAGCAACGCGATCCAGCCGTAAGCCATGTAAGGAATCGCTTCCATGTAAAGGGACATGCCTTTACCGTCAGCCGCTGCACCGTTCTCTTCCAGTAGCGCAGCGAAATAAACCGCCCAGGTGGAGATAGGTACCAGAATACAAACAGGAGCCGCAGTGGAATCCACCAGAAAGGCCAGTTTCTCGCGGGAGATTTTATAGCGGTCCGTCAGGCTCTTCATGGATGAGGAGACCGCCAGCGAGTTCAGATAGTCATCAATAAAAACCAGAATCCCCAGTGACACTGTGGTCAGCATGGTGCCACGCTTGCTTTTAACACGCTGGGCCAACATATCGCCGAAGCTGAGTACTGCACCACCGCGTTCCAGAATATTGATCAGACCGCCCATCATGCCGCAGACCAGCACAATCCAAGCGATGGTCTCATCCATGACAACATTCATGGAGACTTCACCCAGGCTACTGAAAATACTGACCGGGTCCAGCAGCAATAAGCCCGCGACAATACCGGCAAACAAGGCTTCAAGGGCTTTACGGCTTACCGCCGCAACAATCAGAATAAAACAAACGGGAAGAACACTTTGGAAACCGTAGGCTTCGCCTTCAACATGCAGTGTTGAAAGATAAGCAAAACCGGCAAAAATCAGACCGTAAAATGTAATCCAGATAGTCGGGGTTCGCTGCATCCCCATACCGGAAGCTTCTCGATCCATAATAGGATGGGCAATTTCACTACTCATAAATGTACCTGTTTATATTTTTTATACCCTGAGATCCGAAGGTCCCTCTTGCCTCAGGTGGTGTTGTGTTGTTCTGCCTGCACTTCGTCAACGGAATCTTTCTAAGGCTTTTTCAGCAATCTGTTTTCGTTCAGAAAATTGCTCAACAAACCTCAAAACATCCTACTAATCGATAGATACAGAGCGCAGTAATCCACCGCGGACGCTTTCCCGGCCCACGACATTCATTATTAGTATTAAAACCGGCTCCCAAGAGGTTATCGGGTAGGGAGACCGCAGAGCTCTTGTGCGGATACCCTGTCGGGTATCCGCGTTAACAGGGTTTGGCGTCCGGAACTGATACCGGGCTTTTTGCCAGGGTTAGCTAACCAATTTGTCCCGCAGGTTAGCTAACCAGTTTGTCACGCAGGTTAGATACCCAGCTTGTCACGTAGGTTGTAATACGCCGCGCCCATTGCAGTGTAAGGCACGCGGAACATACGACCGCCCGGGAACGGATACTGTGGCAGGTTAGCAATCACGTCGAAACGCTCTGCCTGACCCTGAATCGCATCCGCCAGAACGCGACCCGCCAGGTGAGAACTGGTTACACCGTGGCCACTGTAGCCTTGTGCGTAGTAGATGTTGCTGCCGATACGGCCAAACTGAGGCAGACGCATCAGCGTCAGCAGGAAGTTACCGGTCCATGCGTAATCCACCTTCACGTTTTTCAGTTCAGGGAAGGTTTTCAGCATTTTAGGTACGATCAGAGATTCGATCTTATCCGGCTCACGGGCACCGTAAGTTACACCACCACCGTAGATCAGACGGCCATCACCGGACAGACGGTAGTAATCCAGCAGGTAGTTGCAGTCTTCAACACAGTTGTCTTTTGGCAGCAGCGCTTTCTGCTGAGCTTCGGTCAGAGGCTCAGTGGTAATTACCTGAGTACCGCAAGGCATCGCTTTCTGTTCCAGCTTAGGGATCAGACCGCCCAGATACGCATTACCGGCAACAATCACGTACTGAGCGTTTACACAACCGCGTGCGGTATGAATCTTAGCGGTTTCACCCTCTTCTACTCGGGTCACAGGAGACGCTTCATAGATGGTACCGCCCAGAGATTCAAAAGCAGCGGCTTCGCCCAGTACCAGATTCAGCGGGTGGAAGTGACCACCGGATTTATCCAGCAGACCGCCAGGATAACGGGTAGTGCCAACATGATCCTGAATAGAATTTGCATCCAGCAGTTCCAGCTGGGTGTGACCGTGTTGTTCCCACAGCGCTTTCTTCTCTTCCAGCTCTTTCATCTGCTTGCTGTTGCAGGCTGCGAAGATACCGCCATCTTTCAGGTCACAGTCGATGTTGTACTTCTTCACGAAGCCACGGATGATCTCGCCGCCTTCAAAGGCCATTGCCCCCATCTTGTCACCGGTCTCTTTACCGTAGTGACGGGAGATAAAGTCCATATCGCGACTGTAGCTGTGTACAATCTGGCCACCATTACGGCCGGAAGCACCAAAACCAATACGGCTCGCTTCCAGAACAACAACATTAAAACCGCGCTCTGCCAGATGCAGGGCACTGGACAGACCGGTAAAACCTGCGCCGATCACACAGATATCAGCGGTAACCTCGCCCAGAAGTTCAGGACGCAGGGATTTATCATTTGCCGAAGCGGCATAGTATGAAGTGGTATGTGAAGGTGCGGTCATATGGGTGACTCCAGATTCTCTCCCGTAGGAGTAGTCGTCTAAAAAGGTATCTCTTCTTTCGTGAAGCCAATCGCCGGGATCTTTTTACAGCCATTAAACTGACGTCACGGAATCTTATTTATGGCTAAAGATACGCGTAGCCTCCCATATTCAGATATACCCACCAGGGGGTAATTTGTGATCACGTTACCTTGAAGAGCGACAGAAAGACAAGAGAGGCATCGCCATAAGATACTCCGAAAAAAGAGGCTATCCGGGATGAAAAACTGCTCCCGATCTGATCACAAAATGTAGTAATCTTGCCTGCTTTACAGGTTAGGGTTAATCCCGTTCTGAGGAATGACGACATGCCAAAGGCAAGTGAAATCAAAAGAAACGCAGCAGTTGAACTGGACGGCAACGTCTGGATTATCCGTGACATCGAGCGCTCTGTGCCACAGGGCCGAGCCGGTGGCAGCATCTATCGTATGCGTATGTACGATGTGGTAACCGGTGCCAAGCGTGATGAATCCTTTAAAGACTCTGACATGCTGAATCTGGCAGACCTGTTCCGTCGCCCATCAATGCTGTCTTACATTGATGGCGAAGAATATGTGTTTATGGATAACGAGGACTACACCTCATATACCCTGCGTAAAGAAGCTATTGCGGACGAAGTAGGTTTTATTACTGAAGAGACTCAGGGCATCTACGTACTTCTGGTGAACGACAATCCGGTTGCTATAGAATTGCCAACTACGGTTGAACTGGTGATTGCTGAAACGGACCCTTCTATTAAAGGCCAGTCTGCAACCTCCCGTACCAAGCCGGCCACTCTGAGCACAGGGCTTGTGGTACAGGTGCCTGAGCATATCTCTGCCGGTGACCGCATTAAGGTTAACGTCGAAGAACGTAAGTTCAGTGGCCGCGTATAAATACGCAGGGCTATCTCGGGACTGGTAAAGCTATCGCGAGGCTAAAAAGGCCGTCGCAGTAATAGTCAGGCGACATCAGTATCCGACTGGCACAAAACAAAAATGCCTCGCTTCATGAAGTGACCCCATAAAGTTGGACACTTTATTTATCCGGCTGCCATGGCCTGAGTTCGATATTCAACTGGACTCAGG
>JBLWSY010000018.1:0-26638 GCA_048270425.1 Oceanospirillum sp.
GTACGCTTCAGATAAGTGGTCATCACATTTCTCCAGTTTAGGATAGAAAATGTGTCAACCTTATTCAGGACGGGACATACGATATAAAAAAAGAGCCGGTCAGATTATCTGACCGGCTCTTTTTTCATTGTGAAGGAAAGCGTTCGAGCGGAGCAGATGCCGCGTTTTACTCGGACTCTTCCGGAGAGGTTTCTGTCAGTTTTTTTCGGCTGGGTTTGATAGTCCGACCTTTGATAACACCAGGACCACCGCCTCGCTGTTTAGTGCGCACAATGATACGCCTTGCAGCTCGCGCCGGTTGATTAGGACCTGCAATTGTCTGATCCGGCTGGGCAATAGGATAGCTGTCACGATCAATCTCATTTCCCACCAGATAATCTGCACAAGCGAACATATCCGAAGAGATAAAGCGGAACACATCCATACCGCCAAACTGCTGATAAACCCGTTTTTTGTAAGAATTAAAGTGACGGGTGATGGTTTGCGTCAGCTGTTCGGAAAACAGAATTGCAGATGAGTTGATGCCATTGCCCTGCAGACCGCTTTTAGGTGCCTGAATGAAGAGCAGTTCAATCGGCATGCCATCAAAGTTTTTCTGAACACCATTGTGTTTACTCAGGATCGTTTCAACGTGTTTGACCAGATCATCCCGCAGCGCTTTACTGACATGCTTGTAGAGATCGATCGGGTTTTCCATTGGCAGATCCCGCCCCTTAACACTCCGGGACCACTCTCCGCGGTAGTTCACCTCAATTTTGCCATACAGCATACGACTGTTAATCAGGGTGATGCCATAGGTATGAAGTACAGCGTGGTCTACAGTGATCTGGCGGTCGTAAACCTCAACCTGAAGATTGTTAATCACAATCATATCGGTGCTTTCAGCAAAGGCTGTTTTTAGCTTGCTGGCCACATCGGCACAGTTTTCCTCTGCGCGGGAGTCACTTTCAGGGCGAAACTTATATTCGGTCAGGATCATTGTTATGGGCTCTGGTAAAAAGATTACGCATGCATATCTGGCTGATTATAGTCAGAAATTGAATCAACTGAGTAGATTTACTTTATCGGCAGCTTTGGATCATTCTTAATCTCTTAATTAATGTGTACTGCAACAGATAGAAATTTTTCTCCCTTTGATATGAACCCTGTAAAGATAAACAGATGTTGGTTAGACTTGGGTAAAATTTTTTCCGTGTGAACAATCAATGGATTACCGAATCGGATGAGCGCACCAATTAACCCTGTAGGTCCGGGCTTCGATGGCATTGAGCAGATATCGCTCAAGCAGTACACCGAAAAAGCCTATCTTGATTACTCTATGTACGTGATTCTTGATCGTGCATTACCCCATATTGGCGATGGCCTGAAACCGGTACAACGCCGCATTATCTATGCGATGTCTGAGCTGGGACTGAAAGCCAGCGCCAAGCATAAAAAATCTGCTCGTACCGTAGGTGACGTTCTGGGTAAATTCCATCCACACGGTGATAGTGCCTGCTATGAAGCCATGGTACTGATGGCGCAGCCGTTTTCCTATCGTTATCCGCTGGTCGATGGTCAGGGTAACTGGGGCTCACCGGATGATCCTAAATCTTTTGCAGCGATGCGTTACACCGAAGCTAAACTGGCTAAGTTTGCTGAACTTCTGCTGGCTGAGCTGGGCCAGGGCACCGCAGATTGGTTACCGAATTTTGACGGTACTCTGAATGAACCCGCTGTATTGCCAAGCCGTGTGCCTCATGTGTTGCTGAACGGATCAACCGGTATTGCTGTCGGGATGGCAACGGATATTCCGCCCCATAACCTTAATGAAGTCGCCCAGGCTGCGATTCACCTGCTGAATAATCCGACGGCAAATATCGTTGACCTGATGCGCTTTGTTAAGGCGCCGGATTATCCGACAGATGCTGAGATAATCACCCCAGAAGCTGAGATTCGTAAACTGTACGAGTCTGGCAAGGGCAGTCTCAAAATGCGGGCGATCTATCAGATTGAAGATGGTGATGTGGTGATTACGGCCTTGCCGCACCAGGTTTCCGGAGCCAAGGTGCTGGAACAGATTGCTGCCCAGATGCAGGCTAAAAAACTGCCAATGGTGGTAGATTTGCGTGATGAGTCAGATCACGAAAATCCGACCCGTCTTGTGATCGTGCCCCGCTCCAACCGTGTCGATACTGAAGCTATGATGGCACACCTGTTTGCCACTACTGATCTGGAGAAAAGCTATCGTGTTAACCTGAATATGATCGGTACCGATGGTCGTCCTCAGGTTAAAGGTCTGGTTCAGATTCTGGGCGAGTGGCTTAACTTCCGTCGTGCTACGGTCAAGCGCCGTCTAGAGTATCGCCTTGAGAAGGTGAAAGACCGTCTGCACCTGTTGGAAGGTTTGCTGATCGCCTATCTGAATATCGACGAAGTGATCGATATTATCCGTACTCAGGATGAACCCAAGCAGGAGTTGATCAAGCGTTTTGGCCTGAGTGAACGTCAGGCAGAAGCGATTCTGGAATTGCGTTTACGTCAGTTAGCAAAACTGGAAGAGATTAAAATCCGCGGTGAGCAGGATGAGCTGCAGGAAGAGCGAGAGAAACTGGAATATCTGCTCGGCTCGGAAAGCGCACTGAATCAACTGATCGAAGATGAACTGACTGAAGATGCTGATAAGTTTGGTGATCTGCGTCGTTCGCCTTTGGTACATCGTCAGGAAGCCAAAGCGCTTGATGAGACAGCTCTGGTAAGTGCTGATCCGGTTACCATCGTACTATCCAAGCAAGGTTGGGTGCGTGCTGCCAAAGGCCATGATATTGACCCGGAAGGGCTGAGCTACAAGTCTGGTGATGGTTTTCATCTGGCCTGTAAGGGTAAATCGAATCAGCAGGTTGTCTTTGTCGACAGCAGCGGCCGAAGCTACTCGCTGCCTGCGCATACATTACCTTCCGCCCGTGGTCAGGGTGAACCTTTGACCGGGCGTATCAATCCTCCATCCGGTGCAACCTTCCAGGGACTGGTGATCGCAGATGAGAAACGCCGATTCCTGATGGCCAGTGATGCAGGTTACGGTTTTGTCGTGGATTCAGCCGATATGCTGGCCAGCAAGAAAGCGGGTAAAGCCCTGTTAACCGTACCAAAAGGCTGTGAAGTGCTGCCGCCTCAGATCGTTCCGGAAGGTGAAGATGTTCGTGTTGCTGTTGTTACCACAGAAGGTCGCCTGCTGGTATTTCGTCTTGATCAGTTGCCGGTGCTGGGTAAAGGCAAGGGCAACAAGATGATCGATATTCCATCGGCAAAGTCAGCGGGGCGCGAAGAGTTTGTTCGTGATCTGTTAGTTATGGAAGCTGAAGATGCCTTGACCATCTATGCGGGCAAGCGTCACCTGAAGCTGAAGCCCTCTGATCTGGAGCATTACCTTGGAGAGCGAGGTCGGCGTGGTAACAAGTTGCCAAGGGGATTCCAGAAAGTTGATCGCATCGGTATCAAAGATGATGACTGATCATTTACTTTGATCCGGCTGGGCTGTTAAGCCATCTGAAAACCAGTGCTGAGGCGCTGGTTTTTCTTTATTGGCTGATGGTCTGTATCTATTGATGGGAAAAACGGTGATGCGCCTTGTAAGAAATATCCTACAAAGCGAGTAGAGATTAGCACTAAAGAGCATAGATTTTACACTCATGATCAGAGGGTAAAAACCAAACTATCTTTAAAAACAGCAGGTTATGTTTTTTAACGGTTAGCGGTGAGGGGTTTTGAGCTCATAGGTGCTCTTTACCGCTTGCGGAATTTTGCTAAAGTTAACTTGCAGTCACGGAGCGGCTGCAACCGGTAAGGAAACCGGCACCAAGGATGTTAAGGAAGCAGGAATGGACCCGTGGCGAACAGGGATGCAGGATGCGATCAACGTTCAGGAATGCCGCAAGGATGACTTAGGATAAGTCAGCTATCAGGATGATGGCGCTGTCATGGAATTGACGGGATAGGGAAAAGGGCGGCTAGGCCGCCCTTCTCTTTTTCGGGTAAGTGATCCTTCCGCTTTATGCCTCTTATGTTTGCTCAGCTTTTCACTACTTTTTCTTTTTGCTTCTGACTCTTATTTGCAATCTATTCTGGTTCATTCAAACCAGCCTGGCCCGTCCATTGTTTAGCTAATCAGGTTCTGATAGAGCACTTCGCTTTTGCCTGCAGGTCTGCTGATAATCGACCTTTTCTCCTGATAGATTCTATAGGCATTTCTTCTTGTACTGGCTGATATCGCATATATCTTCTCGGCTTGTAAGATATTTCCTACAAAGCTGGGAGATATTGGCACTACAGCGCAGGGTTTTAGGTGATTCTATCGGGTGATAAAATTTAATATCTTTTAAAATCATAGAGTTATGGTTCTATGGTTTTTGCTGCAGCCAAGAAGTTTTGTTTTGTGTGGGTTTTCTCATTAAGGATATTTGCTAAAGTTACTTTGCGGTCAGGGAATGGCGGCAAGCCAGTAAGGATACTGGTTAAAGGACTTCAGGATCAGGAATGGAACACAGTGGCGAACAGGGATGCAGGATGCAATTAAGTTCAGGAATGCCACAGGGATGACTTAGGATAAGTCAGCTATCACGGATCAGATAGCGCTGTCATGGAATCGATGGCAAAGGGACATAGGGCGGCTAGGCCGCCCTTCTATGTTTCTGGGTGACAGGATTTCCGAACCCTTCTGCGATTCACCTGTTCTGATATTCGCTTTTTTATCCGCTATCTCGCAGTTTTCTCGCCGATTAGATATCCGGCATTCCTTCCAGTTTATCGAGTTTGCTTTCAACGCCATCCCACTTTTCGGCATCCGGCATTGGATCTTTACGCTCTGAAATATTGGGCCAGTGTTCCGCCAGCATCTCATTCAGCTCCACAAAGTGCTGCATATCGTTGGGCAGTTCATCTTCCGAGTAGATCGCCTTAGCCGGACATTCCGGTTCGCACAGAGCGCAATCGATGCACTCATCCGGATGAATCACCAGAAAGTTTGGCCCTTCATAAAAGCAATCCACCGGACAGACGTCCACACAGTCGGTGTATTTACACTGAATACAGTTATCGGTTACCACAAAGGCCATGTCAGATTACCCCTTCGCTAACGCTTTCAGTTCATAGAGTAGCTCAAGGGCCTGACGGGGTGTCAGGTCATCAGGACTGATTCCTTCAAGTTTTTCCAGCGCCGGATCAGGTTCTGCCACGGCAAAGAGATCGTTCTGTACCGGCGTGTAGGCTGGTTGAATCTGCCCGCCTTTCTGACTGTCCTGCTGTTCCAGCTGAACCAGCTTCTCTTTGGCCTGACCGACCACATCCTTTGGAATACCGGCCAGTTTTGCTACCTGCAAACCATAACTCTGGCTGGCAGGGCCTTCCTGTACCTTATGCATAAAGATGATGTTGTCGTTATGCTCGGTGGCGTTCAGGTGCAGGTTCATCACCCCGTCAAACTGTTCCGGCAGGGCGGTCAATTCAAAATAGTGAGTGGCAAACAGGGTGTAGGCCCGTAGTTTTTGTGCCAGATGAGCCGCACAGGCCCAGGCCAGCGACAGGCCGTCAAAGGTGCTGGTACCCCGGCCGATCTCATCCATCAGCACCAGTGAGCACGGTGTTGCGTTGTTGAGGATATTGGCGGTTTCCGTCATCTCCACCATAAAGGTCGAACGGCCACTGGCCAGATCATCCGATGAGCCGATACGGGTGAAGATACGGTCGATCGGGCCGATCTTCGCACTCTCCGCCGGTACATAGCAGCCAGTGTGAGCCAGCAGTACTATCAGGGCGATCTGACGCATATAGGTCGATTTACCGCCCATGTTCGGACCGGTAATGACCGCCATGCGCTCATCGTTACTGAAAGTCAGATCGTTCGGTACAAAGGGCTGATCGGAAACCTGCTCCACCACTGGGTGACGGCCGCCTTCAATCAGAATGCCGTTATCCCGCATCAGCGTCGGGCGGGAGAAGTTCAGAGTTTCCGCGCGCTCGGCAAAGTTGTTCAGTGCGTCCAGTTCCGACAGGGATACCGCCAGATTCTGCAGACCCATCAGGTTTTCGTTCAGCTGTTCGATCACCTGTTCGTACAGTGCTTTTTCCCGTGTTAGCGCACGGGATTTACTGCTCAGTACCTTATCTTCAAACTCTTTCAGTTCCGGGGTGATAAAACGCTCAGCATTTTTCAGGGTCTGGCGACGGATATAGTGTGCCGGAGCCTGATCGGATTGCGCGCGGCTGATCTCGATGTAATAACCGTGCACGCGGTTGTAGCCCACTTTAAGGGTTGAGAGGCCCGTGGTGGCTTTTTCCTGCTCTTCCAGACGGATCAGGAAATCACCGGCGTATTCGCTCAGCTGACGCAGTTCATCCAGTTCGGCATCAAAACCTTCGGCAATGACACCGCCATCACGGATTACTACCGGAGGGTTGTCGATAATCGCGCGGGCCAGCAGATCTGCTTCAACCGGGAAGTCGATAATGGTGTCGCGCAGATGATCCAGCGCGGATTCATCAATGCTGCCCAGGAGTGCCGTCAGCTCCGGCAATTCCTGCAAAGCATCGCGCAGGCGTGCCAGATCCCGCGGGCGGGCACTGCGTAACGCCACACGGGCCAGAATACGCTCAATATCACCGATCGCTTTCAGATGGTCGTAAATGCCCTGCCATTGGAAGCTGTCCTGAATCGCCTGCACACAGGACTGGCGCAGATGCAGTTGGTCGTGACAGCGGATCGGACGGTTCAGCCAGCGGCGTAGCTGACGGCTGCCCATGGCCGTTGCCGTGTTATCCAGCACCGAAGCCAGAGTGTTTTCTGTACCGCCACCCAGATTGGTGTCGATCTCCAGATTGCGACGACTGGCCGCATCGATCTGAATGCACTCATCGCGGGATTCTTCCTGCAGAGCGCGTACGTGGGGCAGACCGGTACGCTGGGTATCCTTAACGTATTCCAGCAGAGCACCGGCAGCACCGATCGCCACTTCCAGTTGCTGACAACCGAAACCGGCCAGATCACGGGTTTCAAACTGGCGGCACAGCTGAGTAGTGGCGCTTTCGGTATCAAACTGCCAGGGCGGTACCTGACGGGCCCCTTTACGCTGGCGGATCTGAGGTTCAAACATCTCACCTTCATCCAGCAGCAGCTCCGCCGGATCCAGGCGCTGGATCTCAGCCAATAACGCGGATTCGTCATTCAGCTCCTGCACCGTGAAGCGGCCGCTGGTGACATCCAGTGCAGACAGACCAAACACCTCGCCACGACGGGTCAGGGAAACCAGCAGGTTATCTTTGCGCTCGTCCAGAAGCGCTTCATCACTTACCGTGCCGGGGGTAAGTACCCGTACCACTTTACGTTCCACCGGACCTTTGCTGGTGGCCGGATCCCCGATCTGCTCCGCAATCGCCACCGACAGGCCTCCACGCACCAGACGCGCCAGATAGTTCTCCGCCGCATGGAAAGGAATGCCCGCCATAGGAATCGGCTGACCACCGGACTTGCCCCGCGCCGTCAGCGTGATATCCAGCAGACTGGCGGCCTTTTTGGCGTCATCAAAAAACAGTTCGTAAAAATCTCCCATCCGATAAAAAACAAGCTCGTTCGGGTGATCTTTTTTGATGCTGAAGTACTGTTGCATCATCGGCGTATGCTTTTCGCTGGACACGGCATTTCCTATCTGTTTCTGGCTGCTTTTTCAGGCAGCGGTTTGATGACCAATCACGGACGAAAGGTGGCTGAATTCGAACCGGCCATTTTACTGAAATGCGTCAACGGGTTACAGGTGAAATGGCAGAGAATTTTGATCACGTGTTCTGATTCCACCGGATAATTCCTTCCTCATCGCCAAAACCTATCACAGTGATAGAAAAGGGTGATTTTCGCAAAGTCTCAGACAGGACTATCTTAATTAGCATGCTTCAGTAATTCGCTGCAGAGGGAGTTGCTGGATAACACGATATGCGAAGCGTCAACAAAAGGATAACGACCTATGAGCCAGAGCAACTCCTCAGGTGGCAAGTGCCCGGTAATGCACGGTGCCAACACTGAATCCGGTAACAGCGTTATGGCCTGGTGGCCCAACGCCCTGAATCTCGACATTCTTCATCAGCATGATCAGAAAACGAACCCTCTGGGTGAGGATTTTGACTATGCCGAAGAATTCAAAAAGCTGGATCTTGAAGCGGTTAAAGCGGATCTGAAATCCATGATGACCGAGAGTCAGGAATGGTGGCCTGCGGACTGGGGGCACTATGGTGGTCTGATGATACGTATGGCCTGGCACAGTGCGGGTTCTTACCGTACAACCGATGGTCGCGGTGGTTCTAATACCGGCAACCAGCGTTTTGCCCCACTGAACAGTTGGCCGGATAACGGCAATCTCGATAAAGCCCGTCGTCTGCTGTGGCCAATCAAGCAGAAATACGGCAACAAGCTGTCCTGGGCGGATCTTATGATTCTGGCGGGTAACATGGCTTATGAGTCCATGGGCTTTAAAACCTTTGGTTTTGCCGGTGGTCGTGCGGATATCTGGCATCCGGAAAAAGACACCTACTGGGGTTCGGAGAAAGAGTGGCTGGCACCGAGTGGTAGTGAAGGAACCCGTTATAGTGGTCAGCGTGATCTGGAAAACCCGTTAGCCGCCGTGATGATGGGCTTGATCTACGTGAATCCGGAAGGTGTGGATGGTCAGCCCGATCCGCTGAAAACAGCTGCCGATATGCGTGTCACCTTTGAACGTATGGCGATGAATGATGAGGAAACCGTTGCCCTGACCGCAGGCGGTCACACCGTTGGTAAAGCCCACGGTAATGGTGATGCCGATAATTTAGGTGCAGAGCCTGAAGCGGCGGATATTCATGAACAGGGTCTTGGCTGGAACAATCACAAAACCCGTGGCATCGGTCGTGATACCGTCACCAGTGGCGTAGAAGGTGCCTGGACCACAAATCCGACCAAGTGGGATAACGGCTACTTTGACCTGCTGTTCAAGTACGATTGGGAACTGACTAAGAGCCCTGCAGGTGCTCATCAGTGGCAGCCGGTGAATATCGCAGAAGAGGATATGCCGGTGGATGTGGAAGATCCTTCCATCCGCTGTATGCCGATGATGACGGATGCCGATATGGCCCTGAAAATGGACCCCGAGTATCGCAAGATCTCTGAGCGCTTCAAAAACGATCAGGCTTACTTTGAGGATGTGTTTGCCCGTGCCTGGTTCAAGCTGACACACCGTGATCTGGGGCCAAAGAGCCGTTATCTGGGCACGGATGTTCCGGCAGAAGACCTGATCTGGCAGGACCCGATTCCGGCTGCGGAATATGTTCCTAATCAGTCAGACGTTGCGGTGCTGAAGCAGCAGATTCTGGCCTCCGGCCTGAGTGTGTCTGAGTTGGTAGCGACTGCCTGGGATAGTGCCCGAACCTTCCGGGGTTCCGATTATCGCGGTGGTGCAAACGGTGGTCGTATCCGTCTGGCTCCGCAGAAAGACTGGGCAGGTAACGAACCGGAACGTCTGCAGAAAGTATTGGGCAAACTGGAAGCGATCCGCTCCGCCTTTGGTAAGCCGGTCAGTATGGCTGACCTGATTGTTCTTGCCGGTACTGCTGCAGTGGAAAAAGCGGCTAAAGATGCCGGTGTTGATATCGCTGTTCCTTTTGCACCGGGTCGTGGTGATGCAACAGATGCCCAGACCGATGCGGCATCCTTTGATGTGCTGGAGCCACTGCACGATGCCTTCCGCAACTGGCAGAAAGAGCATTACGCGGTTCAGCCGGAAGAGATGATGCTGGATCGTGCCCAGCTGATGGGACTGACTGCCCCGGAAATGACAGTACTGATTGGCGGTATGCGAGTGCTGGGAGCAAACCATGGTGGTAGCCAGCATGGTGTTTTCACCGATCAGGTAGGCGTGCTGAGTAATGACTTCTTCGTCAATCTGACGGATATGGCTTACACCTGGCAACCAACCGGTCGTAACTCATACAACATCGTTGATCGTAAGAGTGGTGCAACCAAGTGGACCGCAACCCGGGTTGATCTGGTGTTCGGCTCTAACTCTATCCTGCGCGCCTATGCCGAGGTTTATGCTCAGGATGACAACAAAGAGAAGTTTGTCCGGGATTTTGTCAAAGCCTGGGTGAAAGTGATGAATGCGGATCGCTTTGATCTGAAATAAGCACAGATTTAATATCCGCCACCGCAAAATGAACCCGCTTCGGTTAACCGAAGCGGGTTTTTCAGCTAGTCACCGGGATGATGCTGAGCGAACCATTCGGATGCTTCTTTTTGTATTTTGGTTCTTTCTGTATCCGCTATCACATTGCCCAAAATCAATTTAATGAAATCAGCGCCGCTGGTTTGTAATTCAGCCGCGACGCAGTACCAGAAATAAGCCTGGAGGTTATTTTGTTCGGCACCACTGGAATACAGGCTTGCGAGCTTGATTGGTGCGAGGGTATGCCCCGACTCTGCAGCTTGCCTGAAGTAGAGTGCGGCTTTTTTATGGCTTTCCAGTTGGTCTTTGTGTTTGTTATAGATTAACCCGAGCAGATAATTGGCTTCAGAGTCTTTCTGAACCGCTGCTTTTTGAAGCCAGAATATGGCTGTTTGCTGATCTTTCTCTGCCAAAAAGCTACCCAGGTAAGCTTTTCCGAGTGTCCGCTGGGCTATGACCAGTCCTTGTTCCGCTGCTTTTCGATACCAGATAAGGGCCTGTTTTTTATCGGCTGGTGTTCCCCAGCCATTTTCATAAAGTAATCCCAGGTTGTTTTCAGCCAGAGAGTAGCCCTGTTCGGCAGACTGTCGGGTCCATCGAAAAGCCATGTCATAGTCTGTTGGGCCACCCCAACCCTGCATGGCGTAATAACCCACCATATGCATCGACCCTTTGTCTCCTTGCTCTGCAGATTTCAGGTACCAGTAGAAGGCTTTGTCCCGGTTCTGATCCACTCCCAGCCCCTTGTGATACATGTATCCCACATTGTGTTGGGCGTTAATCTCTCCTTTTTCAGCGGCCTGAAGAAATAGTTGGAATGCTTTCCCAGGATCGCTCTTGGTTCCTCGTCCTTCCAGATACATCAGGCCCAGATTGGTTGTGGCATCCGCATTACCTTTCTCAACGGCCTTTTGGTAAAGATCGAAAGCTTTGTCAAAGTCCTGATCAACGCCTTCACCGTTATCGTAGATGAGCGCAAGACTGAAAAGCGCAAGATTGTTGCCCTTTTCAGCCGCCTGTTGGTACCAGTGTTTTGCCTGTTGCAGGTCTTTTTCCGTTCCACGGCCGTGATAATAGAGATTCCCCAGGTCGTTCATAGCCCAGCTATTGCCTTCGGTGGCGGCTTCGGTATAAAAAGAAATGGCTTTCTGGTAATTCCTGTTAACCCCAAACCCGTTTTCGTAGAGCCAGCCAAGACCGTATTTGGATTCCGGATCTTTGTTTTCGACGGCTTTGCCAAACCAGAAATGAGCTTTGGCATAATCGGGTGTAATGCCGTAATCTCCTTCGCTGTAAAGCCATCCCAGTTTGCGTTGTGACGGCAAATGTCCGGCTTCAGCTGAGCGTTTAAACCAGTAGAGAGCTTTTTCGAGATCCTGAGGAATATCTTCGCCGTTCAGATAAATGTAGCCCAGGTTGGATTGAGAGATCAGATTGCCTGACTCAGCGGCTTGCGTGTGCCAATAGATCGCTTTTTCGACATCTTTTTCAGTGACGACACCCAGACGATACATAATTGCCAGATTATTCTGGGCCCTGCGATCTCCCAGATTTGCGGATCGGGTATACCAACGAAATGCCGCCGAGCTATCGGCAGTGACTCCAAGGCCATCTTCGTAAATCTGAGCAATAAAGTAACTGGCTAGTGTCTGATCATTCTCATCGGCTTTTTTCAGATAACCCAGAGCTTTTTTATAGTCGGCTTCTGTCCCTTCGCCGAACAAATATTGCCATCCGGCGTTAAAACAGGCATCGGGATGGCCTTTCTCTGCTGCGGCCTCGTACCATTTGAGAGCCACCTGATAATCTTTTTGTAAGATATCATCCTGACCGTAGAAAAAAATCTCACCTAAAAGATTCATGCTGTCAGCGTCGCCCTGTTCTGCAGACTTTTTGAACCAGTAGATTGCAAGGTTGATGTCTTGTTCTGTCCCTTTGCCTTCATAGTAAAGCTGGGCGAGATTGTACTGGGCCGCTGCGAAATGCTGCCTGGCAGATTTTTGATACCAGAGGAATGCCTTTGTGAGATCTTTTTCGGTCAGCTTGCCTTCTGCGTACGCGATACCCAAAAGATTCTCAGCCCGGGGAGAACCTGTTTTTGCCGCTTTTTCCAGTAAGGAGAAGGCCTCGCTCAGGTTCTTATCTACACCCTGACCTACCTCATATAGGTAAGAGAGATTCAGCAGAGAGGTCGGGTGATTCTGGTTTGCGGCTGCCCGATAAAATTCTATGGCTTTCGTGATATCGGGTTTGATTCCTTCGCCGTGTTCGTAGATGAATCCCAGATTGTTAAGTGCCGCAGGATCCTGCTTTTCCGCGGCAAGGCTGTACCAGTATCTGGCAAGACTAAGATCCTTCGAAACGCCTTCGCCTGCATGATATAAGTAGCCCAATTTAAACTGCGCATCGGTGTTGCCCAGTTCGGCTTGTCCCCGCAACAGCAGGGCATCATCGCTTAGGTTTGCGCTCCCTGCAGCGGTATCTGTGTTGAGTCGATTAAGTCTCTGGTCCAGATCTGAAGTAAGGCTGGCATCAGAATGAGCGCTGCTGGTAGCAGTAATTGCAGCATGAGCAAAATAAGCTGGAAAAAAGGTGAAGCTGAAGGTTAGAAGCCCTATCTGAAGAGCCCTTGTCATCCCGGACATAAATATAATCCTGTTTTGGATCAATCAGCTTCCAGTATCCGCAAAGGGATGATAAGTGCAATTATTTTGTGTACCGCTTCAGTAATCACCTCGTATCCTTTCTTTGGTT
Organism: Oceanospirillum sp.; assembly: GCA_048270425.1. GTDB lineage: Bacteria > Pseudomonadota > Gammaproteobacteria > Pseudomonadales > Halomonadaceae > Oceanospirillum. Next base: position 12,969 of record JBLWSY010000018.1, read on the forward strand.
GTTCTATAACTTAAGTGTCTGCATTATTGATGAGACTGGTCTTCTATCGGGCTCTATTTTCAGAGCTAAAGTTGCGACACCTGCTACAAACTGGGGAATTATGAATCTGAAACACGTGTTGATAAGAAAAGGTCTGTACCTCTTTACACTCTTGATGAGCTTGGTCGTGGGCTTCAGTCATGCGGCTTCCGTTAAGCTCTACGCCGATAGTTGGGAACCCTATAATTACTCAGAAAACGGACAGATTGTTGGAATTGCTTCGGATCTGGTTCGTGCCGTTTTTGTTCGGGCAGATGTTGCTTATGATATGTCTCTTCAACCCTGGAAGCGGGCCTATCAGAATACATTGCGAACACCGGATACCGGTTTGTTTGTTGTTAATAAAACAGCGGCCAGAAGCCCTAATTTCAAATGGGTTGGCCCTCTTTTTGAATCCAATGTCTATCTTTATCGGCTCAAACAACGATCCGACATCCAAATTAACTCTTTAACGGATCTTAATGCGTACCGAATAGGCGTTTTAAGAGGTGGGGCTGTTGAAGATTATCTGCTGAAAAAGGGCGTTTCTCGCTCCGCGTTAGATCTGCACAGTCATTCAGAGCAACACCTGAGTAAATTACTGGTTGGCAGAAATGATCTGGCTCCCGGAGATGAGATCGATTTTTACTATCAGGCAAAAAAGGTTGGCCGGGATATTTCTGAGTTGACCCGAGCTTACCGCCTGTATTCCAGTCAATACTATCTGGCGCTAAATATAGAAACCTCGGACGAGATAGTGTTGCGCCTTCAGACTGCTCTGGATGACCTGATTGAAGAGGGTTACCGTGACCAGCTAATAGAGCAATTATTTCCTTCTCTTTGACGCCATCGTTGAATCGCCTATTATCGCACTTCCATAGTCCCTGATCTGATGCATCGGTATGAATGATAATCAACGTAGTGCAACCATTCTTAAGCTGGCTGAGCAATTAACCCGATTGAAGGCCTTTATGGCTACGGCGGAATCCTGCACAGGTGGCGGTATCGCACAGGCTTTAACAGCGGTTCCGGGGAGCTCTGCATGGTTTGATTCTGGTTTTGTGACCTACTCCAATCAGTCGAAAAGCCGCCTGCTGGATGTGCCGGCTGAGGTTGTTGCTGAACACGGAGCCGTCAGTGAAGCTGTTGTAAGAGCGATGGTTGCTGGCGCAGTGACCAATAGCGAGGCCTCTTTTGCTGTTGCCGTCAGCGGTGTCGCTGGGCCCGGTGGAGGCAGTCCGGAGAAACCGGTCGGCACCGTTTGGATCGCCTGGGGTGGTTATTCTGATGATGGCGATGATATTCAGGCAGAGTCTTTTCTGTTTGATGGTAACCGTGAAGCCGTTCGGGAACAGACGATAGATACGGCCCTGTCCCGTCTGCTGAATTTTCTTAATAACCGTTTCAGACCTCTCTGAGTTTAATGTATTGGGCAGAAAAAAGACCTGCCGATGCAGGCCCGGATGATTTAAATTTTTGCTTCTTCAATGACGGATCGAACCAGATTCTTTTCAGCTCGCCCCTTGATATCCCCTTCACCTAAGCCTTTAGGGTTGTCCATAAACAAGGAAAACCAGCTGTTGTAAGAAGAAACTCTTACTGTTTCTTCGATGTGAATATCATTCGCTTTATCTGTGTAGGTCACAACGTAATCGTCATAATGATACAGAGGGCTAAGGCCAAGCGTTAAAATGTTAATCACGCCGGTTGTGCTTTCAAGAAATGTACTAATGCTTTCCACTTTGACTGTCATTTTTGGTGCATCGGTATTTTCTTGAGCAGGAATTGGATTCAGTCCTTTTTCTTTAAACAACTCGACCGTTCTGATAATCCGTCCCTTGTTGGAGCAAGTAGTGCGGATTGCATTAGCTTCTCTGGTCTCATAGCACTCTCGCTCTGCGTCCAGGTGCATTGGGAAGTCTTTAAGTTTCGTATTTTGTTTTATTTCCGGATTCGGATTTTCCAATAAAGAGACGTCCGAAATGGAGTGGTGGGTGCAGCCAGTAAGAAATAAAACTGCAAGAGTAAGTGCTAACGCTTTCATTTTACCCGTTCCTTTCTAGGGTTTATCGTGCGGCAAGGCTATTAGCCTTAATCAAACTATTCAATTGTATATTTGTTTCTAAAACTGAAAATAGTTGTATTTCCCTGCACTTACGATGGCCTACTACAGTACTTAAATTATCCCGTCTGCTGGCTTTTCTGTCATAAGCGTAAACTCAGGTGGTCGTTTTTGGTTTGCGGCTTGGATATTTTCTGCTGGAGCCTGTACTACCGGCTTTAGTTTTTGTCCTTGTTTTACTGGTAGCCCCTGACGTTGCGCTACTTTTACGCCGTTTCTTAAACGGGCTTTGTCCTTTTAAGCCGGCCAGTCCGCTCATGCGTGTGGTCTTGGCCTGTTCGACCAATGCTTTCAAATCATCCAGCATGGGCAACATAAAATCGTTATAGCGTTTGGCTTTCTGGCTGATGGCATCCAGTTGGCTTTCCCATTGCGCGGTTCTGTCCGGTAGGGTGGTGGATTCCGGCAGATTTCGGATCAGCGCCTGACCTGAGTCTGTGGATAAAATGAGTTTGTTCTGTCGACGAATAAAGCCACGTTTTATCAACAGCTCGATAATGCCAGCCCGGGTCGCTTCCGTACCCAGTCCATCGGTTTCCTTCAGGATTTTGCGGATCTCTGCATCTTTCACAAAGCGGCTGATGCCCGTCATCGCAGCCAGTAGGGTTGCATCGGTAAAGTGCTTCGGCGGTTGAGTTTCCTTGGCCAATAATTCGCCATGGCTGCACCAGAGCATATCGCCTTGTTTGAAGGGCGGCAGGTGTTGCTCCTCGGGTTCCTGCTTCATTAGTGGCTTCCAGCCTAGGTCCTGATTTTGTCGTGCCTTGGCGATAAAGTGACCGCCTTTAATCTCAAGCTCTGCTGTTTGCGCCAGATAGCGATACGCGGGGAAAAACTGCGCCAGATAATACTGGGCAATCAGGCGATACAGTTTCTGCTCGGTAGCAGGAAGGCGGCTGATATCCGAACGCTTCCCCGTTGGGATAATCGCATGGTGCGCATCCACCTTACTGTTATTCCAGGCTTTGCTTTTCAGCTCTGTATTGGCTTGTGAAACAAAAGCCGCCGGATGCTCGTTACCCAGATTATTGCCAATAGCGCCTAAAACCTGATGACGGTCGCCCCATTGTTCCGTGGGCAAATGACGGCTGTCGGATCTGGGGTAGGTGATCAGATTGTGCTTTTCGTACAGGCTCTGGCAGGTATCCAGCACCTGCTGGGCAGAAAGGCCAAACGCCTTGTTCGCAGTGATCTGCAGTTGCGACAGATTAAAGGGCAGTGGAGGTGCTTCGCTTTTCTGCTTCTCTTCCAGTTTGATGACCTTGGCCGGTTGCTGGAAAATGCTCTGCACCACATGTTCGGCCAGCTTATGGTTGATGACACGGCCTTCTTCATCCTGATGAGGCAGGCAGGCATCACTGGGAAGCCACTTAGCGGTAAAACTGACGGGATCACCTTCGACAGGCTGAATATGAGCCAGCACCTCATAAAAGTCTTTTGGTTGGAAATTGTTAATCTCTTGATCCCGTCGTACCACCAGACCCAGCACCGGAGTTTGTACCCGGCCGACGGACAAGACTCCGCTATACCCGGATTGCTGGCCTTTCACTGTGAAAGCACGGGTCAGGTTGATGCCGTACAGCCAGTCTGCCCGACTACGGGCTAGGGCCGAGGTCGCCAGCGGAATAAAGTCCCGGTTGGCGCGTGGACTTGCAATCGCTTTTTTTACCGCAGCAGGCGTCAGGTCGCTGATCAGTACCCGTTGGGCGTTTTTGATCTTATTTACCGGGGGCTTCAGGTAGCTGATCACTTCGTCCACCAGCAGCTGCCCTTCTCGGTCCGGGTCTCCGGCGTTAACCAGCTGACTGGCTTTTTTCACCAGCTGGCGCAGAACGGTCAGCTGTTTGCGGGTCTGGCTTTTAGGCTTCAGCTGCCATTCGTCGGGAATAATCGGCAGACTGTCCAGCTGCCATTTTTTCAGGGCAGGGTCATAACTTTCCGGATCAGCCTGTTCTAAGAGGTGGCCAATGCACCAGCTGACGCAGTCACCGTTAGCGGCCTCGATGTAACCTTCGTGTTTTTTATGGGGCTTGGGTAATACCGCAGCGATTGCACGTCCTAAACTGGGTTTTTCCGCAATATAAAGTTTCATCAGACTGTCAGACCGTTATAATTTGCCACTATCGTTTCAACCTGCCCCTGATCTGTCAAAACATAGGTTTTATCCAGTGTTTTGCGGGATAGTTTCCTGTAAAGGGGGGAGGTTTAAAGCTTAATTATCATCCTGATTTTGCGCTATCTATTTGATTCTGAAGCACTTTGAAAAAGTGTTTCAGATAGGCGCTGGGAATACTGTACACCTATACTGTTTTCATATACAGTATTCCGCAGTTTAAGGATCTCAATCGAAAGGTGTGTCATGTCTGATCAAGAAAATCGCCAGAAAGCTCTGTCTGCCGCATTAGGCCAGATTGAACGTCAGTTTGGTAAAGGCGCGGTTATGCGCATGGGCGAACAGCCTCGTGAAGCTATTCCTGCAGTATCCACCGGCTCTCTCGGTCTGGACGTTGCGTTGGGTATTGGCGGGCTGCCTTTTGGTCGTATTGTTGAGATCTACGGACCTGAATCTTCCGGTAAAACCACTCTGACCCTTCAGGTGATTGCTGAAGCGCAGAAGATGGGTAAAACCTGTGCCTTCGTTGATGCAGAGCATGCGCTGGATCCTATCTATGCAGAGAAGCTGGGTGTAAATCTGGATGACATGCTGGTTTCACAGCCGGATACCGGTGAGCAGGCGCTGGAAATTACCGACATGCTGGTTCGCTCTAACGCGGTAGACGTGGTTATCGTTGACTCCGTAGCGGCACTGACACCTCGTGCAGAGATTGAAGGTGAGATGGGTGATTCCCACATGGGTCTGCAGGCGCGTCTGATGTCTCAGGCACTGCGTAAAATTACCGGTAACATCAAGAATGCTAACTGTCTGGTGATCTTTATTAACCAGATCCGCATGAAGATTGGCGTCATGTTCGGTAACCCGGAAACCACCACCGGTGGTAACGCATTGAAGTTCTATGCCTCTGTGCGTCTGGATATCCGTCGTACCGGTTCTGTAAAACAGGGTGACGAGATCATCGGTAACGAAACCCGCGTTAAAGTGGTTAAAAACAAAGTATCACCGCCGTTCAAGCAGGCGGAATTCCAGATCATGTACGGCAAGGGTATCTACCACGCCGGTGAAGTGATCGATCTGGGTGTTCAGCACAAGCTGGTGGACAAAGCCGGTGCCTGGTACAGCTATAAAGGCAACAAAATCGGTCAGGGTAAAGCCAACGCGGCTCAGTTCCTGATGGATAACCCGGAAGTGATGAACGAGATCGACAGCGCACTGCGTGAGCTTCTGCTGACGGCTCCGGCAGCCAAAGAAGAGAAAGCTGCTGCAGATGCAAAAGCAGATAAGCAGGCTGCAGCAAAGGCTCTGACTGAAAAAGATGCCGAGTAAACGCTAGCGGTCTTCGGCAAGATCTTAAGATACGAAAAAACCGGTTCACCTGATGAGGGTGAACCGGTTTTTTTTGCTTCGGGTTTAACCGTTATAGCTGGTTAGCCCGGTAAAAGCAGTTCAGAGATTCGGCCTGTACTCAAAACCTGCAGACGCTTCGCTGTCGGAGAAAGCTTTAATGGCTGTCTTCTTATTCAGCATACCGTTGACCAGTGAACCCGGGAACATCTGAATACCGTTGTTAAAAGCTTCAACATTTTGGTTGAAGATGCGGATTGCTGCACCGATCTGCTCCTGCTGTTCAGAAATTTCTGCCATGACCTTCAGGTAAGTATCGGAGGCTTTCAGCTCCGGATAGGCTTCTACTGCAACACGTAGACCCATCAGCAGGTCATTGGTTTGCTTTTCAGCCTGAGCAAGAAGGTCTGTGTCTACTGAGCCGCTGGATAGCTGATTCAGTGAGCTACGAAGCTTAGTGACTTCAGTTAGCACAGAAGCTTCATGCAGTTTGTAGTCTTCCACCAGCTGTTCGACATGGGGGATGATCTTGTTCTTCTGGCGCTCCTGAGTCAGAACCGATGCCCAAGCACGATCAACAGCGTTGTAACGACCGATAATGGCGTTGTAGGTCATTACCACCCAGATGCCGATCAGAATAATGGGTGCCAGAATAAAAAGTGTGCTTTCGCTCATAATTGCTTTCCCTGTAGTGTGTCGTTCATGACTTGTGTGTCGTTAGTGACCGATTGGTGATGTGGGATTCCATCGGCTTAGTGTCCGTCAGGACGGTTTTAAACTCAGTTGGACGTTTGTTCCGCTGCGTTAGCAATAGGCTGACTATTAAAGGTATGCGTGGTGTTACCGGCAAAATTGTTGTCCGTCAACCGCATCAGGTCGTGAATCAGATCCAGCAAACCGTCCAATTTTTGCAGATCAGCGTGGCCCGAAATTTCTCTGGCAAACTCTGTAGGATTGCTCAGGCTATGAACGCGATTAAGTGTGATCAGATCATGATCGTTAAAAGAGAGGCACAACTGGTTATCAAAACTCAGTTCAACGACCGGTTTGTCGACCAGGGAGGTCAGTGTTGAAATCTTTTCGATCACTGCTGGTGACAGGAAGCGAGCGGCATCTATCTCAGCCCCTGCACGAACACTGAAGGCATTGTTGAAGACTGTTGAAGCTGTGCTGTATTTCTCGCCCTGACCTTTGATGCTGCTATCACTGCTGATCGTCAGACTTTGTGCAAAAGGAAACGGTAGTACTAAACCATGACGGTAGTAGGATTTACGTGTCGTTGTTGTGCGGGTATTACCATCGGAGTCTGTGGTCGTCGAAGTTGTTTTAACAACGTAATGAAAATGATAGATCTGAAAATCAAAGTTATGCACATCACCGCTATGGTGCCCCTGGAACAAGGCGACTAACTCCCGGGTGTCATTACCGCGTTTAAAGTCGGCAAAACGCGAAGAGAGTTGTTGGTAGCGTTCGCTGCATTGATCTTTAAGATCCTTCAGGTTGTTATTAAAAAGCGTATCCAGCAGGAATATGCGTGAAGAGATCGGCTCGCGCCAGTTACTGCGAACTCTCAGGTATAGCCAGAGAATGACAAGCACGATAGTCGCTAATATAGCGTAACCCACTTGTTCGGGCGCGAAATAAGTGCCCACGGCATAACCAATCGTTTCAAGAAGGTTCCAATAAAGATAGTGCCAAGCATGAATCGGGTGAAGGAGGAGAGCGGGCACGATGGCGGCAATGGCAAACCGAAGGGTTGGCTGTTCAATATACGTATCCAAAAAGTATTTTTTATTATTGTTATCGAGCCAAAGTACCAGGTAAAGGCAGAATAAAGCCGGAACCCAATATGAGCTGTAACCGATAATGTAGCTGAACAATACATTGACCCATTGGATGTTTGGGTTGAAGTTCATATGACCAAATGCCACGTTATAAATGACATACAAAATGGTGGTCAGCAAAATGGTTGCAAGTCCATAGCTGGCTCTGTCGTTATAATCGAGAGGGCCGGGATGGCGGCCGACGTTTTCGATTACGCTAACCAGATCATCCTGACTGTTAGCAGCTTCAACCTGTTCCCGGATTTGGCGAATATTGTGAGCCACCTGCTGGTTATGGCGCATAAAAGCTTTCCTTATTTTCTATTTGAATCCAAATAGGCTTGCTGAATCATTTTGAAGAATGCTTGACTGAGGAAAAGCATTCTACGGTTGATGTCGGTTATTGAAAGGACAACAATTTGTCAGAGCAATCAATTTTAGTGCTTTAGCTCTTATGGCGATATGACACGCTCGGCATTTTTGAACATTGACAACAATAGTTAACGAAAAGGCAGTGCCCATGGCAAAAAAACTGGCTGAAACAGAATCTGAGCTGTTTCAGATGGCGATAGAGTACCTGGCCCGCCGGGACCATGCCGAAAAAGAGCTGCGCCAGAAACTACTGGGTAAACTGGATAAAGACAATGAGCAAGGCAGTCAGTGGCTTAATTCCGTCATGCGGCGCTTGCAGGAATCCGGCTATCAGAGCGATGAGCGTTATATCGAGATGCTGGTGCGTGCCCGTACCGAACGCGGCTATGGGCCGCAGTTTATCCGTCAGTATCTGCAGCAGTTCCAGCTGGATAGCCTGTTGATCGAAGAGTATATCGATCCAAAAGACAAGGCCTGGAATGAGCGGGCATTGTCTCAGCTGGAAAAGAAATTCCGTCAGCCCTCCAGAGACTTTAAGATCCGCCAGAAGCAGCAGCGTCATCTTTATCAGCGTGGGTTTTCCGGAGACAATATCCGCTGGGCGCAGGCCCGGTTTGATGAGTCTGGTTTTCTGGATGAGATCGATCCCGGTGATGAGAACGACAACGCGCATTTCTGAGTCTCAGCGTGTCGTATTATGCTAAAGATCACCCAAAAAGGGATAACCTGATCTCTTCAGTGTCATTATGAGACTAAATAACCGTTTTTATCCCCGAACAGCCCAAAAGTAATACTACCTTTCCTGTGGTTAGGTCTTATAATGTTGGCCTTTTGTTTGGGATAAGCGTCAGCCACTTCCTCATGGGAGCAGGCCTTTTAAACTGCTTAGTCGACCAATGTATTTGCATTAGCCAACGGACCCAGTTGTATGAAAAGCGCAGAAATTCGCCAGGCTTTTTTGAACTTCTTTAAGTCAAAAGGCCATCAGATTGAATCCAGTAGCTCACTGGTTCCCGCCGATGATCCAACCCTGCTGTTCACCAACGCAGGTATGAACCAGTTTAAAGACTGTTTCCTCGGTCTGGAAAAACGTCCTTACACCCGTGCAACCACTTCTCAGAAGTGTGTCCGTGCCGGTGGTAAGCACAACGACCTTGAAAACGTGGGCTACACTGCCCGTCACCACACTTTCTTTGAGATGCTGGGTAACTTCAGCTTTGGTGATTACTTCAAGCAGGATGCGATCAGCTATGCGTGGGAGTTTCTGACTTCCGAGCAATACATGGCGATTCCTAAAGAAAAACTCTACGTCACCGTTTATGAGTCCGATGATGAAGCTTATGACATCTGGACCAAAGAAGTGGGTGTGCCTGAAGCACACATGATCCGCATCGGTGATAACAAGGGCGCGCCATACGCTTCAGATAACTTCTGGGCGATGGGTGATACCGGCCCTTGCGGTCCTTGTACCGAAATTTTCTACGACCACGGTGAAGATGTTGAAGGCGGCCTGCCGGGCACTCCGGAAGAAGATGGCGACCGCTTTATCGAGATCTGGAACGTGGTCTTTATGCAATTCAACCGTACTGCAGATGGCGAAATGCATCCGCTGCCAGCACCTTCCGTGGATACCGGTATGGGTCTGGAGCGTATCAGTGCGGTGATGCAGAAGGTGCACTCCAACTACGAGATTGACCTGTTCCAGAATCTGCTGAAAGCCACAGCTGAAGCCGTAGGTTGTGCCAACGACGATAATCCATCGCTGAAAGTGATTGCTGACCACATCCGTTCCTGCAGCTTCCTGATTGCCGATGGCGTAATTCCTTCTAACGAGGGTCGTGGTTATGTGCTGCGTCGTATTATCCGTCGTGCCTGCCGTCACGGTAACAAGCTGGGGGCGAAAGGCCTGTTCTTCCATAAGATTGTTGATGCTCTGGTTGCCGAGATGGGCGAAGCCTTCCCGGAACTGAAAACCCAGCGAGACACCATCGTGCGTCTGCTGAAATCGGAAGAAGAGCAGTTTGCCAAAACTCTGGAGCAGGGGCTGCGTATTCTGGAGCAGGATCTGGCGGAGCTGAAAGACAAGGTGATTCCGGGTGATGTGGTGTTCAAACTGTATGACACCTATGGCTTCCCGATGGACCTGACCGCAGATATCGCCCGTGAACGTGATCTGGAAGTGGACGAAGCGGGCTTTGAAGCAGCGATGGAAGCCCAGCGTGAGCGTGCCCGTGCCGGCAGTAGCTTCGGTCTGGATTACAACAGCCTGATCAAAGTGGATCAGGACACGGTATTTACCGGTTACGAAGCGACTCAGGGCGAAGGAAAAATCATCGCTCTGTTCCGCGACGGTCAGGAAGTAGAAAGCCTGAATGCCGGCGAAGAGGGTGTGATTGTTCTGGATCAGACGCCTTTCTACGCTGAGTCCGGTGGTCAGGTAGGCGATTGCGGTACTCTTATTTCAAGTGCTGGAACAAACGGCGCTAACCGCTTTGATGTGCGCGATACTCAGAAGGCTTCTAATGCCCATGTTCATCATGGTGTACTGGCCGAAGGTTCTCTGGCAAAAGGCGATACCGTATCGGCACAGGTTGAAGCTGACCTGCGTGATCGTACGGCCCGTAACCACTCGGCAACGCACCTGCTGCATGCCGCTCTGCGTCAGGTACTGGGTGAGCACGTTCAGCAGAAAGGCTCTCTGGTAGACAGTCAGCGTTTCCGTTTTGACTTCAGTCACTTTGAAGCGATGACCGATGAGCAGATCGCTCAGGCCGAAGCCATTGTTAACGCTCAGATTCGTGCCAACACTCCTGTTCAGACTGAGCTGATGGCGCTGGAAGCAGCGAAAGAAAAAGGCGCTATGGCACTGTTCGGCGAGAAATACGCCGGTGAGGTTCGCGTGCTGAGCATGGGTTCTGACGATTTCTCCATCGAGCTGTGTGGTGGTATTCACGCTAAGCGCACCGGTGATATCGGCTTTATCCGTATCACCTCTGAAGGTGGTATCGCTTCCGGCGTACGCCGTGTTGAAGCGGTTGCAGGTGCAGAAGCACTGGCTTACACCCAGGAGCGTGAGGCGCAGCTGTCTCAGGCAGCAGCTCAGTTGAAGACCAAACCGGAACAACTGGTTGAGCGTCTGACGGCATCTATGGATCGCAGTAAGCAGCTGGAAAAAGAGCTGGAGCAGCTGAAAGCCAAACTGGCGAGTGCCGCCGGTTCTGATCTGGCGGGCCAGGCGGTTGAGATCGGTGATGTGAAATTGTTGGCCATCAATGTTGAAGGTGCGGATGGCAAGTCTCTGCGTGATCTGATGGATCAGCTGAAGAATAAACTGGGTCGCTGTGCGCTGGTTCTGGCGGCGGTGAACGGTGACAAAGTATCCCTGATCGCTGGTGTCAGCAAAGACCTGACCGGACAGATCAAAGCGGGCGAACTGGTCAACCATGTTGCTACTCAGGTAGGCGGCAAAGGTGGTGGTCGTCCGGATATGGCTCAGGCGGGTGGCAGTGATCCTGCTGCTCTGCCTGCTGCACTGGAATCAGTGCAGGCCTGGGTGGAATCCAAACTGGCATAATTTATCGATTCGATAAAAAATGCGCCCTTCGACCCGAAGGGCGCTTTGCTGTTTAGCGGATTGTATTCCGGTCCGGCAAAACTGTACCCTTGGTCTTGAAAGGACTGTGCTTTATGGGTCCTGAAAGACTGTTAAGCCCGAAAAAACCCGGTCTGCCGGGTAAAAACAAACCCTAACGGAACGCTGATAATGGCTCTTTACGTTCAAAAATTTGGTGGTACCTCGGTAGGTTCCATCGAGCGTATCAAAGCCGTAGCTGAAAAAGTGAAAGGTTACCGTGCAGAAGGCCACGACGTTGTTGTGGTTGTGTCTGCAATGAGCGGTGAAACCAATCGCTTGATCGCGCTGGCTCATGAAATTAATGAAGACCCGACTCCCCGGGAAATGGATATGCTGGTATCCACCGGTGAGCAGGTTACGATCGCTCTGTTGTCGATGACCCTGAATACGATAGGCTGCCCTGCGGTATCCTATACCGGTCCTCAGGTGAGCATTACTACCGACAGCTCGCACACAAAAGCCCGTATTAAACAGATTGACGATCAGAAGATCCGTAACGATCTGAAGGAAGGTCGTGTGGTGGTTGTTGCTGGTTTCCAGGGGGCGGATGAAAACGGCAACATTACCACGTTGGGACGTGGTGGTTCCGATACCACAGGTGTTGCTCTGGCTGCGGCTCTGAAAGCTGATGAGTGCCAGATCTTTACGGATGTGGATGGTGTTTACACCACAGATCCACGGGTTTGCTCTAAAGCAAAACGTCTGGAGACCATTACGGTTGAAGAGATGCTGGAGCTGGCCAGTCTTGGCTCTAAGGTTCTGCAGATTCGTTCTGTGGAATTTGCCGGTAAATACAATGTTCCCCTGCGGGTTTTGTCCAGCTTTGACGACCAAGGCCCGGGTACTCTGATTGTTGCTGAGGAAGCTGACGCGATGGAAGATCCATTAATCTCTGGTATCGCATTCACTGCGAATGAAGCCAAACTGACTGTTCTGAATGCACCGGATGTTCCGGGTGTTGCTTCTAAGATTCTGGGCCCGATTGGCGCTGCTAACATCGAAGTGGACATGATCGTACAGAACGTTGCTCCGGACGGTAAAACCACTGACTTTACCTTCACTGTAAGCCGTGGCGATTACAAAAAAGCCCGCGGTGTTTTAGAAGGTGTCGTTGCAGAACTGGGTGCTGGCGAGATCTCTGGTGACAATGCGATCGCTAAGGTTTCTTTAGTGGGTGTGGGCATGCGTTCACACGCTGGTGTTGCATCCAAAATGTTCCAGGTGCTGTCCGACGAAGGCATCAATATCCGCATGGTTTCCACGTCTGAGATCAAGATCTCTGTGGTTATCGACGAGAAGTTTATGGAACTGGCTGTACGTGCGCTGCACACGGCATTTGGTCTGGATAAAGAAGACGAGTAATCTTAACGTCTGGTTAGACCTGAAAAGCCTGCATATTCTGCAGGCTTTTTGCGTTTGTGGGGTGGCTAAAATTCAGTGGTGAATCAGATTCCGGCAAGTGATTGATTTCTGCAATAGGTTTTGACTAATTGTTCGATAGTTTTAGCCGACAATCTTTTTTGAATCTGCTAACGTAAGATTAAACGGAAGCAAATAGCGCAGTGTGGCCAATTTTTTTACAGCTAAAAGCAAAATACTGAAAAGATATGACAGGAAAGTGTTGAGCTGTAGCTAATTTACCGCATAATATGCGCTCTTTTTACAAGATGGCCTCTACATCCATCTTTTAAAGGCCAGATTCTACCCGAGATAGTTTCTGGTACCCCGAGGAAATAAGGAGATTCAACCATGTTGATTTTAACCCGTCGTGTTGGCGAAACTCTGATGATTGGTGACGAAGTAACCGTTACGGTTCTGGGCGTTAAAGGTAATCAGGTTCGTATCGGTGTTAACGCACCAAAAGAAGTTGCTGTTCACCGTGAAGAGATCTATCAGCGCATCCAGCGTGAGAAAGAAGACTCTCAGGGAAATGCGTAGATTTTTTGTTTGCTAATTCCTGAGGTAACTATCGGGAAAATAACTAAAATTTTTTCGATTGAAGAGTAGACAAGTTAAAAAAACGTGGTATTATTTGCCGCGTGTTTGGAGAGGTGGCCGAGAGGCTGAAGGCGCTCCCCTGCTAAGGGAGTATAGGGTTTGTAGCCCTATCGAGGGTTCGAATCCCTCCTTCTCCGCCACTTTTTTCGATTATCTGTAATCGATAACCCGCTCGTAGCTCAGCTGGATAGAGTACCTGGCTACGAACCAGGCGGTCGGAGGTTCGAATCCTCCCGAGCGGGC